>NZ_JBIVGS010000005.1:0-375569 GCF_044748785.1 Pseudomonas sp. NPDC089743
CCTGCTGTCTACGGCAAGCTTCAGAGCCTCCTTCGACGCAGAGCTGTCTTGGTGACTGCTCGCACTGCATTAGCTCAGAGCTGGACAAACGAAAGCCTGCTGAAGGCCGCCTTCAAAACCTTCGTAACATCGATAGATCGGCTGGATCAGCTGATACAAAAAAAGATTAAGGAAGTGCTACGAGAGGCTGGGCTGCACGAGCAAGTTGCCCGCTGTCAGGCGGTAGAGGGAATTGGGTTTCTTACCGCTACAGCCTTGGTAATGGCTTTTGTAAGGGGCGAGTTCAAGAACAGTGATTCGTACATCGCATTCCTGGGAATGGACTTACGGGTTAATGATTCTGGAGAGAAGAATGGACGTCGTCGGCTCACCAAGCGCGGCTGCTCGGAAATCCGTCGTTTGCTACATAACGCAGCAATGGCGGCCAGCAGGTCGGCCGCTTGGAAAGGGGTATATGAGCAGTACAGAAACAGCGGTAAGGCAACGACCCAGGCGTTGGTAATTCTGGCCAGGAAGCTCGCACGTGTGGCATTCGCCCTGATGAGAAATCAGGACGAATACGTCACCAAAGGCGGGAAAATGGCTTGCTGATAACCATAGAATCTCCCACAAGTACCCCGCAATGCTGGAGGCTTGCGCTGTGCCTGTGAGGGCCAGCAAGCTGGCTGCCATAGATACCCCGCAGTGCTTAAGGCGTGCGCTGTACTTGTGGGCGCCGGCTTGCCGGCGATGAGGCCGGTACTTACTGCGAATAAGTGCGCAGGAAGTTGCCAATCCGGCCAATCGCCGCTTCCAGATCATCCACACGCGGCAATGTCACCACGCGGAAGTGGTCCGGCCACGGCCAGTTGAACGCCGTACCCTGCACGATCAGCAGCTTTTCCGACAGCAGCAGGTCCAGCGCGAACTTCTCGTCATTCAAGATCGGGCAAACCTTCGGATCGATCCGCGGGAAGGCATACAGCGCACCCATCGGCTTGACGCAGCTGACCCCGGGGATCTCATTGAGCAATTCATAGGTGCGGTTGCGCTGCTCCAGCAGCCGGCCCGGCGGCAGCACCAGGTCATTGATGCTCTGGTAACCGCCCAGCGCAGTCTGGATGGCGTGCTGAGCCGGCACGTTGGCGCACAGGCGCATATTGGCCAGCATGTCGATGCCTTCGATGTAGCTCTGGGCGTGGTGCTTGGGCCCGGAGATGATCAGCCAGCCGGAGCGGAAGCCCGCCACCCGGTACGACTTGGACAGGCCGTTGAAGGTCAGGCACAGCAGGTCCGGGGCCAGTGACGCGGTGCTGATGTGCACGGCTTCGTCATAGAGGATCTTGTCGTAGATCTCGTCAGAGAACACCACCAGGTTGTGCTGGCGGGCGAGCTCCAGCATGCCCAGCAGCAACTCTTTGGAATAGACGGCGCCGGTCGGGTTGTTCGGGTTGATGATGACTAGGGCCTTGGTGTTCGGGGTGATCTTGGCCTTGATGTCTTCAAGGTCAGGGAACCAGTCGGCCTGCTCATCGCACAGGTAATGCACCGGCTTGCCGCCAGCCAGGCTCACTGCAGCAGTCCACAGCGGGTAGTCGGGCGCCGGGATCAGCACTTCGTCGCCGTTGTTGAGCAGCGCCTGCATCGACATCACGATCAGCTCGGACACACCATTGCCCAGGTAGATGTCCTCGATGGTGACGCCTTCGATTTCCTTCTGCTGGCAGTACTGCATCACCGCCTTGCGCGCGCTGAACAGGCCTTTGGAGTCGCTGTAGCCCTGGGCAGTGGGCAGGTTGCGGATCACATCCTGGAGAATTTCGTCCGGCGCCTCGAAGCCAAACGGCGCCGGGTTGCCGATGTTCAGCTTGAGGATGCGATGGCCTTCCTCTTCCAGACGTTTGGCGTGCTTGAGCACCGGGCCGCGAATGTCGTAGCAGACATTGGCGAGCTTGTTCGATTTGCTGAACTGCATGATGTGATCCCGATTGAGAATACGCGGTGCGCCGCCGTCGAAAGGTTTGAAAGGGCGGGGCGCGGGTGCCAGACTTGAGGCCTTGCACACGAAGCCAACTAATATACGTGCCACCCGCGCTACGGAAAAGACGGCGCGAGGTGAAATTCAGCCTGCCGAGGTCCACACATGCAAAAGATCGACAAAACCCTGGAACAATGGCGTGCGATGCTTGACCCGGAGCAGTACCAGGTGTGCCGCCTGAAGGGCACCGAACGGCCGTTCTCTGGCAAGTACAACAGCGAAAAGCGTGCGGGTACCTACCAGTGCATCTGCTGCGGCCTGGCGCTGTTCGATTCGACCACCAAATTCGACTCTGGCTGTGGCTGGCCGAGTTTTTACGCGCCGATCGAAGACAGCGCGATGATCGAGACGCGCGACACCTCCCACGGCATGATCCGCACCGAGGTGACCTGCGCGCAATGTGATGCTCACCTGGGCCATGTATTCCCCGACGGGCCGCCACCGACCGGCCTGCGTTACTGCATCAACTCGGTGTGCCTGGACTTCAAACCGCGTGACGGAGCCTGACCATGGCTGAATCGATACTGGACATCCCCTGTGTGACCCTGGCCGGTGAACGCAAGCTGCTGGGCGACTTTGCCGGCAAGGCGGTGCTGGTGGTCAATACCGCCAGCCAGTGCGGTTTCACCCCGCAGTACAAGGGGCTGGAGCAACTTTGGCAACATTACCGCGAGCGAGGCCTGGTAGTACTGGGGTTCCCGTGTAACCAGTTCGGCAAGCAGGAGCCGGGGGAAGCGCGGGAAATCGCGCAGTTCTGCGAGCGTAATTTCGGCGTGAGCTTCCCGCTGTTTCGCAAGGTGGAGGTCAACGGCCCTGGGGCCCACCCGCTGTTCGTCGAGCTCAAGCAGCGTGCGCCCGGCCTGCTCGGGTCGCAGAAGATCAAGTGGAACTTCACCAAGTTTCTGCTGGAGCCGGCCAGCGGCAAGGTCACGCGTTATGCGCCCACCACCAAGCCGCAGGCACTGGAGGCTGATATCGAACGCGTGCTCAGCCGCTAAGGGGCACCCAATGGTCGATCAGCGCCAGTAGCTCTTCACGCCGGAACGGCTTTGCCAGGTAGTCGTTCATGCCCGCCGCCCGGCAGCGTTCGCGCTCCTCGGGCATGGCGTTGGCAGTCAGGGCGACGATCGGCAGCTCAGGCCAGCGGCCACTCTGGCGGATGCGTCGGCTGGCCTCATAGCCGTCCATCACCGGCATGTTGCAGTCCATCAACACCAGGTCGAAGTCTTCCTGCTCGAGCCACTCCAGCGCCTCGACGCCCTGGGTGGCCACCTGTATCCGGCAGCCGAGCTTGGCCAGCATGCCCTTGGCCACCAGCTGGTTCACCGGGTTGTCCTCCACCAGCAGAATGCGCGCCCGGCCGTCGGTAGCGGTGAGTGCGGGGATGGCCAGCGGGTGTTCCGGAGCCTGGCCCTGCAGGGTGCGGCGCAGGGTCTGATACAAGGCATTGCGTGCCAGGGGGCGGGCCAGTTGGTGCAGCGGGGCCAGTTGCGCCGACTGTTCTGGCGACAGGAAGTTGCCGTAGGCCGTCACCAGCAGGATCGGCGCTTTCAGCGCAGGGCGTAGCTGGAACAAGTGGTCCAAATCGTCAGTGATCAACAGGTCGATGGCACCGCCCGCCAGTTCCTCGGCACTGTCATGCCTTGCGTAGCTCAGGCCCCAGCGTGGCAACACGTCCTCCAGCAATTCGGCAAGGCCACTGCCGGCATCGCTCAGCGCCACGACGTGGCCCTGCAGCGGCGCAGGGGCAATGGCCTCGGTGTGGGTGGGCAGGGGTAATTCGGCGCTGAAGCAGCTGCCCACGCCTGGCTCGGAGCGTATGTGCAGGTGGCCGTGCATGGCTTTGCACAGGTTGCGGGTCAGTGCCAGGCCCAGGCCCGTGCCGCCATATTGCCGAGTAATGCCGGCACCGGCCTGGGTGAACGGCTGGAAGATGCGTGCCTGCGCATCTTCGGGAATGCCGATGCCGGTGTCGCGTACCTCCAGGCGTATGCCGCCGACGAGGGTGCTCAGGCACACGTCGACGCGGCCGAAGCGTGTGAACTTCAGGGCATTGGACAGCAAATTGCTCACTACCTGGCGTACCCGGGTCGGATCGCCGAGTACCGAACTTGGAAAGTCACTGGCGATCAGGCAGGTCAGCTCGACGTTTTGCGCGACGTTCTGCGATAAAAGGTTGGCCGTGTCCTCCACCATCGCGCCCAGGTCGAAGGGGATGCGTTCGAGTTCCAGCTGCCCTGCATCGAACTTGGACAGGTCGAGGATATCGTTGAGCAGTTCCACCAGCACCTTGCCCGAGTCGTGGGCGATCGACAGCTGCTGGCGCTGCTCACTTTCCAGCGGGCTGTCCAGGGCCAGGGCGATCATGCCGAGCATGCCATTGAGCGGGGTGCGAATTTCGTGGCTCATGTTGGCCAGGAACGCTGCACGGGCCTGGGCCATGTCCAGCGCGCGCTGGCGGGCATGCTCCAGCTCCTGGTTGGACTGGCTCAGGCGGCTGTTGCTGGCCTTGAGCTCTTCGGTGCGGGCCGAAACGATGTCTTCCAGCTCATTGAGGTACTGGGTCAGTCGGTTTTCGGCAGTGCGCCGTTGCTGGATCTCGGTGGCCATGCTGACCAGTTGCTGGTTGGCGACCTTCACCAGCACGCCGATCTCATCGCGTTCATGGCCGGGAGGGCAATCGAGGCGGGTTTGCCCGGGGTGGCGGGGGTCGCGGCCGCTGAGTGCACCGATCACCTTGACCAGCGGTTTGGTCAGCATCATGTAGAACAGGGCCAGGAGAATGCCGGTGAGGACCAGGCTGCGGGCGAAGCCATTGAGCAGGGTGACCCCGGCGCGGTCCAAGAAACGGCTGCCGAAGGCGAAGGTGTCGACGTCCAGGTACAACGTGCCGAGATACTCTTCGGGCATATGGGTGAGGAACAGGCGCTCTTGGAACTGGCGCTGTTCACCGAACAGAAAATCGCTCACCGGCCGGTAGCTGTCCTGCAGCCGGATGCGTTCGACATCAGCCAATACGGTTTCGTTGTTGTCGATCAGGCGCGCGCGGAACACGGCCGGTGACTGCAGCAGGCCCCGGGTCAGCTCGAGCGCCAGCTCCGAGTCGATGTTGTAGGCGATGCGCGAGGCCGGGTTGTGGCTGATTTGCAGCAACGCTTCCACTTCTCGGTTGATGGATGCGTCTTCGCTGGCATAATCGATGCCGATCTGGATGAGACTGAGCAATGTTCCCAGGATGAAGCCCACCAGGACTGTCAACCGGGCTTGCTTGTATGACAGGCGATTGGTGAACTTGATATCCATGAGTCCCGAGCCGGTTTCACGTCCCTTGCGCTGCGCAAGCATAGCCGATCAGCCACGGCTGCTGGTGGGCCTGTCGCACATTCAGCTTCAAACTTCACCTGTCTTGCTAGGAGTCGTCATGGACGCCCGCTTGAATGCTTTTCTGGAACGCGCAGAGTCCGTGCTGGCGCGCCTTGAGCCGCTGCTGCCGGCACCGCGTCCGGACATCGACTGGAACACCACGTTGGCTGCGCGCTGGCAGCGCGATGGCCGTACCGGCTACTTGATGCCGTTGCACGTCAGCCTGGACATCCGCCTGACCGACCTGATCGGCGTGGACAAGCAACGCGACCAACTGGGCCGCAATACCCATCAGTTCATCAACGGTCTGCCTGCCAACCACGCGCTGCTGTGGGGCTCGCGTGGCACCGGCAAATCGTCGCTGGTACGCGCGCTGCTGGCCGAGCACGCCGCTGCCGGCCTGCGCCTGATCGAGATCGAGCGTGACCACCTGGCTGATTTGCCGCGTGTGGTCGAGCAACTGCAGAAACTGCCGCAACGTTTCGTCCTGTTCTGCGACGACCTGTCGTTCGAAGCCGGGGAGGGCGACTACCGGGTGCTCAAGAGCGTGCTCGACGGCTCGCTGGAGCAGGCGCCGGACAACGTGCTGTTGTACGCCACTTCCAACCGTCGTCACCTGGTGCCGGAGAAAGAGAGCGACAACGAAAACTGGAAGCGCGTCGACGGCGAACTGCACCCCAGCGAGGCGGTGGAAGACAAGATCGCCTTGTCCGACCGTTTTGGCCTGTGGCTGTCGTTCTACCCGTTCACCCAGGAGCATTTCCTCGATGTGGTCGAGCACTGGATAGGCCAGCTGGCGGCCTCTGCCGGTTTGGCCTGGCAGCGTGACGAAGCGCTCGACATACTCGCCGTGCGCTGGGCCACCGGCCGCGGCAACCGTAATGGCCGTTGTGCCTACCAGTTCGCCCGTTATTGGGTGGGGCTGCAATTGTTGGAGCAGAAATAAATGATCGACCTCAATGCCAGTGGCGCCGGCCTCGACGGCTACGACCTGCTGGCTGCGCAAGTGCAGGCACTGTTCGCTGACGAGCGTGACTTCATCGCCAATGCCGCGCAGTTTTCGGCGTTCTTGTACCACCAGATGGATGACCTGAACTGGGCCGGGTTTTACCTCAACCGTAATGAAGAGCTGGTACTGGGCCCGTTCCAGGGGCAAGTGGCCTGTGTGCGCATTCCGTTCAGCCGCGGCGTGTGCGGTGCAGCAGCGGCCACCCGGCAGACCCAGCGGGTGGAAGACGTGCACGCCTTCCCGGGGCATATTGCCTGCGACAGCGCATCCAACAGCGAATTGGTGATCCCGCTGGTGAAGGAGGGCAGGCTGATTGGTGTGCTCGACCTGGACAGCCCGAAGCTGGCGCGTTTCAGTGAGGCGGACCAGCGCGGGCTGGAGCGGTTGGCGGCAGTCTTTCTGGCGTTGACCGACTGCTGATTAGCGTTATCAGGGCTGCTGCGCAGCCCATCGCCGACATGCCGGCGATGGGCTCGTTTTTCACATCAATCGTAGATGACCCGCTTTTTCCAGGTTTCTTCCTGGTCGGTCTTGAGCCCCTGGGTCAGTGCGTTTTCGTCATTCTCCGCCGGTTCCATCTGGTCCAGCACCTGGGCATTGGCCCGGGCCAGCAGTTTCTCCAGGTAGGTCAGCTGCTCTTCATACACCTTCGGTTCAGGCTGCTTGCGCAGGTACTGCACGCCGCGCTCGAACGCCAGGCGAGCCTGGCCCGGTTGTTCCTGTTGCAGCGCTTGCTGGCCCAGGTTGTTGAAGAACTCGATGTGCAGCAGTACCAGCAGGTGGCGAATTTCCTTTACCCAGTGCTTGCCCTCGGTGGTTTGCAGGACATTTTCCTGAGTAGCCTTGACGATCTGTGTGTGCAAAGCCTCGAGCAAGAAGCGCACATCCTTGGCCTTGGCCTCTGTATGGATCGGGCTGGGCGGGTTGTTCACCGGGATTCGCTCGCCTTGGGCAACCAGGCCGTCCAGTTCGGCAACGCGTGCCTTGAGTTCGGCATTATTCTTGTCCAGCGCCAATTGCCGCTGCGTGAGATTGAGCTCCAGGCGCGTGAGCAACAGTTTGAGCGCCGGGGTCATGAACTGGCCGGGGAAGGTCTCGGTGATTTCGCCACAGCGGCGTACGCGGTCGGCGAGTTCGATCTTCAGCCGCGCGCGCTCCAGTTTGCTGTTCTCGACCACGTTGTTGAGGTAGCCGATCACGATCAGCAACGCGATACCCGCAACGATGAGCAGTGTGATCAGAAGTGGTGTCACCGTTAACGCCTCATCAGGAAGTTTTACATTGAGAGTGTAGCGAACAGGCCAGCCAGGGCGCCACGTGACTCTGTGTCGGCTCGTCGCCGGATTTCTCCAGTGATGGCACTTTGCGTTCAGCCCGCCAGAAAATCAACGCCAATCCTCGGGCACCCTGCACAAGCAGCCTATATAGAGAGCGAAGTCATTGATTTAAATAAATTTATAGAAAAGGGTTGACGACCTTTCAAGGCATCCATAGAATGCGCGCCACTTGCAGCGTAAAGCTCACAGCGAAACGCGGCAGGGAGTGAAAGCAAGCAGCAATGCTTGTAGCGTGTCCCCTTCGTCTAGTGGCCTAGGACACCGCCCTTTCACGGCGGTAACAGGGGTTCGAGTCCCCTAGGGGACGCCAATGCGGGAATAGCTCAGTTGGTAGAGCACGACCTTGCCAAGGTCGGGGTCGCGAGTTCGAGTCTCGTTTCCCGCTCCAGTTTCTCCGGCACTGCTTAAAGGCGGGGCAGGAAAAGAAAACCCAGGCTGAATCGTGAGGTTCAAACCTGGTGCACTGAAAAGTGTTGTGTGTCCCCTTCGTCTAGTGGCCTAGGACACCGCCCTTTCACGGCGGTAACAGGGGTTCGAGTCCCCTAGGGGACGCCATTTGCGGGAATAGCTCAGTTGGTAGAGCACGACCTTGCCAAGGTCGGGGTCGCGAGTTCGAGTCTCGTTTCCCGCTCCAGTTTAAAGGCTGTGGCGTCTATGCGGTGCAGTGGTGGTGAAGGTCTTAGTGGCGCTTCACGCCGATAGCGGTAACAGCTTCAAAATGCGGGAATAGCTCAGTTGGTAGAGCACGACCTTGCCAAGGTCGGGGTCGCGAGTTCGAGTCTCGTTTCCCGCTCCAAATATCGGTTTACAGAGTTCCATTGAAATCTGTAAGTCCTTGAAAATAGACGCTTCGGCGTCTTTTTTCGTTTCAGCGCAGTTTGCCTGAATTCTCCAGCCGGATTGTTTCGGCCCAGTGGCCTGGCCGGTGCCCCGTGTAAGCCTCACTACTGCCTACGATGATGTGATCCAGCACCTGCATATCCACTTGTCTGAGCAGTTCCTTCACGCTTCGAATTAAGACTTTGTGGCCCTGACTGGGCAGCACGTCGGCATCGAGCGCACGCATAACCGAGCCCATGGGCATGGGTGCCGCTACCGAGCCGGCCTCTGCCCATGTCGTCGCGGTCTTCGGTGCGGCGAAGCCGCACTGTGCTTATCTCTTCGCCAATCGCCGCGCCAACCGGATGAAGGTGCTGGTGGATGATGGCGTTGGCGTGTGGCTGGCGGCACGCCGATTCAATCAGGGCAAGTTCCACTGGGCGGGCACTGGTCATGGTCCTCAAGTGGAACTGGACAGCGAGCAACTTCAGGCGCTCGCCGTGGGCTTAGCTTGCCAGCGCATGGGTGCCAACAGCACCATCACACGGCTTTGGTGGTTGCCATTGGCCCAACCGCCAATCGCCGCCAGTGCGTTGCTTTTTGCATGTTATTTGTAACTTACGGTAAAGGTCAGCCCCCCCTCGGCCAAGCCCGGGGTTATCACGGGTGCGCTCTTGTAGTAGCGCGCCTGGAAGTCCAGATGGGTAGTGCCGATGCTTATTGGCTTGACCAATTCCTCTGATTGCAGCGGCATGGGCGAGCCATCGCTACGCAGCAGCTGAATTTCAACCCCGGCGGCATCGGAAGCGCCACCCAGGCTAAAGCGTCCCTCGGCTGGAACGGTTGGCACCGAGCCATTGGCGCCATCCAGTTCGATGTACACATTCGCGGGGGCGGGAGAGGGAGTGCTGGCGTCTTCACAGTCGCTGAGTGTTATCTGGAAGGGAACGGGCGGGGTCGTGGGGTTAGCCCCTGCAAAATCCGCAGGGGTGTAATTGCCCAGGCTCACCAGGCCGGGGCTTACTGAGTTGGATTTCAGCGAGCATTGCGCCTGGTTCACCGTGGCGGTTATGGAGTACTCCATGACTTCGCCCAGGTTATGCAGTTGCCCATGAAACATCGTGCTGTTGACGTATTGAGGGCCGGGTGCGATTGGCCCTGTCTTGATGAGCCAGGCATTGCCACGCAGCGTCGACACCAAGACGTTGAAAGGCTGGTCTCGCATGGTCCCTGAGTAGGGTATGACAGGGGAGGTGCCAGGATCAGGCGCGAAGGAGTTGTTGGTCTGGCCGTCGAAAGGCGTACCAAGCTCCAAGTACACACCAATCCCGGGAATGTTGGTTTCCAGGACGTGGCCATTGATATTCTTGCCCTCCAGGGGGGGCAGGGTGCCGGAGAAGATTGGCGCGGTATTGGTGAGCCTTGCCTTGGGCGGGCTGGTAGGGACCCACACGCACGAGACCCTGGCGCCTTCCCTGTTGTTCGCGGTCATTGAGTAGGTACCGATCACGGTACCCTCTGGGGCATCGCGGGGTACCCAGAATGTGCTCATGTCACGCACGTAGGTCATATAGGTGGCGCTCGTCTGGAAACTACAGTCGGCGTAAGCGTTGCCAGAGAACAGGCCCAGTGCCAGGCAGCAGGCGGTCAGTCGCAAGCTGCGGTCGATGTTGAAGGTGGACGCGGTCATCAGAGCATTTCCTGGGTATTGTCGCCGGGCAGCGGGGGCTGGCTGTTGGCTACCGGCAGTTGGCACTGCAGGGTTTGCAGGCGATAGCCACTCTCTTGTGTGAGTGCTTGCGGGTCGATGTTCAGTGTGCAGGCTTTATCGCTGGCCTCGCCCCACAGCACGCGTATGGTTTGCGGGCCCGTTGTGCGGGTAGACACCAGCGCCTGGCCGGCCTGGCCGACCACACCCAGGCTCTGGCCAACGGCATCGAGCACCTGGGCGCCAAACGGCACGGGTTGGCCATCGGCCTGCCGCAGAGTCAGCACCATGCGGGCCACATGCTCGGTTTCGTAGCTGGCCTTGACCACCGCGCCGCGGCGCGGCACCACTTGCTGGCTGGCATTGCCAATCACCACTTCCGGCGAAAGGTCGTCGGTTTGCAGGACCAGTGAATTCAGCCGATAGGGCCGCAGGTAGGGCACCAGTGCATAACCTTGGGTATTGGTACGCGCCGCGGGGGTGTTCTGTACGCCGACGCCGGGCACATCTGGCACGTGGACCAGGCCCATGGTTTCGCCCAGGTGGCTGCCAAATGCCAGGCCGTCGCCATGCAGCAACACCGCACCGCTGGCGTTCACCGACATGCTGCGATAGTCGTTGCCTTCGTTGTAGCCCATGCCGACGCTGGCCTGGCTGCCCTGGTAGTTGATAGATAGCCCACCGCTGGTGCGCCCCTGGCCGTCTTTGGCCAGCGAGGTGCTGTAGCTGAGCTGGTTGTCCAGCAAGCCGCCGCTGAGGCTGGCGCGTTCGCTGGTCCGGCCATCGTTGTTGCGCACGTCGAAGCTGGCCTGGTGCTGACGGCCAAAGTCCAGTGGCACGCTCAAGCTCAGGCCGAACATGCGGCTGTCGTCGTTCTTCGAGTCCAAGGCCTGCGAGGCAAACAGGTTGACCGCGACCTTGCCCAGGCGGGTGGTGTAATGCAACTGGTACTGGCGGCGCTGGTGGCTGGTTTGCCAGTAGGTGTCCTGAGATAAAGTCAGGTTGAGTGCGCTGCGGTCCCCGACGCTCTGGTACACCGATGCTTCCAGGCGGCTGCGGCGGTTGCCAAGGTAGCTGCTGGCATTACTCCGTTGCCGCACAGCTTCGTCGAAGTCGCGGTAGCCCTCGGTCGAGTAGCGATAACCGGCGAAGCGCACGCTGGTGCGGCTCTGGAAGCTTTTGCCGTAGCGCAAGGCAAAGCTGTGGCCTTGGGCGTCGCCCAGCGTGGGGCCCAGGGCGCTGGAGGAACGGGTGACATCGAACGACAACGCGCCTATCTGGCCGATGTCGCGGCCCATGCCCACTACGCTGGCGTTGTAGTACTCGCTGGAAAGCACGCCGCCATACAGCGTAGTGTCCCAGACACCGCCGCGGGCCAGGGTGGCCTGCCAGAACAGCGGGTCGTCGAGTTGTTCGGCGCCATCGTAGCGGCCCACGGTCGCGCTGTAGCGCCACACGCCTTCGCGCAGCAGGCTGCCCATGCTCGAGTAGGGTTGAGTGAAGCGGCGGATCTGGCCATCGGCTTCGGTGATGACCACTTCCAGCTCGCCATGGCCAGAGCCCACGCTGAGGTCGTCGATGGCGTAGGGGCCGGGCGCAACGTAGCTGGAATAGATGGGGTAGCCGTTGTGCAGGATTTCTACCTTGGCACGGCTTTGGGCTACCCCGCGGATCACTGGCGCGTAATGCTGCATTGCATCGGGCAGCATGCCCGTGTCGGACGCCACCTGCGCGCCTGTGAAGCGCACGCTGCGGAACATGTCGCTGTTGGTGAAGGTTTCGCCCAGGGTGAGGTTGGCCTGCAGGCCTGGCAGGTCGCGCTGCGCGAACGTGTCGCTACGGGTCCAGCGGCGTGCCCCATTGGCGTCCTCGCGCAGTGCCTGCTTGCTGCGCAGGCGCCAGGGCCCCAGGTTGAGGCCGCTGTTCAGGTACAGGTCCTGGCTGCTGCGGCTGCGGCCATCGCGCTGGCTGCTGTGTTGGGCCGAAGCCTGGTAACTGATGAAGGCGGCGTTGATGCCGTTGCTCCAGCGGGCCTCTGGCACGCTGCCCGAACGGTCCTGGCGCAGGGCGATTTGCGGGATCGACAGCGACAGGTGCAACTGAGCGGGGTCGAAATCGGCACTGGCGTGTGGTACCAGCTGCGCCAGGTCCACGCAGCTGTCATCGGCTGGCAGCGGTCTTTCCAAGGCCTGCTCGCGCAGGTCGAGGGTGCGTAGCAGTTCGGCCGTCAGGCAGGGCTGCAACCCTTTGCCATTCGGGCCCTCGATGAAGTCGATGTCCTGTTCGTGCAGGGGGCGGAGGTTGAGCGAGACCTGCACCCGGTAGCGCCCCGGCGGCAGGAGTGCCTGCGCGGCCAGGTTTTGCAGCGCCAGGGCCCCGGCCTCGGTGGACTGGCCGGGGGCCTGGCGCATGAAGCCGGGCTGGAAGGCGATGTCGGACGGGGTTGCCAAGGCAGGGTGGGCAAAAGCCAGCGCCAGGCAGCCGCCAAGCAGTGGCGGCAGCGGGGCGAGGCGCGGGCGCAACGGCAATAGCCTGCGCCGTTCGAGCTGGAGCATGAGCGTGTCCTGGGCGGCGCCGACGGACGATGCACAGTAGGCTCGTGGCAGGCGCCTGAAGCGAATGACGGGGCGTGAGGGCAGCTGTTGCTGCTGGTCACGTTGAAAAGGCGGGGGCAGGTTAGAGGGTCGTCAGGGTTGGGGATGTAAGAAAAGGCTCATGAATTGTTGGGATAAATGGATGTTCTGCTGGTTATTTGGTACTTGATGAGGCGTCTCGCTGCCAGAGGCAGCGAGACGTAAAACCTGTTAACTACCGGGGGGGCCAGTGAAAAACGTTCCATTAGGACCCCGACGCAATACGAAATGATCGATGTTATTTAGTGTCGCCAGGTCAAGTTTGAAACTAGGGTGGTACGGTGAGCCGGTTGGGTGGCTGACGACATTCGGATTTCCGCTGAGGAACGGTTTCATCTCAGCACCCGGCGGAGAGACTGTACTCGGCTGAGTAGAGACACTAGTGTTGCTGCTCACAGGTTGTGTAACCGCCGAGCTTGTTGACGGGCGAGGGTTTTCAAAGGTGTTCGCGCGTAAACTCGCGCGGGGGCGCCGAACAATAATCTTGGTTTGATTTACAATTGTAGTTTTAGTTGTTTCCGTATAAGCGTTGTTGATTATTGTTGTCTTCCCGCCCGCATTTCCAATTGCGGGCGCCGCTTGAGCGCCCTTGGCCGCCGATTTTGCCGTGTTCATCGCCGCTTTCGTCGCCGCAGCCCCATAACCGGCCGCAAACATGCCGATAATGGAGAACACCGTCGCGAAGCTCTGCAGCAGGTTCGAAAGTTCCGTGTCTGCGTACATGTACGCTGTGGCCACCCCCTGCAGGACCGCAGTGGTCGCGTTGGCAGCCACGCCGATTACGCCAATGACATAGCTGGTTGTCACGCCCACGGTGGCCGGAGCCGACCACGGCATTGCGATCGCCGATACGACGAAAATGGCAACGGCGGCAGCGACGCCCAACCAGGCATACCAAGGTACCTTGGGTTTTTCCTCTATGTGGAGCCGTTCCAGCGGTGCCTGGCGGCCACGGGTAACGGGTTCACCGCGATGGCCGGTGGGGTCGTGCCAGTAAACCGGATTGCCCAGGGCATACACGTACGGGTTGATGCCGGCCTCCTCAGGCGGCATCGAGTCTGGGCTGTGGAAGCGCATCAGGCCAGGGTTGTAGGCGCGGTAGCCGCTGCCCAGCAGGTACCAGCCAAAAGCTCGCTCGCGGGCTTCGCCGTTGAAGGCCAGCAAGCTGCGCAGGGGCTGCCCGGCGTCCTCGAGCAGTTGTTCACCGTACGGGGCGTAGTGGGCATGGCGCGTACCGTCGGCATCGTACTCGGTGTTTACGCTGCCTGCATGGTCGGTAAGCAACAGTGTGACGTTGCCGGCTTGTTGCTGTGCCCGAGGCTGGCCGCCGGCCTGCAGGTACTCGGTGAGCAGGCCGTCCTCCAATGTGCTGTCCAGGCTTAGGCCCAGGTAGCGGCGCTGCATCTTGCGCGCGTCAGTGCCCGAGTAAAGCAGCTGATCATGCCCGTCATAGCCGTACTGCGCCGCCACCGTGCGGTTGGCATCCTGCACCTGTTGCAGGCGGCCAAGGCTATCGTAGTACAAGGCGTTGCCGCACTCATCGTTGAGCATGTTGCCCCGTTCGTCGTAGCTGAAGGTCTGTTCTTTCGGGCAGCCTTCAGGTGGCAGCGTATGCGTGACCGTTTCCAGCCGGAACCTGTCATGAGCGCAGTAGCTGAATTGCGCAGTGTCAATCTCGCCGTCATTGAAGGTTGTGCGGCAGCGTTCTATGTTGTCCACCGCGTCGAACTTGAACATTTGGGTTTTGATCTGCCGGCCGCTGGCGGTTTCGACAGGGCAATCGTATTTGGTCAGGCGGCCAAGGCTGTCATACTCGTACTTTTCCTCACGCAGTTTTTGCCCGCCTTGCCAAAGGGTGCGCGAATGCAGCATGTCGTTGTCCAGCCACACTTGTACCAGCTGGCGTTCCATGCCGTTGACGCTCAAGGTGCGGCGGGTCTCCCTGCCCAGGCTGTCATAGTGCTGGGTGCACAGGGTGACAGGTTGCTGTTGCGGGTCAGAGTTGCTGGTGTCGCGGGTTTCGGTGGTCTCTAGCAGGCCGGTGTCTTCGGAGTATTTCAGCGTCGACTTGAGATTGCCCTGTAACACCGATACCAGGCGACCGTGTTCATCGAAGTCATACTCACAGGCTTGGCCATCGCTGTGCTTGCGCTGTGTCGGCAGGCCTTGCCAGGACTGCTGATAAGTGACGTTGTAAGGCGTACCCTCAGTCTCGGTCAGGTGTTCTTCGCGAAGGTCGCCTTGGTCGGTGTACACATAGCGGCGTTTACCCAGTGCATTGTTGGCGTGGGTAATTTCTGCACTCTTGCTGTCATACTCGAAGTCTGCGCTCTGTCGCTCTTCCTGGAGGGCATGGCCGTCCTCGTCCTCCATGGTTGCAACGAGCTCGCTGGGTTGCTCGGTCAGCTCTGGCTTGTACTGATAGGTGATCACCCGCTTGCGGGTGCCTTTACCGGTGGCCTCCAGGCTGAATGCCGTGCGCTTGTCGACCAACTGGGTCGTGCCTTTATAGGTGTACGTCTCCACTCGCGCACCCAGGGTCATGCGTTCCAGGCGGCCAAGCCCGTCGAACTTGCGCTCGCAGAGCATCAGCTCAGGTGCGTTACTGTTCTCTTTCAACTGCAGTTCAGTGACCAGTTCGCCCATGGTGTGGGGGGCGAACTTGCGCACCAAGGTCGTGCCATCTGGCCGCTGATTGCTGGTCATGCGGCCGAAGGCATCGTAGGTGAACTTGCTGATGCGTTTGATGACCTGGTCGTCGTCTGTCGGGTCCAGGATAGATTCGGTCCGGCTCAGGCAGCGGCCGAGCCCGTCGTAGGTGAAGTCAGTGCGGCCGGCCTCGCGTGTAACCCGGTGCTTGCCTCCTTCCGGGGGATCCACTTCTTCCTCCAGCAGGCGGTATTCGTAAACCGGCTTGCTGAAGCGGTTTAGCTTGCTGACGGTCTGCTGCAGCCTGCGTCCGGGCGCGTTCGGGCTCTCGATCCAGCGGGTGACCAGTTGGCCACCAGGCTCGAGTGGCGTAGCGTCGATACATTCCTTGATGCCGTCGGGGCGTACTTCTTCACACCGTTGGCCCCAGCCGTCGTACTCGTAGCTCGACTCAAGCTTGAGCACACGCGGCTGGGGCTTGCCGTCTTTGTCCGGCAGGTAGTCATAGCTGAGTTCGCTCACTAGCAGGCCCGCCGAGTTATAGTTCATCTCGGCTACCGTGCGCTTCACGACTTCTTCTGTTACGGCGTCCCAGGCTTCACGCTCTTCCCGAATGGGGCGGCGGCTGCCATCGAATACGGTGCGGGTGACTACGCCCTTGCTGTCGGTGATTTCCTCACAACTACGTTTGCGCCCGCCGTCGTCGAGTAGCTTGTAGGCGGTCGTGCGTGTGGTGGCATAGGGGGTGCCAGGGCTTGCGATTTCTGCGATTACACGGCCTAGTACGTCATGCTCATAGCCTGTGAATACGTCATTGGCATCGTGTTCCAGTACCACCTGGCCGTTATGCATGGAATAGGTGGTGGCCGTTTTTTTCACTAGCGTGTGGGTATGATCAGTGAAGGTTTCTGTGCTACGGCTCCAGGTGAGCTGATCGTTGCCGTCCTTGACCCGTTCGTACTTCCAGTCGCTGGTGGTGATTGCACCGTTGATATGCATGACTTGTTTGTCCAGCCGGCCATGCAGGAACGGGGTGTCGATTTTATTCAGGTAGTGGCGGACTTTGGTATTTAGCAACTGGCGCGTTTCGCCCTCGCCTTCGAAGATATCTTCCTGTTCCAGCGACAGCCATCCAGGCATGTTCAGGTCGGCGTCAGGCTGAGGCAGTGCAGTCAGTTGGGCATAAGTGAATTCGCTGCTTATGATCTGGGCTGGCGGTTCACCCGGGCTGGACGCGGCGGCAGGGTAGATGACGACGGACTTGAGGTTGCGTTCGAAGCCCTCAGGGTCATCGGCCCCAGGGTAATAGGTACGCACCATGCGTGTGCCGTCGGCTTTGCGTTCCGTCAACAGGTTGCCATGGCGGTCGTAGGTGGTTGTCGTTTCTTCGTGGTCGCCTACCGTTGGGTTACCCTCTTGTTCCCAGGATTTTGTCACTGTGTGTGGAAGCTGGAAGTAATCAGGCTGGTCTTTGAACAGTTTGTTATCTTCTTCGTGATATTTCGTGGTGATGGCCTGGATACAGCCGTTGTCTGTGGTGACCTGGGATGTCATCAAATGGAAGCGATTAAATGTGCTTACGACCGTTCGGTAGATTTTCCCATCCCGATAATGTTCGGCGGTAGAGCTGTATTGAAAGGCAGTCCCTGTGAAACGGTAGAGTTGGTCCGTCCCGTCTTCATCTCCATAAACCAGGCCTGTACCATTGCCCAGGAAATTGTTGCTGGAGTAGGTGTATTTCGTAAGTATGTGAGTGCGCTCGTCCCGTATATCAGGCTTGATCCAGTGCTCATCGACTGAAGGTAGATGCCGCGCGACACCAGGGTACTTATGGCCTGCGGCACCTTCGTGATAAGTGATCGTCTCCACACCTTTATCAGGGTTTTCCACGCTGCTCAGGAACGGGAGATTATCGTAGAGCTTGTACTTCAGCTCCCAGTAATCTTCACTTGATGTAGGCAGGGTGATTTTTCGCAGTTCGTTCTGCTCCAGGTGCAGCAGGTAGCGCGCCGGGCTGTGTGTATTGGGGTTGAATGTAAACTCCGCCTGGATGTCTGTGGGGTATTTTACTTCCAGCAGTAGACGGTCATTGTCATCGGTGATGGATTGCAGGCGTGCCTTGCTCTTGGTCGTATCGTAGCGCAGGTTGATACCATGGCCGGAAGCACCGATGACGCGCACAGGCAAGGCGGTGAAAGTGTCATTTGCCTGAGGCTCGAGTATTTCGACCAGGCCGCCTTTATGTGCAATACGAATGCGTTTTCTATTACCCTTGCTGATATTGCTGAAGTGGAAGCTATCCAGTTTTTTTTCTGTGATAACGGGCGGGTGGTCAGGCCCGTTGTCTGAAACTTTGAAGGATTCACCGGTGTGTAATGAGAGCATGCCGGTGGTCATATTGAAACTGCTGAGTTTCAGGCTCCAACCTATACCCAACCCGTTATTATCGTTGCTCATTGAGCTGAAGCTCAACTGCAAAGGCAGGTCGGGACCGCACAAGTCGTTGGCGTTCAACGCCGGAAGAGCAATGGACAGCGTATACAGTCCAGTGCGAGGGTCGACACTGTTCTGCATGAAACTTGAAAAATTGAAGGCATTCGATGTAGTTGCCATGATGCAGGGTTCCTGAATATGCGGCATGCGTTGAACAGCCGGTGTGAAGCTATGAGGCCTGTACCGGGCATGCTCAGGGGCGCGAGTTCACGCTTCCCATCACTGCCGTGAGGGCGTCAGGCGTTATCCGAAACAACTGGTCTGCCCCGCAGGCTAGGATAAAAAAATGATGTACGCACCTGGCAGAATTGACAGGTACGCCTTCCCCCAACCGGCATGGGCGCGTGCGGGCTACCTGTTAATTCTGCCAGTTGTGCAGCAGGGAAGACTCTTCTAAAACTGTTCTGGCGAGCCATGAAGGTGGGCGGCGGCTGGAACAGGCCGTTAACGCTTTGTTTATTTATCTACTCGGCGAGTGTGCCTGCTTATTAAAGCGGTGTGCAGGTCTTTATACTTTTTTTTAGGTTTTTATTGGCTGTTTGCCTTTCTCGAATGCAAGTTCCAAAGAACTTACCGCTACGTTATGTGGAGAGCTGTTATGGCCAGGCCAACACTGCAGCAATATTACAACTATTTGAAAGAAAAGCCTCGAACCTACGGTTGGGGTGCGTTTTTGGTCTACGACCGCAAGAAAGCAAACCTTCTGCTGATGCAGGAGCATATTCAGCGCGCCGATACAGAGGACTGGATCGAACCGATATCGGGTGAAAAGGAAGTGGAAAGCGGCACGTTATACGGGCTGTCCAACTTTAGGTTCGGTGCACCGGTACTGTCGTTCGAGAACTCGAGTATAGGCAGCTCGATGGCCGCGCTGAGCATGCCAGTGGTGAGCGGCAGGCTGACCGAATGGAACCGGGCGGCAGGTTCGAGCTTACCAACGCTGGTGGGTATCTCGCACCTCGACCCGCTGAACGCGCCTCGCGTGAAGATGAACATCAAGCTCAACGAGGGCGCAGGCGGGGTGGTTGATGAAGACGGTCGCGTGTACCTGGACTTGTCGGACAGCAGTGCTTATTACTTTGAAGTGAGCCAGTGGGAAGAACTGAACAGCAAGTTAGGGGAGTTGATTGAAGCGCAGTTCAAGGCGCCCGGGAGGGGCGAGCAAATTTGGGAGTTGAATGCCCTGGCACCTGTGGAGGGCGAATTGAACCCGACCTCCTTCAAGGTTCGCACGCACTCCCTGGGCAAGGCAGGGAGCCCGGTGGCCAGTACCAACCAGGCAGACCTGGAAGAAGGTGCGGTCATTGTGGGTGTAGCGTTCAATAACGCTCGCAATGGTGGTTTTCCTTCGGGCGATGAGGACATGCCGTATTTACTGCCTCAGCGGCAGTCAGGTAATCCGTATTCATTGAACGTTGTTCTGAGTGACGAAGCGTGGGTAAAAAACGTTCTAAATAGTTTATTGGACCGCCTCTCTGGTACGCGTTATGTCCCCGGTGAACTTACGTACACAAGAAATTCATCGGGCTTCTTCACAGGGGCGCAAGGGGGCTCGATTCGCTTCATGGAAGGCGCGTTTTATGAAATTGTTGATACGCGAGACTTTTCGATGCGTTTTCATGTGCATGGGGATTTAGGGCAGTTCTCATTTTCTTTTGCGCCTGGCAAAGTTGATTGTAGTTGGAGTTTTGCAGGTGCAATCGAGCATGGTGCTCACATCAGGCTAAACGTGGGTACTGGGTGGCAGGAACTGACCACTCTATTGAATCTTGATGTTCGTGCATCCTGCTCTTTCTCAACAAGTATGGAAGACGGCGTAATCGTACTCAATAGGGGGGGGCTAACTGTTAATGGCGATTGGGGGTATCCGGGAGACGACTACGGAGAAGAAATAAAGCAAAATTTCGCCATTTTCAAAAACCATTTAGAGGGCTACATTGCGGGCATTTTCAACGCTATGGCGGGGGGAGTTGAGGTTGTTGACCTCTTGCGCCTCAACGGCCTGCTCTTTCGCAATGAGCAACGCTCCGTAGCTGATACGTTCGCCAACCCTGGCGATGTGACGATGCTAGGCGAACTGGCCCCCGCCCTCACTACCTTCGCGATCAATCCGATAGAGAGAACTCTCATCGCTGGGGGCACGCAACCGCTTACCCTCACTCCCGAACCCCAGCCTGGGGCTGTGGAATGGACGGTCAAGGCGCGGCCAGACGATCCCGAAAACCCCGTAGGGCCTGAGCAATTGGGCGAAATCGTCGACGGCGTATACAAAGCGCCCAAAGCGGACGCCATTGCTGGCGCCTTCCGTCAGGTCATCATCACTGCAACGGTGGGCCAGAACAGGAGCAGCGCCCTGTTCACTGTCGTGCCCAAGGCCGTATCGGTAAGGCCGGTGCTGCTTAATGCGCTTTATTCCAATCCCGGCCAACCGCAACGCTATGTGCTGGAGGGAGGAAGCATCGAATCGGAATTGGTCTGGGCCAAAGGTGCCGGGTTCAAAGGTGACCTGCGAGACCCTACAGCCGACGAATACGTCGAGTTGAAGATCCCCATGGACAAGCAAGTCAAGGTCTACGTCGCACCTCTGAGCGACCCGGACGCCGGGCCGGTTCTTGGCGGGCTCATGCAGCTGGACCAGGTGCAGGTTACCGGTGGCGGTCGTACCGAAACCATCGATATCACGGTTCTCTGGAAGCAGACTGCCGCAACGCTGAAGGTGGAGGCACAAGCAGGTGGAGCGCTGAAACTGGTGCTGGCCATTCAGAGTTGGGGGGAAGGTGAGAAAGACCTGCCTCCTGAGCAGACCAAATGGTTCGTGGTCAAGGGCAAAGGAACCCTTGATGAGGGCACGGGTATCTACAGCCCGGGGTCGGAGGAAGGCGTTTACGTGATCATTGCCGGTGTTGAGAAGAATGGAGGTAATTGGAATTACGCTGTTCTGCCAATGCCGTACACCTCTGAAGAAGCCCAGGCGTTCCATGAAGCGAACCAGGCCATCAATGGCACGAACGCCAGCGCTCCCTACACCGCTGAACAGCTCGAGGCCATGGACGCGGTGAAAAACGCCTTCAGCAGCCTGAGTGCGGCGAGGACCTGACCATGACTACCCATGCCAACGAAGCATTGTTCGAAGAGCTGGCGAATGGCGGAGCGCGTCTGCTTATCCACGCGGCGTGCAGTTCCTCAACACTTTTTGGGCGTTCCCAACATGAATAAGCAGCTAAATCAAGACGAGGCTCTGGAGGCGCCCACGATTGATGGCTTAACCGCATTCAATGAAATCGACCTGAATGCATTGGGCGATGAGCCGTTGAAGACCGTGATCAAGTACACGGGCATGGCGGTAAACGACTACGTGGTGGTCCGTTGGTTAGGGCGTAGCGCTGCCGGTGAAGCCTATGACTATTCGGCGAACTACACGCTTGAGGCGGAGCATTTGGTAGATGGCCTCGAAGTCAAAATTACCAACAGCTATATCAAAGATGCCGCAGGGGGAGAGGCCTTTTATTCCTACACCAGTGAGGCGGACGGCGGTTCGGATGAAGCAGCATCATTACGAACCTTTTGCTATATCGGGGTAAGGCCTCGCGGACACGTTGAAACCCTGTCTGTACTGCAAGTGGTGGACTCCCATGGCTTGATTGTTCAGCCTGTCAACCTACCGAGTTCAGGGGTGCGTGTTGTAGTGCCCCCCTACCAGGCGATGCAGATAGGCGACAAAGTGACCCTGACGGTCGAATGCTATGACCCGGACGGTACGCCCGAAGGCAGGTGGCAACAAGTAGTAACCGTTGCAGAGGAGCATTTTGGAGAAAGCGCAATCAGTCATGCGGTACCCAAGAGCGAATTTGACTGGATTGACCCAGGTTATGTACTTGCTTCTTATGAGATCGCATTTGCAGTCGGTGGGCTTTTGAAATCGCCGGTACAACGGCTAGAGGTCGACTCCACAAGCACGCTGCCAGGGTATCTTGAAAAACCCACGATCGATGGGTACGTCGAAGGCGAATCGCTGGACCCAAGTCGCTTCCCCGATGGCCTGCTGGTCAAACTGCCGGATTATCCTGGCATTGCAGATTCAGATTACCTCACCTTGCAGTGGTCCATCCCCGGAGGCCAGCTGTACATGCCATCGGTGCGGGTCGACCCTAGCACCCGGGCAGCCGCTTCGATCCTGTTTCATATCAGCCCGCAAATCCTGGCTCTCAGCCAGGGCTCAAATGTGAGCGTTTCTTACCTGTATGGGCGACAAGGTCAAGCACTGCGTTCAGAAGTGTTGCAAGTCGCTGTGGACAATGCACGTGTGCTGAATGTGCCCTCGGTTGAGGGCGCAGCGGCGGATGGCGACGCAGACATTGGCCATATATTAGCTGATCTGTCTACAGGTGGTGTTTACGTTAATGTGCCGCGCGCGATCACGTTGCCGGGTGAGGAGCTGCAGGTGCACTGGGCTGGTACTGGGCCACTTGGCGAATACGTGGCCAAAGTGCCCGACTCCCCGGACGATCCGTTGCGTTTCTTGATTCCGCCCGAATATGTGCCTGGCAATATGGGGCGTACCCCTGCGGACGCCAGTTGGCGGTTCAACGTGTTCTACAGGCTGTCGAGTGAGTCAGGCACGATCGACTCGATGCCTTACAAGTTGCGTATCAAGCCATTGGATAGCGCAACGCTGCCGACGGTTGATTTGACTGATGGCCCTGTTTATCTCCATAAGTTGCCTGAAGCGGGAGCCAGGCTGAACATGATCAAATGGCCGTTTATTGCCCGGGGGCAACTGCTGACCATCGTAATGGAAGGAGTGAATCCGCGGGGTGAGACGGTGCAGTTCATCGTTCGGGACGAAAAGCCAATTACCGATGCCGAAGTGCGTGAAGGCGTGAAAAATGAAATGTTGCCTAAGTCGGAACTTCGAAAGTTGAAAGAGGGCGAGAACTTCACCTTGTATGCTCGGGTGAGTTTCAATAATGGAGCGTTTTATTTGAAGTACCCGTCGCAGTCGACGCCGCTTAACCCATGATATCTATTTGGGCCATTTGCGCTTGTTGAGTGCAGGGTCCAGAGGGATTGTGCCGCTACGCTATAGGAGAACAGTTATGGCCAGGCCAACGCTCGTGCAATATTACAACTATTTGAAAGAAGCGCCTCGAACCTACGGTTGGGGTGCGTTTTTGGTCTACGACCGCCAAAAAGCGAACCTTCTGCTGATGCAGGAGCACATTCTGCGCGCCGATACAGAGGCCTGGATCGAACCGGTATCGGGTGAAGCACAGACGGAGAGCGGCAAGTTTTCCCGGCTGTCCAACTTTACGTTCGGTGCACCGGTACTGTCGTTCGAGAACTCGAACATAGGCAGCTCGATGGCCGCCCTGAGCATGCCAGTGGTGGGCGGCAAGCTGACCGAATGGGTCCGGGCGGCAGGTTCGAGCCTCCCAACGCTGGTGGGTATCTCGCACCTTGACCCGTTGAACGCGCCCCGCGTGAAGATGAACATCAAGCTCAACGAGGGCAAAGGCGGGGTGGTTGATGAAGACGGTCGCGTGTATCTGGACCTGTCGGAAAGCAGTGCTTATTACTTTGAAGTGAGCCAATGGGGAGACTTGAACACCAAGTTAGGGGAATTGATTGAAGCGCAGTTCAAGGAGCCCGGGAGGGGCGAGCAAATTTGGGAGTTGAATACCCTGGCACCTGTGGAGAACGTATTGAACCCGACCTCCTTCAGGGTTCGCACGCACTCCCTGGGCAAGGCGGGAACCCCGGTGGCCAGTACGAACCAGGCAGACCTGGAAGAGGGTGCGGTCATTGTGGGTGTAGCGTTCAATGGCGACGACAAGGGTGGCTTTCCTGGGGCGGATGGCGATATGCCATATTTACTGCCTGCACGCGCGGAGGGTGGCTCATATTCGATGAACGTTATGTTGTCTAATGAAGTGTGGGTGAAACAGGTGTTCTCAACGCTTGTCGAAACTATGGAAGGTGTTGAACTTTCTGAGTGGGAGTATATTCGCGACGCCAACGATTTTTTTGTTGAGGCGTCTTGGGGGGCACTGATGTTCTATCGGCGAGAGCTGTTACATCGGGCTGAAGACGGACAAATCAAAGGGACTTTATGGTGGAGCGTTGTTGCACCCGATGAGCGATTGGGTAAATTTAAATTTACAGTTGTTGATAGTGGGGTCAAAGTTGAGTGGAATGTTGCGAGGGATGCTGAAGAGATAATCGGCCGCATAGAACTGTGGATGCGGGGGGATCCTAACGCTGGACTTCAGATGTCGACGCTACACTCCGATATCAAGGCGACATGTACGCTTAGTTTTGACCCGACAGCGCCCATCCTATCCCTGGTCAAAGGCGATGTGCAAATTACTGGTGAGGCATGGACTAAGCCCTACAACGGTGCTCGCGAAGACAAAGGTGTGTTGCGCAAATTCAAAGATAGTGTTCCAACTATCAAGGCTGAAATCGTTTCTCGAATTGAAGCGGCGATGGCTTCCATCCTCGGTAGAATAGAAGTGGTTGATCTTCTGCGGCTCAACGGCCTGATCTTCCGCAACGGTCAACGCTCGGTCATGGACATGTTGGAGGCCCCAGGCGATATCTCGATGCTAGGCGAACTGGCGCCCGCCCTCACTACCTTCGCGATCGACCCGATAGAGACAACTCTCATCGCCGGGGGCTCCCAACCGCTTACCCTCACTCCTGAGCCCCGGCCTGGGACTGTGGAATGGACGGTCAAGGCGCGGCGAGACGATCCCGAAAACCCCGGGGGGCCTGAGCAGTTGGGCGAAATCGTCGACGGCGTATACAAAGCGCCCAAAGCGGACACCATTGCTGGCGCCTTCCGTCAGGTCATCATCACTGCAACGGTGGGCGATAACAGCAGCAGCGCCCTGCTCACTGTCGTGCCCAAAGCCGTAGCGGTAAGGCCGATGCTGCTTAATGCGCTCTATTCCAACCGCGAACAACCGCAACGCTATGTGCTGGAGGGAGGAAGCGTCGACTCAGAATTGGTCTGGGCCAAGGGTGCTGGGTTCAAAGGTGACCTGCGTGACCCCACAGCCGGCGAATATGACGAGCTGAAGATTCCCAGGGACAAGCAAGTCAAGGTCTATGTCGCACCCCAGCGCGACCCGGACGCCGGGCAAGTGCTTGGCGCGCTCATGCAATTGGACCAGGTGCAGGTTACCGGTGGTAACCGTACCGAAACCATCGATATCACGGTCCTCTGGCTTCCGACCACTGCAACGGTGAAGGTGGAGGCACAAGAAGGCGGAGCGCTGAAACTGGTGCTGGCCGTTCAGCGTTGGGGAGGAGGTGAGCAAGACCTGCTTCCTGGCGATACAAAATGGTTCGTGGCCAAGGGCAAAGGAACGCTCAATGAGGCCGCGGGTATCTACAACCCGGGGGCGGATGAAGGCGATTACGTGATCATTGCCGGTGTTGACAAGAATGACGGTAATTGGAGTTACGCTGTTCTGCCAATGCCGTACACCTCTGAAGAAGCCCAGGCGTTCCATGAAGTGAACCAGGCCATTGATGGCGCCAACGCCAACGCTCCTTATACCGCTGAGCAGCTCGAGGCCATGGACGCGGTGAAAAAAGCCTTCAGCAGCCTGAGCGCGGCGAGGACCTGACCATGACGAACAATAGCAAAGAGGCATTGCTCGAAAAGCTCGCAGAGGGCGATAGCATGCGCGACTGGGGCGCGGTGCTGGCGCTAGGCCGTGATGCTGTCAACGATGCGTTGCAGGCCCAGTTCGTCGAGCACTTCAATCTGCGTGGTGGCTTGCCCATCATCGAGGGTGAGTATTATATCGACCCCACCGCCCGCACTGAAAAGGTGGCCTTCAAAAACCTCACCCTGGGCCCGCCGCAGTTGTCTTTCAAAGGCGCCTCAGGTGCTTCGACCCAGGTGCGGGTGGGTATGGAGTTGCTCACCGGGCAGTGTGTTTCGTCGACGATCATGTCGGCCAACGTCGAGCAATTCAGAAGAAGCCATGTGCTGGAAATGGGCATGGGTTATCAGTTCGAAGTGTATGGGCGCCTGAAAGTGCAGCAACACCCATACCTGAACAAGTACCAGGTCATGCTCGACATTACCGATGCCAGCGAACCCACCTGCACGCTCGGCAGCAATGCCGACGCAGCGCAGAAGATGGGAGCGTTCATCCTCGAGCAATTGCAGTACGAATGGCTTATCAGCAGCCCACTGCCGGTACTGGACTTCAACATTTTCGGGCATAGCGGCTTGTCCACCAAGCGCATTGAGGTGTCTGTGCAGCAAGCACCCGACGGGGCGGGCGGTGGTACAAGCCCGGACGACGATGGGGCGCTGCTGGTGTTCATGCAACTACTTGGCGGTATCGAAACTCCCCCACCAGGCGTCCACTTGCCTTATTTGTTGCCGCGCAAAAGTGATACCGCCAACTACGACAGTGCGCTGTTGATCAGCCGGGAGCGTGCGCCGCTCGCCGAGAACCGCGTAGCCGTTGCACTAGAGCAACTGGTGTTGCCCGATGCTAAGGAAGTCAACCTGGAGGAGCAGGAGCATAGACCTTATGACATGATCGTTTTCGGCGATGTCCAAGCCCCTGCTTTTTCCCGTCAGATGCAACCGCGCATTGGCAAAGTGGCTGCAGGCAAGCACGCCAGGTTCACGGTCGGGAATTCGCCGGCGGACTCCTGGACTGCTCTGGATGTGCAAAGCCCACGCAATTCAGGGGAGATCGAAGCTGGTGCTTACACGGCGCCGGCTGCAAGCACGTTCCCACTTCGGCAACGCCTGATGAACATCAAGGCCCAATTTGACAATGTGCAGGAGGGGGCAAGCAAGTCGGCGTTGGTAGTCGCGTCTTCTGAGGACTTGGTCATTTCACCGCGGGTAGTGATCTGGGCCAGGGGCGACGACCCCGTCCGGCTGACCGCATCGCAGGGTGGAAGGGTGGACTGGGATACTGATGGCGACAATTTCGGCACCATCGTGCGAGACCCAGCGGACGATAACGAAACGCCGCATGCCATTTTCACCCCGGATGTGCCCCCGAACAATGAACCCATTCGCCTCCAGCGTATCAGGGTAACCAACGGGCAGTATGAGAGGGGTTACGCGACAGTGGTCATCCTCGCCATGCGCGCGCCGCTGCGGATGCAACCTTTCTACGTGCCGAACATGCGCGCTTCTGACTCACAAACGTTCACCCTCGGCGAGTCGCTCACTGGGCAGGCCTCGGACGTAACATGGGGTGACCGCCCAGCGGTGCTAAGCACAACGTGGGAGTTGTACGGCAAAGGCGCGCTTGACGATGGGACGTACACCGCGCCGGAGTCGAACCCGGGTGAAGTCAGTGTGGTAGCGGGGGTTTATGGCGGTCAGGCTGGCATCGCCGTTATCGAGCATGATATTCATGGGAGCCTGTCAAATTCAAGCAGTACCCAGCGCTGGAAGGCTCTGAATCAGTTCAAGTTGTTCCTTAATAACACGTCGCGAAAAAATGCCTGGGCCAATGGCAGGCAACAGGTGGCTGTTGATATTCACATCGAGACCACTCCATTTGACGATGGTGCAGGCAACACGATCTATGACCCGGTAAGCGATGCAGAGCTGGCAACGTTGCAGCTTACCCATCGCAATGGCACACCGATCCCGTGGTTACCTGCTGATACTGAAGTGATCGGACCTGACACAGAAAAGTGGGTCGCCAGCAAGTTTCGCAACCGCTTTGATTACCTACCCGCTGGCGAAGGGTTGGTTTCTGTAAAAGAGGCGCAAGAGGCGCAGGCGAGAAAGGACCAGTCAAAGGGGGTGGGGGTAACGGGGAAGGAGGAGGCGTTGCGCATTGTAACGGTCTACCTTCAAACCACAGAAAGCGAGGTACGATGGATTCGGGCCAAGTTTCAGAGCTATGACAACAAGACGTTCTCCTCTTACGAAAAAAACCCCACTGATGGTGAGGTAGAACTGGGTGGGCTGGTACCCAAGAAACTGGATGTCGCAGACCTGGAGCCTTTTACGGGAAAACGCGTGGCTGAACGCGGTGGGGTTGACATCGTCGATAACACTGGAGCCCTTGTCGACGGTCACAACTATTGGCGATACACCACGCACTATTGGACATTACGGGCCAGGGGGCAGCGCAGTTTCGTCGATGTACGCTTCGACAATATTTCAATGCTGAAATACGAAAGTGAATTGCTCGATGAAACGTTCGCCAGCTATGTCGGCGTTGCCTATGTGCCGCAGGTACTGCCGGGGCGCAGCGCTGATCGCCGCATTGAATATCAGATTGAAATGGAGTTCTTGGCGTTGCAGGAAGCGGGTACACCCTTGAATCGAGAATTCGTAACGGATGAGCATTTCTCTGCCGGCACAGTACTGGTGTCGCTCGAACGCGTTTCGGACATGACGTTCTGGTATGACCAGAAGGATATCAAGTGGCGTGAGTCCCTGAGCAAGCCGTTGTTTTTTACGCTGATCGATAACTACGGAACGGAAAGTGCGCTTTATATCAACTGGGGCCAGCAGTTGAACGACGGCTCGATAAGCGCGACTGACGTCCGAAACTTTCTGCACTGGAAGTTCCAATAAGCGTGGCTGCCCCCGCCCCACGCCCCCTCCCAAGGGGGCGGTATCTTTCTTAAGTAAAGGAACAACAGAATGACTACGAATTCGCTTGTGCATTCTAATGCATTCAATTTCATGAGCTTCGTTCAAGGTGGTGTCGATCCACGAACGGGGCAATACAATGTGTTGCTGGAGTTGCCTGAGTTGGTGGCCAATCACTTGAACGGCCCCAACTTACCCTTGCGTATTGGTTTCAACCCGATGAACCCCGAAAACTCAGGCTTTGGTGCTGGTTGGCGCTTGAATCTGAGCGAGTATGACCCGCAAAGTCAGATGCTCAGCCTGCACAGCGGCGAGCGTTTCAAGGTGCTCGACAACGGCCCGGGCCAGCAGCCTGTGATCCCGGAGCGCAAGATCGACAGCTTTCACTTCGAGAATATCTCTACTGGCAATACCACCCTCTATCGTGTGGCACACAAGTCGGAAATGATCGAAGTGCTTGGGTTGCACGATATCAGCGAGGCGGGCCAGCCGGCCGGCAAAGTGGCATTACCGATACGGGTGTTGGCACCGACCGGGCATGGTATTACCTTGACATACCGCCAGGTGGATGTGCCCTCTCCAATGCCGGGTATTTCACCCAAGCGCGTGCCTTGCCTGGCTGAGGTAGAAGATGACAGCAAGCGAAAACTGCTGGAAATCGATTATTCGAACCTCAGCCAGATCCTGATTACGCTCAATCGAGGCACGGTGGCGGAAGCTGTCTATACGCTGGAGTGCGATGACAGTGAACTGATCAAGGTTATTTTGCCGACCGCGGACAAGGGCCGTTGGAAGTTCGAATACAAGACGATCGGCACGGTACGGTGCATTGAGCGCGTGTGGACACCGGTCAACGGTTTTGAAGAAGTGTTCTACAAGGAGGCTGGGCATACCCTGCCAGGCGTCGGCCGTACACTGCCTCATGTAGAACGTCACCTGGTCACGCCAGGGGCCAACCAGCCGCAAGTACGTACCGACTACAGGTTCAGCTCGAACAATTTCCTGGGCAACAACACCGGTATCTCCTGGGAAGATAACGGGGAAGACAACCTCTACAAAGTCACAGGTGTGGACTATCTCTACGACAGTACAGCCACGCATTACCAGGGTGAAAAGCCGGCGTACACGGTCAAGACCTCATTCAACCGCTTCCACTTGATGGTCGAGCAGGTCACCACGCAAAACGATTGTATCGAAACCCAGACCCTCGGGTACCCGGAAGTTGCCAACCGGCCGTTCAAGGAACAGCCCAATAACTTCCAGCTGGTTGATACGACTACCACCACCTGGCGCAAGGGTTTGGGCGGCAATTCACGCGAGGAGGTGGAATTTACCAATTACGACCAGCACGGCAACCTGGTGGAAAAAAAAGAAGCCAACGGCAAGCGGACAGTGATGTCGTACTACCCAGCCGCCGACGACCCGGAAGAGTTCGAGCGTATGCTCAAGACGGTGGAGGTTATTCCGGGGCCTGGCGAAGCTGGCGCCGAAACCTTACGCAACGAGTATCGCTACAGGTTGGTTGCATCGCGAGATAAAGATGGGTATGCACGCGGCGCCTCATTGCGTAGCCATGAGCAGCAGTTGCGAGGGCGCGATGATGCGCTGTTGTCGGAGTTGGTGACCTTGCACCACGACGAGCCCCTCAATTCGCTGGAGCATGGGCGTCCCCGTGAGCAAAAGCTTACCCTCAATGGCAAGGTAACCCTCACTGAATACGCATACAGTGAGGTTTCGGTAGAAGGCCACCCTGCCGTGCAGACCCAGGAAACCCTGACTGGCTTCGACCACGGCTTACCGTTGTCGGCCCGTGAGTTGAAGTATGCTGAGGGAAACAACAAGGAACTGGCACGACACGCCCAGAAGGTCAATACCCTGCAGTATTCGGTACTGATTGGCGAACCGTTGCTCAACTACGACGACAACCAGGTGCAGATTGCCTACGTGTATGACGAACTGCGTCGCGTAACGTGCGAAACGGTCGACCCTAACGGCAAGTACGAGGCGTCACGCAACTACAGCTATTACCTGTCATCCGATGGCCAACAGGCATGGCAGAAGCAGGTCGATGTGAAAGGGGTACAAACGTGGAGCTACGTCGACGGGCTAAACCGTGCTGTACGGGTGACGCGCCAGGACCCGGACTTTGGCCCCACCGCAACAGCCAGGGAACAAGAGCGGTTAGCGTACAGTGCTCGCTATGACGCGCTTGGCAACTTGCTGGAAGAGGTCGAATACGACTGGCTGGAGTTGAAGAATCTGCCGCTGAGGACCCTGTATGAGTATGACGACTGGCGTCAGCGCAGCAGTGAAATGGGGCCGGATAAAGTGCGTATCTGCACGCAGACCGACCCGATAGGGCTACCTGACCGCCTTGGGCCCGTACGCAAGGAGTGGCGTGAATCCATCAAGCGCAAGCTGCTCACCGGCACTACCGTTACCCGGCTGAACCTGTTCGGGCAGCCCGTGGATGTAGAGCGCCTGGACAGCAAAGGTGCCCAAGTGAGTTTGCACAAGTACTTCTACGATGGCCTGGGGCGCACCGTGCGGGAAGTGGATGCACGTGGATCCGTTACGGCCACAACCTACGATGAATTTGACAGGCAAGTGGACCAGACGCTGCCAGATGGTTCGGTGGTACACCGCGACTATGCGTTGCACAGCAAGGGCGATTTGCCAACCTTGATCAAGGTACTCGACAGCACCGACAACGTGGATCACGTGTTGGGCACACAGACCTTCGATGGCTTGGACCGCATGATCGAGTCGGTGACTGGCGGGCGCGTGCGCACCCTGCTGTATCGCATCGGGCAGCGTCAGCCTGAGGCGGTGATCACGCCAGCAGAAAACCGCATCGACTATGAGTACGTTCCGCAACTGGGCGAGGAGCCATTAAGCCGCAGAACGCTGGGCCAAGCAGCAGACTATGTGTATGACGAACATAACGGCCGTCTGATGCACTGTACCGAAAATAACGAGACACTCGAACGTAAGTATTTCAGTACGGGTGAACTGAAAGTTGAAAAGCGCCAATTCAGTGGCGGTACAGAGTCGTATGAGATGGTGTATGTGCACAGCCTGAAAGGCCGTATGCTGAGTTATACCGATGTGCTGGGCAATACCCAGCTCTATGACTACAACCCATTTGGGCAGTTGCAGCAAACCACTCTGGAGAACCTCACCAGTACCTTCGGTTATGATGCATTGGGCAGGACCACCCGCATTCTGACTGAAACCGAGGACCCGGACGGAAGCGTGCGCAGCCTTGAAACCACACTGTTCTATGACGAGTTCGATCGTGAAATTCGTCGTCGCTTCGATTTTGGCGACGCGGTGCAAACGTTGGTGCAAACGTATAACGAGGTGGATGGCATTGACAGCAAAACGCTGACAGAGGGGGAGGAAGATGGAAGGCGGCTGCGCCATGAAACCTTCGAATACGATAGCCGGGCCAGGTTGTCGAAATACACCTGCGAAGGTGAGAGCGAGTATGTGCCTGTCGACCCTTACGGTAACAAGATAAAAACTCAGCTATTCCGCTTCGACGGACGCGACAATATCACCCGTGTCAGGACTTCTTTCGAAGGTGGTACGCTCGATGCTACGTATCTGTTCACCAATGAAAAAGATCCGGTGCAATTGACGGGTATTCAATTGGCGTGGATGAAGCTCGATGATGAACAGGGTGTAGAGCGTGAGACGCCGTACAAGAAGGAGTTGATCGAACTGTGCTATGACCTTGACGGTAACCTGACTCAGGACGAGGAAAAGCGTGAACTGGCCTATGACCCACTGGGGCGCCTGGCCCAGGTGCATGTCCCTGCGCAAGGCGTTACTGCCAACTATGGGTATGACGCGGTGGACCGCCTGGCGTCGCAGGGTGCCTAATCCGGTCAATGAGTTACTTGATTGTGGCTAGCATGCCAGGGCCTGCACATCTGCAGGCCTTTTTTATCATGCGCTAAATATGGCGCGTTGCGCGCAAGCGCAACCAGCTTGGCTGAGGTGTAGCGCGAGTTCGATATTTATTGTCAACTGATAAAAATGCCAGTTTCATGGTTGGCCAGTAAGTGATTAACTTTGGTTTGGGTGAGTGCTGCCCTTAACAATTGATATTGGCCATAGCAGGTTAAATCATGAAAAAACAAGGCAGAACCTATACAGAAGCTGAAAGAACGCGCCAGAAAGTTAGGCGTGCTCGAGCAATAAAGCTGGATGCCGATTCGCTTGAAAAACCGGGCATCAGTTCGGAGCTGTTGGCACACCCCGATGGTACGGTGTACAGTTCGGTGTTGACTGACCCTTCCAAGCGTCTTGCTATCACCATTGAAGCCTGGCCTTTGATGGATTCAATCCCGCCTACCCTGTTTGATGTTCTTGAGATCTACCACACGACTGAGAGCGGTGTGCCAACACTACTGTCAAGTGATGAATATACCGCGTCGGATGTTGAATTGTTCCCGTTGACGGTTACGATAACTAAAGAGCATATTGGAAGCTGGGTGGATGGCCCGCAGCATTTCAGTTATAAGGTGCTTAGGTACAATGGGACCCCGACAGAATCTGAAACACTGAGTTTGATCTTTGACCGCGTACCGCCCTACGGTAATGGTTTTCCTGTGGCCATGCCTGCACTGGTTGATGTTACCGATGAAAATATTGACAGTGTTACTGTTACCTTGCCGGCCTACGACACCCACGCTGCTGGCGACAAGGTCCATGTGTATTGGTTAAACCATGTGCCTGATGATCTTGATTCGGTTGTGCCCATTATTACGGCTACGGTCGATACCCTACCGAAGCAATTGACGGTGCCCCGAAGCGCAATCGAGGATGTCGGGGATGGCGGTGTCTACGTGCTTTATGTGCTGGTGGACAAAGCCATTAATGTCAGCAGGCTGTCAATGCCTTTGGCTGTGGGCGTGGCGATAGGCCCCCTGCCTGACGGGCTTCAAGACCCAGTGGTGCCATTGGCGGAGGATGGCCTGATTGATCAGGAAGACGCTTATACCGGGGTAGTGGTGCAAGTTCCATCGTTCAGCAACTGGAAGCCTACGGATTGGGTGCAAGTTACCTGGGGTACGTTGCCGTTGGGCGAGCGGGAGGTGGGCAATGTGCCAAAATTCCCACTTGAATTTAACCTGTCGGGCGCGCAGTTGTGGGGTGAATATAGTGACGCAGGTACGGGTAACAAAGTAACCAATGTCAGTTATGCATTGCGCCGGGGTACGGTTCCCCAGGGCAGCAGGAACATCGATGTAAACGTCAACCTGGAGGTCGTGGGGCCTGTAGACCCCGGTGTTGATCCTGAATGGCCGAACCCGGTTAACCCGAGACTGGCCGAGGCTGAGGTTTATGGTGAATCAGGTAATAAAAATAAGCTGTTGCCGGTTGATGAAGAGAAACCCGCTACCGTCAAGGTGGTAGTCGATGTAACCTTGAGAGAAAACGATGTAATCAGTTTCTATTGGGATAGTGTGCATATACAAGAGGCTGATCATGAGGTCAAGGCATCGGAGATTGGCAGCGAAATAGAAAAAAACATCCCTTGGCCCTATATCGAGGCACGGAATAACGGAGATGTTCCGCTGCATTATGTAGTCGAACGCCCAAGCGTCCCCAATCGGGCCAAGTCGAAAGCAACGATTGTCGCAGTGGATGCAGTGGTCTTGCGTCCAGATGCGCCTGAGTTCCTGGGGGGGAATACAACCCCTCCTCTTGGATGGTTAACCTGTAGTGCCTTGTATGATGATGAGTCCCCCAGCCCGCTGGACCCGGCAATTCGGGTTCTGGTGAGAGACCTGCGTGGTTACGGTTTGAAGGCTGGAGAAGTAGTGAACTTCCACTGGTATGCCGTACATGGTTTTACCGGAGAAACCGTAATCGATGATACTGTATTCGACGACCCGGTGGAGCTGACTGAAGCCGATCTAGATGAACTCGTATGGCGTGTACAGCCCTACGCGGACTATATTCTTCCAATTTTCAACTATAACGGCACGCTGCATGAGGGGCGGGGGCGTGTGACGTACAGTTTTGAATTGGAGGGCAAAACCATCACCTCACTCCAAGTGGAGCAAATAGTATCAATGCACGACGCAAAAGGTAGCTGCCCAATCCGGCCCTGACGGTTGTTTAAACGAGCCTGGCCAGTTGGGTGGGCATTGAGGTCTTCATGTTTTATTTGAGGGCTTTTCCTACAGAATTGTAGGAAAACCCTCGATAGCCTTGTCGGCTATCACTTGATATTCGACATGAGAGAGGTCATGAAGTCTATGAGAAATGCCTTGTTAAGCCCAATGGTTCAAGCAGTGCGCTTGGCGCCGTTATTACTGCTGGCCAGCCCTTTTGCCGCGGCAGTGACTTTCGTCGATGGTACGCGTGACATCGACGATACTACCCTGCTTGATAGCTACCGTCTGAACGCCAACGCCCGGCTCAATGCCACGGGGGCGTCGATGCGTGAAGTGAATGTCGGTTCAGGCGCACAGCTGAACATGCAGGCAAGCACGATCGAAGCAGTTGGGGCAGATGGCATCGCGCTGGTCTCGGGCGCATCGGCCAGTGTGGCTGGCAATTCGCGAGTGGTCAGTAGCCGTTTTGGCTTGCGCTTGCAGCGCAGTGACACTGTCGGGTCTTCGGTCTTGGTTTCAGACAGCTATGTCGAGGGGCGCACTGCGGGCGCGCTGGTGTCTGCTGCATCGAGTTTGTCGCTGCAGCGCAGCTCCTTGGTGGGCAGTGGAACAGCAGCGGCAGCGCAGTTGTTTGGCAATGGCGAGCTGAGCGCGCAAGACAGTTCAATCGTGGGCGCCAGCGACGGTTTGCGGGTGTTTGCAGATGCCGCCTTCACGGGGCCTGCAAAGGTGACTTTGGTGGGGTCGACAGTCGAAGGCCAGGACGGCTCGGCAATTGTGGTGGGCAATGCCTCGATCGGTCCGGCCAAAGCGCAAATTATCGTTGCTGATGGTTCCAGCCTAGTGGCAAGCAATGGCATCTTGCTGGATGTGGTAGGCGGTTCCGAAGCCACCATGACCGTAGACAATAGTCATCTGGTGGGGGATGTACGGGTCGAAGCGGGTTCTACGGCCTCGCTGACGCTTGACAGCCAGGCCAGCCTGACCGGTAGGCTGCAGAACGTTGCCGGGTTGACGTTGAACAACCAGGCCCGCTGGAACATGGTGGAGGACAGTCAGGTGGGCAGCCTGGCGCTCAATGGCGGCGTGGTCAACTTTGGGGAGCCCGGGCAGTATCAGCAGCTTACGCTTGGCACGCTGGCCGGTAGCGGTACTTTTGTCATGGATGCTGATTTCAGTACTGGCGCTTCTGACTTCCTGGAAGTGGGTAACGCCACCGGCAGTCATAGCCTGCTTGTGAGCAGCAGTGGCGCGGACCCGCTGACTGAGAACCAGATACACTTGGTGCATGCAGCGGCAGGTGATGCCAGTTTTTCTTTACCCAACGGCGCGGTGGATCTGGGGGCGTTCTCGTACGAACTGGTCCGGCAAGGTGGCGATTGGTACCTTGATGGCTCGCGCAAGATTATCAGCCCGGGCACCGCTTCGGTGTTGGCGCTGTTCAATACCGCCCCCACCGTGTGGTATGGCGAGTTGACCACGTTGCGCAGCCGTATGGGCGAGTTACGCCTGGATGACCGTAAATCCGGCGCTTGGGTTAGGGCCTACGGTAACAAGTACAACGTATCGGACAGTGCCGGAAGCCCTTACAGCCAGGTTCAGCGTGGCTTCTCGATCGGTGCCGACGCGCCGCTGCCGGTGGGTGATGGCCAGTGGTTGGTCGGGGTGATGGCGGGCCATAGTTCGTCGGATCTGGACCTGATTCGCGGGAGTTCAGCCGAGGTCAAAAGTTATTACCTCGGGCTTTATGCTACCTGGCTGGATGCTCAGACCGGCTATTACTTCGATGGTGTAGTAAAGGCTAACCGCTTCGATAACAGTTCCAAGGTCGAGCTAAGTGACGGCAAGCGCAGCAAAGGTGACTTCGATAACCTGGGCGTTGGTGCATCTGCAGAGTTCGGGCGCAACATCGGCCTGGGCCAGGGTTATTTCATTGAGCCCTACACTCAGTGGTCCGTGGTTTCGATCCAGGGCAAGGATTATCACCTGGACAACGGCCTGCAAGCGCGCGGTGACGATACGCGTTCCGTGCTGGGCAAGGCGGGGGCAACCTTGGGGCGTACCTTGCAACTTGGAAATGGGCAGCAAGTACAGCCTTATGTACGCTTTGCCTATGCCCATGAATTCATTCGCAGCAATGAAGTGAAGGTGAACGATCATCGCTTCGACAACGACTTGTCGGGCTCTCGGGCCGAAATGGGCATGGGGGTGGCCATCAGTTTGAATGAGCGCATGCAGTTGCATGCCGACTTCGATTACTCCAATGGCGAGAAGATCGAGCAACCTTGGGGAGCGAATGTGGGGCTCCACTACAGCTGGTAGGTTACAAACAAAAGGAAGGCCCAGCCTTCCTTTTTTGTGGGTGGCATAAAGTGAGGATGCTGTGATGCGCATTATTCAAAAATGGCTACGTGCGCGTTGGCCTGGGTTGTTTGGGGCTAATCGACTTGGGCCACCGACGGCACCGATGGCGCTCCCGGATGTACCAGATGGCGAACCAGGCCTGTTGCCACTTTCGATTCTGGATAAGCCCGTCAGGATTGAGGTGCCGATGTGGCCAATCTCCAACCCAACCCCTGCCACCCCCGAAGCGCTAAGGCTGTACTGGAATGGCGTGCAGGTTGATGAAAAACGCTGGGAGGCTGCCATCCCTGAAGATGATCTGTTTGTTGAGGCCCCGGTCTCTGTTCTGCAGCATGGCCCTGTAGAGGTTTCTTACGAGGTGCAGAGTTTCAATGGGGTTGTTACATCCTCCCGATCATTGACTTTGACAATAGACAAAGTGTCGCCGGTACTGGGCGGGGATGAGGGGCTTTTGCTTTTTGATGAAGAGGTCAGGCGCGAGGGTGTGACGGCGCGCTATTTGGAGCGGCATGGAAACATCTTGCTCGCCGAGTTGCCGGCTTACGAAAGGCCCAGCATTGGCGATGTGATCAATTATTACTGGGACGACCAGCCATTTGCCAACGATTGGATGGGTGAACTCACCGTGGAGGCGCTTGACCAGACGATTTACCTGCCAATTGATGGTGATGCAATCAAAGAGCGCGGCGATGGCCCGCGCTATGTTCATTACCAGATTCGCGACCGGGCGGGTAATCTCAGTGCGCGCTCCAGGCCGGCTGTGCTGGAGGTTGCCGCCGAACCCATTCCCAGGCACCTGCCGTGGCTTAGCGTATCCCAGGCTAGTGGTAGCGGAGGGGAGTTGTCGTTGGAGTTGGATAAATATACTGCCCCCCTGGCGGTGGTCGTGTCGGCAGATGCAGTTATCTACCCGGGTGAGGTGGTCACCGTGCAGTGGGGGGCGCCGGGTGATTATGGTTACTACACCACGTCCGAGCCGGAGGTCGGTACGGATGGCCGGTTTCTGATTCCAGAGCGTAGTGTGTTGGCCTACAGCAAGCGAACGTTGGAAGTGGGGTATGTGGTGAGCGATGGAACAGAACATTTCCCCGGCACTCCATGTAACCTGAAAGTGACTGAGTTCAAAGAGGGATTACCCCAGGTTGCGCTGGAGGGGGCCGATTCGGATGGATTCAGCCTGGGCTCGGCACCGGAGCTGGTGCCTGTCAGCCTGGGTGTATGGCCGGGTATTGCCGTGGGGCAGCGGGTCAATATCACGGTAACGGGCGTGCTGCCGAGCGGGGCAGAGGCGCCCCCATACGATATCCTGACCGCCCATTCGGTCAATGATGCGCAAGTGAGGAGGGGCATTGGCGCGAACAAGGATGTGACCCTCCCCAAAGCCTACCTTGCAAGGCTTATGCGTGACCATCCGTTTACGTTCAATGTCGAGGTCAGTTTCGACGACGGTACGACGTGGGTCAAATTTCCCCTCTACCGACCTGTACTCCGCCGGTGAGCGAACTTCACGGGCGCTCCACTGGCCGGGACAGCTCGGGCGTGATGCCGCCGTAGTCATTGATGGTTGTGAAGTCGACCTTCAGGCCGTCCTGCACGGTCGAGGTTGTGAGGGGGTAGGTTTGCCGGCCCATGGGGATGGCCATTTTCCTGCCGTCTAGTTTCTCGCTGCCCTTGGCGCTGCGCAGGGTCAGCTGGTTGAAGGTGAAGTAGTAAGGGGAGGGGTTGTCCACCACAAGGTGCGGCTTGCCGTCGAGTGTTTGCACTGACCAGGCCAGGTCCTGCAGATGGTCCTGTGGGCGGCCTTTGAGCTGCGTTGGACGGTAGAAGACCTTGATGCGGGTGCGCAGGGCGATGGTCAGGGTATTGTCCGGTTTATCGTCCGCCTGCGGGATTTCCTGCAGGTTGAAGTAGAACACCGATTCACGGTCCTGGGGCAGGTCGTTGGGCAGACGGTTGAGCTGTACCGTCTGTTCGCCGGCCGGATCGATGCGAAACAGCGCAGGTGAGGCGATCAAGGGTACTGCGGTGGTGTTGTCATCTGCCTCTGTATTGATCCAGGCCTGGGCCGCGTAGGCGCGCTGGCTGGGGTTGCCGACCACGATGCTGGTACTTTGCCGGTCGCTGGGCTGGATGACTCGGGTTGAGCTGATGGTGAGGGCGGCGTGTGCAGTGGCTTGGACGAGCAAGGCAAGGCAGGCGCCAAGTACCAGGGCAAGCCTGGATGCAATGGAGTTGGGGCGGGGCATGGGTATTTCTCTTTGCTACTTTTGCCGGGGCTCCAGGCGCGTCCGCAGAAGCGCCTGGAGCGCAACGTATTACCTGATATCTACCGAGAAGAGCACTTCCGCTGTCGCGTCGCCTTCAATTACCCTGCCGGTGGACTGGTACATGGCGTGGAAAAGCAGTTCGTTCGGTTCTGTGGCTTTGAGCGGGTAGGCCATCGATTCGCGGCCTGGGGCGAGGTTGGTCAGACTCTGGTCCTGAATGGCCAGTGCCAACCCGGTAGCGCCGTACGGCTTCAGCGAGTAAAGGTCGGAGCCTTCAGGGCCGTAGACCGCCGAGAAGGTGACATAGGCCCCTTCACCGGGGGTGATGGTGCAATGAGCTGGGTCAATTCGCAGAGCGAACGTACGAGGTGGCGTCTGCTTGCCTTCGGTGGGGCCGAAGTAGCTTGGGGGATAGCTACCCAAGCCAATGCGAGGCAGGATGCTGCCGCCAGTGCCTGGCATGACCACTTCGATAGGGCAGGTACCGCCTGGGGTGATGGTGCCGTGGAAGTTGATATTGCCGGTGTTTGCAAATGCTGCTGTGCTCGCCAGGCCCATGGCGAGGGCGATAAGGCTGTGCTTCATTGTCTATATCCTGGAAGTGGATGGCATTCGAACATGCGGGTGGATGTTCGGCAGGCAGGATATTCAGGGCGGGGTTGCGGGCGCTGTAAGCCAATACCACAAGAGCCATGGAAACTATGGACGAAGCAGTCGGGGAGGCGCAGCGGGCCACGCCGGTCGGTCGAGCTCAGTGTTGCGTGTTACCGCGAGCTTGGCTCAGCAACTGCTTCTGCTGGTGCCAGTCAAAAGTTTCGCCGTTCTGTTCGGCTTCGTAACGGCATTCTTCCAGCTGTTGGTAGAGCTCCAGCTCTTGGTCAGGCATGAAATGGAGGCAGTCGCCGCCGAAGAACCACAACAGGTCGCGTGGTACCAAGTGGGCAATTTGCGGGTAGCGCTGAATCACCTGGCAGATCAGGTCTTGGCCCAGGTACTGGCTTTGCAGCGGATCTTGCGGTAGCAGCGTCAGCAACTCGTCGAAGCGTTCGAGAAACAGGGCATGGCTTTCCTCGGGTACCTGCTCGGCCTCACCCAGGGCCCCCAGGATGGTGCGCAGGTGCTGCAGCAGTTGCAAGTGGTACTCCAGGTGGGGATTGACCATGGGGTGATCCTTGAGGGTAATCGAAACGGGCCCGAAGTATACGCCGGTCGCGGGCCTATTGTAGAGGGCTCGCCGGGTCTGTCCATCAGGCGTTCCTGCCTATCAGTTCTGCCAGGTGTGACCCCGCCGCTGCTGATGTAGATTCAAGCGTGAACCAACGATGCGGCCTTTCAGCAGGTGGCGGCGGTGTCGACGGCATACAATCTTCATTCTGAGCGAGGTTAGCAGCATGGTAATCGACAGCCCCCCAACGCAGAGCGGTTCTATCATCTTCTGGAATAGCGAAAACGTGGCCGAAGGGCTCAATTTGCCGGCAGAAGGAAGTGGCGAAAGCGCTAGCAGGATGGTTAACGGCAAGCACAGCATAGTTGAAATGAGCCACGTCCCTTCTGCCTCGACCATCACCTTTGGGATGAAAGAGTGGCTCGACATTGAGCCGCGATCATTCATCACGCTGCGTACCACCCACAGACCCGCGTCGCTCAACCGTACCGAATACTTCTATCTGTTGAAAACCTATGAAGAAGGCGATTTCATTCAGGAGTCCTTGGGGCTGATGGTGGTTGCTAAGAAGGATGCATTCCACGGTGATGATCCGGAAAAGCAAATAATCGTGTGTGACGTTAAACTTTCCCCCGCGCCGCCCAGCGCCTGAACTGGTCTTGTCCAGGCATGTGGTACAAGGTGCGGGGGCGTGCCGGGGCCGAGACATAACGTTGCGTCCTGGCGAAGAGCCGCCCTTGCACCTGAATGACTGACCGCTCAGCGCACCTTGCCCTCTGCCAGTAGCAATTGCTCTTTGTCAAAAGCATCCACATCGATCACTACGCGGCAGGCTTGCTCCGCTTCACGCAGCCGTTGCGCCTCGCCTGGTTGCACTAGGCCACTTTCGACTGCCGCATCGATTACCGATTGGCCGGGGACCGTTTGCACCTTCCCCTCTTTGACGGCCTGATGCAGCACCTCGCGCACCGGCGCCACTTCATCGAGCAAATCGCGGGCCCGCTGCAGTGCCGCCACAGGGTCGCCGGCAACTTGCGGTCGGAAGCAGCCGGCCAGCAACTCTTCCAGCGCAGGGTCGCCTTTGCTGCGCCCGATCAGCGCCGCCACTTCGGCATCCAATTCATCGTTCGGCCCTGCATGACGGCGGCCGAACGGGAATACCAGCACGCGCAGCGCGCAGCCGACAAACCGGTTAGGAAAATTGTCCAGCAGCCGATCCAGGGCTTTTTCCGCCTGGCCCAGGCATTCTTCCATGGCCCAGCGCAGCAATGGCTGCATGTGTTCGGGCGAGCCCAGGTCGTGATAACGCTTGAGTGCGGCCGATGACAGATACAGGTAACTCAATACATCACCCAGGCGTGCACTGAGGCGTTCTCGGCGTTTGAGTGCCCCGCCAAGCAGCATCATCGAAAGGTCCGCGAGCAGGGCAAAGGCAGCGGCCTGCCGGTTGAGGCTGCGCAAGTAGCCCTGGCTCAGTGCATCACCCGGCACGTTTTCCAGGCGGCCGAGCCCCAGGTTGAACACCAGTGTGCTGGCCGCGTTACCGGCGGCGAACATGATGTGTTTCATCAGCAGTTCGTCGAACTCTTTCAGCGCCTGATCGTGGTCCTCACGCCCGGCCAACGCCATTTCCTTCAGCACGAAAGGGTGGCAGCGGATCGCGCCTTGGCCAAAAATCATCAAGTTGCGCGAAAGAATGTTGGCGCCTTCGACCGTGATGAAAATTGGCGCCCCTTGCCAGTTGCGGCCCAAGTAGTTGTTCGGGCCCATGATGATGCCCTTGCCACCGTGCACGTCCATGGCGTGTTGAATGCATTCGCGCCCACGTTCGGTGAGATGGTACTTGAGAATCGCCGACAGCACCGACGGCTTCTCGCCCAGGTCCACGGCGTTGGCCGTCAACAGGCGGGCGCTGTCCATCAGCCAGGCGTTGCCGCCGATGCGTGCCAGCGACTCTTGAATACCCTCGAATGCTGCCAGCGGTACGTTGAATTGCTCGCGAATGTTCGCGTACTGGCCGGTGACCAGGCTGGTGTACTTGGCGGCCCCCGTACCGACTGCCGGCAGGGAAATGGAGCGCCCCACCGACAGGCAGTTCATCAACATCATCCAGCCCTTGCCGAGCATGGCCTGGCCGCCGATCAGCATGTCCAGCGGCACGAACACGTCCTTGCCGCTGTTGGGGCCATTCATGAAGGCTGCACCTAGCGGCAGGTGACGTTTGCCGATCTCCACCCCGGGTGTGTCGGTGGGGATCAGGGCCAGGCTGATGCCCAGCTCTTCCTCGTCGCCCAGCAGGTGGTCGGGGTCGTAGGCCTTGAAGGCCAGGCCAAGCAAGGTCGCGACCGGGCCCAGGGTGATGTAGCGCTTTTCCCAGTTAAGGCGCAGGCCCAGCACCTCTTCACCGTTCCACTGGCCCTTGCAGATGATGCCGGTGTCGGGCATGGCGCCAGCGTCGGAGCCGGCTAGCGGGCCGGTCAGGGCGAAGCAGGGAATCTCGTCGCCGCGAGCAAGCCGTGGCAGGTAGTGGTTGCGCTGTTCATCGGTGCCGTAGTGCAGCAGCAGTTCGGCCGGGCCCAGCGAGTTGGGTACCATTACCGTGGAGGCCAGGTCGCCGCTGCGGGTGGCCAGTTTCATCGCCACCTGGGAGTGGGCGTAGGCGGAGAAGCCCTTGCCGCCGTACGCCTTGGGGATGATCAAGGCGAAGAAGCCGTTCTGCTTGATGTGCTGCCAGGCCTCCGGCGGCAGGTCCAGGTCCTGGCCGATCTGCCAGTCGCTGACCATGGCGCACAGTTCTTCCGTGGGCCCATCGATGAATGTCTGCTCTTCGTCGGTCAGCTTCGGCGCCGGGTAGGCCAGCAGGGTGCGCCAGTCTGGGCGGCCGCTGAACAGTTCGCCGTCCCACCAGACCGTGCCGGCATCGATGGCTTCGCGCTCGGTTTGCGACATGGGCGGCAAGGTGCGCTGGAACCAGCGGAACACCGGGCCGCTGAGCACCTTGCGCCGCCATTCGGGCAGCACCACCAGCGCGACCTTGAGGGCGAGCACCACCCAGATCAGCGCCAGCAGCCAGCCGGGCGCACTGCTGAAAATGCCCATCAGCAGCACATAGGCCGCCATGATGCCAAGAATCTGCAAGGGCGCCAGGCGCCGGTGCGTGAGGTATGCCGCGCCGATCACCAGCACTACCAACCACAACAGCAACATAATCGGTCCTCCTTGGAACCAGGGGCTTGAGCCGTCCCAGACAGCTTAGACGCAATGCTGTGAACGGCAGGGTCAGAACAGTGACAGGGTGTGGCGGTGGGAGTTTCAGTTCATTGCGTGCCTGCGCCGGTACAGGTAGCGAAGGTCTGGAGTAGACTGTGCCACCTTTGCATCTCATAAGGACGTTGCCATGCTGAAGATCTGGGGCCGCAAGAATTCGAGCAATGTGCGCAAGGCGCTGTGGATCGCCCACGAGCTGGGCCTGGATTTCCAGTCCATCGACGCCGGCGGCGCCTTCGGTGTGGTCGACGAGCCGCACTACCGCGCCCTCAACCCCAATGGCCTGGTGCCCATGCTCGAGGATGGTGACCTGGTGCTGTGGGAATCCAACACCATCGTCCGTTACCTGTGTGCCGAATATGGAACCGAACAAGGTTGGTACCTGAACGACCCGCGCCAGCGCGCCCTGGCCGACAAGTGGATGGACTGGACCACGTCGTCGTTGGCCACCCCGTTCCGTCCGCTGTTCTGGGGCCTGCTGCGCACGCCAGAAGACCAGCGCGACTGGGTGGCGATCAATGCCGCGCAAAAACAGTGCGCGCAATTGCTGTCGATCGCCGATCAAACCCTGGCGCACCAGCCGTACCTCTCAGGTGACCAGATCGGCATGGGCGACATCCCACTGGGTTGTTTCGTCTATGCCTGGTTCGAAATGCCTATCGAGCGCCCGGCCATGCACCATCTGCAAGCCTGGTATGAGCGCCTCAAGCAGCGCCCGGCTTATCAGGCAGCGGTAATGACGGCACTGACCTGAACCTGCTTCGATAGTCACTATCAATACATGTAACTGTACTTGTGCGGCCGGGCCTTGCACCATGGCCGCACTCACTGCGCCAGTGAATTGCCCTGGCGTGTCCTGACCTTTTCACTCGGTACGTGACCCGCTATGAGTTCTGCCCTGTCCATCCGACAGTTGACCAAAACCTACGGTAACGGCTTCCAGGCCCTTAAAGGGATCGACCTGGACGTCGCCGAAGGTGACTTCTTCGCCTTGCTCGGCCCCAACGGCGCCGGCAAATCCACCACCATCGGCATCCTCTCAACGCTGGTCAACAAGACCACTGGCACGGTGAACGTGTTCGGCCACGACCTGGATCGTGAGCCTGCTGCGCTCAAGCGCTGCCTGGGGGTGGTGCCGCAGGAGTTCAACTTCAACCAGTTCGAGAAGACCTTCGATATCGTGGTCACCCAGGCCGGCTATTACGGTATCCCGCCAAAACTGGCCAAAGAGCGCGCTGAACAGTACCTGACCCAGCTGGGGTTGTGGGACAAGCGCGATGTCCAGTCGCGCTCGTTGTCCGGCGGCATGAAGCGCCGGCTGATGATCGCCCGGGCGTTGATCCACGAGCCACGCCTGCTGATCCTCGATGAACCGACCGCAGGGGTGGACATCGAGCTGCGCCGGTCGATGTGGAGCTTCCTCACCGAGCTCAACCAGAAGGGCATCACCATCATCCTGACCACCCACTACCTGGAAGAAGCCGAACAGCTGTGCCGTAACATCGGCATCATCGACCACGGCACCATCGTCGAGAACACCAGCATGCGCCAGTTGCTGGGCAAGCTGCATGTGGAGACCTTCGTGCTCGACATCAAGCAGGACCTTGCCAGCGCGCCAGTGCTGCAAGGCTATCCGTGCCGGCTGCTGACCCCGCACAGCCTTGAGGTGCAAGTGGAAAAGGACATTGGCATCACCGCGCTGTTCGCCCAGCTGGCGCTGCAGAACATCGAGGTGCAGAGCCTGCGCAACAAGACCAACCGACTCGAGGAGCTGTTTGTGTCACTGGTGGAAAAGAACCTGTCGAAGGTGGCCGTATGAGTGTGGAACTGCGCACCAACTGGGTCGCCCTGAACACCATCGTCTACCGCGAAGTGCGGCGCTTCCTGCGTATCTGGCCGCAAACCTTGCTGCCCCCGGCCATTACCATGGTGCTGTACTTCGTCATCTTCGGTAACCTGATTGGCCGGCAGATCGGCGACATGGGTGGTTTCACCTACATGCAGTACATCGTGCCGGGGCTGATCATGATGTCGGTGATCACCAACTCCTACGGCAACGTGGTGTCGAGCTTCTTCGGCAGCAAGTTCCAGCGCTCGATCGAAGAGCTGATGGTGTCGCCGGTGTCGCCGCACACGATTCTCGTCGGCTATGTGCTGGGTGGCGTGCTGCGCGGGCTGGCGGTCGGGGTGATCGTGACCCTCCTGTCGATGTTCTTTACCGACCTGCAGGTGCACCACTTGGGTGTGACCGTGGTCGTGGTGTTGCTGACGGCCACCATCTTCTCGCTGCTGGGCTTCGTCAACGCCGTGTTCGCACGCAACTTCGACGACATCTCGATCATCCCGACCTTCGTGCTGACGCCGCTGACCTACCTGGGCGGGGTGTTCTATTCGATCAACCTGCTGCCGCCGTTCTGGCAGACCGTGTCGCTGGCCAACCCGGTGCTGCACATGGTCAACTCGTTCCGCTACGGCATCCTAGGGGTGTCGGATATCAGCATTGGTACGGCGATCACCTTCATGCTGGTCGCCACTGCGGTGCTCTATGCACTGTGCGTTCGCCTGCTGGTCAGCGGCCGCGGCATGCGCGCCTGAGGCCCTGAGCTTGCGCCGGCGCCATTGCCGGCCAATCCACCAGCGCCAGTACAACAGGGTGGTGAACCAGGCGACGATGCCCAGCACCACACCGCACACCACCGAGCCCAGCAGGAACGGCTGCCATAGCGTTGCCAGCTGGTCGGTGATCCATTCGAAGGTGAGGTCGTCGGGCAGGCTGCGCGGCGGTGTGCCCAGCAACCAGGCGCCGGTCATGTAGGTGACGAAAAATACCGGTGGCATGGTCAAGGGGTTGGTCAGCCATACCAGGCTGACGGCGATCGGCAGGTTGCCACGCACCGGGATCGCCAGCGCAGCGGCCAGCAGCATCTGCATGGGGACGGGAATCAGTGCCGCGAACAGGCCCACGCCCATGGCCCGGGCCACCGAGTGGCGGTTCAGGTGCCAAAGATTCGGATCATGCAGCAACTTGCCGAAAAAGCGTAAGGACTTGTGTTCCCGAATGCTGGTCGGATCCGGCATGTAGCGTTTGAAAAGGCGGCGCGGCATGTAGGCTCCCCGAGCGGTCATCACGCAAGTATGCCTTGATTCCATCTCAGCCTCGTTCAGAGTTTGTGACAATTGTTGAGCGAGCCTCGGCGTCTTTTCGTCTATGCCTGAGTGGGTCATTCGGTTTCCGGAGCTCTAACTCATGCGCACAGGGATGTTTGCGCTGGCGCTCGGGCTGTTGTGCCTGGGTATTGTTCCCCAATTGCCATCGGTCGTGTGGCTGTGGCTGCTGCTCGGTGGCGGCCTGCTTTGCCTGTGCACACGCTTTTGGCCGCTGGGTTGCTTTGCGCTGGGGCTGTGCTGGGCTTGCTGGTCGGCGCAGCAGGCACTGGATGACCGCCTGGCCCCAGGCCTGGATGGCCGTACGCTGTGGCTGGAGGGCCGGGTGGTCGGCTTGCCGACCCACACGGCGCGTGGGGTACGCTTTGAACTGGAGCAACCGCGCTCGCGCCGCGCTGCGTTGCCCCAGCGCCTGCAATTGCAGTGGTTCGACGGCCCACCGCTGCGTGCTGGCGAGCGCTGGCGCCTGGCCGCTACCCTGCAGCGCCCGGCCGGGCTGCTAAACCCGCATGGTCCGGACCGGGAGGCACAGTTGTTGGCCAGGCGCATCGGCGCCACTGGCACGGTCAAGGCCGGCCATGTGCTGGATGCAGCGCAGCCGGGCTGGCGTGACGCTCTGCGCCAGCGCTTGTTGAGTGTCGCCGCCCACGGCCGGGAAGCTGCCCTCGTCGCGCTGGTGCTCGGTGATGGCGCCGGCTTGGCCCGCGAGGACTGGCAAGCGCTGCTGGCCACGGGCACGGTCCACCTGTTGGTGATTTCGGGGCAGCACATCGGCCTGGTCGCCGGCTTGCTTTACGCCCTGGTCGCCGGCCTGGCGCGCCGTGGCCTGTGGCCTGCGGCTCTACCCTGGTTGCCGTGTGCATGTGGCCTGGCCCTGGGCGCGGCGCTGGCCTATGGCTGGCTGGCCGGTGCGGGGGTGCCGGTGCAGCGCGCCTGCCTGATGCTGGCCGTGGTCTTGCTCTGGCGCCTGCGCTTTCGCCATCTTGGGGCGCTGTTCCCTTTGCTGCTGGCGCTCACCGGGGTGCTGCTGGCCGAGCCCCTGGCCCCGCTGTTGCCTGGGTTCTGGCTGTCGTTCGCGGCAGTGGCGACCCTGGTCTACTGCTTCAGTTCGCGTCTTGGCAGGTGGCGGCCCTGGCAAGGGTGGACCCGCGCCCAGTGGGTGATCGCCATCGGCCTGCTGCCGGTATTGATCGCCACCGGTTTGCCGGTCAGCCTGAGTTCGCCATTGGCCAACTTGCTGGCAGTGCCCTGGATCAGCCTGGCGGTATTGCCTTTGGCGCTGCTTGGGACCTTGCTGCTGCCGTTGGCAGGGGTAGGTGAAGGCCTGTTGTGGCTGGCAGGTGGGCTGCTGGACGTCTTGTTCCGGTTGCTGGCGTGGGTAGCGGACCGGCGCCCGGCATGGCTACCGCCTGCGTTGCCGACCTGGGCCTGGCTGATGGTCTGCCTGGGGTCGTTGCTGGTGCTGCTGCCGTCCGGCGTGCCCCTGCGCAGCCTGGGCGGTACCCTGCTGCTGGCGTTGTGGGTGCCCAGGGAAGCTGTGCCCCCTGGGCAGGTGGAAGTCTGGCAGCTGGATGTCGGGCAGGGCTTGGCGGTCTTGCTGCGCACGCAACATCACAGCCTGCTCTACGACGCCGGGCCTGCGCGGGGCGATAGTGATCTGGGTGAGCGGGTGGTGTTGCCGACTTTGCACAAGCTGGGCGTCAAGCGCCTGGACATCATGCTCGTCAGCCATGCCCATGCCGATCATGCCGGTGGCGCACCGGCCGTGTACCGAGGGTTGCCGGTGGTGCGTGCGCTGGGCGGCGAAGCGCTGGAGAGCCTTGCCCTGCAGCCTTGTACCCGTGGTGAGCAGTGGGAATGGGATGGGGTGCGCTTTTCGCTGTGGCATTGGGCCCAAGGGCAGAGCAGCAACGACCGCTCGTGCGTGCTGCTGGTCGAGGCGCAGGGAGAGCGGCTGCTATTGGCCGGCGATATGGAGGCGGGGGCCGAGCGCGCATGGTTGGCGGACCACGCCGCGCCACGTATCGATTGGCTGCAGTCGCCGCACCATGGCAGCCGCAGTTCCTCGACCGAGGCATTCATCCGTGCCACGGCTCCGCGCGGGGTGCTGATCTCGCGCGGGCGTAACAATGGTTTCGGGCATCCGCATGTGCAGGTGCTCGAGCGGTATCGGCGGCATGGGCTGGCCATTCACGATACGGCGGTGGAGGGGGCGTTGCGCTTGGTGTTGGGAAGCCGTGGCGAAGTGGAGGGCGTACGGGGGCAACGACGCTTTTGGCGCAGTAGGGGTGCATACCCCCACGCAATTCCCTGACCTTCGGCAGATGAGCCCCCGGCGCGCCTATGTTAGAGTGGCGGCCTTTTTCCGAGGGGGCGTTTACTGTGTGGGAATTGGTCAAGTCCGGTGGTTGGATGATGCTGCCGATCATTCTGAGCTCCATCGCTGCCATGGCTATCGTCGTCGAGCGCCTGTGGACCCTGCGCGCCAGCCGCGTTACCCCGCCACACCTGCTGGGCCAGGTGTGGATGTGGATCAAGGACAAGCAACTCACCAGTGACAAGCTCAAGGCCCTGCGCGCCGATTCGCCGCTGGGTGAGATCCTCGCTGCGGGCCTGGCCAACTCGCGCCATGGCCGTGAAATCATGAAAGAGTGCATCGAGGAGTCGGCCTCGCGGGTCATCCACGAACTGGAGCGCTACATCAGCACGCTCGGTACCATCGCCGCGATGGCCCCGCTGCTTGGCCTGCTCGGTACCGTACTGGGCATGATCGATATCTTCAGCGCCTTCATGGGGACGCAGATGACCGCCAATGCGGCCGTGCTGGCCAGTGGTATTTCCAAGGCGCTTGTCACTACGGCGGCTGGCCTGATGGTCGGCATCCCGGCCGTGTTCTTCCACCGTTTCCTGCTGCGCCGCATCGACGAACTGGTGGTGGGCATGGAGCAGGAGGCAATCAAGCTGGTGGAGGTCATCCAGGGCGACCGTGAAGTCGAAGTGGCCGGAGGCAAGGCGTGAAGTTCCGGCGCAATCGCCAGCGGGAGAACGTCGACATCAACCTGGCGTCGTTGATCGACGTGGTGTTCGTCCTGCTGCTGTTCTTCGTGGTCACCACCACCTTCACCCGTGAGACCCAGCTGCGTGTGGAGCTGCCTGAGGCCGTCAGCGCCGAACAGCCAGGCGCAGACCAGGAAAAGCTGGTGGAGGTCACCATCAGTGCCGATGGCGTGTATTCGGTGAACAACCACCTGTTGCCCAAGAGCGACCTGGCCACCCTGACCGAGGCGATCCAGCGCGAGTCGGGCGGTGACAACACGCTGCCGCTGGCCATCAGCGCCGACGGCAAGACCCCGCACCAGGCCGTGATCACTGCGATGGATGCCGCCGGCAAGCTCGGTTTCAGCCACCTGCGCATGACCACCGTCGAGGCTGCCCAGGGGACACCTTGATGGCGCTCGCCGACCGTCTGCTAGCCGCCTGGTACGCCGGGCATCCGGCCCTTGCCCTGCTGCGCCCGCTCGAGGCGCTTTACCGGCGGGTGGTGACGCGCAAGCGCGCGCGGTTTCTCAGTGGCGAAAGCGCCAGCTACCGCGCCCCGGTGCCGGTCATCGTAGTGGGCAACATCACCGTTGGTGGCACCGGCAAGACGCCGATGATCCTCTGGTTGATCGAGCATTGCCGGCGCCAGGGGCTGAGGGTGGGGGTGGTCAGCCGCGGCTACGGTGCAACACCGCCTCGGTTGCCCTGGCGTGTCGAAGCCTCGCAGCGTGCCGAGCAGGCCGGCGATGAGCCTTTGCTGATCGTTCAACGCACGGGTGTGCCGCTGATGATCGACCCCGACCGCTCCCGCGCCGTGCAGGCATTGCTGGCCAGCGAGCCGTTGGACCTGATCCTGTGCGACGATGGTATGCAGCACTATCGCCTGGCGCGCGACCTGGAGCTGGTGCTGATCGATGCTGCCCGTGGCCTGGGCAATGGTCGCTGCCTGCCGGCCGGCCCCCTGCGCGAGCCTGCCGAGCGCCTGCAAGAGGCCGATGCGGTGCTGTTCAATGGCGCCACTGCCGACCGTCCGGAGGGCTTCGCTTTTCGTCTGCAACCCAGTGCGCTGGTCAACCTGCGCAGTGGAGAGCGCCGCGCGCTCGACTTCTTTCCTCCTGGCCAGCGCCTGCATGCGGTGGCCGGTATCGGCAACCCGCAACGTTTCTTCAACACCCTGCTGGGGCTAAACTGGCAGCCGGTGCCGCATCCGTTCGCCGACCACGCCCAGTTCAGCGCGCAAAGCCTGGCTTTCAGCCCGTCGCTGCCATTGGTGATGACCGAGAAGGACGCGGTGAAGTGCCGGGCCTTCGCTGCCGATGACTGGTGGTACCTGGCCGTGGAGGCGCTGCCGACGCCGGCCTTCTGCGACTGGTTCGACAGCCAGCTGCAACGCTTGCTGCCAGGGCCGCGAACGCCCTGAGCCCCTTTTCAATTTCCGGCCATCTGGCCTCAAGGAAGCTTCCATGGACACCAAATTGCTCGACATCCTGGCCTGCCCGATCACCAAGGGGCCGCTCAAGCTCAGCGCTGACAAGACCGAGCTGATCAGCAAGGGCGCTGGCCTGGCCTACCCGATCCGCGATGGCATCCCGGTGATGCTGGAAAGCGAGGCGCGCACCCTGACCGACGACGAGCGTCTGGACAAATGAGCCTGAACTTCACCGTGGTCATTCCCGCCCGGCTGCGCTCGACGCGCCTGCCGGGCAAGCCGTTGTTGCTGATCGCCGGCAAGCCGATGGTTCAGCACGTCTGGGAGCAGGCGCGCAAGAGCGGTGCCGGCCGTGTGGTCATCGCCACCGACGACGCCAGTATCGTCGAGGCCTGCCAGGCCTTTGGCGCTGAAGTACTGATGACCCGCGCCGACCATGAGTCGGGTACCGACCGCCTGGCTGAAGTGGCTGCGCAGCTTGGCCTGCCGGCCGACGCCATCGTGGTCAACGTCCAGGGGGATGAGCCGCTCATCCCGCCGGTGATCATCGACCAGGTCGCAGCCAACCTGGCGGCGCATCCGGAGGCAGGTATTGCCACCCTGGCCGAGCCAATCCACGACCCCGAAACCGTGTTCAACCCCAATGCGGTCAAGGTGGTCAGCGACAAGAACGGCCTGGCCTTGAGCTTCAGCCGTGCGCCGCTGCCGTGGGCACGTGACGTTTTCGCCAATGACCGCAACCAACTGCCGCAGGGTGTGCCTTACCGCCGCCATATCGGCATGTACGCCTACCGCGTCGGTTTCCTTCAGGACTTCGTCAGCTGGGGGCCGTGCTGGCTCGAGCAGACCGAGGCGCTCGAGCAGCTGCGTGCCCTCTGGCATGGCGTGCGTATCCACGTGGCCGATGCCATCGAGGCGCCAGCAGTGGGTGTCGATACTGCACACGACCTCGAGCGCGTACGGCGCTTGCTGGAGGCCTGATGCGCGTCCTGTTCGTTTGCCTGGGCAATATCTGCCGGTCGCCCACCGCCGAAGGTGTGCTGCGCCATCAGTTGCAGGCCGCTGGCCTGGCTGGGCAGGTGCAGGTGGCGTCCGCCGGGACCGGTGACTGGCACGTAGGCAAGGGGCCTGACAGCCGCACCTGCAAGGCCGCACTGGCGCGGGGCTATGACCTGTCGCAACAGCGTGCCCAGCAGGTCAAGGCTGAGCACTTTGCCGAGTACGACCTGATTCTGGCCATGGACGAAAGCAACCTGCGCCACCTGCGCGCCATGCGTGCCCCCAATGCGATTGGCGAGCTTGACCTGTTCCTGCGCCGCTATGGGGCGCCTGTGGATGAAGTGCCGGACCCTTACTACGGCGGCGCAGAGGGGTTCGAGCAGGTGCTGGACCTGATCGAGGCGGCATGCCATGAGCTGGTTGTCGAAATCAAGGGGCGGTTATGACGGCGCACTGGCAGGAGCAGGTTTCACTCAAGCCTTACAACACCTTCGGCATCGATGTGAAAGCCCGGTACTTCGCCCAGGTACAGAGCGACGACGAGGTGCGCGAGGCCCTGGCGCAAGCGCGCCAGCGAGGGCTTGCGGTGATGGTCATCGGCGGCGGCAGCAACCTGCTGCTGACCCGTGATGTCGACGCGCTGGTACTGCACATGGCCAGCCGTGGCCGCCACGTCCTCGGTGATGACGCAGGGCGTGTGCTGGTCGAGGCCGAGGCGGGCGAGCCGTGGCACCCCTTCGTGCAATGGTCGTTGCAGCAAGGCTTTTGTGGCCTTGAAAACCTCAGCCTCATCCCGGGCACGGTAGGGGCTGCGCCGATGCAGAATGTGGGCGCCTACGGCGTGGAAATCAAGGATGTGTTCGCCGGGTTGACGGCACTGGACCGGCACACAGGCGAGCTGCGTGACTTCGGGCTTGAGGAATGTGCTTTTGGTTACCGCGACAGCCTGTTCAAGCGTAACCCTGGGCGGTGGTTGATCCTGCGGGTGCGCTTTGCCTTGAGCCATCGGCTGCAGGCCCATCTGGACTACGGCCCGGTGCGTCAGCGCCTGGCCGAGCAGGGCGTGCAGGCGCCGACGGCGCAGGCCATCAGCGACGCTATTTGCAGCATTCGCCGCGAGAAACTGCCCGATCCGGCTGAGCTGGGCAATGCCGGCAGCTTTTTCAAGAACCCGGTGGTTGCCGTCGAACAGCTGGCGCGGATCCGCGCTGAGTTTCCAGGTGTGGTGGCTTATCCCCAGGCTGACGGGCAGGTCAAGCTGGCGGCAGGCTGGTTGATCGAGCAGGCCGGCTGGAAGGGGTATCGAGATGGCGATGCCGGTGTGCACCGTTTGCAGTCGCTGGTGCTGGTCAATTATGGCCAGGCAAGCGGAGCGCAGTTGCATGGCCTGGCGCAACGCATTCAGGCGGATATCCTGGCGCGGTTCGGGGTTGCGCTGGAGATGGAGCCCAACCTGTACTGAGCCCGGTGCAGGCACCCCAAGCGGCCAAGAAAAAGCCCCGCCAGTTCACACTGGCGGGGCTTTTTCATTCAGCCGTGGCTATCAACCGTGATGAGGTTTGTGCTCATCGGCGGTTTCCAGCGCTGGCGTACCTGCAGTGGCCGCTTCCTGCGCAGCCTTGGCAGCCGCTTCGGCCTCGCGCTTGCGACGACGCACTTCACGTGGGTCGTTAGGGGCGCGGCCGTTAGGCAGCATCACGGTCGCCGCTTCGGGCACTGCCGGGGTTTCCACCGGGGCAGGCCCGGCGACCACAGGCGCTGCTTCGACTACGGTTGCTGCCGGCTCGACAGCCACTTCTGGCTGGGTTTGGGCGACAACGGCAGGCAGCTCGGCAGCCGGCGCTTGTTCAACGGCGACTTGGGCCTTCTCGGCTTCACCCGCTTCGATCACCGGAGCTTCGACAGGTGCCTCTACAGGTGCCACTACAGGCGCCTCGGCAACCACTACCGGTTCGGCCGCAGGCGCTTGTTCGACTACCGGCTCAGGGGCAACTTCAACCACAGGCGCGGCGTTGGCTTCGACTGCGACGACCGGCTCGCTGAGCGGCTGCTCGACCACCGGTGCAATGGCGATTTCCTCGGCCTTGGCGACGGCTTCGACCTGCTCGGCCGGCTGAGCCGCTTCGCTGTTGTCGGTGGCCGCAGTTTCGGCACTGGCGCGTTCAGCCTGCTGGTTGGCTTGCGCTTCGGCGCCAGCACTGATGTTGCTGCTGGCGACAGCGGCGGTGACGGCCAGGCCGGCAGCCAGTTCGGCACCCAGCTCGGTGGCCTGGTGCTGTTGCGGTTGCTCGTCGCTGCCTTCTTCATCGCTGCCTTCGATCAGCTCGCCATTGGCATTGCGCTGACGTTCACGACGGTTGCTGCGGCGACGCTGGCCGCGGGAGCGGCGGCGCGGACGCTCGTCATCGGAGCCTTCCTGCTCGTCCTGTTGCAGCTCTTCGTTCGGCAGTTGCTCATCGGCGAGCTCTGCAGCCTTCTCGGCAGCCTGCTCGGCTTCACGTGGCTGGCGCTCTTCGCGTGGAGGGCGTGGCTGACGTTCTTCACGCGGTGCACGTTCTTCACGTGGTGCACGCTCTTCACGAGGGGCACGTTCTTCACGGGGAGCGCGCTCTTCACGAGGGGCACGTTCTTCACGTGGAGCGCGCTCTTCACGCGGTGCACGTTCTTCGCGAGGTGCGCGCTCTTCACGTGGAGCGCGTTCTTCGCGCGGTGCACGCTCTTCACGTGGCTGGCGTTCTTCACGAGCGGCCGGTGTTGCATCCAGCGGCTCACGCAGTTCGCGTACGCGCTCTTCGCGGTTGCCGCGGCGGTCTTCGCGTGGCTGACGAGGGGCGCGTTCTTCCCGCGGTGCGCGCTCCTCACGTGGTTGGCGCTCTTCACGCGGGGCACGCTCGGCGCGCTCTTCACGTGGTTTGCGCTCTTCGTCACGGCGGCCGTTGCGGTTGCGGCTCTGCTGGCGGCCGTTGCGACGCTCCTCGTTACGCTGAGTGCGCTCGGGGGCAGGCTTCTCGGTGGTGACCACCGGGGTGGCGGCAGGCTCTTCCTTGCCGGCGAACAGGCTGACCAGCGACTTCACCAGGCCTTTGAACAGGCTTGGCTCCGGTACGCTGGCTGCCGCGGCGGCCGGTGCGGCAGGCTGCTGCTCTTCGACAGTGCTCGGTACCGGCGCGTTGGCGCGGGCCGGTGCGGTCTTGACCGCTGCTTCCTGACGCACCAGCGTGCGCGTGGCGGTCGGCTGCGGTGCTTCTTCGGTTTCGGAGGCCGCGATTTCGTAGCTGGACTGGTTGTTCAGCACTTCCGGGTTGTCGTCGCGCAGGCGCTGGACTTCGAAGTGCGGGGTTTCCAGGTGGTCGTTCGGCAGAATGATGATGCGGGCACGGGTGCGCAGTTCGATCTTGGTGATCGAGTTGCGCTTCTCGTTGAGCAGGAACGCGGCGACCGGGATCGGTACCTGGGCGCGTACTTCGGCAGTACGGTCCTTCAGGGCTTCTTCCTCGATCAGGCGCAGGATGGCCAGGGACAGCGATTCGACATCGCGGATGATGCCGGTGCCGGAGCAGCGCGGGCAGACGATGCCGCTGCTTTCGCCCAGCGACGGGCGCAGGCGCTGACGGGACATTTCCAGCAGGCCGAAGCGCGAGATGCGGCCGACCTGCACGCGAGCGCGGTCAGCCTCGAGGGCTTCGCGTACACGTTCTTCGACGGCGCGCTGGTTTTTCGCCGGTGTCATGTCGATGAAGTCGATCACGATCAGGCCGCCGATGTCGCGCAGGCGCAGCTGGCGGGCGATTTCTTCGGCCGCTTCCAGGTTGGTCTGCAGCGCGGTTTCCTCGATGTCGCTGCCCTTGGTGGCGCGCGCCGAGTTGATGTCGATGGAAACCAGGGCCTCGGTCGGGTCGATCACGATCGAACCGCCAGAGGGCAGGTCGACGACGCGCTGGAAGGCGGTCTCGATCTGGCTTTCGATCTGGAAGCGGTTGAACAGCGGCACGCTGTCTTCGTACAGCTTGACCTTGCTGGCGTACTGCGGCATCACCTGCCGGATGAAGGTCAGGGCTTCTTCCTGGGCATCGATGCTGTCGATCAGCACTTCGCCGATGTCCTGGCGCAGGTAGTCGCGGATGGCGCGGATGATGACGTTGCTTTCCTGGTAGATCAGGAACGGTGCCGCGCGGTCCAGGGAGGCTTCCTTGATGGCGGTCCACAGCTGCAGCAGGTAGTCGAGGTCCCACTGCATTTCTTCGCTGCTGCGGCCAAGGCCCGCGGTGCGCACGATCAGGCCCATGTCGCCTGGCACGGTCAGGCCGTTGAGGGCTTCACGCAGTTCGTTGCGCTCTTCGCCTTCGATGCGGCGGGAGATGCCGCCGGCACGGGGGTTGTTCGGCATCAGGACCAGGTAGCGGCCTGCCAGGCTGATGAAGGTGGTCAGGGCGGCGCCTTTGTTGCCGCGCTCTTCCTTCTCGACCTGGACGATGACTTCCTGGCCTTCGCTCAGGACGTCCTTGATGTTGACGCGGCCTTCAGGGGCTTTCTTGAAGTACTCGCGGGAGATTTCCTTCAGCGGCAGGAAGCCGTGACGTTCGGAGCCGAAGTCGACGAAGGCGGCTTCGAGGCTGGGCTCGATCCGGGTGATCTTGCCTTTGTAGATGTTGGCCTTTTTCTGCTCACGCGCACCGGACTCGATGTCCAGGTCGTAGAGACGTTGGCCGTCCACCAGGGCTACACGCAACTCTTCGGGTTGAGTTGCGTTAATCAGCATTCTTTTCATGTTGTACCGTCGGTTTCCGGGCTGCCGGAAACGGCGTTCGGCACACACGACTTCTCATGGTCGGTGCCAAGGTGCGCAAAGGGTGGCCGGGCCACCCCCGTGTCGAGCAACGTTCGGCACCAGCCGGTTTCCCAGCCTGCCGTTGTCGCGACGACGCGTCCTGTTTGCTGCGGTGCCAAGAGGCCCCTGCGGTATCTGCAGAGATATCCGAATCGATATCCGAATCAACCCAGCAGGCCTCGTGCACTCAGTCAGGAGGAGGAATCAACCGTCAGCCGTGGACGCCCATGGGGCATCTGTTCAGGACCTTATCCGCTCGCCGGCCATGCATTGGGCCGGTGGCCGGACGCGGTGCTACACGGTCCGAGGGCTGTGCATCTCCACCCTGCACGTATCCCTGATAATTCGGGTGCTGCCGCGCGCTGAATCCGCAACGGGTTGCATTTTTCGCCAGCGCAATTTCCGCGCTGACGCCATTCATGTCCAAGGCAGGTATTTCCGAAGCATTCGCCGTGCGTTGCGTGCAAGCGTCGGGGCGGGCAGAGGTGCAGCGAAAAGAAGCGGGTAAGCAGGTGAAACACCGCACTTGTCGTTTTTTTTCGGTCTTCTCTACACAGCGCTGGTGGCGATTCCAGGCAATTCGGTAAACTGGCGAAAACCCCGTAGGACGGCCTCGCGTCCTGCAGAATTGCGTTGGTCAGGGACCGGCTAAGGGCCTGGTGCCGCTGGCCTACCGCTTTTGGCGGCGTTCGCGACTATAGCAGTAATGATTAAGTGCTTCAATTCCATAAAAAATTGTTATGATCCCTCGATGACGACCAATACCCCTCCGACTTCCGGCGTTCAGCTGATCGAAGTCGCGCCGGAGCTTGCCGGCCAACGTATCGACAATTTCCTCATCACCGCGCTCAAGGGCGTGCCCAGGACGCTGGTCTACCGCATCCTGCGCAAAGGCGAGGTCCGGGTCAACAAGGGCCGTGTCAAGCCTGAGTACAAGATCCAGGCCGGTGACATCGTCCGTGTACCGCCCGTGCGCCTGCCTGAGCGTGACGAGCCGGCCCCGGTTGCCCAGGGCCTGCTGCAGCGCCTGGAAGCCGCCATCGTCTACGAAGACAAGGCGCTGATCGTGATGAACAAGCCGGCCGGTATCGCCGTGCATGGTGGCAGTGGCCTGAGCTTTGGGGTGATCGAGGCGCTGCGCCAGCTGCGTCCGGATGCCAAGGAGCTGGAGCTTGTGCACCGCCTGGACCGCGACACCTCTGGCCTGCTGATGATCGCCAAGAAGCGCAGCATGCTGCGCCACCTGCATGCCGCATTGCGCGGTGATGGGGTCGACAAGCGCTACATGGCGCTGGTGCGTGGCCACTGGCCTACCTCGAAGAAGCAGGTCAATGCCCCGTTGCTCAAGAGCAACCTGCGTTCGGGCGAGCGTATGGTCGAGGTGAACGACGAGGGCAAAGAGGCGCTCACCCTGTTCCGTGTGCTTCGCCGTTTCGGCGAGTTCGCCACCATTGTCGAGGCTCGCCCTATCACCGGGCGTACCCATCAGATTCGCGTGCATACGCTGCACGCCGGCCACATGATCGCCGGTGACAGCAAGTATGGCGACGAGGACTTCAGTCGCGAGATTCGTGACCTGGGCGGCAAGCGCCTGTTCCTGCATGCCTATGCCCTCACCGTGCCGCTGCCTGATGGTGGCGAGCTCAAGCTCGAGGCGCCGGTGGACGAAGTCTGGGCGAAAACCGTGGAGCGTCTGGGGGCGTCCTGATTCATGAAGAAGTCTTACGAGTTGCTGATCTTCGACTGGGACGGCACCTTGGCCGACTCGATCGGGCGGATCGTCGAGTCGATGAATGCCGCTGCCGAGCGTGCCGGTGAGGCGCCAAGCCCGGAGGAGGCTGTCAAGGGCATCATCGGCCTGGCGCTTGGTGAGGCCATTTCCACCCTCTACCCGCACCTCGATTCTGTGCAGGTCGAAACCTTCCGTCAGCACTATGCCGACATTTATACGGCGCTTGATCAGCAGCCTTCGCCGTTGTTCGAGGGGGTGGTCGAGTCGCTGGAGGGCTTCCGGGCCGAGGGTTATCGCCTGGCGGTGGCCACTGGCAAGGCGCGCCGTGGTCTGGACCGGGTGCTCAGGGCCAATGGCTGGGAGCGGTTTTTCGACATCACGCGTGCTGCTGATGAAACCCGCGGCAAGCCCCATCCGCTGATGCTCGAGGAAATTCTAGGCCATTGCGGTGTCCAACCTGGGCAGGCGCTGATGGTCGGGGATTCGGCATTCGATCTGCTGATGGCGAAAAACGCGGGTATGCATTCGGCGGCCGTGGGCTATGGTGCCATGTCGCTGCAGGCTTTGGCCGAGTTCGGTCCGCAGGTGTGCATCGATCATTTTTCCCAGTTGCGCGAGTGGCTGGCAGGTTCTGCGCAAATCCAATTCCAAGGTAGGTGAGCATGGTTGACGAGTGGAAAGCACCGGGTTCCGAGACTGAAGAAGAGCGCCTTGCGCGCGAAGACCGTGAAGAGGATGAGCGCGTAGAGCGCAAGAGTTGGAAGCTGCTGGAAAAGACCGTGCTGGCCAGTGTCCAGGAGCAGCGCAGGGCGCGTCGCTGGGGGATCTTCTTCAAGCTGCTGACGTTCGTGTACCTCTTCGGTGTATTGGCCCTGTTCCTGCCTTGGACGGATATGGACAAGGCTGCCTCGCGCGGCACCAACCATACCGCGTTGGTGGAGGTGCGCGGCGTGATCGCGGATCAAGAGGCGGCCAGTGCCGACAACCTCGTCAAGAGCCTGCGCGAAGCCTTCAAGGAACCAAAGACCAAAGCCGTGATCATGCGGATCAACAGCCCGGGCGGCAGTCCAGTGCAGGCAGGTTATGTCTATGACGAGATCCGTCGCCTGCGCGGTGAGTATCCGGATATCAAGTTGTACGCTGTGATCGCCGACCTGGGGGCGTCCGGTGCCTATTACATCGCCAGTGCGGCGGACGAGATCTATGCCGACAAGGCCAGCCTGGTGGGTTCCATCGGTGTGACGGCGGCCGGTTACGGGTTTGTAGGTTCGATGGAGAAACTGGGCGTCGAGCGGCGTACCTACACGGCCGGTGAGCACAAGGCGTTCCTGGACCCATTTTCGCCGGAAAAGCCTGAAGAGCGGGCGTTCTGGCAGGGTGTGCTGAACACTACTCATCAGCAGTTCATCGCCATGGTCAAACAGGGGCGCGGCGATCGCTTGAAAGACAAGGAGCACCCGGAGTTGTTCAGTGGCCTGGTGTGGTCGGGTGAGCAGGCCAAGGCGCTGGGGCTCGTCGACGGTCTGGGCAGTGCGAGCTATGTGGCCCGTGAGATCGTGGGTGAGAAAGAGTTGGTCGATTTCACCGTCGAGGAGTCGCCGTTCGATCGCTTCTCCAAGCGCCTCGGTGCCAGCGTGGCCGAGAAGTTAGCCCTGTACATGGGCTTCCAGGGGCCTGCTCTGCGCTGAGGGCAGGCCGGCCCCTGGCGGTCTCATGGTACTGCCACGCCTTCTTTGCTCAGCATGTCCACCAGCCGAATCAACGGTAGGCCGATCAGGCTGGTGGCGTCGCTCCCGTGGGTGCTTTGGAACAGGCTCACGCCCAGCCCTTCTGCCTTGAAGCTGCCCGCGCAATCCAAGGGCTGCTCGGCCGTCACATAGCGCTCCACGCGCGCCCGATCCAGTTCCCGCAGGGTCACGGTAAACGGTACGCAATCGACCTGGCATTGCCCTGTGGCGGTGTTCAGCAGCGCCACCCCGGTCAGGAAGGTAACGTGCTGCCCGCTGGCCGCAAGCAGCTGTTCGCAGGCCCGCTCGAAACTGTGCGGCTTGCCCAGGATCTGCTCGCCGAGTACCGCAACCTGGTCAGAGCCGATGATCAGGTGTTGCTGGTGGCTGCCGGCGAGTGCCTCGGCCTTCTGCCTGGCCAGGCGTCGCACCAGGTCCGTGGCAGGTTCGTCAGCGAGCGGTCGCTCGTCCAGGTCGGGGCTGGCCCACGTGAAGGGCAGGCCCAGGCGCGCGAGCAGTTCGCGCCGGTAAGGGGAGCTGGAAGCCAGCAATAAAGGCAGCATGGTAGACTCCTGATCAGTTGATCCCGATTCTAACATGCAACATGCCGCCGAATTTCCTTTGACAGGTGCAGGGGGCATCCCTAGAATGCTGCGCCTATGTTGAATGACCCGATTCCACCTCACGTTGACCCGCGCAAATTAGCCGATCGTGGCGTAACCCTTAACGGTTCGCTGCAACTCGCTGATTTGGAAAGACTCTGCGACCCGCTTTCCGACAATGTCGGTACGGTGCAGGCGAAGTTCGATTTTGAACGAGATGAACAGCACGTAGTGGTTATCCACAGCGAGCTGGATGTCGAAGTCAAAATGGTTTGCCAGCGTTGTCTTGAGCTGGTCACCCTGCCGATTCACAGCGAATGTACTTACGCTGTGGTGAAGGAGGGTGCGAATACCCAGTCGTTGCCGAAAGGCTATGACGTGCTGGAACTGGGCGAAGATCCTTTGGATCTGCAGGCCTTGATCGAGGAGGAGCTTCTGCTCGCCTTGCCCATCGTGCCTGCTCATCATCCGGAAGAATGCCAGCAGCCGGCGGGCGCAGACGAGCCCGAATCGAGCAAGGACGAGGTATCGCGGTCCAACCCGTTCAGTGTTTTGGCGCAGTTAAAGCGTGACCCAAACGTTTAGGAGTTAATCAATTATGGCTGTTCAGCAGAACAAAAAATCCCGCTCTGCCCGTGACATGCGCCGTTCGCACGACGCTCTGTCGGAAAACGCGCTGTCGGTAGAGAAAACCACCGGTGAAGTACACCTGCGTCACCACGTATCGCCAGAAGGCGTATACCGTGGTCGTAAAGTGATCGACAAGGGCGCTGACGAGTAATCCTTGTCTGCTCAGGTCATCGCGATCGACGCAATGGGCGGGGACTTCGGTCCCCGCAGCATTGTCCAGGCTAGCATTGCCTGCCTTTCGGCTACCCCCTCGCTGCACGTGACCCTCGTCGGTCAACCCTCCCTCCTAGAAGATCTTGTCACTGGCCTTGCGGCTGCGGATCGCGCGCGCCTGCAGATTGTCGCTGCCAGTGAGGTGATCGGTATGGACGAGCGGCCATCCCAGGCGTTGCGCGGCAAGCCGGATTCGTCGATGCGCATCGCCCTCGAACAGGTGCGTGATGGCAAGGCCCAAGCCTGCGTCAGTGCCGGCAATACTGGCGCGCTGATGGCGCTGTCGCGCATGGTGCTCAAGACGCTGCCGGGTATCGACCGGCCGGCCATGGTTGCGGCTATCCCGACCCAGGCCGGCTACTGTCAGCTGCTCGATCTGGGTGCCAACGTCGACTGCAGTGCCGAGAACCTCTACCAGTTCGCCGTAATGGGCTCGGTGGCCGCGCAGGCCTTGGGTGTGCAGCGCCCGCGCGTGGCACTGTTGAACATCGGCACCGAGGACATCAAGGGCAATCAGCAGGTCAAGCTGGCTGCCACGTTGTTGCAGAACGCACGCGGCCTGAATTATGTCGGCTTCGTCGAGGGTGATGGCCTTTATCGTGGGGAGGCGGATGTGGTGGTATGCGACGGCTTTGTCGGCAATATCCTGCTCAAATCCAGCGAGGGCCTGGCGACGATGATCGCTGCGCGCATCGAAAAGCTGTTCAATGGTGGCCCGTTGTCGCGTGTCGCTGGTGCCGTCGCGATGCCGCTGCTCAAGCGTCTGCAGGCCGACCTGGCGCCGGCGCGGCACAATGGGGCAAGTTTTCTGGGGCTGCAGGGTATCGTCATCAAGAGCCATGGCTCGGCTGGCGTGCAGGGCTTTCAAAGCGCCATCCAGCGTGCCTTGATCGAGATTCAGGAAAACCTGCCGCAGCGCCTGCACGGGCGCCTTGAAGACCTCTTGCCTTAGGCATTTCGCCGATGAAGTGCTTAAATGTGACCGCTTGGTCCGCGTTTCCATCCAAGTTTTCAGTTTCCGCGTCTAGCCTTTGGCTCGGCGCACCCTATCCGACGACAAGATCATAAGGGCTTGTTCAATGTCTGCATCCCTCGCATTCGTCTTCCCCGGTCAAGGTTCCCAGTCGCTGGGCATGCTCAAAGAACTGGGCGCCGAAAAGCCGGTGATCGTTGAGACCTTCAAGGAAGCCTCCGAGGCCCTGGGTTACGACCTGTGGGAACTGGTCCAGGAAGGCCCGGAAGAGCAACTCAACCAAACCGACAAGACCCAGCCGGCCATCCTCACGGCCTCCATCGCCCTGTGGCGCCTGTGGCTGGAGGAGGGTGGCGCGCAGCCGGCCTTCGTGTCGGGCCACAGCCTGGGCGAATACAGCGCTTTGGTCGCTGCTGGAAGCCTGTCGCTCAAAGATGCCGTCAGGCTGGTCAAGCGCCGCGGCGAACTGATGCAAGAAGCCGTGCCGGCCGGTCATGGCGCCATGGCCGCGATCCTTGGCCTGGGCGACGATGATGTGAAGGCCATTTGCGCCGAAGCCGCCGAAGATGAAGTGGTCAGCGCAGTCAACTTCAACTCGCCGGGCCAGGTCGTCATCGCCGGTAACGTCGCCGCGGTCAATCGCGCCATCGAGCTGTGCAAAGCCAAGGGCGCCAAGCGTGCCTTGCCGCTGCCGGTGAGCGTGCCATCGCACTGCGCCCTGATGAAGCCGGCTGCCGAGCGTTTCGCCGAGCACGTCAATGCCGTCGAATGGAAGGCGCCGCAGATTCCGGTAGTGCAGAACGTGACTGCCGCCGTCGCCGCCAACCTCGATACCCTCAAGCAGGACCTGTTGGCGCAGCTGTATCAGCCGGTTCGCTGGGTTGAATGCGTGCAGACCCTCGCCGCCAACGGTGCGGTCAACCTGGTCGAGTGTGGTCCTGGCAAGGTGCTGGCGGGCCTGAACAAGCGTTGCGCCGATGGTGTGACCACCTACAACCTCAATACCCCCGACGCCGTCGCCGCCACCCGTGCGGCATTGGCCTGAATTTGGAGAAGCTTGCATGAGCCTGCAAGGTAAAGTTGCACTGGTTACCGGCGCCAGCCGGGGTATCGGCCAGGCCATCGCCCTCGAACTGGGCCGCCAGGGCGCGACCGTGATCGGTACCGCCACTTCGGCTTCCGGTGCCGAGCGCATCGCTGCCACCCTCAAAGAGCACGGTATCACCGGTACCGGCATGGAGCTGAACGTCACCAGCGCCGAGTCCGTGGACGCGGTGCTAGGTGCCATCGGCGAGCAGTTCGGTGCCCCGGCCATTCTTGTCAACAACGCGGGCATCACCCGCGACAACCTCATGCTGCGCATGAAGGACGACGAGTGGTTCGACGTGATCGACACCAACCTCAACAGCCTCTACCGTTTGTCCAAGGGCGTGCTGCGTGGCATGACCAAGGCGCGTTGGGGTCGTATCATCAGCATCGGCTCGGTCGTCGGTGCCATGGGTAACGCTGGCCAGGCCAACTATGCGGCCGCCAAGGCCGGCCTCGAAGGCTTCAGCCGCGCCCTGGCGCGTGAAGTCGGCTCGCGTGGTATCACCGTCAACTCGGTGACCCCAGGCTTCATCGATACCGACATGACCCGCGAACTGCCAGAAGCGCAGCGCGAAGCCCTGCAGACCCAGATTCCGCTGGGCCGCCTGGGCCAGGCCGAGGAAATCGCCAAGGTGGTTTCCTTCCTGGCATCCGACGGCGCAGCCTATGTCACCGGCGCTACCGTGCCGGTGAATGGCGGGATGTACATGTAACACTGCAACTCAATGTGACGGATTGCTAAAAAAAAGAGTCATACTCCCAGCCTAAAATCCGTTATAAAGCTGCAACCAGATTCCAGGCAGTGGGTTCGGTGACTGAGCGACAGTGCGTTGCGCTTGAAAAGCGAACGCCTTTCTATAAAATTGGTCACCGGCCAGCTGCCTGACATATATCCACTAGGAGTGAAAACTAGGTATGAGCACCATCGAAGAACGCGTCAAGAAAATCGTCGCCGAGCAACTGGGCGTCAAGGAAGAGGAAGTGACCAACGAGAAGTCCTTCGTCGATGACCTGGGTGCCGATTCGCTTGACACCGTTGAGCTGGTGATGGCTCTGGAAGAGGAATTCGAGACCGAAATCCCTGACGAAGAAGCCGAGAAGATCACTACCGTTCAAGCTGCCATCGACTACGTCAACGCCCACCAGGGTTAAGACGCTGTAGTCGACGCTTCTTGTCGAGAAGAACCGCACTGCCTTTGCCGGCGTGCGGTTTTTTCTTTGCGAAGGCCCTGCAATGATCCGCGGGCTTCGAGAGCCTGTTGCCATTTCATTCCATTGCCTTGAATGCAATGGCAAGAGACTCTGTTATTAGAAAAGGAGAGTACTGTGTCGCGTAGACGCGTCGTGGTCACTGGTATGGGTATGCTGTCGCCACTGGGTACGGATGTACCGAGCACCTGGCAGGGCATTCTGGCTGGCCGCAGTGGCATCGGTCCGATCGAGCATACGGACCTTTCTGCCTACTCCACCCGTTTTGGCGGCTCGGTGAAGGGCTTCGAGGTCGAGCAGTACCTGTCGGCCAAGGAAGCTCGCAAGCTTGACTTGTTCATCCAGTACGGCCTGGCGGCCGGTTTCCAGGCGGTACGCAATGCCGGTCTGGAAGTCACCGACGCCAACCGCGAGCGCATTGGCGTGGCCATGGGCTCTGGTATCGGCGGCCTGACCAACATCGAAGAAACCAGCCGGACCTTGCACGATCAAGGCCCGCGCCGTATCTCGCCGTTCTTCGTGCCAGGCTCGATCATCAACATGATCTCCGGCTTCCTGTCGATCCACCTGGGGTTGCAGGGCCCGAATTATGCCATTGCCACGGCCTGTACCACGGGCACCCACTGCATCGGCATGGCTGCCCGCAACATCGCCTACGGTGAAGCCGACGTGATGATCGCCGGTGGCGCCGAAATGGCCGCTTGCGGCTTGGGCATGGGTGGCTTTGGTGCCTCGCGCGCGCTGTCGACCCGCAACGATGAGCCGGCCCGTGCCAGCCGTCCGTGGGACAAGGGGCGGGACGGCTTCGTGCTCTCCGACGGCGCCGGTGCACTGGTACTCGAAGAGCTCGAGCACGCCCAGGCGCGTGGTGCGACCATTTATGCCGAGCTGGTCGGTTTCGGCATGAGCGGCGACGCTTACCACATGACGTCGCCGCCCGACAGTGGTGAAGGCGCGGCGCGCTGCATGGCCAACGCATTGCGCGATGCTGGCATCCAGCCGTCTGAGGTCAGCTACATCAACGCCCATGGCACTTCGACTCCGGCTGGCGACGTCGCTGAGGTCGCGGCCATCAAGCGTGTGTTCGGCGAGCATGCCTACAAGCTGGCTGTGAGCTCGACCAAGTCGATGACCGGCCACCTGCTGGGGGCTGCGGGTGCTGTAGAGGCGATCTTCAGTGTGCTGGCAATCAACAGCCAGATGGCGCCGCCGACCATCAACCTCGATGAGCCAGATGAAGGCTGCGACCTCGACTTCGTGCCTCATCAGGCGCGCAGCATGCCGATCGACGTAGTGTTGTCCAACTCGTTCGGCTTTGGTGGCACCAACGGCTCGCTGGTGTTCCGCCGGTTCGCCGGCTGATGCACAGCTGGATCGACGGCCAGCCTGCGACTGCGGTCAACCTGCAGAACCGTGGCCTGGCCTACGGCGATGGCCTGTTCGAGACCATCGCCGTACGCAGTGGCCGTCCCAGCATGCTGGACGGCCACCTGGCACGCCTGGCCCTGGGCTGCCAGCGTTTGGCAATCGATGCCGACCTGGCGCTGGTGCGCGATGAAATCCTGCGTTATGCCACCCAACTGGGCGACGGTGTCGCCAAGCTGATCCTTACCCGGGGCGATAGCCAGCGTGGCTATGCGCCAATGGCAGGTGTTGCGCCGCGGCGCATCCTGCTGGGCGGCCCCTTGCCCAGCTACCCTGGCGAACATGCCGAGCACGGTGTGCGTCTTTTTCCTTGCCAGACCCGGCTTGGGGAACAACCGTTATTGGCAGGCCTCAAACATCTCAACCGTCTGGAGCAGGTGCTGGCCCGTGCCGAGTGGCAGGACAGCGAGCATGCCGAAGGCTTGATGTGTGATGGGCAAGGCAGGCTGGTCGAAGGTGTTTACAGCAATCTTTTCCTGGTGCGCGGCGGCGTGTTGCTCACCGCTGAACTCAGCCGTTGCGGCGTGGCCGGCGTGATGCGCGGTGCATTGCTGGAGCACGCGCAGGCACAGGCCATCCCGCTGCAAGTGCGGGATCTGGCGTTCGATGAGCTTGCGCTGGCCGATGAAGTATTTATCTGCAACAGCGTTTATGGGGTCTGGCCTGTGCGGGCTTTTGCTGCACTGAACTGGTCGCCGGGCCCACTCACCCGTAAACTGCAGGCCTTTGCCCGTACGTTACTGGATACCTGAATTCGTGAGACGCAAAATCCTGCTGCTGCTGGAAATGGGCTTGATCCTGGCCGGCCTGGCATTGGGCTGGGCTGCCTGGAAGGTCAACTCGGTGCTGGAGCAGCCCCTGCGCGTGACGCAGGAGCAACTGCTCGACGTGCCCAGTGGCACCAACCCCAATCGCATGTTCTACCGCATGGAAGGCGAGGGGTTGCTCGATGACGCCTTCTGGTTGCGCCTGTACTGGCGCTTCAACATGGCCGGTACGCCCCTGAAAACGGGCGAGTATCGCATCACGCCGGGCATGACCGTCGAAGATTTGTTCGATGCCTGGCGCCGTGCCGATGTGGTGCAGTACAACCTGACGCTGGTGGAGGGTTGGACGTTCCGCCAGGTGCGTTCGGCGATCGCCAGGCATGAGAAAATCAAGCACACCCTGGAAGGGCTTTCCGACGCCGAGGTCATGGACAAGCTTGGCCATACCGGCGTGTTCCCGGAGGGCCGGTTCTTCCCTGATACCTACCGTTTCGTGCGGGGCATGAGTGACGTCGAGCTACTGCAGCAGGCCTATATGCGGCTGGATGAAGTGCTGGCCCAGGAGTGGGCCGAACGCGCCACCGACCTGCCTTATCGTGACCCGTACCAGGCGTTGATCATGGCTTCGTTGGTGGAGAAGGAAACCGGCATCCCCCAGGAGCGCGGGCAGATCGCCGGGGTGTTCGTTCGTCGCCTGCGGCTGGGCATGATGCTGCAGACAGACCCTACTGTCATTTACGGTATGGGCGAACGCTACAACGGCAGAATCACCCGCGCCGACTTGCGTGAGCCCACGCCCTACAACACCTACACCATCGCTGGGCTGCCGCCCACGCCGATCGCCATGGTCGGGCGGGAGGCGATTCACGCGGCGCTGCATCCAGCCGATGGCACCAGCCTGTACTTCGTCGCCCGGGGTGACGGCAGCCATGTGTTCTCCGACGATCTGAACGATCACAACTCGGCAGTGCGCGAGTATCAGCTCAAGCGGCGCGCGGATTACCGGTCAAGCCCTGCTCCCCAGGCTCAGCCGGAGGCGCAGGGTGTACCTGCGCAAGCATCGCCAGAGTCGGACGAGCCCTCTGCACAGGACCCGGCACCGGCCAGCGACCCCGCTCCGGCCGACGCCCCTGCAGCTGACGAACAACATTAAGGACTGCCTGTGAGCGGCTTGTTTATTACCCTGGAAGGCCCCGAAGGCGCGGGCAAAAGTACCAACCGTGATTACCTGGCGGCACGCCTGCGAGAGCAGGGGCTGGATGTGGTGCTTACCCGCGAGCCTGGCGGTACGCCGCTGGCTGAAAAGGTGCGCGAACTGCTGTTGGCACCCAGTGATGAGGTGATGGCTGCCGATACCGAGCTGCTGTTGGTGTTCGCCGCGCGCGCCCAGCACCTGGCGCAGGTGATCCGCCCGGCGCTGGACCGTGGCGCCGTGGTGCTGTGTGATCGTTTCACCGACGCTACCTACGCCTACCAAGGCGGTGGCCGCGGCCTTTCGGTGGAGCGGATCGCCGTGCTGGAGCAGTTTGTCCAAGGCCAGTTGCGCCCCGACCTGACGCTGGTTTTCGACCTGCCGGTGGAAGTCGGGTTGGCCCGTGCCGCCGCCCGTGGGCGGCTGGATCGTTTCGAGCAGGAGGGGCAGGCCTTCTTCGAGGCCGTGCGCCAGGCTTACCTGCAGCGCGCGCAACGCGAGCCGCAGCGCTACGATCTGCTGGACGCGGCGCAGCCGCTGGAAGCCGTGCAGCGCGCCATAGACGCGCTGTTGCCGGGCATCCTGGAGCGTTGCCGTGGCTGAAGCCTACCCTTGGCAGCAGGCGCTGTGGCAGCAGTTGGCCGGGCGTGCGCTGCACGCCCACGCCTACCTGCTGCACGGGCCGCAGGGTATCGGCAAGCGCGCCTTGGCCGAGCGCCTGATGGCCCGCTTGTTGTGCCAGCAGCCACAGGGGCTCGATGCCTGTGGGCAGTGCAAGTCCTGCTTGCTGCTCAAGGCGGGCAGCCATCCGGACAACTTTGTGCTGGAGCCGGAAGAGGCTGACAAGCCGATCAAGGTCGATCAGGTGCGCGAGCTGGTGTCCTTCGTGGTGCAGACCGCGCAGCTGGGTGGGCGCAAGGTCATCCTGATCGAGCCGGTCGAGGCGATGAACGTCAATGCTTCCAACGCCTTGCTCAAAAGCCTGGAAGAGCCCTCCGGCGACACCGTGCTGCTACTGGTCAGCCACCAGCCCAGCCGCCTGTTGCCGACCATCAAGAGCCGCTGCCAGCAAGTCAGCAGCCCACAGCCGAGTCTTGCCCAGAGCCAGGCCTGGCTGGCCACCGCGCTGGCCGACAGTGACGAGGCCGAGCGTGACGAGCTGCTGACCCTCGCTGCCGGCTCGCCGTTGATGGCGGTGAACCTGCAGGCCCAAGGGGTGCGCGAGCAGCGTGCGCTGGTGACCGATGGCGTGAAAAAGCTGCTCAAGCAGCAACAATCACCCACCCAGCTGGCCGAGGCCTGGAGTGGTGTACCCCTGCTGTTGCTGTTCGACTGGTTCTTTGACTGGTCGCACCTGGTCTTGCGTTATCAATTGACCCAGGACGAGGAGGGGCTAGGCTTGGCCGATATGCGCAAGGTTGTGCAATACCTTGCGCAGAAGAGCCGGCAGGCCAAGGTGCTCGAGGTGCAGGCGTGGATCCTCGAACAGCGCCAGAAGGTGCTGGGCAAGGCCAACCTCAACCGCGTGCTGCTGCTGGAAGCCTTGCTGGCCCACTGGGTGCAGTTGCCGGGTTCCCGCTGATTCTTCAATTTTTCATGTGTGACGTCTCCCATGCTCGTAGATTCTCATTGTCACCTCGACCGTCTTGACCTCAGTGCCCATCAGGGCTCTCTCGATGCCGCCCTGCAGGCGGCCCGCGAGCGCGGGGTCGGGCATTTTCTGTGTATCGGTGTCAGTGCCGAAAATGCCGGTGCAGTGAAGGCGCTGGCCGAGCAGTACGCCGATGTCGACTGCTCGGTGGGCGTGCACCCGCTGGATCTGGCCCCCGGCGAGACCCCGGCGCTGGAATGGCTCTTGCGCGAACTGGCGCACCCGCATGTCGTCGCGATTGGCGAAACCGGGCTGGACTACCACTACGAGCCGGAGGCGGCCGAGCTGCAACAGGCGTCGTTCCGCTTGCACCTGGAGGCATCGCGCCAGACCGGCAAGCCGGTGATCGTGCACACGCGAGCAGCCAAAGCCGACACCTTGGCGCTGCTGCGTGAGGCCAGCCTGCCACAAGCCGGCGTGCTGCATTGCTTCACCGAGGACTGGGAGATGGCCAGGGCGGCCCTGGACCTGGGTTACTACATTTCGCTGTCGGGCATTGTCACCTTCCGCAATGCCGATGCCTTGCGCGAGGTGGCGCGACAGGTGCCGGTCGATCGATTGCTGGTGGAGACCGATTCGCCGTACCTGGCTCCGATTCCTTACCGTGGCAAGCCGAACCTGCCGCAGTACGTGCGAGAGGTGGCCGAGTACGTGGCGTCCTTGCGTGGCGTCAGCTACGAGCAGTTGGCCGGGCAGACCACCGACAACTTCAAGCGCCTGTTCCCCTTGGCCCGGGTGGCCTGACCAGGGCGCTCACGATGAGCGGCGCAGCGGGCTCACTGTCGTCATCCAGGCAAAAAAAACCCGGGTTCTGGGGGAGGAATCCGGGTTAAGACCATTAGGAGTAAAACAAAGGTACGCGGTCCGTGAGTACCTTTATCGGCGCGCCACTGGGGGGGATGCGCCGCGCCAACACTTCTAGTATTGGTCAGGTTTGGCGCAGTGCCAGTGGCAATTGTTCGTTTTTTAAACAGATTTGGAATACGCCAGAGCTCGCTTCCTTCCTCAGCGCATGGCCAGGCGCCGAACTTGCTGCACAGCTTCGTCGATAAGCTGCTCACTGGTATAGAAGTGCGGGGAAAAGCGCACACCTGGGCCGCGCAGGGCACAGATCGTCCGCTCTGCCATCAGGCTGCGATGAATGTCCGCGCTGCGCTGGCCGCAAATACTGAATGTGACAATCCCACCCCGGCGCTGCGGGGTGTCCGGGCTGTGCAGTTGGACCCCGGCGATACCCGCCAGCCCTTGGTGCAGCTGCTCGACGCGGCGCTGCAATTGCCGGGCAACTTCGTCCATGCCGACGTCCTCGAGCAGCGACAGGCTGGCCTCCAGCGCGCAAGCGCCCAGCATGTTCGGGCTACCACATTCGAACCGTCGGGCGCTGTGGGCCGGCTGCCACTGACGGCGTTCGAAGTCCCCCAGGTTATCCAGCATGTGCCAGCCATAGGCGTTGAGCCTTAGCTGCGGGCGCAACGCGGCCCTGCAGTAAAATACCCCCAGGCCTTCAGGGCCCAGCATCCACTTATGGCCGTCAGCCATGGCGAAATCACAGTCAGAGCGCTGCACGTCGAAAGGCACGGCGCCAATCTGCTGAATGGCATCGACGCAGAACAGCACATTGCGTGCCCGGCACCCCTGGCCCAGGCGCGCCAGGTCCAGGCGCAGGCCGCTGCCGAACTGCACGGCGCTGACCGCCAGCAGGCGTGTGCGCCCGGTGCAGGCGGCGAGGAGCGAGGCCTCAGGATCGGCTCCGGCAAGGCTCGCCTGCACCACCTCGACGCCGCGATCCGTCAGCGCTTCCCAGACCACCCGGTTGGAAGGGAACTCCTCGTCGCTGATCACCACTTGGTCGCCAGGCTGCCAGTCCAGGCCGAACGCCACCAGCGACAGCGCTTCGGATGTGTTCTTGACCAACGCGATATCGCCGCGTGAGGGCGCGTTGAGCAGGCGCGCCAGCCGTTCACGCAGGCGGCGCTCGGTGGCCAGCCATGCCGGGTAGTCACTGGCGCCCCGTTTCACGTTTTCCTGCGCAAAGCGCGCCACGGCCTCGCTGGCCCTGCGTGGCCAGGGGGCGATGGCCGCGTGGTTCAGGTAGCGCAGCCCCGGCGCCTGGTCGAACTCATCGTGAAACATAGACATGGTTGGATGATCCGTGCAATTTGCTGCAAGTTAGGCATAATAAACCGCTTCAATGTCATCCAGTCCTTCCCATGCAGAAAGAACCTCGTAAGGTCCGTGAGTTTCGCCGTCGCGAACAGGAAATCCTCGATACTGCGCTCAAGCTGTTTCTCGAACAGGGTGAAGACAGTGTCACCGTCGAGATGATCGCTGACGCCGTCGGTATCGGCAAAGGTACGATCTACAAGCACTTCAAGTCCAAGGCGGAGATCTACCTGCGCCTGATGCTCGACTACGAGCGCGACCTGAATGCGCTGTTGCATTCGGCCGATGTCGACCGCGACAAGGAGGCGCTGTCGCGCGCCTATTTCGAGTTCCGCATGCGCGACCCGCAGCGTTACCGGTTGTTCGATCGCCTGGAAGAAAAGGTGGTCAAGGGCAACCAGGTGCCGGAGATGGTCGAGGAGCTGCACAGCATACGTGCCTCCAACTTCGATCGGCTGACCCAGCTGATCAAGGGCCGCATCAGCGAAGGCAAGCTCGAAGACGTGCCGCCATACTTCCATTACTGCGCCGCCTGGGCCTTGGTGCACGGTGCCGTGGCGCTGTACCACTCGCCATTCTGGAGCAACGTGCTCGAGGATCAGGAAGGTTTCTTCCAGTTCCTCATGGATATCGGCGTGCGCATGGGCAACAAGCGCAAACGTGATCCGGAACCGGCGAGCTGAAGCACTGCATCCCGCTCCACTGACCCCGGTGTGGAACGGGGGCTTGCAAAAACCTGAATTTTGAGTCAGGTTTTGCCGGCCCCGTTTCATCCATGCCGGAGTCATTCATGATTGTCGATCGTCAAGGCAGGCGTTTTCGCAACCTGCGCGTCAGCCTGACGGCTGCCTGCAACTATGCCTGCAGCTACTGCGTGCCCAACGGCAAACGCCTGGTTGCGGCGCAGGATGAGCTGTCCGCCGAAGCGCTGGCCCGCGGGGTGGCCTATCTGATCGAAGCCGCCGGTATCGAGCGCCTGCGTATCACCGGGGGTGAGCCACTGGTCAGCCCAAGGCTGGATGCTTTTTTGGCGGCAGTGGCCAAGCTCGAACTCCAGGACATCACCCTGACGACCAATGGTCAGTTGCTCGGGCGTAAATTGCCGCAGTTGCAGGCGGCCGGCATCCGTCGCCTGAATGTCTCCCTCGACACGCTGGACCCCCAGGCATTTCGACGCATCGCCCGCGGTGGCGACCTGCCCAGCGTGCTCGCGGGCATGCAGCAGGCCAGTGCCAGGGGCATGCAGATCAAGGTGAACATGGTGCCCATGCGTGGGCAGAACCTGGACCAGGTGGTGCCCATGCTCGATTACTGCCTGGCCCGAGGCTTTGAGCTGCGTTTCATCGAACTGATGCGCATGGGCCATCTGGCCCGTGATCACAACGCATTCCTGCAGCAGTTCGTCGGCCTCGACCAGCTGTTGGACCTGATTGGCCAGGCACATGCTTTCGAGAGGGCCGATGCGCCGCTGGATGCCACTGCGCTGCGTTACCAGATACCGGGCAAAGGCCATTTCGGCGTGATTGCCAACGAGAGCGTACCGTTTTGCCGAAGCTGCTCGCGCCTGCGCCTGTCATCGACCGGCTGGCTGCATGGGTGCCTGTCGTCGAGCAACCGTCACTTTGTCGGCGATCTGCTGGAGCAGCCTCGCCATCTGGCGCTGCCAGCCCTGCAGCGGTTGCTGGTCAAAGCGTTGGCTGACAAACAGGCGCTGGCGTTTTCGGGGGACGTGATGGTGATGAAGGTGATCGGCGGCTGATCTGGCGCAAAAGCTGCATCCGCCGGCTATTCGCCGGTTTTTCGTCGCCGGTCACTGGAGGAAAGATGCGTAGCCTGGTCTTGCTGCTGGCGCTTATGGCGCTGGGCGGCTGCATGAATGTCAGCGATATGGGCGAGGGCGTCCGTTACCACATGAGCGATGCCGGCCTACTGGATCACAGCGATACACGCCGCACGCTGTCGATTCGCCTGCAGCCCGATTCGTTCATCTTCATCGGCCAGGGCGCCTTCGTGCCGCCAAGCAAGGGGCCAGTACCGCAGCAGAACGTGGTCGCCGAGGAGGCCTTCAAGAGCTTCGTCGAGTATTTCCCGCTGGTGCGGCGCGCCCAGGGCCCGCTGGGGCTCGAAGAGGCCATCGCGGAGGCCCGGTCGGTCGGCGCCGACTATGTGCTGTACACCCGTTTTGCCCGCACCGACGACCGTATCGGCAACGGTGATGAGTGGTATGACGAGCAGGCTGTCGACCGCTTGGGCTGGGACACCGGTGTGGTACAGATGATGCTGATCGAAACCAATACCCGCTACCTCATAGACACTGCGCGTATCAAAAGCCGTGGCGGTTTGTTGACGTTCCACGACAATACGCCGCAGGATTTGCTCGCAGCGCCGATGCGCGAGTACGCTCGTAGCCTTCTGGGTATGAGTGAGTGAGGGCAGGGTGATGACAGATTCCGGCAAGGCCAACGATCTTCTGGCGCAGTTACCCAAACACAAGGGGCTGCCGCCGGTGCATCTGTGGAATCCGGACTTCTGTGGCGACATCGATATGCGTATCGCGCGTGACGGTACCTGGTACTACCTGGGTACGCCTATCGGGCGCAAGCCCATGGTGCGCTTGTTCTCCACCATCATCCGTCGCGATGGCGACGACTACTTCCTGGTCACCCCGGTGGAGAAAGTGGGTATTCGGGTCGACGATGCGCCGTTCGTTGCCGTGACGCTGGATGTGCGGGGTGCGGGCGAGCAGCAGGTGCTGAGTTTTACCAGCAACGTCGAGGACCAGGTTGAGGCCGGGCCGGGCAATCCGCTGCGGGTGGAGGTCGACCCTGTCACTCAGGAGCCTTCGCCTTATGTGCTGATGCGCAGCAACCTGGAGGCATTGATCCATCGCAATGTGTTCTACCAGCTGGTCGAGCTGGCGGTGCCTGGTGAGATCGATGGCGAGCCTTGGCTGGGCGTCTGGAGCCATGGGCAGTTCTACCCCATCGGGCGCGACTGCTGATTACTTTTGCATAGCCATGAAAAAACCTCCAGTGCTTGCGCATCTGGAGGTTTTTGGTATTTGGCTCCGCGACCTGGACTCGAACCAGGGACCCAATGATTAACAGTCATTTGCTCTACCGACTGAGCTATCGCGGAATCTGCGCCTATCTTACTGATTGCCAGGGGCAAGTCAACCCGCCCCCAGCAAATCAGGCAGCCAAATCAAGCAGTTACAGTACTTCCACGATGGCCTTGGTCACCACGTGGATATTGCTCTGGTTGAGTGCGGCCACAGCGATACGGCCGGTGTCCAGTGCATAGATGCCGAACTCGTTCTTCAGGCGTGCCACTTGCTCTACGGTCAGGCCCGAGTAGGAGAACATGCCCGCTTGACGGCCGACGAAGCTGAAGTCGCGCTTGGCGCCGTATTGGGCCAGCAGTTCGACCATCTGCTTGCGCATGCCGTGGATGCGCTGGCGCATTTCACCCAGTTCGGCTTCCCACATCTCACGCAGTTCGGCACTGTTGAGCACGGTGGCGACGATGGTTGCGCCGTGGGTCGGCGGGTTGGAGTAGGTGGTACGGATCACGCGCTTGACTTGCGACAGCACGCGGGTGCTCTCGTCTTTGTTGCCGGTAACGATCGACAGTGCGCCAACGCGTTCGCCGTACAGCGAGAACGACTTGGAGAACGAGCTGGAAACGAAGAAGTCCAGGCCCGACTCGGCGAACAGGCGCACGGCAAAGGCGTCTTCGCCGATGCCCTCGCCAAAGCCTTGGTAGGCCATGTCCAGGAACGGCACGTGGCCCTTGGCCTTGACCACTTCCAGCACGTTTTTCCAGTCGTCCAGGCTCAGGTCGACGCCTGTCGGGTTGTGGCAGCAAGCGTGCAGGACAATGATCGAGCCGGACGGCAGGCTGTTCAGGTCTTCGAGCATGCCGGCGCGGTTGACGTCGTTGCTCGGGGCGTCGTAGTAGCGGTAGTTCTGTACCGGGAAGCCGGCGGTTTCAAACAGGGCGCGGTGGTTTTCCCAGCTCGGGTCGCTGATGGCGACCACGGCATTGGGCGACAGGCGCTTGAGGAAGTCGGCGCCGATCTTCAATGCACCGGTGCCGCCAACGGCCTGTACGGTCACCACGCGGCCGGCGGCCAGCAGTGGCGATTCGGCGCCGAAAATCAGCTTCTGTACGGCCTGGTCGTAGGTGGCGATGCCGTCGATCGGCAGGTAGCCGCGCGAAGCATGCTGGGCAGCACGCTGGGTTTCGGCTTCGATCACGGCGCGCAGCAGCGGAATGCGGCCTTCCTCATTGCAATACACGCCCACACCCAGGTTGACCTTGTCGGTACGGGGGTCGGCGTTGAATGCTTCGTTGAGGCCCAGAATGGGGTCGCGGGGTGCCAGCTCGACAGCGGAAAACAGGCTCATTGTTACCTTGGCTCTGAATGGAGAGTGATAGGGCGTACACGCTCCAGCCGAATGCACTGAAGCGGTGCACAAACGGGGAGTCAGTATAGTGATACCGACCGGTCACTGCGACAGTGCGGCGCAGCTTTTACGGCGATTTGCGCAAATTTTTTTCAACCATTGGTCGATTTGCCGGGTCCACCGCAGGGAGCGTGCACTGCGCCGCCTTGAATGCGACCCCTGGCGGGCGCATTTGGGTATAGACTACTGGCTAAATTTACAGTTACTGCGTTACCGCGAGGTCCGACATGTCCGAGTTCCAGCTCGTCACCCGTTTTCAGCCGGCCGGCGACCAGCCCGAGGCCATCCGCCAGATGGTAGAGGGCATCGAGGCGGGCCTGTCGCACCAGACCCTGCTCGGTGTGACCGGTTCGGGCAAGACCTTCAGCATTGCCAACGTCATCGCGCAGGTGCAGCGCCCGACCTTGGTGCTGGCGCCCAACAAGACGCTGGCCGCGCAGTTGTATGGCGAGTTCAAGGCGTTCTTCCCGAACAACGCCGTCGAGTATTTCGTTTCTTATTACGACTATTACCAGCCCGAAGCCTACGTGCCGTCGTCGGACACCTTCATCGAGAAGGATGCTTCGATCAACGATCACATCGAGCAGATGCGGCTGTCTGCGACCAAGGCGCTGCTGGAGCGCCGCGATGCGATCATCGTCACCACGGTTTCCTGCATCTACGGCCTGGGCAGCCCCGAGACCTACCTGAAGATGGTCCTGCACGTCGACCGCGGCGACAAGCTTGACCAGCGCGCGCTGCTGCGCCGCCTGGCGGATCTGCAGTACACGCGCAACGAGATGGATTTCGCCCGCGCCACCTTCCGTGTGCGCGGCGACGTAGTCGATATCTTCCCGGCCGAATCGGACCTTGAAGCCATCCGCATCGAGCTGTTCGACGACGAGGTAGAGAACATCGCTGCGTTCGACCCGCTCACCGGCGAAGTCTTTCGCAAGCTGCCGCGCTTCACCTTCTACCCCAAGAGCCACTACGTCACCCCTCGGGAAACCCTGTTGGAGGCGGTAGAAGGGATCAAGGACGAGCTCAAGGACCGCCTCGAGTACTTGCACAAGGCCAACAAGCTGGTCGAGGCCCAGCGCCTGGAGCAGCGTACCCGTTTCGACCTGGAGATGATCCTCGAACTGGGTTATTGCAATGGCATCGAGAACTACTCGCGCTACCTGTCCGGGCGCCCGGCGGGTGCGCCGCCGCCCACCCTCTACGACTACCTGCCGGCCGATGCGCTGCTGGTGATCGACGAATCCCACGTCAGCGTTCCGCAGGTCGGGGCGATGTACAAGGGCGACCGCTCGCGTAAGGAAACTCTGGTCGAGTACGGTTTTCGCCTGCCGTCGGCGCTGGACAACCGGCCGATGCGCTTCGATGAGTGGGAGTCGGTCAGCCCGCAGACCATCTTCGTTTCGGCAACGCCCGGGCCTTATGAAGCCGAGCACGCCGGGCGAGTGGTCGAGCAGGTGGTGCGCCCGACCGGGCTGGTCGACCCGCAGGTCGAGGTGCGCCCGGCGCTGACCCAGGTCGACGACCTGCTATCGGAAATCCGCAAGCGCGTGGAGCAGGGCGAGCGGGTGCTGGCCACCACGTTGACCAAGCGCATGGCAGAGGACCTTTCCGACTATCTGGCCGATCACGATGTGCGGGTGCGCTACCTGCACTCGGACATCGACACCGTGGAACGGGTGGAAATCATCCGTGACCTGCGCCTGGGCACGTTCGACGTCCTTGTGGGCATCAACCTGCTGCGCGAGGGCCTGGACATGCCAGAGGTGTCGCTGGTGGCGATCCTCGATGCCGACAAGGAAGGCTTCCTGCGCTCCGAGCGCTCGCTCATCCAGACCATCGGGCGTGCGGCGCGCAACCTCAATGGCCGCGCGATTCTCTATGCCGATCAGATAACCGGCTCCATGCAGCGTGCCATCGATGAAACCGAGCGCCGCCGGGAGAAGCAGGTCGCCTTCAACCAGGCCAATGGCATCGTGCCCAAGGGCGTGGTCAAGGACATTGCCGATATCATGGAAGGCGCCACCGTGCCGGGGGCGCGCAGCAAGAAGCGCAAGGGCATGGCCAAGGCCGCAGAGGAGAGCGCCCGTTACGAAGCCGAACTGCGTACGCCGGGCGAGATCACCAAGCGCATCAAGCAACTGGAAGAGAAAATGATGCAGTTTGCCCGCGACCTGGAATTCGAGGCGGCGGCGCAGTTGCGCGACGAGATTACCAAGCTGCGCGAGCGGTTGATCACCAGTTGAAGGCTGGTTCGGCCTGTGACGGCGGCATGGCGTTGGGCGGTGTCCATGCCGGCCGTCGCCCAATAACCCACCTCCCGCGCTGGAGCGCGGTGCCCGCACCCTGCTAACATCGTGCCTTTGTTTCATCTTTCGTTCGAGACCCTCCATGACCACCGTTCGCACGCGTATCGCGCCATCGCCCACGGGCGACCCCCATGTCGGCACTGCCTACATCGCCCTGTTCAACTACTGCTTCGCCAAGCAGCATGGCGGTGAGTTCATCCTGCGCATCGAAGACACCGACCAGCTCCGCTCGACCCGCGAGTCGGAGCAGCAGATCTTCGATGCCCTGCGCTGGCTTGGCATCGAATGGAACGAAGGCCCGGATGTAGGTGGCCCGCACGGCCCTTACCGGCAGAGCGAGCGTGGCGAGATCTACGCCCGCTACGCCAAGGAGCTGGTCGATGCCGGCCATGCGTTCTACTGCTTCTGCACTGCCGAAGAGCTGGAGCAGATGCGCGCCGAGCAGATGGCCCGCGGTGAAACCCCGCGCTACGACGGCCGCGCGTTGCTGCTGAGCGATGAGGAAGTGCAGCGCCGCCTGGCCGCTGGCGAGCCCCATGTGATCCGCATGAAGGTACCGAGCGAAGGTATCTGCGTGGTCCCGGACATGCTCCGTGGCGATGTCGAGATCCCATGGGACCGCATGGACATGCAGGTGCTGATGAAGAACGACGGCCTGCCGACCTACTTCCTGGCCAACGTGGTCGACGACCACCTGATGGGCATCACCCACGTGTTGCGCGGTGAAGAGTGGCTGCCGTCGGCACCCAAGCTGATCAAGCTGTACGAATACTTCGGCTGGGAGCAGCCCAAGCTGTGCTACATGCCGCTGCTGCGCAACCCGGACAAGAGCAAGCTCTCCAAGCGCAAGAACCCGACCTCGGTGACCTTCTACGAGCGCATGGGCTTCATGCCTGAGGCCATGCTCAACTACCTCGGCCGCATGGGCTGGTCGATGCCGGATGAGCGCGAGAAGTTCTCCCTGGCCGAAATGGTCGAGCACTTCGACCTGTCGCGTATCTCTCTGGGCGGGCCGATCTTCGACATCGAGAAGCTGTCCTGGCTCAACGGCCAGTGGCTGCGCGAACTGCCGGTGGAAGCATTCGCCGCGCGTCTGCAGAAGTGGGCGTTCAACAGCGACTACATGATGAAGATTGCCCCGCACGTACAGGGGCGGGTCGAAACCTTCAGCCAGGTTGCCCCGTTGGGTGGTTTCTTCTTCGAGGGCGCGCTCAAGCTCGACGCCAGGCTGTTCGAAAGCAAGAAACTGTCCGCCGACCAGGTGCGCCAGGTGATGCAGTTGATCCTGTGGAAACTGGAAAGCCTTCGTCAGTGGGAAAAAGAGCGCATCACTGGCTGCATCCAGGCCGTGGTCGAAGCGCTGGAGCTGAAGCTGCGTGACGCCATGCCGCTGATGTTCGCCGCCATCACCGGCCAGGCCAGCTCGGTGTCGGTGCTCGATGCCATGGAAATCCTCGGCCCTGACCTTACCCGCTATCGCCTGCGCCAAGCCCTGGACCTGCTCGGTGGCGTGTCCAAGAAAGAAAACAAAGAGTGGGAAAAACTGCTGGCCAACATTGCCTGATGCGGCATTGACGCGGTGCCAGTGCCAGCGGGTTATGCCGCTGGCACTGGCGCCGGTGCCGAAAAGCCGGGCGCCTGAATCAGGGCAGGGCGGTAAGTGGTTGTTATCTGTGAAAAAACTTTTGAATATTTTCAAAATTTAGTTTGACAGCCCTGCAATCCGAACTTAATATGCGCCCCGTCCACAGCGATGAACGAAACGAAGCGCCAGGCACCCAGCCGGTGATTCAGTTCAACGCGACATTGTGGGGCTATAGCTCAGCTGGGAGAGCGCCTGCATGGCATGCAGGAGGTCAGCGGTTCGATCCCGCTTAGCTCCACCAAATTCCGCTTAACAGCTCTGGCTGGTAAGCAAGACCGGGTCCAGCAACCGGGTCTTGAAGGTAAGAAGGTTCGTCCCCTTCGTCTAGTGGCCTAGGACACCGCCCTTTCACGGCGGTAACAGGGGTTCGAGTCCCCTAGGGGACGCCAGTTTTGCACAAGCGATGGTTCACTGTCGCTGGGCCGAGAGGCTAGAAATCCGGGGCTATAGCTCAGCTGGGAGAGCGCCTGCATGGCATGCAGGAGGTCAGCGGTTCGATCCCGCTTAGCTCCACCAATTTAGCCAGGGTTCGCATGTGCGGATCTTCGCGAAGGTTACGTCCCCTTCGTCTAGTGGCCTAGGACACCGCCCTTTCACGGCGGTAACAGGGGTTCGAGTCCCCTAGGGGACGCCACTTTACCCGCGTTTTGCGGGGCTTAAAGAGGCTCATTCGCCTATTGGATGAGCCTTTTGTTTTCGGGGCTATAGCTCAGCTGGGAGAGCGCCTGCATGGCATGCAGGAGGTCAGCGGTTCGATCCCGCTTAGCTCCACCAATTTAGCCAGGGTTCGCCGTTGCGGACCTTCGCGAAGGTTATGTCCCCTTCGTCTAGTGGCCTAGGACACCGCCCTTTCACGGCGGTAACAGGGGTTCGAGTCCCCTAGGGGACGCCATTTTTACCCGCGTTTTGCGGGACTTTAGAGGCTCATTCGATTATTGAATGGGCCTTTTGTTTTTCTCCCTCCTTGAAAATGTGTGCCGACAGGCGGTGGTCGATTCTGCTTGCCAAAAAATATTATGAGAATAATATTTCGATCATCATATTCTGATCGTGAGCCGGCCATGAGCGACAAGAAGACCAAGACCCGGGAGCGCATCCTCGAAGCTGCTCGAAGCGCGTTGATCCAGCACGGTCCCGCCGAGCCCAGCGTCAGCCAGGTCATGGGTGCTGCGGGGCTGACCGTAGGAGGCTTCTATGCGCACTTCGACAGCAAGGACGAGCTCATGCTGGAGGCATTCCGCCAATTGCTCAGCGAGCGCAGGGAGCTGCTGGCTCAGGTTGATCCGAGCCTGGACGGGGAAGGGCGGCGGGCACTGGTGAGTGCCTTCTACCTGTCGCGCAAGCACCGCGATGCCGAGGTGCATGCCTGTCCTCTGCCCAACTCGATCGGCGAGATGCAGCGCCTGCCAGACGTGTTTCGCGAGGTGCTGGCCGAGCACATCGAATTGATGACGGCCGCCATGGTTGACCGCCCTGAAGACGCCGACAAGGCGCTGGCTGATCTGGCGCTGATGATAGGTGGCCTGGCCCTGGCGCGCGCGCTGGGCACCGGTGAGCTGTCTGACCGCATCCTGCGTGCCGCCAAATCGGCGGTTATCTAAGTTTCCGACCCTGGAGCAAGGCGATGACTACCCTGAGCTGGATTCGCGGTGTGAATGGCACCCTGGGGCGTCTGGCCCCGGAGCATGTAGCCGGCAAGATGCACCGGGCCTTCATGACCCCGCGCAACCTGCCGCCAAGGCAGTGGGAGCTGCCATTGCTGGCGAGCGCTGAGCGTATCACCCTGCGCTTCGGGCTGTCGGCATTGCGTTGGGGGCAAGGCCCGACCGTGTTGCTGATGCACGGATGGGAAGGGCGTGCGACCCAGTTTGCCGCGTTGATCGAAGCCCTGGTAAAGGCCGGGCATACCGTGGTCTCTCTGGAGGGGCCGGCCCATGGCTGTTCGCCTGGGCAGCAAGCGCACGTGGTGCTGTTTGCCCGTGCGCTGCTGGAGGCTGCCGCGGAACTACCGCCGTTGCGTGCCGTGATCGGCCATTCCATGGGCGGTGCCAGTGTCTTGCTGGCCCTGCAGATGGGGCTTCGGGCCGAGGCTGCGGTGAGTATTGCAGCGCCGGCCCAGCTGCTGGGTGTGCTGCGCGGCTTCGCCCGCCACCTTGGCCTGCCGGCGCGCGCCAGGGCGGCGTTCATCCGCAAGGTCGAACAGGACGTCGGCATGCAGATCAACCGCCTGGATGTCAGCGGTTACCAGCTGGAGTTGCCAGGGCTGGTCGTGCATGCCGCCGATGATGCCCTGGTGCCCGCCAGTGAGGCCGAGGTCATCCACAAGGCCTGGTTCGACAGCCGCCTGCTGCGGCTGGAAGCGGGTGGCCACCAGCGCGTACTCGCCGACCCGCGCGTGAGCGAGGCGGTGCTCGAACTACTGTCGCGTGCCGGTGCGCCGGCCCGGCAAAGCGCTTGAACATCCGATACACTCTGCCCGTTCACTGACATTGGGAGCGGGCATGAGTTGGGACCTGGCAACGCCATTCATCATTGACCTGCGTGTCGGCGGCGAGGACATCGACGGCCTCGGGCACGCCAACAACGCGGTCTACGTCACCTGGCTGGAGCGTTGCGCCTGGCGCCACTCCCAGCGCCTGGGGCTGGACCTGCACGAGTACCGGCGCCTTGACCGGGCCATGGCGGTGGTGCGCCATGAAATCGACTACCTCGCTGCCGCCTACGAAGATGATGAGTTGCAACTGGCAACCTGGATCATCGATTGGGACCAGCGCCTGCGCATGACCCGGCGTTTCCAGCTCAAGCGCCCGCGTGACGGTGTGACCCTGCTGCGCGCGCAGACCACCTTCGCCTGTATCGAATTGTCCAGCGGCAAGCCCAGGCGCATGCCGGCGGAGTTCATCGACGGCTACGGTCCGGCGCTGACCGGCGCCTGAATCCCCGGCATTTTTGTTAGACTGCCGGCTTTTCCCGGCGAGACCTCGAAATGCAAATTGCCCTGGCCCCCATGGAGGGGCTGGTCGACAACATCCTGCGCGACGTCCTGACCCGAGTGGGCGGCATCGATTGGTGCGTCACCGAGTTCATCCGCGTGTGCGACCGCCTGCTGCCTGCGTCTTCATTCGACAAGCTTGCACCTGAGCTACGCCAGGGCGCGCGCACGGCCGCCGGCGTGCCCATGCGGGTGCAGTTGCTGGGCTCGGATCCCGTCTGCCTGGCCGAAAACGCGGCGTTGGCCTGTGAGCTGGGTGCGCCGGTCATCGACCTTAATTTCGGTTGCCCGGCCAAGACGGTGAACAAATCGCGCGGCGGCGCCGTGCTGCTCAAGGAGCCCGAACTGCTGCACGCCATCGTGCGGGAAGTGCGGCGCGCAGTGCCGGCGCACATCCCGGTCACCTCCAAGATGCGCCTTGGCTTTGACAGCCCGGACGGTGCCCTCGAGTGCGCCAGCGCCCTGGCCGAGGGCGGCTCGGCGCACCTGGTGGTGCATGCGCGTACCAAAGTCGAGGGTTATAAACCGCCCGCGCACTGGGAGTGGGTGGCGCGGGTGCAGGATGTGGTCAAGGTGCCGGTGTTCGCCAACGGTGAGATCTGGACCGTGGACGACTGGCGGCGTTGCCGCGAGGTGAGCGGGGCCGAGGACATCATGCTCGGCCGGGGCCTGGTGTCGCGGCCGGACCTGGCCTTGCAGATTGCGGCGGCGCGTGACGGGCGTGAGTACCAGCCGATGAGCTGGGAGGCGTTGTTGCCCTTGCTGCGCGAGTTCTGGCGCCAGGCCCAGGCCAAGTTGTCGCCGCGTTATGCGCCGGGGCGGATGAAGCAGTGGTTGGCGATGCTGACGCGCAGTTATCCCGAAGCGGTGCTGCTGTTTGCCGAGCTGCGCAGGGAAGATGATTGCCAGCGGATCACTCGGCTGCTGGGCGCTGAGGTGCAGGCATTCGACGCCTGTGTCGCGTGATCCGTGGTGCCGGGGGGCGGTAAAAATCACCGAAAAATTTTTTGTTTTTACCCCTTGAAAGCCATTTCCTGAGCCTTATTTATTCAGTACGCGATGCCGAAGTCGGGTCGCGTAGTGACTTTACTTGCTGAATCTCAGGAGTTTATGACCATGACTACCGCTTTCTCTCTTGCACCCCTGTTCCGCCATTCCGTTGGCTTCGACCGTTTCAACGACCTGTTCGAGTCTGCGGCACGTAACGAGGCGGGTAGCAGCTACCCTCCCTACAACGTTGAAAAACATGGCGATGACCACTATCGCATCGTCGTTGCCGCAGCCGGTTTCCAGGAACAGGACCTCGACCTTCAGGTCGAGAAAGGCGTCCTGACCGTGATCGGTGGCAAACGCGATAACAGCGCTGATGAAGTGACCTATCTGCACCAGGGCATCGCCCAGCGCGCATTCAAGCTGTCGTTCCGCCTGGCGGACCATATCGAGGTCAAATCAGCCGGCCTTGCCAATGGGCTGCTCAGCATTGACCTGCTGCGCCTCGTGCCGGAAGAAGCCAAGGCCAAGCGCATTCCGATCAATGGTGACAAACCAGCACTCAACTGAGGCTGGCGGCTGTATCAGGGCTGCTAAGCAGCCCATCGCCGGCAAGCCGGCCTCCACAGGATCGCGCCGTACCTGTGGGGGCCGGCTTTTTTGCGCTTGGCCGGCACCCCATCGCTTTTCCTCGTTTAGAAATCGGCGGGGGCTTCCAGCAGCATTTGCCGGAACTCCGGTAGCGGCAGCGGCCGGCTGTGCAGGTAACCCTGGTACAGGTGGCACCCCAGCCGTTCAAGAAACTCCAGTTGCTCGGTCAGTTCCACGCCTTCGGCGATCACCGCAAGGTCCAGGCTGCGCGCCATGGCGACGATGGCGCGGACTATCTCGGCGTCGTTGGCGTCCAATGGAGCGTCGCGCACGAAGGTCTGGTCGATCTTCAGTGCGTCCACCGGCAAGCGCTTGAGGTACGTCAGCGAGGAGTAGCCCGTGCCGAAATCGTCCATGGCGAAGCTCACCCCATGGCGTTTGAGCTCGCGCATCTTGCTGATGGTGTCTTCCAGGTTCTGGATCACGATGCCTTCGGTGATCTCAAGCTTGAGCATGTGCCGTGGCAGGCGGTAGTCGTCCAGGCTGCGCAGCACCCGTTCGACGAAGTCGTTCTGGCGGAACTGCCTGGGGCTGATGTTCACGCACAGGCTGAAATCATCGGCATCGATCAACCCGTCTGCCAGCATCCGCGAGCAAGCGTCGCAGGCTTCGTCGAGTATCCAGCTGCCCACTTCCAGGATCAGGCCGCTTTCCTCCAGCACCTGGATGAACTGAGCCGGCGGTTGCTGGCCCAGTTGCGGGTGGTGCCAGCGCAACAGTACCTCGGCCCCGACGATACGGTTGTCGCGGGCGTCCACCTGGGGCTGAAAGTGCAAGGCCAGTTCACCGCGTGCCAGTGCCAGGCGCAGGTCGCTTTCCATGCGCAGGCGCTCGCTGGCCGCCTTTTGCATGGTGGTATGGAACAACTGGGTCGTGTTGCGCCCTGAGTCCTTGGCACGGTAAAGGGCGATGTCGGCGCGTTTGAGCAGGTCGGCAGGGGTGGTGCCGTGGTCCGGGATCAAGGCCACGCCGATGCTCGGTGTTACCTGCAGGCGCTGGCCATCCAGCGACATGGGTTCGGCCAGCAGTTCGCGCAGGGTATCGGCCAGCTCGCGAACTTTGTTCTCCACGGCCTCGCGGCTGCCTTCCAGCCCACTGAGCAATACCACGAATTCGTCGCCACCCAGGCGTGCCACCGTATCTTCCAGGCGCACACTGGCTTCCAGCCGGGCGGTGATGATCTTCAGCACCGTGTCGCCGACCGGGTGGCCGAGGGAGTCGTTGATGTGCTTGAAATGGTCGAGGTCGAGAAACAGCAAGGCGCCGCGCAGGTTGTGCCGGCGCAGCAGGGCGATCTGCTGGCTCAGGCGGTCCATCAGCAAGGCGCGGTTGGGCAGGTTGGTCAGCGGGTCGTGGTAGGCCAGGTGGCGGATCTGCGCCTGGGCATTCTTCAGCTGGCTGACATCGCGGGCGGTGAGTAGCAGGCAATCGGTCTCGTTGAGGCTGATCGGTTCCACCGAGACCTCTACGGTGAGGATGTCGCCACGCTTGGTGCGCCCGAGCATCTCCCGGTGGTGCACCCGGCCACGCTCCTTCAGCTCAATCAGCAAAGCGCTACGCTGCTTGTCGTCGGCCCAGATACCCAGCTCGTAGACGCTGCGGCCGATCACTTCGGCGGTGCTGTAGCCCGTGAGCCGGCAGAACCCATCGTTGACCTCCACATAGCGGCCGCTGTGGCGCTCGGTGATGGTGATGGCGTCCGGGCTGGAATGAAACGCCTTGGCGAACTTCTCTTCGCTGGACTTGAGCGCTGCTTCGGCCCGTTGCTGTTGGGTGATGTCGCGCAGGGTGGTGACACTGCAGGGCTGGTTGTCGACGCTGATCAGCCGGCTGGAAATCACACAGGTCAGGGGTGAGCCGTTGCGGTGGTTGACCACCACGGCCACGTTGCTCAGGGCCTGTTCGCGGATGACCCGTTCGATGCGTTGCGCGCGTTCGATCGACTCGGCCCAGAGGCCGATCTGTTCAGCGGTACGGCCGATCACCTGCTCGCTGCCCCAGCCAAAGGTCTGGGTGAAGGCCGGGTTGATCTCGATGAACTGGCCGGTGTCCTGGCGGGTTACGCAGATCGGGTCGGGACTGACCTGGAACAGGCTGGCGAATTTCTCTTCCGAGGCGCTCAGGCGCAGTTCGCGCTCGACCTGCTCGGTGATGTCCAGCAGGGTGCCAGCCATGCGCAACGGGTTACCGTGCTCGTCGCGGTACAGCCGTGCCCGGCTTTCGATGTAGCGTGAAGCGCCGTCTTCCAGTTGCACACGGTAGGTGATCTGGTAGTTGCCCGCGGGGCCTTCGCGCAGGCTGCGGTAAGCCTGGCGCATGCCATCGCGCTCGTCCTGGGGCACGCCTTCGAAAAACGCGTCGAACGATTCGTGAAAAGGTATCGGGTCCAGCCCGTGCAATTGCGCGGCGCGGGCCGAGCCATAGAGCATGCCGCTGGGAATGTGCCAGTCCCAGGTGCCCAGTTGCGCCGAGTCCAGGGCCAGGTCAAGGCGTTCCTGGCTATCCTTGAGCGCTTGCTCGGCGCGTTTGCGCTCGGACGTGTCGACGAAGGTGCTGAGCAGGAACGTCACCCCTTCCAGCTCGATGCCCTGGGTGCACAGAATGCCGTCGTGAATCTTGCCGCTGCTGGCGCGCAACTGCACCTCCATGATGGCCGGGCTGCCGCTGGCACGGGTCGCCTCCAGCACCTGGTGACGCTGCTCCGGGTTCACCCAGATGCCGAGCTCCAGGCTGGTCTTGCCGATCACCTGGTCACCGGGCCAGCCGAACATGTCCTCGAAATGCTGATTGACTTCGAAAATCATGCCGTCGTGGCGGCGGGTGAGAAGAATCGCGTTGGGGCTCAGGTGAAACAGGGTGGCAAAACGCTTCTCCGAGTTGATCAGGGCGGTTTCCCGCTCGCGCTGGCGGGTTATCTCGCGGATCACCCCGATCATCTGGGGCCGGCCTTGGGGGTCGTGGGTCAGGCTGCCGTTGATTTCCAGCCAATGCAGGCTCCCGTCCGGCCAGCGGATGCGATGGCGCATGGCTTTCTCGGCCGGCTCACCGTTGACCACTGCCTGGAACAGTTGACGCGTGCGGGCGCGATCTTCTTCCGGCAGCAGGTCGAGGTAATCGATATCGTTGGGCAGAGGGCGCTGCGGATCGAAGCCAAACAGTGCCTGGGTGCCGCGCGACCAGCTCACCCGGCCACTGTCGATGTCCCACAGCCAGGCGCCCAGGCGTGCACCATTGAGCGCAGCCAGCAGTTGCGGTGCGTTCTGCCAGGCCTGCTCCGACTCCCTGGGATTGGCCGCAGGGATGCGCGGCAGGCGCGGAAAGCGGTTTGCTGATTTGGGCATGGGTACCAGACCTTTGGCGTTTGAGGCGTCCCTGGGTTGGAAGTGCAGGCCTGACGACCGGTCAGGCGGGCCCTGCGTGGCTGTCGAGCAAGGCCATGAAGGCCCTGGCGGCGTTCGATAGCGTTCGCTCGGTATGCAATATGTAGCCTAGCTGGCGTGACAGCTGTATGCCGGGTAATGCGATGGGTGCAACCTGATCATCGAGCATGGTGCGCGGTAGCACGCTCCAGGCCAGGCCGATCGAGACCATCATCTTGATGGTTTCCAGGTAGTTGGTGCTCATGGCGATGTTCGGGGCCAGCCCCTGGCTTTCGAACAGGCGCTGGACGATGTGGTGGGTGAAGGTATTGCCGCCTGGGAATACCGCCGGGTGGCGGGCGACGTCCGCCAGGCTGACCTGGGTATTGCTGGCCAGCGGGTGCTCGGGGGCAGCGACGAAGTCCAGGGCGTCGTCCCAGACGGGGATGGCCTTGATCAGGTGATGGGGCTCGGGTGCCAGGGTGATGACCGCTATCTCGGCGCGGCCGTGCAGCACCTCGTCGTAGGCCGCTTCCGAATCGAGGAACTGAATATCCAACGCCACGGCCGGGTGCTGGCGAGTGAATGCCCGTAATAGCGGGGGCAGGCGGTGCAGGCCAATGTGATGGCTGGTGGCGAGGGTCAGGCGACCACTCACCTGCCCGGTCAGGTTGGTCAGCGCACGTCGGGTATCATCGAGGACGTTGAGGATCTGATAGGCGCGCGGCAGCAGGGCGCGGCCAGCTTCGGTCAAGGTCACCTCACGGCCCAGGCGATCGAACAGGCGCACGTCCAGCTGTTGCTCCAGCCCGGCAATGCGCTTGCTCACGGCCGGTTGGGTCAGATGCAGGCGCTCGCCGGCCCCGGAGAAGCTGCCGGTCTCGGCAATGGCAATGAAGGCGCTCAGGTTGGCCAGGTCCATTGTTCGAATTCCTGATGGTTATGCAAAGCATGAAAATTATGAATTTGAGTTATTCAATGTATCGCCATAGCATCGTCCGTACAAGCCAAGGGGTCTTTGGCATAGAAAGACGCTGATGAGGAACAGTCTGATGGCTGGCAAAACGCTCTACGACAAACTCTGGGAAGCCCATGAGGTCAAGCGCCGTGATGACGGCTCGTCCTTGATCTACATCGACCGCCATATCATCCACGAAGTGACCTCGCCCCAGGCCTTTGAGGGCCTGCGCCTGGCCAACCGCAAGCCGTGGCGCATCGATGCAAACATCGCTACCCCTGACCACAACGTGCCGACTACCCCGGAACGCAAGGGCGGGATCGAGGCCATCGTCGACCAGGTGTCGCGCCTGCAGGTGCAGACCCTCGATGAGAACTGTGACGAATACGGCATCGTCGAATTCAAGATGAATGACGTTCGCCAGGGCATCGTCCACGTCATCAGCCCCGAGCAGGGCGCCACCTTGCCTGGCATGACCGTGGTCTGCGGCGACTCGCACACCTCCACCCACGGCGCCTTCGGTGCCTTGGCCCATGGTATCGGCACCTCCGAGGTCGAGCACGTGCTCGCCACCCAGTGCCTGGTCGCCAAAAAAATGAAGAACATGCTGGTGCGCGTCGAGGGCACATTGCCTGTCGGCGTCACGGCCAAGGACATCGTGCTTGCCGTGATCGGCAAGATCGGCACCGCTGGTGGCAACGGCCACGCCATGGAATTCGCTGGCAGCGCCATCCGCGCCCTGTCCATGGAAGGCCGCATGACCATCTGCAACATGTCGATCGAGGCCGGTGCGCGGGTTGGCCTGGTTGCCACCGATGCCACCACCATTGCCTACGTCAAAGGCCGCCCCTATGCGCCTGAAGGCGAGCAGTGGGAGCGTGCAGTCGAGGCGTGGAAAGACCTGGTATCCGATGACGATGCGGTGTTCGACACCGTGGTCGAGCTCGATGCGGCGCAAATCAAGCCGCAGGTCAGCTGGGGCACCTCGCCCGAGATGGTCCTGGCCGTCGACCAGCGTGTGCCGGACCCTGCCGCCGAAACCGACCTGGTCAAGCGTGGCTCGATCGAGCGCGCCCTGAAGTACATGGGCCTGAGCGCCAACCAGGCGATCACCGATATCCAGCTGGACCGCGTATTCATAGGCTCGTGCACCAACTCGCGGATCGAAGACCTGCGCGCCGCGGCTGAAATCGCCAAAGGCCGCAAGGTGGCTGCCACTGTCAAGCAAGCCATCGTCGTGCCGGGTTCGGGCCTGGTCAAGGCCCAGGCCGAGCGTGAAGGCCTGGACAAGATCTTCCTCGAGGCCGGTTTCGAGTGGCGTGAGCCAGGCTGCTCGATGTGCCTGGCCATGAACCCGGACCGCCTGGAAAGCGGCGAGCACTGCGCGTCCACGTCCAACCGCAACTTCGAAGGGCGTCAGGGCGCAGGTGGCCGTACTCACCTGGTCAGCCCGGCCATGGCTGCCGCTGCGGCGGTGACTGGTCACTTCATCGATGTTCGCGAGTTGATCCAAGGGAGCGCAGCATGAAAGCCTTTACCCAGCACACCGGTCTCGTCGCGCCGTTGGACCGTGCCAACGTCGACACCGATCAGATCATTCCCAAGCAGTTCCTCAAGTCGATCAAGCGTACCGGCTTTGGCCCCAACCTGTTCGATGAGTGGCGTTACCTGGACGTTGGCCAGCCTTACCAGGACAACAGCAAGCGCCCGGTAAACAAAGAGTTCGTGCTCAATCACGAACGCTACCAGGGCGCCAGCGTGTTGCTGGCACGGGAGAACTTCGGCTGCGGGTCGAGCCGCGAGCACGCGCCTTGGGCGCTGGACGAATACGGCTTCCGTAGCGTGATCGCGCCGAGCTTCGCCGACATCTTCTTCAACAACAGCTTCAAGAACGGCCTGTTGCCGATCATTCTGAGCGATGAGGAAGTCGATGAGCTGTTCAAGCAGGTCGAAGCCAACCCCGGCTACCAGCTGACCATCGATCTGCAGGCACAGGCGGTGACCCGCCCGGACGGCAAGGTGCTGCACTTCGAGATCGACGCGTTCCGCAAGCACTGCCTGCTCAACGGTCTGGACGATATCGGCCTGACCTTGCAGGACGGCGAGGCGATCAAGGCCTTCGAGGGCAAACACCGCGCCGCACAGCCTTGGCTGTTCCGTGATGCCTGAATGATGTAACCGGGTTTGCTGGCCTCAGCGCCGGCAAGCCGGCTGCCACACGTACTGCACAGGTGTTGACGCTTGTGGGGGCTGTGTGGGGCCGGCTTGCCGGCGATAGCGGCCGTAGAAACAACCCAAAATCAAAAGGAACGCGCCCATGACCAGCACCACCCACACCGATGTGGTCCAACGCCAGTTTGGCGAACAGGCCAGTGCCTATTTGAGCAGCGCCGTGCATGCCCAGGGCAGTGAATTTGCCCTGCTGCAAGCCGAGCTGGCCGGGCAGGGTGCGGCCCGCGTGCTGGACCTGGGCTGTGGTGCCGGCCATGTCAGCTTCCACATCGCGCCTCTGGTGGCAGAGGTGGTCGCCTACGACCTGTCGCAGTCGATGCTCGACGTGGTTGCCAGTGCCGCTGCCGAGCGCGGCCTGGGCAATATCAGCACCCAGTGCGGTGTCGCCGAACGCCTGCCGTTCGCCGATGCCGCGTTCGATTACGTCTTCAGCCGCTATTCGGCGCACCACTGGAGCGACGTGGGCGTGGCCCTGCGTGAAGTGCGCCGCGTGCTGAAGCCGGGCGGGGTGGCGGCGTTCATCGACGTGATGTCGCCGGGCAGCCCGTTGCTCGATACCTATTTGCAAACGGTTGAAGTGCTGCGCGACACCAGCCACGTACGCGATTATTCTGCCGCCGAGTGGCAGCGCCAGGTCAGCGAAGCCGGCCTGCATACCCGCAGCCACACGCGCCAGCGCCTGCGCCTGGAATGGAGCTCGTGGGTTGAGCGCATGCGCACACCCGAACCGCTGCGCGTGGCCATACGCCAGTTGCAGCAAGCCATGGGCGAGGAAGTGCGGCAGTATTACCAGATTGAAGCCGATGGCTCGTTCAGCACCGATGTCATCGTGTTGTGGGCCGAGCGCTGAGTTTTTTACGGTGCGGCCGGGCTGGCCGCGCCGCTTGAATGGATAGAGGAAAGCATGAGCAAGCAGATTCTGATTCTCCCAGGTGATGGTATCGGTCCGGAAATCATGGCCGAGGCGGTCAAGGTGCTGGAGCTGGCCAACGACAAGTTCCAGCTTGGCTTGAGCCTTGCGCATGACGTGATCGGCGGTGCTGCCATCGACCAACATGGCGTGCCGCTGGCCGACTCGACCCTGGAGCGTGCGCGCCAGGCCGATGCCGTGCTGTTGGGTGCGGTGGGCGGGCCGAAGTGGGACAAGATCGAGCGTGACATCCGCCCTGAGCGCGGCCTGCTGAAAATCCGCTCGCAGCTGGGCCTGTTCGCCAACCTGCGCCCGGCCATCCTCTACCCGCAACTGGCTGATGCCTCGTCGCTCAAGCCGGAAATCGTTTCGGGTCTGGACATCCTGATCGTCCGTGAGCTGACTGGCGGCATCTACTTCGGTGCCCCGCGTGGGCAGCGTGAGCTCGAAGGCGGCGAACGGCAGGCCTATGACACCCTCCCGTACAGCGAGAGCGAAGTGCGCCGTATCGCCCGCGTCGGCTTCGACATGGCCCGCGTGCGTGGCAAGAAGCTGTGCTCGGTGGACAAGGCCAACGTCCTGGCCTCCAGCCAGCTGTGGCGTGAAGTGGTCGAGGACGTTGCCAAGGACTACCCGGACGTTGAACTGAGCCACATGTATGTCGACAACGCCGCCATGCAGCTGGTGCGCGCGCCCAAGCAGTTCGACGTGATGGTGACCGACAACATGTTCGGTGACATCCTGTCGGATGAAGCTTCCATGCTGACCGGTTCGATCGGCATGCTGCCTTCGGCGTCGCTCGATGCCAACAACAAGGGCATGTACGAGCCTTGCCACGGCTCGGCGCCGGACATCGCCGGCCAGGGCATTGCCAACCCGCTGGCGACCATCCTGTCGGTGTCGATGATGCTGCGTTACAGCTTCAACCAGCAGGCCGCAGCCGAGGCCATCGAGCAGGCGGTAAGCCAGGTTCTGGACCAGGGCCTGCGTACCGGCGACATCTGGTCGGCCGGTTGCAGCAAGGTAGGTACGCAGGAAATGGGCGACGCAGTAGTCGCAGCGCTGCGGAATCTGTAATCTCTCTGGCCCGCCACCGTTTTTGGTCGGTGGCGGCCCACTTTTAGCAAAGGTGTAGTTGCGATGAAACGTGTAGGTCTGATCGGTTGGCGCGGTATGGTCGGTTCCGTGCTCATGCAGCGGATGCTGGAGGAGCAGGATTTCGACCTTATCGAGCCGGTGTTCTTCACTACCTCCAATGTCGGTGGCCAGGGCCCGAGCGTGGGCAAGGATATTGCTCCGCTCAAGGACGCTTATTCGATTGAAGAACTCAAGACCCTCGACGTGATCCTGACCTGTCAGGGCGGCGACTACACCAACGAGGTGTTCCCAAAGCTGCGTGAAGCTGGCTGGCAGGGTTACTGGATCGATGCTGCCTCGTCGCTGCGCATGCAGGACGACGCCGTCATCGTGCTCGATCCGGTCAACCGCAAGGTGATCGACCAGCAGCTCGATGCCGGCACCAAGAACTACATCGGCGGCAACTGCACCGTCAGCCTGATGCTGATGGGCCTTGGCGGCCTGTTCGAAGCGGGCCTGGTCGAGTGGATGAGCGCCATGACCTACCAGGCGGCGTCCGGTGCCGGTGCGCAGAACATGCGCGAGCTGATCAAGCAGATGGGCGCTACCCACGCGGCGGTGGCCGATGACCTGGCCAACCCGGCCAGCGCCATCCTCGACATCGACCGCAAGGTGGCCGAGGCCATGCGCAGCGACGCCTACCCGGCCGAAAACTTCGGCGTGCCCCTGGCCGGCAGCCTGATCCCATGGATCGACAAAGAGCTGCCCAACGGCCAGAGCCGTGAAGAGTGGAAGGCCCAGGCCGAGACCAACAAGATCCTCGGCCGCTTCAAGAGCCCGATCCCGGTCGATGGCATCTGCGTGCGCATCGGCGCCATGCGCTGCCACAGCCAGGCGCTGACCATCAAGCTGAACAAGGACGTGCCACTGGCCGATATCGAAGGCATGATCAGCCAGCACAACCCATGGGTGAAGCTGGTGCCGAACCAGCGCGAGATCAGCATGCAGGAACTGACCCCGACCAACGTCACCGGTACCCTCAACATTCCGGTGGGCCGTTTGCGCAAGCTGAACATGGGCTCGCAGTACCTGGGCGCGTTCACCGTCGGCGATCAGCTGCTGTGGGGCGCTGCCGAGCCGCTGCGCCGCATGCTGCGGATTCTGCTGGAGCGTTGATCGTTCTGCGTTGCACCGAAAACCCGCCCTGGTGACAGCGCGGGTTTTTTTGTGCCTGCGCCGGCCCCGGTAGGGCCAGCACAGACAAAACGTTACAATCCGAGTAAAGTGCCGCCCCCCGCCGTTACAGCAAAAGGATCCTCTCCATGACCCAACCCCTGGACATCGCCGTCGTCGGCGCCACCGGTAGCGTCGGTGAAACCTTGGTACAGATTCTCGAAGAACTGCACTTCCCGGTCGGCACGCTGCACCTGCTGGCCAGCATGGAATCGGCGGGCAGCAGCGTGATGTTCGCCGGCAAGAAGATCAAGGTGCGTGAAGTCGACAGTTTCGATTTCACCCAGGTCAAACTGGCCTTCTTCGCCGCCAGCCCGGCCGTCAGCCGTAGCTTTGCCCGCAAGGCCCATGCGGCCGGCTGCACGGTCATCGACCTGTCTGGCGGCCTGGATGACGCCCTTGCGGTCGTGCCTGAAGCAAACGCCGAGTGCATCGCCGGCCTGGCGCTGCCGGCGTGCATCGCCAGCCCGAGTGCCGCAGCCGTTGCCTTGGCCGTCGCGCTGGCGCCACTCAAGGGGCTGCTGGACATCGAGCGCGTGCAGGTCATGGCGGCGCTGGCGGTGTCTGCCCAGGGCCGGGAGGCTGTCAATGAACTGGCCCGGCAGACCGCCGAGCTGCTCAACGCCCGCCCGCTGGAGCCGCGCTTCTTCGACCGCCAGGTAGCGTTCAACGTGCTGGCCCAGGTCGGTGCGGCAGACGAGCAGGGCCACACGGCACTCGAGCGCCGGCTGGTCGATGAGCTGCCGGTGTTGCTGGGGCAGCCTGAACTGAAGATTTCCGTGACCTGCGTTCAAGTCCCGGTGTTTTTTGGCGATAGCTTCAGTGTGGCGGTACAGAGCCGTAAACCTGTGGACCTGGTTGCAGTCAACGCTGCCCTGGAGGGTGCCGACAGTGTCGAGCTGGTCGAGCGAGATGATTATCCGACCCCGGTAGGGGACGCAGTAGGCCAAGACGTGGTCTATGTTGGTCGTGTACGCCATGGTGTTGAGCAAGACCAGCAGCTCAACCTGTGGCTGACCACCGACAACCTGCGCAAGGGCGCTGCGCTCAACGCCGTGCAGGTGGCGCAATTGTTGATTAAACACATAGCGTAAAAGATACTGGCGAGCACTTTTGTCCCGCACCGCACGCGGTTTCGGGACGATTCATACAAGGGATGAGGTCATGCTTCGAATTCGCAAACTGGTTCTGGCCATGGCGGCAGCGTCGGCGCTGTCATCTGGCATGGCGAATGCCTTGGGGTTGGGTGAACTGACGCTCAAATCGGCGCAGAACCAGCCGCTGGACGCCGAGATCGAATTGCTCGATGTGCGCGACCTCACCGCTGCCGAAGTGGCACCAAGCCTGGCGCCGCCGGAAGAGTTCAGCAAGGCCGGGGTGGAATACCCGGGCTACCTCGAGGACCTGACCTTCACCCCGGTGATCAACCCCAATGGCAAGAGCGTGCTGCGGGTTACCTCCAGCCAGCCGCTGCCGGGCTCGGTGGTCAAGTTTCTGGTCCAGGTGATGTGGCCCCAGGGCCGTCTGCTGCGTGACTACAGTGTGCTGCTCGACCAGGCCAAGGCCCAGGGCGAGCAGCCTGCCGCGGCCAATGTCACCCCGGCAACCAGCAGCGCCGGCAGCTACACCACCAAGCGCCGCGATACCCTTTGGCAGATTGCTGCACGCAATACCCAGAACGGTGGGTCGGTGCAGCAGACCATGATCGCCATTCAGGCGCTGAACCCGGATGCCTTCATCGGCAACAACATCAACCAGTTGAAAGTTGGCCAGGTATTGCGCCTGCCCGATCAGCAGCAGATCCAGAGCATCCCACAGGCCGAAGCCAATCGCGAAGTGGCCGAACAGTATGCTGCATGGCGTGAGGGCCGGCGCCTTGGCCCGCGCGCCCGGCAGCTTGACGCCACCCGCCGCGGCGCTGCCGATGCGGCGCCCGAGCGTATCGCCCAGGGTGACAACCTGCGCCTGGTCAGCCCTGGCAACCAGCCTGACGCTGGCGATGCCAAGGCGCTCAACGACAAGCTGGCCGTGGCCCAGGAGAGCCTGGACACCAGCCGTCGTGACAACGAAGAACTCAAAAGCCGGATGAGCGACCTGCAGAGCCAGTTGGACAAGCTGCAGCGCCTGATTCAGCTCAAGAATGACCAGCTCGCTCGCCTGGAAGCACAGGGTGCCGCCGGGCAGCCCGCACCTGCCGCCACCTTGCCGGGTGAGTCGGCCCCGCTGCAGCCTGCCGACAATGCCCAGGTACCGCCTGCCGAGCCCGTCGTGGCACCGGCGCCGGCCGCCGTCGATACCGCGCCTGGCGCTGCCACGGCGGGCGAGGATGCCCCTGCCGGCCAGCAGCCGGGCGCGCTGGATGGCATCCTGGGGAACCCGCTGCTACTGGCCCTGATCGCAGGCTCCGCATTCCTCGTGCTGTTGCTGCTGCTGTTGCTGCTGGCGCGTCGACGTAAAGCCCAGCAGGAGGCCGAAAAGCACCTGCGTATGGCGCGGGCGCTGGCTGAGGAAGGCGAGCGTAATCCCGACCTCGACCTGCCTGCGAGCAGCTTCGATGAGCTGCAGGTGTCGGCGCCCGCCGTAACCCTGTCGCCGGCGGTGGTGGCGGCCTCGGCTGCTGCAGCCGTTGCCGCGGAAAAACCGGTTGCCCCGGCACCCGTTGCCGCGCCATTACCGGAGCAGGACCCGAACGCCGAGCTGTTGGCCGAGGTCGAGCAGAGCCTGGCCCGCGGTCGTCTGAACCATGCGGCCGACCTGTTGGAAACAGCCGTCGCTGCGCAACCGGAGCATGATGGCCTGCGGTTGAAGCTGATGGAGGTTTATGCGCGCCAGGGTGACCACAGCGCATTCGTGGAGCAGGAGCGCAAGCTGCCGGCCAGCGAAGAGAATATCGCGCAGGTCAGTCAGCTCAAGGAGCACTACCCAGCCATGCTCGGCCTTGCCGCGGCAGGGGTGGGGGCTGCGGCGCTGGCTGCCGAGCTCGATGAGCAGTACGTGCAGGAGCTGTTGCAGGACCAGCCGCAATCGCCGGCAGCGGTCGATGCCGAGCCTGAAGCTGAACCGCAAACCGAGGCCGGCGCTCAAGCGCCTGCCCTCGATGACAACGGCCCGGACAGTGCCTTCGACCTTGAGCTGAGTGACGATCTGCCCCTGAGCGACCTTGAACCGCCAATGCTCGATGAAGCTGCGTTGACGGATGTGCAGGCAAATGATGAGCCGCCCGCCGTCGCTGACCCTGCTGCACAGGAAGCCGACGCCGACGCCGATTTCGAAGCCTTGCTGGCGCAGGCTCAGGCTGAACCGCAGAGCGTCGATGACCTGGCGGACTTCGACCTGGACGTGGGTGAGCCGAGCGTTGCCGAGCCGGTTGAGGAAGAGCCGGTCGACGTCGCTGCCGAATTGGCCGCTTTCGATTCCATCCCGGAGTTCGACCCGATTTCCGAGCTGGAGCTGCCAGAAGACTTCGATCTGTCGCTGTCGCTGGATGACCAGTCGCCGGCCGCCAAGAGCTTCGCTTCCGAGCTGAGCGACGTCAACGCCGAACTGGACAAGCTGTCGCAGAACCTCGAGTCGCCGTCGCTGGAACCGCACTTCACCGCTGAGGACGCTGCCCAGGAGCCGGAACCCCTGGACGATCTGGACTTCGATTTCTTCTCCGGCAGCGACGAAGTGGCTACCAAGCTCGACCTGGCGCGTGCCTATATCGATATGGGCGACCATCAGGGGGCGCGCGACATCCTCGATGAAGTGGTCAAGGATGGCGACGATACACAGCGCCTGGAAGCCGAAGACATGCTGTCCCGGCTGGTCTGAAGGCCTCACCCGCAGCTTGAAGCCAACGGCAGCCCAACAAGGCTGCCGTTGTCGTTATAATCCCCGGCACTTCGTATTGCCCCACAGGTTTCACGCTCTTGGACATCATCGACACCGCTGCCACCGAATCGGCCGCCGAAGGCTTCACCCGCATTGCCCTGGGGGTGGAATACAAGGGTTCGCGCTACCGCGGCTGGCAACGCCAGGCCAGCGGTGTGCCCAGTGTTCAGCAGGCGCTGGAGCAGGCGCTGTCGAACGTGGCGAACGAGCCCATCACGGTGGTCTGCGCCGGGCGTACCGACGCCGGTGTGCATGGTTGTGGGCAGATCGTGCATTTCGATACCCGCGCCAATCGTGACGAACGCGCCTGGACCCTGGGCACCAACTTCAACCTGCCCCACGACATCAGTGTGGTGTGGTCGCGGCCGATGCCTGCGGATTTCCATGCGCGCTTCAAGGCCACCGCCCGGCGCTACCGTTATGTCATCTACAACGACCCGATCCGCCCGGCACACCTGGCCGAGGAAGTGACGTGGAATCACCGCCCGCTCGATGTGGAGCGCATGGCCGATGCTGCGCAGTTCCTGCTGGGTACTCACGACTTCAGTGCCTTTCGCGCCAGCCAGTGCCAGGCCAAGTCGCCGATCAAGCATATCCATCACCTGCGGGTCACCCGTCATGGGCAGATGATCGTGCTGGATGTGCGGGCCACTGCGTTCCTGCACCACATGGTGCGCAATATCGCCGGTGTGCTGATGACCATCGGTGCAGGCGAGCGCCCTGCGGGCTGGGCTCGGGAAGTGCTGGAAGGGCGCAACCGGCGCGAAGGCGGGGTAACGGCCCATCCCTACGGCCTGTACCTGGTTCAGGTGGAGTATCCGGAGGAATTCCAGCTGCCACAGCGTTACATCGGCCCACACTTTCTGACCGGCTACGAGGCGTTGTCCGACTGACGGCCGAAAACGCTTTTGCTACCATCGGGCCTTTCAGTGGTTTCTCAGGGTTTGCAGTCCATGAGCAATGTTCGCAGCAAGATCTGCGGGATTACCCGCATAGAGGACGCGCTGGCCGCCGTCGAGGCAGGGGCCGATGCCATCGGTTTGGTTTTCTATGGCAAAAGCCCGCGCGCCGTCGATGTGCGCCAGGCGCGGGCAATCATGGCCGAACTGCCGCCCTTCGTGACCACGGTCGGCCTGTTCGTCAACGCCTCGCGCTGCGAACTCAACGAGATCCTCGAGGCTGTGCCGCTGGACCTGCTACAGTTCCACGGCGACGAAACCCCGGCTGACTGCGAAGGCTATCACCGCCCGTGGATCAAGGCGCTGCGCGTACGCCCGGGTGACGACCTGGAGGCTGCCTGCCGGCACTATGCCGGTGCGCGTGGCATCCTGCTCGACACCTATGTCGCCGGGGTACCCGGTGGTACCGGCGAGGCGTTCGACTGGTCGCTGGTGCCTGCACGGCTGAGCAAGCCGATCATTCTCGCCGGGGGCTTGTCTGCCAGCAACGTCGGCCAGGCCATCGCCCAGGTGCGGCCGTATGCGGTGGATGTGAGTGGTGGTGTGGAGCAGGCCAAGGGCATCAAGGACGCGGCGAAGATCGAAGCGTTCATGCGCGCGGTGAAACAGGCGTGATGCCAGATGTGACGGCTGGCGGCGGGCCATCGTCCATAACTATCGCAGCCCTGCGGGGCGGCTACCGGCATGCCGGTTGGCCAAAGAATACGTTGACGACGGTGCGGTACACAGGCAGCCCCTGTGGCCGGTCCGTCATCGTTTGACAGAAGAATTTGAGCTCAAAGGGCAGGGCATGGCCGGCCAGACTGGTCCCCGCCCGCCAATACTGGAGAAATAAAGCATGAGCAACTGGTTAGTCGACAAACTGATCCCTTCGATCATGCGTTCCGAGGTGAAGAAGAGCTCGGTGCCAGAAGGCCTGTGGCACAAGTGCCCAGCCTGTGAGGCCGTGCTGTATCGTCCGGAGCTGGAAAAGACCCTTGATGTCTGCCCCAAGTGCAACCACCACATGCGCATCGGCGCCCGTCAGCGCATCGACATCTTCCTCGATGCTGAAGGCCGTGCCGAGCTGGGTGCCGAGCTGGAGCCGGTCGACCGCCTGAAATTCCGCGATGGCAAGAAGTACAAGGACCGTCTGGTCGGTGCCCAGAAACAGACCGGCGAGAAGGACGCGCTGATCTCCATGAGCGGCACCCTGATGGGCATGCCGATCGTGGTCAGTGCCTTCGAGTTTTCCTTCATGGGTGGCTCCATGGGCGCCGTCGTCGGTGAGCGCTTCGTCCGCGCTGCCAACTATGCGCTGGAAAACCGCTGCCCGATGATCTGCTTCTCGGCCTCCGGTGGTGCGCGCATGCAGGAAGCGCTGATCTCGCTGATGCAGATGGCCAAGACCTCGGCCGTGCTGGCCCGCCTGCGCGAAGAGGGCATACCGTTCATCTCCGTATTGACCGACCCGGTCTACGGCGGTGTTTCCGCCAGTCTGGCGATGCTTGGCGATGTCATTGTTGGTGAGCCAAAGGCGCTGATCGGCTTCGCCGGCCCGCGCGTGATCGAGCAGACCGTGCGCGAAAAGCTGCCTGAAGGCTTCCAGCGCAGCGAGTTCCTGCTGGAGCACGGTGCCATCGACCTGATCATCTCGCGTGGCGATCTGCGTCCCCGCCTGGCTCGCCTGCTGGCGCAGATGACCGGCCAGGAAACACCCGAGCAGGCACGCGAGGCCGCTGCGGTCGCCTGATGAAAGACAGAACCCTGGGCGAATGGCTCGCCTACCTCGAGCAGTTGCACCCCTCGGCCATCGACATGGGGCTGGAGCGTTCGCAAAAGGTGCTTGCACGGTTGGCCCTGGGCAAGCTGGCGCCTCGTGTGGTGACGGTCACCGGCACCAACGGCAAAGGCTCGACCTGTGCCTTCCTGGCGTCGTTGCTGCGTGCCCAGGGGTTGAAGGTTGGCGTGTACAGCTCGCCACACCTGTTGCGTTACAACGAACGGGTGCTGATCGACGGCCAGGAGGCCAGTGATGAGCGCCTGTGCGAAGCCTTCGCTGCCGTCGAGGCCGCCCGAGGCGAGATTTCCCTCACCTATTTCGAGATGGGCACCCTGGCGGCATTCTGGCTGTTCTACCAGTCCGGGCTGGATGCCGTGGTGCTTGAAGTGGGGTTGGGGGGGCGTCTGGATACCGTGAACGTCATCGATGCCGACCTGGCTCTGGTGACCAGTATCGGCGTCGACCATGTCGATTACCTGGGCGATACCCGCGAGTTGGTCGCCTTCGAGAAGGCTGGCATCTTCCGCCCGGGCAAACCAGCGCTGTGCGGTGACCTGGATCCCCCTCAGCCACTGTTGGACAAGGCCCGTGAACTGACGGCGCCGTTGTTCCTGCGTGGGCGCGACTTCGACCTTGCCAGCGCCGATACCACCTGGCACTGGCGTGGTACGGCAGCAGATGGCGCCGCGGTGGAGCTGTCAGGCCTGCCGCTGCTCGACCTGCCGATGGAAAACGCCACCCTGGCGCTGCAGGCGTACCTGCTGATGGGGCTTGCTTGGGATGCCGGGCAAATCCGTCAGGCACTGCTCGATACCCGTATCACCGGGCGGCTGGACCGTCGTACGCTCAATTGGCAAGGCAAACGCGTAGAGCTGTTGCTGGATGTGGGGCATAACCCCCATGCAGCAGCGTATCTGGCGCGTCGCTTGTCAGTGCGGCCGGTCGAGGGCAGGCGTTTGGCCGTGTTCGGCCTGCTGGCGGACAAAGACCTGGCGGGCGTGTTGGCGCCTTTGCATGGCCTGGTCGATGACTGGGCGGTGGCGCCTTTGCAGTCACCGCGCAGCCGCCCGGCCGCCGAGCTTGTCGGCGCCTTGACGAACCTCGGTGCGTCGGTGAAGTCTTATGCCAGCGTCGGCGCCGCCCTTGATGGGCAATGCGCTCAGGCGATGGCGGGTGACCAGATCCTGCTGTTCGGTTCGTTTTTCTGTGTTGCCGAGGCCCTGGAATGGCTTGGGCAGCAGGCCCTGGAGGGGTGAGTAGATGGCAGTGCTGGATAAAGGGATGAAACAGCGCATGGTGGGTGCGTTGGTGCTGGTGGCGCTGGCGGTTATTTTCCTGCCGATGCTGTTCACCCGCGAGGACGAAATGCGTCAGGTGCGCGTCGAAGCCCCGCAGGCACCGGCGATGCCGAGCTTGCCTGAAGTCAAGGTAGAGCCGGTTGCAGTGCCCGAGCCGCAACCGCTGCCGCAAGAGCCGCAGCAGGCGCCAGTGGTGGTCAATGAGTCCTCGGCCCCGGTGGCCACGCCGAGCCAGCCGATCACGCCGTCGCCGCAAACCCAGGCGCAGGTCCAGCCCAAGCCGCAGGCGCCGGAGCCGGCGGCCAAGCCCCAGGCGCAAGCGGCCGCTACCCCTGCGCCGGCGGCAAGCGCCAGCCCAGCGTCGAAAATCGATGCCAACGGCTTGCCGGTGAGCTGGTCGATCCAGCTGGCCAGCCTGTCCAATCGCGCCGGGGCCGAGAGCCTACAGAAAACCCTGCGCAGCCAGGGTTACAACGCCTACATCCGTTCGGCCGGTGGCATGAACCGGGTCTATGTGGGGCCGCTGATCGAACGTGCCGAGGCCGAGCGCCTGCGCGATGCCATCAATCGGCAGCAGAAGCTCAAGGGCTTCGTGGTTCGTTTCCAGCCAGAACGCGGTTGATTCCAGGGGCTGCTCTGCAGCCCATCCGTGGCCAAGCCAATCGGCCTGACATTCCGCTTACTCCCGGCCCTTTGCTCTGGTAAAATGCGCCGCCTCAAACGTCTGCAGGCAGCACCGTGGCATTTACCTGGGTTGATTGGGCGATCATCGCGATCATCGCCGTTTCCACACTGATCAGTCTCAAGCGCGGCTTCGTCAAGGAAGCTTTGTCCCTGCTCATCTGGATCATTGCCGGTGCAGTCGCCTGGATGTTCGGTGGGTCGCTCTCGGTGTATCTTGAAAGCTACATCCAGACCCCATCGATGCGCATCATCGCTGGCTGCGCCATTCTCTTCGTCGCCACCCTGCTGGTGGGCGCGATGGTCAATTTCCTGGTCGGTGAGCTGATCCGCGTGACCGGGCTGTCCGGTACCGATCGTTTTCTCGGCATGGCCTTCGGCGCGGCGCGCGGGGCCTTGCTGGTGGTGGTTGCCATCGGCCTGCTCAGCCTGGGGCCGGTGCAACAGGATACCTGGTGGCAGGAATCTCGCCTGATACCACAATTTCTATTGGTCGCTGACTGGTCGAAGAACCTGATTCTGGGTTTCACCAGCCAGTGGATGTCCAGTGGGGTGATCAGCACTCCGGCTGATCTCCCGTTCAAGGAACAGTTGCTCGGGCCTGCAAAGCCTTGAGCGCTATTCACTCAAGTTTCATCAAAGTAGGGGTTGCGTCGCATGTGTGGCATCGTCGGTATCGTCGGTAAGTCGAACGTCAATCAGGCGCTGTATGACGCGCTTACGGTCCTCCAGCACCGCGGCCAGGACGCTGCAGGTATCGTGACCAGCCACGACGGCCGGTTGTTCCTGCGCAAGGATAATGGCCTGGTGCGCGATGTCTTCCAGCAGCGCCACATGCAGCGCCTGGTAGGCCATATGGGTATCGGCCACGTCCGTTACCCGACTGCGGGCAGCTCGACCTCGGCCGAAGCCCAGCCGTTCTATGTCAACTCGCCGTATGGCATCACCCTGGCGCACAACGGCAACCTGACCAACGTCGAGCAGTTGGCCAAGGAGATCTACGAGTCCGACCTGCGCCACGTCAACACCAACTCCGACTCGGAAGTGCTGCTGAACGTGTTCGCCCATGAACTGGCGGTGCGTGGCAAGCTGCAGCCTACCGAAGAAGACGTGTTCGCCGCCGTTTCCCACGTGCACAGCCGCTGCGTCGGTGGTTACGCGGTGGTGGCGATGGTGACCGGCTACGGTATCGTCGGCTTCCGTGACCCCAACGGCATTCGCCCGGTGGTGTTCGGTCAGCGCCATACCGACGAAGGCGTCGAGTACATGATCGCCTCGGAAAGCGTTGCCCTGGACGTGCTCGGCTTCACCCTGATCCGCGACCTGGCGCCGGGCGAGGCGGTGTACATCACCGAGGAAGGCCAGCTGTACACCAAGCAGTGCGCTGAAAGCCCGAAACTGCAGCCGTGCATCTTCGAGCACGTCTACCTGGCCCGTCCGGACTCGATCATGGATGGTGTTTCGGTGTACAAGGCGCGCCTGCGCATGGGCGAGAAGCTGGCCGAGAAGATCCAACGCGAACGCCCGGACCACGACATCGACGTGGTCATCCCGATCCCTGACACCAGCCGCACCGCCGCCCTGGAGCTGGCCAACCACCTGGGCGTCAAGTTCCGCGAAGGTTTCGTCAAGAACCGTTACATCGGCCGTACCTTCATCATGCCCGGCCAGGCTGCCCGCAAGAAGTCGGTGCGCCAGAAGCTCAACGCCATCGAGCTGGAGTTCCGCGGCAAGAACGTGATGCTGGTCGACGACTCCATCGTGCGCGGCACCACCTGCAAGCAGATCATCCAGATGGCCCGCGAAGCCGGCGCTAAAAACGTCTACTTCTGTTCCGCGGCCCCTGCGGTGCGTTACCCCAACGTCTACGGCATCGACATGCCGAGCGCTCACGAACTGATCGCCCACAACCGCACCACCGACCAGGTGGCCGAGTTGATCGGCGCCGACTGGCTGGTCTACCAAGACCTGCCGGACCTGATCGAATCGGTCGGTGGCGGCAAGATCAAGATCGAGCACTTCGATTGCGCGGTGTTCAACGGTGAATACGTCACCGGCGACATCGACGAAGCTTACCTCGACCGCATCGAGCAGGCGCGCAATGACCTGGCCAAGGTGAAGAACCAGGCGGTCAGCGCGATCATCGACCTCTACAACAACTGATTTGGAGAGCGACGGCATGACGGATCAATGGGATGCCGGGCGACTGGACAGTGACCTCGAGGGTGTCGGCTTCGACACCCTGGCGGTGCGTGCCGGTCAGAACCGTACACCGGAGGCGGAGCACAGCGAAGCGCTGTTCCTGACCTCCAGCTATGTCTTCCGCACGGCCGCCGATGCGGCTGCGCGCTTTGCCGGTGAAACCCCTGGCAACGTCTATTCGCGCTACACCAACCCCACCGTGCGTGCCTTCGAAGAGCGCCTGGCGGCGATGGAAGGTGCCGAGCAGGCCGTGGCCACCTCGACCGGTATGGCGGCGATCCTCGCTGTGGTGATGTCCCTGTGCAGCGCCGGCGACCATGTGCTGGTTTCGCAGAGCGTGTTCGGCTCGACGATCAGCCTGTTCGAGAAGTACTTCAAGCGCTTCGGCGTGCAGGTGGACTACGTGCCGCTGGTCGATCTGGCGGGTTGGGACAAGGCCATCAAGGCCAATACCAAGCTGCTGATCCTCGAGTCGCCTTCCAACCCGCTGGCCGAACTGGTGGACATTGCTGCGCTGGCCGAAATTGCCCATGCCCGTGGTGCCATGCTGGTAGTGGACAACTGCTTCAGCACCCCGGCGCTGCAGCAGCCGCTCAAGCTTGGCGCTGACATCGTGTTCCATTCCGCGACCAAGTTCATCGACGGCCAGGGCCGTTGCATGGGTGGCGTCGTGGCCGGGCGCAGCGAGCAGATGAAAGAGGTGGTGGGCTTTTTGCGCACTGCCGGTCCGACCCTCAGCCCGTTCAATGCCTGGATCTTCACCAAAGGCCTGGAAACGCTCAAGCTGCGCATGCGTGCGCACTGCCAGAGCGCTCAGCAGTTGGCCGAGTGGCTGGAGCAGCAAGAGGGTGTCGAGAAGGTGCATTACGCCGGCCTGCCAAGCCATCCGCAGCACGAGCTGGCCAAGCGCCAGATGACTGGCTTCGGCGCGGTGGTGAGTTTCGAGGTCAAGGGGGGCAAGGAGGGCGCCTGGCGCTTCATCGATGCCACGCGGGTGATCTCGATCACCACCAACCTGGGTGACAGCAAGACCACCATCGCCCACCCGGCCACCACCTCTCACGGCCGCCTGACCCCGCAGGAGCGTGAGGCTGCAGGTATTCGCGACAGCCTGATCCGCGTGGCTGTCGGCCTGGAGGACGTCGCCGACCTGCAAGCCGACCTTGCGCGTGGGCTGGCAGCACTGTGATCGACTGGAAGGGCGGCTCGCCGGGCCATAACGGCCGGGTAGCACTGGTAACCGGTGCCGCACGCGGCATCGGCCTGGGCATTGCTGCCTGGTTGATCTGCGAGGGCTGGCAGGTGGTGCTGAGCGACCTGGACCGCCCTCGCGGCGCCAAGGTTGCCAAGGCCTTGGGTGAAAACGCCTGGTTCATCACCATGGACGTGGCCGATGAAGCTCAGGTGAGTGCCGGGGTTTCCGAGGTGTTGGGGCAGTTCGGGCGGCTGGACGCGCTGGTGTGCAACGCGGCCATCGCCAACCCGCATAACCAGACCTTGGAGAGCTTGAGCCTGGCGCAATGGAACCGTGTGCTGGCAGTCAACCTCAACGGCCCGATGCTGCTGGCCAAGCACTGCGCGCCGTACCTGCGTGCGCACAATGGTGCGATAGTCAACCTGACCTCGACCCGTGCCCGGCAGTCGGAGCCAGATACCGAGGCTTACGCCGCGAGCAAGGGCGGCCTGGTGGCGTTGACCCATGCCTTGGCCATGAGCCTGGGCCCGGAAATCCGCGTCAATGCAGTGAGCCCGGGCTGGATCGATACGCGTGATCCTGCGCAACGCCGTGCCGAACCGTTGAGCGAAGCCGACCATGCCCAGCACCCGACGGGCAGGGTAGGGACGGTGGAAGACGTCGCGGCCATGGTGGCCTGGCTGTTGTCGCGCCAGGCAGCGTTCGTCACTGGCCAGGAGTTCGTGGTCGATGGCGGCATGACCCGCAAGATGATCTACACCTGAGCGGCAAGCTTCAAGCTTCAAGCTTCAAGCTTCAAGCTGCAAGAGGGACCGTGAGGTCCCTTAGTCATTTGTGGGGAGCGGGAATCGTATGGGCGACACCTGGCTTTTTCTTGCGGCTTGCAGCTTGGAGCTTGGAGCTGCAAGTCGCGAGAGCGGTCGTAAGGTCCCTTAGTCATTTGTGGGGAGCGGGAATCGTATGGGCGACACCTGGCTTTTTCTTGCGGCTTGCGGCTTGGAGCTTGGAGCTTGGAGCTGCAAGTCGCGAGAGCGGTCGTAAGGTCCCTTAGTCATTTGTGAGGAGCGGAAATCGTATGGGCGACACCTGGCTTTTTCTTGCAGCTTGCCGCTTGCCGCTTACCGCTGCCTTCAAAAAAAATCCAACGGGGGTATTGACTTAGCGTCGGCACCTGCGTAAATTTCGCGGCCTCAGCGAAGCAAACGCAACAAGCAACATCGCGAGGGTGATTAGCTCAGCCGGGAGAGCATCTGCCTTACAAGCAGAGGGTCGGCGGTTCGATCCCGTCATCACCCACCACTTCCTGAGCGTTCCTGATGCAGGGTGCTTCGACAGAAGCCAACTGCTGGAGAGGAACAAGGCCTGATAAGCCACCATGCGCAGCGGTAGTTCAGTCGGTTAGAATACCGGCCTGTCACGCCGGGGGTCGCGGGTTCGAGTCCCGTCCGCTGCGCCATTTTTCAGTAACAGATGGGTGCCTGGCACCGGTCTGAAGCCGAAGGCAAAATTGCCTCAGGCTGATCCCAGTTCAATCAGGCGCAAGCCTGAACGATACGCAGCGGTAGTTCAGTCGGTTAGAATACCGGCCTGTCACGCCGGGGGTCGCGGGTTCGAGTCCCGTCCGCTGCGCCATCTTCGTTTCGAAGCCCCTTGAACGCTTCGAAGCAACAAAAAGAGCGATCTACGTGTCGCTTTTTTTGTGCCTGACCTGAGTGGTGTTCACCGCAAGGGGAAAGCACAGTTTCAACCGGGCGAAAGCCCAAGCGATACGCAGCGGTAGTTCAGTCGGTTAGAATACCGGCCTGTCACGCCGGGGGTCGCGGGTTCGAGTCCCGTCCGCTGCGCCATCTTCGCCTCGAAGCCCCTTGAACGCTTCGAAGCAAAACGAGAAAAGCGACCTTAGGGTCGCTTTTTTTCGTTCATGCGGCCGCAAAGTCAACATTTACACGATGCTGACAGACTCTTCACCGTCGAACGGTTTCAGTGCAAGGGCGCTGTGATGCACAATAGGCACCTCTCGACTTACCCGGAATTCGCAATGACCAGATCATCCGTCTTTGGTGCGCTCGGGCTGGCCCTGGTGCTGGCGGGCGTGACCGGTTGCTCCTCGAAAAAAACCGCCATCTATGAGCACGAGAACTTCGATGACTCAGGCACCTTCTCGCGTAGCTTCCCGGTCAGTGAAGCCGGCTCGTGCGAGGCTGCCCGGCGTGCGCTGCTGAGCCAGGGTTACATCATCACCAGCAGCGGTGCCAACCAGATAGCCGGTAACAAAAGCTTCCAGCAGAACAGCGAAAACCACCTGCAGATCAGCTTCAGCGTGACCTGCGCGCCCGACAGCGGTGACGAACAGCGTTCGACCATGTTCGCCAACGCGCTGCAGGACCGCTACGCCCTCAAGAAGTCCAATACGTCCGCCAGCCTCGGCGTCGGTGTGTTGGGTTCGGTTTCGATGCCTATCGGCTCCAGTGACGATTCCATGGTCAAGGTCGCCAGCGAGACCGTGACCGCGCCGCAGTTCTACGAGCGTTACTTTGCGCTGGTCGAAAGCTACTTGCCTAAACCCAAAGCGAAGAAGGTCAGCAAGGCCAGGGTTGAAGCGCCGGCACCCAAGGTCGAGAACACAGCGCCTGCGTTGGGGCTGCCTGAGCAGGTTTCGCCAGCGCCTGTGAGCGCTGCTCCTTTAGCAGAGTCGGCATCAGCACCAGCACCAGCACCGGCACCAGAACCAACACCAGCTCCAGCTTCAGCTCCAGCTGAGGCGGTGCTCCCGGCAAGCGAGGCGCCAGCTGCGCCGGTAGTTGACGACAGCCAGGGATCGCAACCCGTCGCACCCCCGGCCGCGCCGGCGCCGATTGAAGTGCAGCAGGAGGCACAGCCTGCCGAGGCTGAAGCACCGGCTCTCTGACCGATCTGCCCTGAGGAGCCGTCAACACGGCGTTTCATGCGCTGTTACAGATACTCAGACGATAACTTTCTGAACACCTGCTACGTTTACCACTCATAGGCTTGTAATCAGTTCTTCATCCAGCCTGCTTAGGCTGGAGGGCATGACCAACGAAGATAAAAGAGTGAAGAGGACGCAGGGTATGGATGAATATCAGGAAGAGCTGCTCGAGTACCAAGCCTACGAGCTGGACACCCCGGAACCGGCCGACGACGCCACCGAGCTTTGACCGACCTGCCGCTGACTGCGGCGCACCCCTCCCGGTGTGAGGCCCGTCCAGCGCTTGAACGCGCGCTGGAAGGCTTCAGCCGATGCAAAACCCAACAAATAGGCAATCTCACCGAAGGTCAATTCCGTATCGCGGATATAGGCTTCGGCGAGGTCACGCCGTGTGTCATTGAGCAAGTCACGAAAGCGCGTGCCTTCCTCTGCCAGTTTGCGCCGCAAGGTCCAGGCGGGCAGTTGCAGGCGCAGTGCAACTTCTTCCAGGCCGGGTTCACGGCCCCCGTTGAGCAGGGGGCCGAGCAGGTGGGTGATGCGCTCGCCCAGGCTGCGTACGTGGGTGCGCTGCAGCATGTGCGTTTCACACAGTTGCAGCAGGTGCTGCCAGGTGCTCGGGCAATGCTGGGGGTTGGCCAGCTCCAGCGTGGCTCGGCCCAGGCGCAAACGGTTACCGCTGGCGGCAAACTGCACGGCTGTACTGCATAGCGGTTGATACTGGGCGGCGTAACCGGGGGCTTCGAATTCGATCTCCAGGCGCTCGGCCAGTACAGGCGTTTCGGTCAGGGCCGCAAGCTGGGCCAGCCAGCCGGTCAGCAGGGAATCAACCACGAAACGGTTGTAGGCGTTATAAGGGCTGATCGAGTAGAAGCTCAACCATGCCCCCTGGGCATCTTCCTGATAACTCGAATGCCCGCGGTAGTTGGCGGCATACAGCGGCTCGAAACGCAGCAGGGTACGGGCGGCTTCGCCCAAGGTAGGCGCCTGCGCGGCTGTCACGCCCGCGAGACCCGCCTGGGCCAGCCGGCTCAGGCGCCCCATGTGCAGGCCCAGAGCAGGCTCCCCGCACAGCGCGATTGCAGCATGCCCCAAGTGCATGTAGCGGGGGATCGACAGCCGCGCACCGGCTTCGGCCAAGCGTGTCTCATCCAGCCCGTAACGGCGCAGCAGCGGCTGAGGATCGTGACCGAGGCCTTGCAGAGCCTCAGCCAGCGGCTGGACGAAACCTACCGAGAGGTCGCCCAGGCGAACGCGGGGGCGGGGCATACCCCTACAGCCACACGTTCAGCAGGCGTGCGCCCTGGCTGGGAGGGCCTGTGAGCAATTCGCCACTTTGATGGGCGAAGCCTTGGCCGTCGCTGCCTTGGTCCCAGAACTGCCCACGCATGAATACACTCATGCTGCTGACCCCCTGGCCGGCAGCCTCGGTCAGGCGTTGCCAAGCGGTCTTCTCACTCACTTCACCGCGTTGCAGGGCAAGCTCGGCCGCCGCATCCTGGTGCCGGTTGCCGCGCCATGGCGCTTGCCAGCTGTCCTTGCCGCTCAGGAAAACCGGATTGGCGACCAGTTGTACCTGCTGGCTCTGCAGCTGCTGGTGGTTCTCCGGGTACCAACTGTCGCTGCCGATCAGCACGCCCAGACGCCCGGCCGGGGTTTGCACGACTTGCAGTGGTTGTTTGCGGCCATCATGGATATACCGCCGTACCTGGCTGTCGGGGAATTGCTGGCGTTGCGGCTGGCCCAAGGGTGAACCGTCGCCGGCGAACACCAGGCTGCTGTTGAACAATGGGCCGCCGCCGGCATGCAGCACGCCTTGTTCCACATACGGGTCAGGCAGCACGATCGAGCCGGCTACCAAGGTCACGCCGAACTCCTTGGCCAGGCTGCCGAACAGTTGCTGGTAGTCGCTGGCCATCTGCTGAGCCTTCATGCGCAAGTGCGCATCGGCCCGGCGGTCGTCGCCGCTGGCGCGCAATATCGCCAGGCCATAGCGCAGCGGGTTGCTCAGCTCCAGCCATTGCTCCGCTTCGCGGCTACGGGTGACCTGGTAGAGTTCGTTCTTTTCACCGCGAGCCCACAGCCAGGTACCGATGTGCTCTGGCAGTACCACCACCGTGCGCGGGCCGATCAGGCCTTTGGCGCGGGCTTGTTGCAGGTAGGCCGACAGCTTGCGGTGCAGGCGTTGCAGGTTTTGATAGTCGCTTGGATAAAGCAGGGGCTCGACGCCCAGCAGGTTGCCCTGCTCGCCGGGCACGCCGTGGTCCAGCGCCAGTTCGATGCGCAGGTCGGAGAGGTAGTGGCCTTCCGGGCGCTGCTGGGTCCAGAAGCCATAGCCGCACAGGGCGGCGATCATCACCAGCGCCAAGGCGCTTGCCAATAGTTTTCGCATGCCTTTGATGTCGTTGATACTCGCAGTGACGCGGCGGTAAACCAAGAATTCGCTAAGCATTGTGTCACAGTCGCGGTCTTGAGCGTGCCTCGCGCAGCCGTCGATTTCAACTGGGTTTGGCAGGTGCGACGTTGTCGATGATCTGCTTTGCCAATGCGTGGTAGAGGGAAACGGGCGAAATGCAACCAGAGATGCCGGCCGCCATCAATGTCACTGCCAGCATCGGGATGGCCAGGTCCGGGCTGTGGGTAAGCTCCAGAACGATCACCGATGCAGTCAACGGCGAACGCGTCACCCCAGCCAGGTAGGCGCCCATCCCCAGCAGTGCGCATGCCTGGGGATCGACATTGGGTATCACGCGCAACAGCGGCTCGAATGCCGCACCGATGCTCAGCGAAGGTGAGAACAGGCCCCCCGGTATGCCCGAGAGGTAAGAGACGACATTGGCCAGAAACTTCCAGAGCAGGAAACTGGCGTCGGTGATCGGTCGGCCCTCCAGCAAGGCCCGGGTCTCTTCGTAGCCGGTGCCGAACACATGGTTGCCGGACACCAGCCCCAGCACTGCCAGCACCAGCCCGCAGCTCGCCGCGAAGCGCACCGGATAGCGCCCGCGCAGTGCGCAGAGACGGCCAAGCAGGCCCTTGTCGGTAGGCAGCACCAGCCTGGCGTAGCAGCCACCCAGCACCCCACCCAGCAGCGCGCAGGCAGGCACCACACTCCAACCCCAGCCTACGGGCATCCGCCCGCTTATTTCGCCAAAGTAGGCGTTGTGCCCCGTCAGCCCCAGCGTGACCACGCCGCCGATCAGCACCGCCGTCAGCACCAGGCCGCTGAAGCGTTGTTCAAACGTGCGGCTCAGTTCTTCGATGGCAAAGACGACACCGGCCAGCGGGGTGTTGAACGCAGCGGCTATGCCGGCTGCGCCGCCTGCGAGGATCAGGCCGGCAATGGTGCGGCGCCCGTGCAGGCCCAATCGCCGGCCGAAGGAATAGAGCACGGCAGCGCCGATGTGAACGGTCGGCCCCTCGCGCCCGACCGACCCCCCTACCAGCAGGGCGCCCAACGTCAGGCTCATGCGCGCGGCGGCAACGGGTATCGAAAGCAGTCGGGCCCGCAGGCGCCGGGATGGCATTTCCAAGGCGGCGATCACCTGAGGTATGCCACTACCTTTGGCATTTTCGAACCAGCGCTGTGTCAAATAGGTCAGAAGGGCGAAGCCCAGGGGAGTGATGAGCAGGGGTGACCAGGGCAGCCATTCCAGCAGGCGCTTGAACGAAGCGAATGCGGCTTCGGCCAGCCAGGCGAATGCCAATGCGACAAGCCCCACCAACAGGGCCCCGATCCAGAACGCCAGACGCTGACGCCATTCTCGCCAGCGTGCACGGGCGAGAGGGCGGGAAGGGAGGCTGGTACGGTCGGGCATCGTCTATGCAGTATCGGCGAATAAAGCCACGAGTATGACGTGTATGAGCGGGGTGGCAAACCCGACAGAGGTGGTATTCAGGCAGGGCGGGCAGGCGCCTGGTTGTTTCGGCCAGTGCGGTCGCGCCAGGCTGGCTCGAAATGTGTATCGATTTGAGATTTTTATCCTCGGAGGTTACGGTTCATGGCTGTTCAAGCGCACAGGCTCGGCAAACGAAGATCTTCCAGGCTGCTAATCTGGGCAGATATCGTGGTGCCGGGGCACCCTGTGCTCATCGCTTTACAAGGAGAACTGCCGTAATGACAGCAGCCGATAAACCCAGGAGCACACTCAACCCACCCGTTTTTTACACCAGCGCAATACTCATCTTTCTGCTGGTCTTGTACGCCACGGCTTTTCAGACGCACGCCCAGGCGCTGTTCGAACAGGTTCAGCAATGGATCATCACCAACGCCAGCTGGTTCTACATCCTCACCGTAGCGCTGGTGTTGATCAGCGTGGTGTTTCTGGCCGTGAGCCGCTACGGCGACATCAAGCTGGGGCCTGATCACAGCGAGCCTGATTACCGAAAGAGCAGTTGGTTCGCCATGCTGTTCTCGGCGGGCATGGGGATCGGCCTGATGTTCTTTGGCGTGGCCGAACCGGTCATGCATTTCACCACTCCGCCTGTGGGCGACCCTGGTACAGTGGCAGCGGCTCGCGAAGCCATGAAGATCACCTTCTTCCATTGGGGCCTGCATGCCTGGGCGATCTATGCCATCGTCGCGCTCATCCTGGCCTACTTCAGCTTCCGCAATGGTTTGCCACTGACGTTGCGCTCAGCGCTCTATCCGCTGATCGGTGAACGGATTTACGGGCCTATCGGGCACGCCGTGGATATCTTCGCCATCCTCGGCACGGTGTTCGGTGTGGCGACCTCGCTGGGTTATGGGGTATTGCAGATCAACAGCGGTTTCCACCATTTGTTCGGTCTGCCGGTAAACCCCACGGTTCAAGTCATTCTCATCGCTGCCACCTGCGCGTTGGCGACACTGTCCGTGGCCAGCGGCCTGGACAAGGGTATCCGCATCCTCTCCGAGCTCAACCTGAGCCTGGCTGTCATCCTGATGCTGTTCGTGCTGTTGCTCGGGCCCACCGTGTTTCTGCTGCAGGCCTACGTGCAGAATACCGGTGCCTACCTGTCCGACATCGTCAACAAGACCTTCAACCTCTACGCCTATGAACCCACTGACTGGATTGGCGGCTGGACTCTTTTGTACTGGGGCTGGTGGTTGTCCTGGTCGCCTTTCGTAGGCCTGTTCATCGCACGCATTTCCCGCGGGCGGACCATTCGTGAGTTCGTGTGCGGTGTGCTGTTCGTACCCGCAGGCTTCACCTTGCTCTGGATGACGGTGTTCGGGGACTCAGCGATCCACATGATCCTCAACGAAGGCGTCAGGGACCTGGCTGCGGTGGTCGATCAGGACAGTTCACTGGCCTTGTTCGCGTTTCTCGAGCACTTCCCGTTCTCCAGTGTCATCTCGCTGATAGCGGTGCTCATGGTGGTGGTGTTCTTCGTCACCTCGGCGGACTCCGGTGCGCTGGTGGTCGATATGCTCGCCTCGTCCGGGCAAGGCCATTCGCCCTTGTGGCAACGCATCTTCTGGTCGGTCAGCATTGGCGCTGTCGCCATTGCGCTGTTGCTGGCCAACGGTCTCAAGGCTCTGCAGACGGCGACCATCGCCAGTGCCTTGCCCTTCGCCGCCATTTTGCTGATCGCCATCTGGGGCTTGTTCAAGGCGCTGAGCCTCGATGCCACCCGCCGCGGGTTGCGCAATCAGGCCTTGCCCGGCCCACGGCATACGCGCGTTCCCCACGGGGGGTGGCAGCGGCGCTTGCGCAATATCGCCATGATGCCGCGGCGTGCCCATGTGACCCGCTTCATCGCCGAAGTGGTGAAGCCTGCCTGTGAAGAAGTCGCCTCGGAATTGCGCAAGCAGGGCTATGACGTTGCGGTGAACGAGCGCGATGATGGGCGCGTGACGCTTGAGCTTTCCCATGCTGGAGAAGGGCGTTTCCTGTATGAGGTACGCCCGCGCGCATTCAACACTCCCAGTTTCGTCATGCAGGATACCGACGAGGGTTCCGATACCCGCAAGTACTTCCGTGCTGAAGTGCATCTGCGTGAAGGGGGCCAGGATTACGACATCATGGGATGGAGCCGGGACGATGTGATCGGCGACATTCTCGATCAGTACGAGCGCCACTTGCACTACCTGCACGTCGTCAGCTGATCAGCCCTCGCACTGCCCTGTACGCGCGCTCAGGGCAGTGCTTTGCGCCGATCCGCGGCTGCACCGCCTTCGCATGCCCAGAAATCCACGGCAGCAATGCTAGAGGTCGGCGGTCCCACCCAGTAGGAGAGGGGCTGGCACCTGCCCTCGACGCACAATTGATAGTCGCCGGCCTCGGGCGTGCGCCCGGCATGCAGAGGTTGCAGCGGGGGCAGATGGCGGTGGTAGTGCCATGCCCCATCACGCAGGCGAGCGTCATCCGGGATCTCCATGCCGGCGCCGCTGCCTCGCACCCGAGCCTCCTGCAGCACCAGGCCTGCCGGTGTCACCTGATAATCTTCCTCCCAGCGGACCTTCTCCACACTGTGCTGCCAGGCCAGGGTAACCTCCTGCAACGGCAGGCTTGCCCAGACCACACCGGCAAGCCCGATGCAAAGGCTGGTCATGCAGGTTGCCCGGGCGCGGGCCGGCTGCGCCAGTAGTGCCAGCCCATGACGGCAATGCCCAAGGCGAAGCCGACCTCGTCGCTGATGGGCAAGGCAAGAATCAGCGATACACCTGCCATGAACGCCAACAGCCGTTCCCACCATGGCATGGGCATGCGCCAGTGACCGGTGGACGCGCACCCCCAGAGAGCCACTGCAAACATGGCCTTGATCAGCATGTACAAGGTCGCGCCGACGCTGTCGCCCTGCATCATCAACGCCGGGTCATATACCGCCATGAACGGCACGACGAAACCGGCCATTGCAATGCGTACCGCCCAGAAGCTGATCAATAGCCCTTTCTCTTTGGCAATGGGGGCGGCGGCAAAGCAGGCCAACGCTACCGGCGGCGTCAGGTCGGCAAGGATGCCGAAATAAAACACGAACATGTGTGAGACGATGAGCGGCACCCCGAGCTCCAGCAAGGCCGGCGCGGCGATGGAGCTGGTGATGATGTAATTGGGAATGGTCGGGATACCCATGCCCAGGACCAGGCAGGTCAACATGGTCAAAAGCAGCGACAGGAATAAGTTTTCCCGGCCCAGGTCGAGAATGTACCCGGCGAATGTCGTCGCCAGGCCGGTTAACGAGATCACCCCGATGATTACCCCGACCAAGGCGCACGCGATACCTACCGGCACCGCATGGCGCGCACCTTCGACCAGGGCCATGACGCAGGCACGGAGGGTGGCACGTCCACCCTGTATGAACGCGCAGGCGATAGCGAGCGCGGCGATCACCAGCAGGATGACACCAATGCCCATGCGGAAGAACCCTGAGCAGAGGATCCCCAGCGCCACCCAGAAGGCCGCCCGCAACCATGTCTTTTGCGCCCGCAGGATGATTGCCGAACCAAGGATGACGATGGCTGTCAGGGCCAGGCCGACCATACCCGAATACAGGGGTGTGCGGCCGGAGAACAGAAGGCCGACCAGTACTACCAGGGGGATCAGCAGGAACCAGCGTTGACGCACTGCCTCCCAGGCACTCGGGCATTGCTCGCGGGGTAGACCATGCAGCTGGCTGCGCCGGGCTTCCAGGTGCACCATCCAGTACACCGAGCCGAAATACAGCAAGGCCGGAATGAGCGCGGCCTTCGCCACTTCGGCATAGGGGACGTTGATCGTTTCGGCCATGATGAACGCCACCGCGCCCATGACCGGTGGCATCAGCTGGCTGCCCATGCTTGCGGTCGACTCAACGCCCCCGGCAAATGCCGGCTTGTAGCCGAAGCGCTTCATCAGCGGGATGGTGAACTGCCCGGTGGTGACCACGTTTGCCACCCCTGAACCGGTGATGGTCCCCATCAGCGCCGAGGAGAATACCGAGACTTTTGCCGGCCCCCCGCTGCGATGGCCGAACAGGCCCATGGCAAAGTCAGTGAACAGCCGGATCATGCCGGCCTGTTCAAGGAACGCGCCGAACAGGATGAACAGGTAGATATAGGTCGCCGAGACATAGGTGGGCGTGCCATACAGCCCCTCGGTGCCGAAGGCCAGTTGGTTGACGATCTGATCGAGGCCGTAGCCGCGATGGGCAAGGTCACCGGGCAGGTACTGGCCGAGCAGCCCATAGGCCAGAAAAAGAGCGCAAATGATGGGCAGGGCGATACCCATCACCCGGCGCGCTGCCTCGAAAACCAGGCCGATCAGCAGCAGGCCGAACACCAGGTCACTGGTGGTCAGTTCCCCGGAGCGTTGAATCAGCTCGCCTTCGAAATGCCACTGGTAGGCAGCAGTGGCCATGCCTGCCAGGCCCAGCAGCCAGCCAAGCGGTTGCCACGGCCTGCGATGACCTGCCCACGGGTAGCTCAGGTACACCACCAGCAGCAAGAACCCTACGTGTACTGCCCGCAGTACCTGACTGGAAACCAGCGGGAAGGCCGCCGTGGCGATCTGAAAGATCGAAAATGCCAAGGCCACGGCAAAAAGCGTGGCAGGCCAACGGTCGGTACTGGCGTGCAGACCTTGCCCGGTATCACTCATGTGCCGCTCCCTCAGGGGTCGAGTCAATAGTCAGGGGAGCAGGTTTTTCTCCTTGAAATACCGTTCTGCGCCAGGGTGCAGTGGAATGGGCAGGTTCTTGGCAGCATTCTGCGGTTGGATATCGCTTGCTGCCGAATGGGCAGTGACCAGGCGCGGCAGGTTTTCGAAGATCAGCCGGGTCATGTCATAGGCCAGGTCATCGCTGATATCGGCGCGTGTGACCAGGATATTGGTGATGGCTACGGTTGGCACTTCAGCGTCCTGGCCATCGTATGTCTTGGCGGGAATGCTCGCAGGTTGATAGGCACTGTTGCCGATTTTGCTCACGATGGCGGCTGGCACAGGTACGAACACTACCGGCAGGGTAGCGGCCAGGTCACGGATGGCCGCCTGGCCGAGCCCGGAAGATTGCAGCGTGGCGTCCAGCTGACGGTTCTTGATCAGCTCTACGGATTCGGCATACGGCAGGTACTCGACCTTGCCCAGGTCTTGATAGCTGAGCCCCGCGGCCTTGAAGATGGCACGGGCGTTGAGCTCGGTGCCGGACTTCGGCGCACCGACCGAGATACGTTTGCCTTTGAGGTCTTGCAGCGAGGTGATGCCCGACTCCTTGCTGGCGACGATCTGGATGTAGTTAGGGTAGGTGCCGGCGATGGCGCGCAGTTTCTTCAGCGGTGCTTTGAAGCCGGCTTCGGCGTCCCCCTTCCAGGCATCGGCCACCGAATCTCCCAGCGCGAACGCCAGTTCGCCCCGGCCGGCTTGCAGCAGATTGAGGTTTTCCACCGAGGCCTTGGTGGCTTGCACTGAGGTCTTGCTGCCCTCGATGCCATGGCTGTAGATCTGGGATATCCCCACGCCGATGGGGTAGTAGACGCCGCTGGTGCCGCCTGTGAGGATGTTGATGAAGGTTGGCGCGGCCTGGGCTGTTGCACAAGCTGCCAGTAGGGTGCTGGCCAAGGCCAGGCGAAGGGCTCGGTTCATGACATTCTCCGCTTATTGTTCTAGTTCCCTGCGTCAGTAAACCTAGAACGAATAAACGGATCCTGCCCGGATTTATTGGTAGCTCGATTGGCTGGCCTGCAATCAGAACCGCCAGAAGGCAGGCGCGACGAGCACCAGCACGGTGAGAATCTCGAGCCGGCCCAGCAGCATGCCGATGGTCAGCAGCCACTTCGCAGCGTCCGGTAGCGAACTGAAGTTGCCCGCAGGCCCGATTACGCTGCCCAGGCCTGGCCCAACGTTGCACACGGCTGTCGCCGCGCCACTCAGGGCAGTGGTCCAGTCAAGGCCTATGAGGGTCAGGGCCAATGCGATCACCGCAATGGTCACGGAAAAGAAGAAGGAAAACGTCAGCAGTGAGCGCACGATTTCTTCATCGATGGGGTGACCATTGTATTTTTTCGAGATCATCGCCCGCGGATGAATCAGCTGTTTCAAACTGCTGACCAGCAGTGACGCGGCGACTTGAAAGCGGAATATTTTCAGTCCGCCGGCTGTGGAGCCCGAACATCCACCGACAAAAGTCAGATAGAAGAACAACAGCATGGCGAAGCTGCCCCAGAGCGTGTAGTCCCCTACCGCAACGCCGGTGGTCGTCACGATCGAAGTCACATTGACCGCCACGATGCGCAACGCATCCCACCACGAAAAGTCACTGTGCCAGCAGAGCCAGGTGCCCACGGTGACCCAGACGAACAGAAGAAAGCCGAGAAAGCCACGCACCTGATGGTCCTTGAACAGGACGCGCCGGTGGCCACGCAAGGTCGCCACATACAAGGTAAAGGGCAGGCTTCCCAGAATCATGATCAGCACCGCGACCCAATGCACGGCTGGCTGAGTCCAGTGGCCAAGCGATGCATCGGACGTCGAGAACCCACCCGTGGAGATCAGCGACATCGAATGATTGATGGCTTCGAAAGGGGTCATGCCGGCGGCCCACAGGGCCAAGGTACCAAGCGCGGTCAGCCCCAGGTAGATCAGCAGAATCATCTTTGCCGCGACGTGCGAGCGGGGTGTCACTTTGTCCGACCAGTCCGACGACTCGGTCTGGAACAGGCGCATGCCACCCACACGCAGTAACGGCAGGATTGCGACGGCCATGCCGATGAAGCCGATGCCCCCCAGCCAGTGCAACAGCGATCGCCACATCAGCAGGCCGGGCGATGCGCTGTCCAGGCCGGTTAGCACCGTCGAGCCTGTGGTGGTGATGCCCGACATGGTCTCGAAGAACGCATCGGTGTAGCTGATATGCCGGATGAACACCATGGGCAGGGCTGCGAACGCACAGACGATGACCCAGCTGGCTGTGGTCAGCATGTACATGTCTCGGGCCCTGAGTTGCGGCGCATCGGGTATGCCACGAGCCACCAGGGCTAGGCCTGCGCACAGGGCGATCAGGCTTGACCAAAGGAAGGCACCGAGGTCCTGGCTAAGGCCATACCACAGCAGCGTGGCCATGGGGATGACCATGCTGACCGCAAGGGTAATCAGGAATACGCCGACGATGAAGGCGATGAAGCGCAAAGCGGGGAGAGGCATTGAGCAAGCTCATAGGGGCAATGACGGGCAGTATCGTCTGTAAGGGCAGGATGTCGAGTAAAAATGACGTAAAAAAGCTGAGCCATGTTACAGCAGGCGACGCGAGTCACGTCGCAGCCCTGGCTGTGCACTATGATCAGTAATTTGTAAGTTTCGATCATTGAGCGCATTCAAACGGCTGTTTAATGTCGTGGGCAGATAAACGACGGGGCCCGCCGAGGCACCCGCATTCCGTGATCACGCCACATGGGGAACCGTTCCATGGCTGCCGACCGCTATCCGCACTTGCTGGCCCCGCTCGACCTGGGCTTCACCACCTTGGCCAACCGCACCCTGATGGGGTCGATGCACACAGGCCTTGAGGAGCGCCCCGGTGGCTTCGAGCGCATGGCTGCGTATTTTGCAGAGCGAGCCCGTGGCGGCGTTGGGCTGATGGTCACCGGCGGTATCGCGCCCAACGATGAAGGTGGCGTGTATTCCGGCGCAGCCAAGCTGAGCACCGAGGGGGAGGCTGACAAGCACCGCATCGTCACCGAGGCCGTGCATGCCGCTGGCGGCAAGATCTGCCTGCAGATCCTGCATGCCGGGCGCTATGCCTACAGCCCTCGGCAGGTGGCGCCGAGTGCTATCCAGGCGCCGATCAACCCGTTCAAGCCTAAAGCGCTGGATGAGGCCGGGATCGAGAAGCAGATCGCTGATTTCGTCAATTGCGCCGTGCTGGCAAAGCGCGCCGGTTACGACGGCGTCGAAATCATGGGCTCTGAAGGCTACTTCATCAATCAGTTCCTGGCTGCCCATACCAACCACCGTACTGACCGCTGGGGTGGCAGCTATGAAAACCGTATGCGTCTGGCGGTCGAGATCGTCAGCCGGGTGCGCGACGCCGTGGGCCCTAATTTCATCATCATCTTCCGCCTGTCGATGCTCGATCTGGTAGAAGGTGGCAGCACCTGGGACGAGATCGAGTTGCTGGCCAAAGCCATCGAGCGGGCTGGCGCGACCCTGATCAACACGGGTATCGGCTGGCACGAGGCGCGCATCCCGACCATCGCCACCAAGGTGCCGCGCGCCGCGTTCAGCAAAGTCACCGCCAAGCTGCGCGGGGCGGTGAACATTCCGTTGATCACCACCAACCGCATCAATACCCCCGAAGTGGCTGAAGCCGTGCTGGCCGAGGGCGATGCCGACATGGTCTCGATGGCCCGGCCGTTCCTGGCCGACCCGGAATTCGTCAACAAGGCGGCGCAGGGGCGCGGCGATGAAATCAACACCTGTATCGGCTGCAATCAGGCGTGCCTGGATCATACCTTCGGCGGCAAGCTGACCAGTTGCCTGGTCAACCCGCGGGCCTGCCACGAAACCGAACTCAATTACCTGCCAGTGAACACGGTCAAGCGCATTGCCGTAGTGGGTGCCGGCCCGGCTGGCCTTGCGGCTGCCACCGTGGCTGCAGAGCGTGGCCACCAGGTGACGCTGTTCGATGCCGCCAGCGAAATTGGCGGGCAGTTCAACGTGGCCAAGCGAGTGCCGGGCAAGGAGGAGTTCTTCGAGACCCTGCGCTATTTCGGCAACAAGGTGAAGAGCACCGGGGTCGAGCTGCGTTTGAACACCCGGGTCGATGTGCCGGCCCTGCTCGATGGCAAATTCGACGAGATCATCCTGGCCACCGGCATCGCGCCGCGTACACCGGCCATTCCCGGTGTCGAGCATGCCAAGGTGCTCAGCTACCTGGACGTACTGCTCCAGCGCAAGCCAGTGGGTGAGGCGGTGGCAGTGATCGGCGCTGGCGGCATCGGTTTTGACGTCAGCGAATACCTGGTGCACCAGGGCGTGGCCAGCAGCCAGGACCGGGAGGCGTTCTGGAAGGAGTGGGGCATCGACCGCGACCTGCAGGCGCGCGGCGGCGTGGCAGGCATCAAGCCCGAGCCGCATGCACCGGCACGGCAGGTGTACCTGCTGCAGCGCAAGACGTCCAAGGTGGGCGATGGCCTGGGCAAGACCACCGGCTGGATCCATCGCACGGGCCTGAAAAACAAGCAGGTACAGATGCTCAACGGCGTGGAGTACCTGAAGATCGACGATGCGGGCCTGCACATTCGTGTCGCTGAAGGGGAGCCGCAGGTACTGGCGGTGGACAACGTGGTGATCTGCGCCGGGCAGGAGCCGCTGCGGGAGCTGCACGATGGGCTGCTGGCTGCGGGGCAGTCGGTGCACCTGATCGGTGGCGCGGATGTGGCGGCGGAGCTGGATGCCAAACGGGCGATCAACCAGGGCTCGCGTTTGGCTGCAGAGCTGTAAGCCAGCCGGGGCCGCGAAGCGGCCCCAGCTTTCCACTGGTAGACTGTCGGCCTCGCATCAGGCACTCGAACATGTCTACCCGCTTCCATGACCTTCCCCAGGCGCCATTACAGCCCTTCGAGCTTGCTTGGCTGAAACGCGCCGGCATCGATGCCGCCATCCTGCGCCTGGATCTGATCGACCCTTTGGTCAGCGGCAACAAGTGGTTCAAGCTGCGCCACCACCTGCTGCACGCTCACGCGTCGGGCGCCGCCGGGCTGATCAGCCTGGGCGGCAGCCATTCCAACCACCTCCATGCCCTGGCCGCTGCCGGCAAGCGCTTCGGTTTCGCCACCGTCGGCCTGTTGCGCGGCCATCCCCAGGACACCCCCACGGTGCTTGATCTGCAGGCGTTGGGGATGCAATTGCACTGGCTTGGCTACGCAGGCTACCGTGCCCGGCATGACGCCGGCTTCTGGGCACCCTGGCAAGCACGGTACCCCGGCTGGCACTGCATCCCCGAAGGCGGTGGCGGGCAGGCCGGTGCGCAGGGGTGTGCGTTGATCGTCGAGCAGGCCAAGGCCCAGTTGGGCACAGTGGGGTGGTCGGACTATGACGCCTGGTGGCTGGCCGCTGGCACCGGGACCACCCTGGCCGGCCTGGTGCTGGCCGAAGGCGGCGCGCACAGGGTGCATGGCGCCCTGGCAGTGCCCCTGGACCATGGTGTGCCCGAGACCATAACGGCGCTCGCCGGTACGCGCGGCTACCAGTTGCACGATGCTTGCCGAAAGGGGTTTGCCAGGCTCGACGATGAGCTGCTGGCATTCATAGAAGACACCGAAGGCAGCACGGGGATACCTTTCGAGGCGCTCTACACCGGCAAGGCATTGATGGCCCTGCGTGCGCAGGCCGAGGCCGGGCTGTTCGAGCCTGGCACTCGCCTGATCTTCGTGCACACCGGTGGCCTGCAGGGCCGACGCGGTTACTTGTAGGGCAGCATGCGCAGCAGCGTGTTATCGCGCACGACGTAGTGGTGATAAAGCCCAGCCAGCGCGTGCAGGCCGATCAACCAATACCCCCAGCTGCCTACGCGTTCATGCCAGCCCTTGATGAACTTGGCCAGGTCCGGGTTCGCGCCGATCAGATGTGGCAGCTCCAGGCCATAGAAGGGCACCGGCTTGTCGGCGGCGCTGAGGATCAGCCAGCCGGCCAGCGGCAAGCCGATCATCAACAGGTACAGCGCCAGGTGCATCAGGTGGGCAAGCCCGGTCTGCCAGGCGGGAGGCTTGGGCACAATGGGCGGCGCAGGGCGTACCAGGCGCACGGCCAGGCGCAGCCAGACCAGCATGAACACCGTCAGGCCGAGCATGAAGTGCAGGTCTTTCATCAGGTTGCGCTCGGCGCTGTCCTTGGGGAACAGGCCACGCAACTCGATGCAGGCGTAGACAGCAGCCAGCAGCACCAGCATCAGCCAGTGCAGGGCGATGGACAGGCGTGCGTAGTGGGGCGCGGGGCTGGATGAAGCCATGGGTGGTCCTCGTCATCAGGTCGAAAGTGGCGCTCTTGGCGGCGCTCAGAGGTAACTGTAATCGTTGCTGGAATAAAATCTTTGCGCTGGGTCGATGAAATCGTGTTTGCGGCCTGGGCCGGCGAGTTACCCGCGCAGGGCTAGGTGCGGCCAGCTGTCTGCCACCAGAAACACCCGAGCCACTTCCTGCCAATCGCCATGCGGGCCGGGTTCGAGCCTGACCAGCATCTGTGCCGGTGCCTGCGGGTCAAGCAGCTCAAGCCATTGCGCGAACTGTGGCAGGGTCCAGACTTGATCGGCCTCGAACCTTGCCGGCGCCAGCCAGGCATGGCGGGGCAGGGGCTGCCAGCGCTGCGCCTCGGCCATTGCCCAATCCCGCCGGCGCAACCACCGCCCACGCAGGTGCAGCGGGTTGGCCCCCTCAGGCGATTCGGCGTGCCCGGGCCACGGATAGAACAGATACCCTGCCAGCCACAGGTGGGCCTGGACTTGGCCAATGCCCAGCCCGGCCAGCGCCTCACGGCTTTGCGCGTCGCCCGACATGGGCAACTGGTGCCCGGCCAGGTGCGCCAGCTTGGTGCCCAGCCGGTCATGGCAACCCGGCCCGAGCCACTGCGCCGGGTCATGGCCTGGGCCGTCCGTGGGCCCCAGGTAAAGCTTTATGGCCAGCTCCAGGTGGTGGGTACCGTCGGCGTCGCGCAGCACAATGTCCAGCTCGCCCAGCGTGCGCCCACTGCTGCGGATCGCCAGGTTGGCCGCCAGCAGCTCGACACCGGGCGCCTGGCCCAGGGCGAACTGCCACAGGCCTTCGTAATAAAGGCCCAGGCGCCGGCTGGTGCTGTTTGCCAGCCACTCACGCAGGGGCTGGTCGTCGGCATCCAGCGCCTGTAGCCAGTCTTTGAGGCGCTGCGGGTCTGCCGCCCAGGCGCTGCCTGCCAGCGGATGGCGCTGAGGGCAGGGCGGTGTGCTCAGCAGCGGTGGCGACAGCAGCGTCCAGGCCAGGTCGCGCACGGCGGGGCGGCGCAATTGGCGAGGCAGGTCATGGAGTTCAGCGAAAGGCATCATGCTGCGAGCATAGCCGGTTTGCCGCTGCCCGGTCGTTTCGCCCATAATCGCGGCATAGTCACCCGCCGCAGAGCCTTGCAGGAGCCCCATGGAGCAATTTCGCAATATCGGTATCATCGGCCGCCTTGGCAGCTCGCAGGTGCTCGACACCATTCGCCGACTGAAAAAATTCCTCATCGAGCGCCACCTGCACGTGATCCTCGAGGACACCATTGCCGAAGTGCTGCCTGGCCACGGCCTGCAGACCTCCACGCGCAAGCTGTTGGGCGAAGTCTGTGATCTGGTCATCGTCGTCGGCGGTGACGGTAGCCTGCTCGGCGCCGCCCGTGCTTTGGCCCGGCACAACATCCCGGTCCTGGGGATCAACCGCGGCAACCTGGGCTTTCTCACCGATATCCGCCCGGACGAGCTGGAAGAAAAGGTCGCCGCAGTGCTCGACGGCCACTACCTGGTGGAAAATCGCTTCCTGCTTCAAGCCGAGGTGCGCCGCCACCACGAGGCCATCGGCCAGGGCGATGCGCTCAATGATGTGGTGCTGCATCCGGGCAAGTCGACGCGGATGATCGAGTTCGAGATCTACATCGACGGCCAGTTCGTCTGCAGCCAGAAGGCCGACGGCCTGATCGTCGCCACCCCGACCGGCTCGACCGCCTACGCGCTGTCGGCTGGCGGCCCGATCATGCACCCCAAGCTCGACGCCATCGTCATCGTGCCCATGTACCCGCACACCCTGTCCGGCCGCCCGATCGTGGTCGACGGCAACAGCGAGCTGAAGATCGTGGTGTCCAAGGACCTGCAGATCTACCCGCAGGTATCCTGCGACGGCCAGAACCACTTCACCTGTGCCCCCGGCGATACCATCACCGTGAGCAAGAAACCGCAGAAACTGCGCCTGATCCACCCGCTGGGCCACAACTACTACGAGGTCTGCCGCACCAAGCTCGGTTGGGGCAGCCGCTTGGGGGGCAGGGACGACTGATGTTCGATCCGGCGCGAAGTTTCGACATCATCGGTGACGTGCATGGCTGTGCGCTGACCCTCGAACGCCTGCTCGACACCCTCGGCTACAAGCGTGTCGGCGGCGTCTGGTGCCACCCGCGGCGTCAGGCGCTGTTCCTTGGCGACATCGTCGACCGCGGCCCGCGTATCCGCGAGGCGCTGCACATCGTCCACGACATGGTCGAGGCCGGCCAGGCCTTCTGCATCATGGGCAACCATGAGTACAACGCCCTGGGCTGGGTAACCCCGGCGCTGCCCGGCAGCGGCAAGGCCTATGTGCGCGAGCACACCCCACGCCACGCCCGCCTGATCGACGAGACCCTGACCCAGTTCGCCCACCACCCCGGTGACTGGCACGATTTTCTGCAGTGGTTCTACGACATGCCGCTGTTCCTCGACGCCGGGCGGTTCCGCCTGGTGCATGCCTGCTGGGACCCGCGGCTGATCGAACCCTTGCGCCAGCAATACCCGGACGGGCGCATCGACGAGCACTTCATCCAGGCCTCGGCCGTGCCCGGCAGCTTCGCCTCCACGGTCTGCAACCGTCTGTTGCGCGGCACCGACATGCGCCTGCCGGACGGCCTGACACTGACCGGCGGCGATGGCCTGACCCGCGCCTTCTTCCGGACCAAGTTCTGGGAAGAAGACCCGAAGACCTACGGCGATATCGTCTTCCAACCGGACGCGCTGCCCGATGAGGTCGCCCGCACGCCGCTCAGCCACACCGAGAAGAATGCCTTGCTACGCTATGGCGAAGAGGAGCCGCTGCTGTTCGTCGGCCATTACTGGCGCAGCGGCCGCCCGGCACCGATACGCCCCAACCTGGCCTGCCTGGACTACAGTGCGGTGCTGTACGGCAAGCTGGCGGCCTATCGGCTGGATGATGAAACCCGGATCGACCCGCACAAGTTCGTCTGGGTCGACGTCGATCGACCGCAGGCCAATCAATGAATATCGTCGAAGTGATACGCCTGCCGCTGTCGGTCGACCTCAGCGGCTTCGTCCACCTGTTGCAGCGCCTGCAGGTGCCGCACCGGGTCAGCGAAGAAGGCGAGGTGCAGGTGCTCTGGGCCCCGGAAACCATGGCTGAAGATGTTCTTCAACTGTACCAGCGCTACCCTGACGGCAACGCTGATGTCGAGCTTGCGCAGCCGCCTGTGGACGCTGGCTCGCCGGCGAAAGGGCCGACCCTGGCCGAGCAGGCGAAAGCCTGCAAGGTAACCGCCGCCGTCCTCTTCCTGTGCCTGATCGTCGCCGGCCTGACCGGCCTGGGCGATAACCTCACCACCATCAGCTGGTTCACCTTCCTCGACTACCGCGTCCAAGGTGACTACCTGCACTTCACCCCGCTGGCCCAAGGCCTCGCCGAAGGCCAATGGTGGCGCCTGGTGTCGCCGATGCTGCTGCACTTCGGCGTCTTGCACCTGGCCATGAACGGCATGTGGTACTGGGAACTGGGCAAGCGCATCGAACTGCGCCAGGGCCCTTGGTCGCTGGCTGGCCTGACCTTGCTGTTCAGCCTGGTATCCAACCTTGCCCAGCACTACACCAGTGGCCCGAGCCTGTTCGGCGGCCTGTCCGGGGTGCTGTACGGCTTGCTCGGGCATGTCTGGCTGTACCAGTGGCTGGCGCCCAACCCACACTTCAGCCTGCCCAAGGGCGTGCTGGTGATGATGCTCATCTGGCTGGTCATTTGCCTGACCGGTGTGGTCGGCCAACTCGGTTTTGGCCAGATCGCCAACGCCGCGCACGTCGGCGGGCTGCTCATCGGATGCCTGACGGGCCTCTTGGGTGGTGCGCTGGCGCGGCGTAAACTGTCCGCTTGATTTAGGAGACGCTATGTCCACGTTCGCGCAAATGATCGAAAACATCACGCCGGAAATCTACGAAAGCCTGAAAACGGCCGTGGAGATCGGCAAATGGTCCGATGGCCGCAAGCTCACCCCCGAGCAGAAGGAACTGTCGCTGCAGGCGGTGATCGCCTGGGAGATGAAGAACCTGCCAGAAGACCAGCGTACCGGCTACATGGGGCCTCAGGAGTGCGCATCGAAGTCTGCGCCGATCCCTAACATTCTGTTCAAGTCGGACTCGGTACATTGATCGAACTCGCTCGTGGCTCATTGAGCAAGATGGCGGTAAGCCTGGAAGCACCCGTGGTGCAGTACAGTTTTCGCCTGGATGACACCCAGGTGCCAGTCAACCCGCTGATCGGCCAGACCCTGCGCCTGCACTACCTCGGCGCCATTCACTGCAGCCATTGTGGCAAACGCACCAAGACCAGCTTCAGCCAGGGTTACTGCTACCCCTGCATGACCAAGCTGGCCCAGTGCGACATGTGCATCATGGCGCCGGAACGCTGCCACTACGACGCCGGCACCTGCCGCGAGCCGTCCTGGGGCGAGCAGTTCTGCATGACCGATCACGTGGTCTACCTGGCCAACTCGTCCGGGGTCAAGGTTGGCATCACCCGCGCTACGCAGTTGCCCACCCGCTGGCTTGACCAGGGGGCGAGCCAGGCGCTGCCGATCATGCGTGTGGCGACCCGCCAGCAATCGGGCCTGGTCGAAGACGTATTGCGCAGCCAGGTGCCGGACCGCACCAACTGGCGCGCGCTGCTCAAGGGCGACGCCGAGGTGCTCGACCTGGTGGCCATTCGCGAGCAGCTCTTCGATGCCTGCGCCGATGGCCTGCGCGATCTGCAGGCGCGCTTCGGCCTGCAGGCGATCCAGCCGCTGCCCGATGCCGAAGTGGTGCACATGAAATACCCGGTCCATGCCTACCCGAAAAAGATCGTCAGTTTCAACCTCGACAAGGACCCGGTGGTGGAAGGCACGCTGCTGGGCATCAAGGGGCAGTACCTGATCTTCGATACCGGCGTGATCAATATTCGCAAGTACACGGCCTACCAGATGGCCGTGCTCCAGTAAAAAGGACCTGCACATGCGTACCGAACAACCGCAAGTGATCTACCTCAAGGACTACCAGGCGCCCGATTACCTGATCGACGAGACGCACCTGACCTTCGAGCTGTTCGAGGACCACACGCTGGTCCATGCGCAACTGGTCATGCGCCGCAACCCGGCACGCGGTGCCGGCCTGCCGCCACTGGTGCTCGACGGCCAGCAGCTCGAACTGCTGCGCGCCTCGCTGGACGATCAGCAACTGCAGGCCAGCGACTACCAGCTCGAAGCCGACAGCCTGACGCTGCACCCCAAGGCCGAGCGTTTCATCCTGGACACCAGCGTCAAGATCCACCCCGAGAGCAACACCGCGCTGGAAGGCCTGTACAAGTCCGGCAAGATGTTCTGCACGCAGTGTGAGGCCGAGGGTTTCCGCAAGATCACCTACTACCTCGACCGCCCGGACGTGATGAGCACCTTCACCACCACGGTGATCGCCGAGCAGCATCGCTACCCGGTGCTGCTGTCCAACGGCAACCCGATCGGCACTGGCCCGGCTGAAGATGGCCGTCACTGGGCGACCTGGGAAGATCCGTTCATGAAACCGGCCTATCTGTTCGCGCTGGTGGCCGGTGACCTGTGGTGCGTCGAGGACACCTTCGTGCGCCAGTCCGGGCGCGATGTGACCCTGCGCATCTATGTCGAGCCGGAGAACATCGACAAGTGCGACCACGCCATGGTCAGCCTGAAGAAGTCCATGCGCTGGGATGAGGAAGTCTATGGCCGTGAATACGACCTGGACATCTTCATGATCGTCGCGGTCAACGACTTCAACATGGGCGCCATGGAAAACAAGGGCCTGAACATCTTCAACTCCAGCTGCGTACTGGCCCGCGCCGAAACCGCCACCGATGCCGCCCACCAGCGGGTCGAGGGTGTGGTTGCCCACGAGTATTTCCACAACTGGTCGGGTAACCGCGTGACCTGCCGCGACTGGTTCCAGCTGTCGCTCAAGGAAGGCTTCACGGTGTTCCGCGATGCCGAATTCAGCGCTGACATGAACTCGCGCACGGTCAAGCGCATCGAGGACGTCGCCTACCTGCGGACCCACCAGTTCGCCGAAGACGCAGGGCCCATGGCCCACCCGGTGCGCCCGGACAGTTTCATCGAGATTTCCAACTTCTACACCCTGACCGTGTACGAGAAGGGCGCCGAAGTGGTGCGCATGGTCCGTACCCTGCTGGGCGCCGAGGGTTTCCGCAAGGGCAGCGACCTGTACTTCGAACGCCATGATGGCCAGGCGGTGACCACCGACGATTTCATCAAGGCCATGGAAGACGCCAACGGCGTCGACTTCACCCAGTTCAAGCGCTGGTACAGCCAGGCGGGCACCCCGCGTCTGGAGGTCAGCGAGGTCTACGACGCCACGGCACGCACCTACAGCCTGACCTTCCGCCAGAGCTGCCCGCAGACGCCGGACAAGGCCGAGAAGCTGCCGTTCGTGATCCCGGTCGAGCTGGGCCTGCTCGATGCCGAGGGCAATGACCTGCCTCTGCGCCTGGCCGGTGAGGCCGCCGCGGTGGGCACTGTCCGCGTGCTGTCGGTGACCGAGGCTGAGCAGACCTTCACGTTCGAAGGTATCCAGGCCAAGCCGCTGCCATCGCTGCTGCGCGGCTTCAGTGCGCCGGTGAAGCTGAGCTTCCCGTATGACCGGGACCAGCTGATGTTCCTGATGCAGCACGACAGCGATGGCTTCAACCGCTGGGAAGCGGGCCAGCAGTTGGCTGTACAGGTGCTGCAGGAGCTGATCGGCCAGCATCAGCGTGGTGAAGCGCTGCAGCTTGACCAACGCCTGATCACGGCACTGGGCACGGTGCTGGGCAACGAATCCCTGGACGCCGCGATGGTTTCCGAGATGCTGTCGTTGCCGGGCGAAGCCTACCTGACCGAGATCAGCCAGGTGGCCGATGTCGACGCGATCCACGCGGCACGCGAGTTCGCCCGCCGGCAGATCGCCGAGCAGCTGTTCGATGGCCTGTGGGCGCGCTACCAGGCGCACCGCGAGGTGTCGCGCAACACCGCCTACGTCGCCGCGGCCGAGCACTTCGCCCGTCGCAGCCTGCAGAACATCGCCCTGTCGTACCTGATGCTCAGCGGTAAGGCGCAGGTGCTGGAAGCGACCCTGGAGCAGTTCGAGCACTGCGACAACATGACCGAGCGCCTGACCGCGCTGGCCGTGCTGGTCAACTCGCCGTTCGAGGCGGAGCGCGCCAAGGCGCTGGAAACCTTTGCCGAGCACTTCAAGGACAACCCACTGGTCATGGACCAGTGGTTCAGCGTGCAGGCCGCCAGCACGCTGCCGGGCGGGCTGGCGCGGGTCAAAGCGCTGATGCAGCACCCGGCGTTCACCTTGAAGAACCCGAACAAGGTGCGGGCGCTGATCGGTGCCTTTGCCGGGCAGAACCTGGTCAACTTCCATGCCGCCGATGGCTCGGGCTATCGCTTCCTGGCGGACTTGGTGATCGAGCTCAATGCGCTGAACCCGCAGATCGCTTCGCGTCAACTGGCGCCGCTGACCCGCTGGCGCAAGTATGACGACGCGCGCCAGGCGTTGATGAAGGGCGAGCTGGAGCGGATTCTCGCTTCCGGGGCGCTGTCCAGCGATGTCTATGAGGTGGTGAGCAAGAGCTTGGCGTGAAGCCTTGGCTGCCCACAAGTAATGCACATGGCTTCAGTGCGGTGCATTACTTGTGGGTGCGACTGTCTTGCCGGCGATCCAGTGCAGCGGTGAATGGCACTGGCTTCACCGGTGATCGCCGGCAAGCCGGCTCCCACAGGGATTTGGACCGGCTCGGCTCCCACAGGGATCTGGACCGGCTTTGAAATTGGGCAAGAAGCTTGCTTCCACAGGCAAAGCGCAGGCCTGAAGCACTGCGCGATCGTGGTGGGAGCCGGCTTGCCGGCGATTGGGCTGTGCAACAGCCCTCCGTGTCTGGTTAACAAAACATAACGTCCTGCTCGTTGTGTTCCCGCAATCATCCCCGCTACGATGGCCCGAAGCTATTGCAGGCCTCTACTACAGGGTTTTCGCAGTACCTGCAAGGCACAGACCCACCAAGAACAACAAACAGGGGATGGTCATGAGGGAGCGGGTGATGACGCATGCCAGGCGCAGTGCCTGGCCGTTGGCGGCCAGCGCAATGCTGGCGCTGGCACTGGCGATGTGGGCGGGGAGCACGCAAGCCGCCGCTGCCCAGGAGTATTCCACCGAATCGGCAAAGGCCAGCCAGAGCCTGCTGATCGACGCCGCTCATGCTGGCAAGCGCCTGGTGGTGGTGGGCGATCGCGGCCACATTCTGTTCTCCGATGACCAAGGCAAGACCTGGACCCAGGCCCGGGTGCCTACCCGGCAATTGCTCACCGCAGTGTTCTTCGTCGACGACAAGCGTGGCTGGGCAGTCGGGCACGACGCGCAGATTCTCGCCAGCAACGATGGCGGTGCGACCTGGAGCAAGCAGTTCGAAGACCTTGCCCGTGAAGCCCCGCTGCTCGATGCCACTTTCCTCGATGCCCAGCACGGCTTTGCCGTGGGCGCCTACGGTGCATTGCTGGAAACCCGCGACGGCGGCCAGCACTGGCAGGACGTCGCCGAGCGCCTGGACAACCCCGACCAGATGCACCTCAACGGTATTGCCCAGATCAGGGATGCCGGCCTGTTCATCGTCGGCGAGCAGGGCAGCATGTTCCGCTCCAGCGACAGCGGGCAGAGCTGGAGCAAGGTCGACGGGCCCTACGAGGGCTCGCTGTTCGGCGTGATCGGCACCGCCCAGCCGCAGACGTTGTTGGCCTATGGCCTGCGCGGCAACCTGTTCCGCTCCACGGACTTCGGCGACAGCTGGCAGCCGATCGAACTCAAGGCCGCACGCGGCAACCTCGAATTCGGCCTGGCCAGCGCTACGCTTCTGGATGATGGCAGCCTGGTATTGGTCGGTAATGGCGGCAGCGTGCTGCGCAGCATCGATGACGGGAAGCGCTTCACGGTCTACAACCGCGCCGACCGTATCGCCTTGGCCGGCGTCAGTGGCCTGGCCAATGGTGGCTTGCTGCTGGTAGGGCAGGGTGGTGTCCACCTGGCCACCGCTGAAGGAGCCGACCAGGCAGCCCAGGAGCCTCGCCCATGACCAGTCGAGAGAACATCATGCATCCCCACCACCAGGACAAGCCCACGCTGCTGGAACGCCTGATTTTCAACAACCGCCCGATGGTCATCGCCCTGTGCGTGCTGGTGAGCATCTTCCTGTTCTGGCAGGCCTCGCAGATCCGCCCCTCGACCAGCTTCGAGAAGATGATCCCGCTCGAACACCCGTTCATCGAGCAGATGATGGCGCACCGCAACGACCTGGCCAACCTCGGCAACACCGTGCGCATTTCGGTCGAGGCGGTCAACGGCGACATTTTCGACAAGGACTACATGGAGACCCTGCGCCAGATCCATGACGAGGTGTTCTACATCCCCGGCGTCGACCGTGCGGGCCTCAAGTCGTTGTGGAGCCCCAGCGTGCGCTGGAGTGAAGTCACCGAGGAGGGGTTCTCCGGCGGTGAAGTCATCCCCAATACGTACGACGGTTCGCAGGACAGCCTCGACTCACTGCGCGACAACGTGCTCAAGTCCGGCCAGGTCGGGCGCCTGGTGGGCAACAACTTCAAATCCAGCATCGTCGATGTACCTTTGCTGGAAAGCTACCCCGATCCGCAAGACCCCGGTAAGCAGGTCAAGCTGGACTATCAGCAGTTCTCGCATCTGCTCGAGGAGAAAATCCGCGACAAGTTCCAGGCACAGAACCCCAATGTGAAGGTGCACATCGTCGGCTTCGCCAAAAAGGTCGGTGACCTGATCGACGGCCTGGTGATGGTGGCGATGTTCTTTGGTGTCGCGCTGGTCATCACCTGGGTCTTGCTCTACTGGTTCACCTGGTGCATCCGCAGCACCATCGCCGTGCTGATCACCACCTTGGTGGCAGTGGTCTGGCAATTGGGCCTGATGCATGTGGTGGGCTTTGGCCTGGACCCTTACTCGATGCTGGTGCCATTCCTGATCTTCGCCATCGGCATTTCCCATGGGGTGCAGAAGATCAACGGCATCGCCCTGCAGTCCAGTGACGCCGAGAATGCCCTGACCGCCGCCCGGCGCACCTTCCGCCAGCTGTTCCTGCCCGGGATGATCGCCATTCTCGCCGACGCCGTGGGCTTCATTACCCTGCTGATCATCGACATCGGCGTGATCCGCGAACTTGCCATCGGTGCGTCGATCGGCGTGGCGGTCATCGTTTTCACCAACCTGATCCTGCTGCCGGTCGCGATTTCCTATATCGGCATCAGCAAAAAGGCCATCGAGCGCAGCAAGAAGGACGCCACCCGTGAGCACCCGTTCTGGCGCCTGCTGTCGAATTTCGCCAGTGCCAAGGTGGCGCCGGTGTCCATTGCCCTGGCCCTGGTCGCCTTCGCTGGCGGCTTGTGGTACAGCCAGAACCTGAAAATCGGCGACCTCGACCAGGGCGCGCCGGAGCTGCGCCCGGACTCGCGCTACAACCAGGACAACAACTTCATCATCAGCAACTACTCGACCAGCTCCGATGTGCTGGTGGTGATGGTCAAGACGCCCGCCGAAAGCTGCTCGATCCACTCGACCATGGCACCGATCGACGAGCTGATGTGGACCATGGAAAACACCCCCGGCGTGCAGTCGGCGATCTCCCTGGTGACGGTGTCCAAGCAGGTGATCAAGGGCATGAACGAGGGCAGCCTGAAATGGGAAACCTTGTCGCGCAACCCTGACATCCTCAACAACTCCATCGCCCGCGCCGACGGCCTGTACAACGCCGACTGCTCGCTGGCACCGGTGCTGGTGTTCCTCAACGACCACAAGGCCGAAACCCTCGAGCGGGTCACCAGCGCTGCCAAGGCGTTTGCCGAAAGCCACGACAAGGACGGCTTGCAGTTCCTGCTGGCGGCGGGCAACGCCGGGATCGAGGCTGCGACCAACGAGGTGATCAAGTCGGCCGAGCTGACCATCCTGATCCTGGTGTACATCTGCGTGGCGGTGATGTGCCTGATCACCTTCCGCTCCTTTGCTGCCACTTTGTGCATCGTCCTGCCGCTGGTGCTGACCTCGGTGCTGGGCAATGCGCTGATGGCATTCATGGGGATCGGCGTGAAGGTCGCCACCTTGCCCGTGGTGGCGCTGGGCGTGGGTATCGGTGTCGACTACGGCATCTACATCTACAGCCGTCTGGAAAGCTTCCTGCGTGCCGGCCTACCGCTGCAGGAGGCCTATTACCAAACCCTGCGTTCGACCGGCAAGGCGGTGCTGTTCACCGGCCTGTGCCTGGCCATCGGCGTGTGCACCTGGATCTTCTCGGCCATCAAGTTCCAGGCCGACATGGGGCTGATGCTGACCTTCATGCTGCTGTGGAACATGTTCGGTGCGCTGTGGCTGCTGCCGGCGCTGGCGCGGTTCCTGATCAAGCCCGAGAAGATGGCAGGCAAGCAGGGCGGTTCGATCTTCGCCCATTGAGTGCGGGGGGCCGCTTTGCGGCCCATCGCTGGCAAGCCAGCCCACAAGGCCTGTGGAAGCCGGCTTGCCGGCGATCACCTGTGAAGCCGGTGCCATGCAACGCAGGGTCAAGGTTATAATGCCGGCTCACTTGCAATGGGTACCCCCATGTCCTCCCTCACCACCGCCCTCGCATCCTGCGACATGCTACTGATCGACGGCCTCCACGCCTTCGACTTCACCCTCGATGCAACAGGCCTGACGGTCGAATGCATGGACGGCCGCCAACACCGTCGCTGGACCTTCACTGCCGAACAGGTCGCCGCCGCCATCGGTGCCGGTGACGAGTGGCAACTGCACGATGCCCAGGGTGAGCATCGTCTAGTCTGTATGAGTGCCTTTCGCGCCCCGGATGAAGAAGAACACCATGAACCGGACTTGGACGAGCCTGCTGACCGCTAGCCTCATGACCCTGACTTTCACTACCCAGGCTGCCACGCTGCTGGTGGGCAGTTACACCGATGGCGCCAGCCAAGGTATCTACCGCTACCTGTTCGACAGCAAGACTGGCCGTATCGACCCCACGCCGCAGCAGGTGGTCAAGAGCGTCAGCCCGTCGTGGCTGGTACTCTCGGCCGACCAGCGGCAACTGTTCACGGTCAACGAAACGCCGCAGGGCCATGCGAGCAGTTTCAGTGTGAACGGCAACGGCGAGATCAAGCCGCTCAACCAGGTGGCCAGCCGTGGCGATGAACCGACACACGCCAGCCTGAGCCGCGACCAGCGTTACCTGTTCGTCGCCAACTATGCTGTCGCCCCCGACCCGGGCGGCAGCCTGGTGGTGATCCCGGTGGCCAAGGACGGCAAGCTCAAGGAGGTGGTGCAACAAGCGCGGCACAAGGCCAGCGGCGTCAACCCCGAGCGCCAGGCCGGTGCCCATGTGCACGCCGTGGTGCTGTCGCCCGATGGCAGCCACCTGTATGCCAGCGACCTGGGCGCGGACAAGGTGTTCATCTACCGCTACGACGGCGCCAGCGTCGACCGGCCCCTGAGCGCTGCGATACCGGCGTCCGTCGAGCTGCCGCCCGGCAGCGGCCCGCGTCATCTGTTGTTCGATGCCAAGGGGCGGCATGCCTACCTGACACTGGAAATGAGCGCCGAAGTGGTCGTGTTCGATGTCGACGACGCTGCGCTGCACGAACGCCAGCGCCTGCCGCTGACCGAGCAGAAAGACGCTGCGGCCAAGGCGGCGGGCGGACTGCACCTGTCGGCAGACGGGCGCTTCCTGTATGTCAGCAACCGTGGCACAGCCAACGAGATCGTGGTTTTCAGCGTGGGCAAAGAGGACGGCCAATTGGCCTTTTTGCAGCGCCGTTCGGTAGAGGGCGACCACCCACGGGAGTTCGCGCTGGACCCAAGCGACAACTTCCTGCTGGTGGCCAACCAGAAGAGCAACCAGATCGTGGTCATCCGCCGCGACCCGCGTACTGGCAAGCTCGGTGAAACCGTGCAGACCTTGCCACAGGACGCGCCTTCGGACCTGAAGTTTATCGATTGACTATCGATGGACGTGATAATCCCTACCACCGCAATGAATTTCTGTGGCGGACCTCAGCGGCGTAAGTTTGACCCAAGGCCCAGACGGGCCAACGTCAAACCACCGAAGTCGAGGTCAGCCCAGATGAACTTCAATCTTTTCCCGGTCATCGCCGCATCCGCCCTTTCCGCCTCAGTCGTGCTGCCGGCGCATGCCCAGGCTGATTCCCGCAACAAGGTAACCGCCACCCACAGCTATACCGAGCAGTACCTGCGCCAGAGCGCCCATTTTCATGCGGCCTTGAGCGCTAAACACAACCTGTGAGCCCTGCGCGAACCGCGACAGGCGCGGGCCAACTCACTTGGCCATCACCGCCTTGAACAGCTCAGACGCCAACCACCTCTCCAGCCAGCTCCGCACACGCGGATAAGCCGCCTCGGCGAACCACTGCGGTTCGACCCCGGCAAACTGGCGCATCAGGGGCAACAGCGCGGCGTCGACCAGGCTTGCATGGCTGGCCAGCAGGTAAGGCCGGCCTTCTAGCAGCTGCTCAAGCTCGGCCAGCCAGGCCTCGGCCTGCTGGCGGTAGTGTTCGCGCGTGTGCTCGGGGTATCGCTCGGCATATTTGTACAGGTTGACCTGCGCTTTGAACTCGCTGTCGTTGCGGGCAATAAGCCGTTCAGCCTGTCGCGCGGCGGCAGGGTCGGCTTGCAACCGCCAGTCCTGCGGGTCATTGCGCTCGAGCGCCCAGCGCATGATGTCCAGGCTTTCCTCCAGCACGCCTTCACCGGTATCGAGCACCGGTACCGTCCCCTTGGGTGACAAAGCCAGCAAGGCGGCCGGCTTGTTCTTCATCGCCACTTCGTGGATGTGCACCTCGCACCCGGCATAGTGCAGGGCCAGGCGCGCTCGCATGGCCCAAGGGCAGCGGCGGAAGGAGAAAAGAATCACCCGCACACCTCGACATCACTCAGGCCATTGCCCTGGCGACGCACCTGGATCTGCACCGGAATACGCTCGTGCATCTCTTGTACGTGGGAAATGACCGCGACCTTGCGCCCCTGCGCCTGCAGACCGTCGAGGGCGTCCATGGCCAACTGCAGCGACTCAGGATCGAGGCTGCCGAACCCCTCGTCGATGAACAGCGACTCGATACGCAGGGTGCTTGAGGCCATTGACGCCAGGCCCAGGGCAAGCGCCAGCGAGACCAGGAAGGTTTCACCGCCAGACAAGGAGTGCACAGAGCGCAGTTCGTCGCCCATTTCGGTGTCCAGCACCAGCAACCCCAGGGCGCTGCCGCCACGTTTCAGGCGGTAGCGCCGCGCCAGTTGGCGCAACTGGGCGTTGGCATGGTGCAGCAGCAGGTCGAGGTTGTAGCCCTGGGCGATCTTGCGGAACACATCGCCAGAGGCTGAGCCGATCAGCGCATTCAGGCGTGCCCAGCGTTGCCACTGTTGGTGGGCCTGTTCGATTTCGCAGGCAAGGGCCTGGTACGCCTGCTGGCGACGCTGGTCGTCAGCCTGCTGCGCGCGCAACTCGGCGCATTGCTGTTCCTGAGCGGTCAGTTGCTCGGCAAGGCCGGCCAGTGCTTGCTCAAGGTCTTCGCCATGCAGGTCACCCTGTGCCTGAGCGGCGTGCTGCTGCAGGCGCTGTTCACGTTCCTGGAGCAGCACGCGGCCTTGCTCGATGGCGTTTTCTGCTGCCTGCAGCTGCTGGCGCAGGGTACTGAGCTGGTTATCGTCCATGGCCAGCAGGCGGTCCAGCCCGCTGTCATCCAGTTCGGGATGTTCGCTGCGCCATTGCGCGACTGCGTGCTGAAGCTGCTGGCACTCCTGCTCCAGCGCCTGCTGGCGCTGGGTATTGGCCTTCAACTCCGCGGCCAATTGCACGCCCTGGTTGCGCAGCGCCTGCAGGCGCTCTGCGGTTTCGGCATCGAGGGCGCGGGCCTGTTCCAGCTGCGCTTCGAGGTGGTGTTGCCACGCTTCGGCGCTGCTATGGTCGCCGAGCAGCGTGGCCAGCTCCGCCTGGGCCTGCAGGCGCTGCGCTTGGAGGGCGTCGAGGGTGTGCTGCAGGTGTTGCTGAGCCTGCAGGCGCGTCTGCTGCTGGTCGCGTAGCTTGTCCAGTTGCAGTTGACGCGCGTGCTGCTCGTCCTGCTCGTCCTTGCGCTGCTCCAGCTGTTGCAGGCGCTGCGCGATCTGCTGGTCGAGGCTGAGGAAGGCATTGGCCGGATCATCACTCAAGGCCTTCAGCACTTCGGCCGGCAGCACATTGGCCAAGTCATCGAGGCCTTGTTGCAGATGCTGTTCATCGTTGGCCAGGGCCTGGTGCTGTTGCTCCAGGTGGCGCTGGGCCTCTTGCTGCGCCTGCTGCGCGGCCTGCAATTGCTGGGTGAGGCGGGCGGCGTCTTTTTGCAGGGCGAGCAGGGCGCTTTGACGCTTCTCGTCCTTTTTGATCTCATCGTCCAGGCGCTGCAGCTGGCTGTCCAGCCACGCGGTACGGGCCTTGTCGTCCTGTGGCGCCAGGGCAGGCCAGAGGGGGTGCGACTGTACCTGTGCAACCAGCGGCTGCAACTGTTCGCCTAGCTGCGCCTGTTGCTGTTGATGGTCCTTGAGCTGGGCGTTGACCACACCAAGCTGCGTGCGCAGTTCCACCAGTTTGCCGTTGAGCGTTTCGACGTGCTTTTGCGCAGCATCCACTTCGGCCTGGTCATGTCGGCCCAAACTCTGCAGCAGAGCCTCAGGCTGGTGGAACGGATGTTCAGCGCTGCCACAGACCGGGCACGCTTCGCCGTCGCGCAGTTGGCCGCGCAGTTCTTCGACGCTGGTATTGCGTGCCAGGCGCTGACGCTCCAGCAACTGGCGTGTGAGGTTGAGCGCCTGCTCGGCCGCTTCCAGCTCCGCCTTGGCTGCGGTGCCTTCACCGATCAGCTGTTGGCGTTGCTGCATGGCCTGCTGGTGACGTTCTCGCAGCCCCTCCAGCTGACTGCGCAGCTCCTGCTCGCGGCCATGCAGGCGCGACAGTTCTTCGACCGCCCGCTGCTGTTTGCGATTGTCCTGCAGCATGTTGCCGAGCAGGTCGATTTGCTCCGCCAGCGCCTGCGGCTCCGCTTTGGCTTCGCGGAACATCAGCTCGAACGCGTCATGCTGGGCCTGCCACTGTGCGTTGGCCTCGCTGGCGCGCGCCTGCAGGCCAGGCAGCTCCTCACGGCCTTTGCTCAGGCGCCCGCCAATCACCATGACTTGCTTGAGTTGCGGCAGGTAGGCCTGCCAGGCATTGGCCAGGCCGGCCAGGTGCTGGCTGTCTGCCAAGGCCGTGTCGATCTGCGCCAGCTGTTGCAGGCTGCGCTGCTGGTGTTCATCCAGTTGCTGCAACTGTTGCTGGCCTTCGGCGACGTGCAGGTCGGCCTGCTCCCTGGCGGTGCGTTGCGCCTCCAGCTCAGTGTCGAGGCGCGCCAGGCTGTCCTGGCCGGCAAACGCCTGGCGCAGGCGCGGGGCACTGTCGCTGTGCTTCGCCTGGCTGTCGGCCAGTGCCTGGCGCGCGGCTACCAGCGCCTGCTCCAGCGCCTGGGTGTGCCCCTGCAGCTCAGCTTGCAGCTGTTGTTGCTCGGCAATCTGCGCCGCCAACGGCGTCAGCTGTGCGGTCAGTACTTGCTGGCGATGGAACTGGTGCCGTTGCGGTGCCAGGCGTTCCAGGCGCTGCAGGTCGAGGCGTTGCTCGGCCATGGCTTGCCAGTTCTGCTCGGCAGCGTGCAGGGCGGCGCCGGCTTCGCTGAGTTGCGTCTGCAACAGGCGTTGCTCGTTGAGCCAGGTGCGCTGTTGCTCCAGCTGGCGCTGGCGGGCTTGCTCGGCCTTGAAGTGTTGCTGCGCCTGCTCCAGACGCGTGTCCAGCTCGATTCGGGCTTCGGCGGCCATCGGCAGCAGGTGGCTGGCACGGTCTTTCAGCGCGTTGTGCGCCTCGCCGGCTTCGCGGGCCTTGCTGAAGGCACGCTGGCCCAGGCGCGTGTAGATCGCGGTGTTGGTGAGTTTTTCCAGCAGCTCGCTGCGTTCTTTGTCGTCGGCCTTGAGAAAGGCGCCGAATTCACTCTGGGCCAGCATCACAGCACGGGTGAACTGCTCGAAGTTGAGCCCCAGACGGGTTTCGATCAGTTGCTTGTATTCGTTCTTGCCACTGCCCAGCACCTGCTCACTGTCCAGGTCATAGAGGCTCTGACGGCTGGACTGCAGCTTGCCATTGGCCTTGTCACGGGCACGGTTGGCTTCCCAGCGCGCGCGGTAGCGGTGGCCGTCGATGCCGACGAAATCGACCTCGGCAAAGCCGCTGCCGGTGCCGCGGCGCAGCAGGTTGCGCGGGTCCGAGGTGGGGATTTCGCCATCGGCATCTGGCACCTTGGCTTCGCGGCCAATGTCATTGAGCCGCGGCACAGTGCCGAACAGCGCCAGGCACAGGGCGTCGAGCAAGGTGCTCTTGCCGGCACCGGTAGGCCCGGTGATGGCGAACAGGCCTGCGCTGGCCAGGGGTTCGGCGGTGAAGTCGATGTCGACCGGGCCGGCCAGGGATGCCAGGTTCTTCAGGCGGATGGCGAGAATCTTCATGGCTGTTCCTCTTCCAGCTGGACGTCCTGCAGCAGCAGGGCGAAGTCGGCCAGGGCCTGCTCGTCGGCGGGGTTGCCATAAGCCTGTTCCCAAGCGCGGCTGAACAGATCCTGCGGGGTCATCTGCGACAGTTCGACGAACTCAAGCTCGCTTTCCTCATCATTGCCACGGCCGGCATATTCGGCGCTGATGCGGATCAGCCGCACCGCCTTGCCATGCAGGGCGCTTTCGATCTGCTGGCGCAGGTCTGGCTGCGGCTCGTCCAGCAGCACGCGCACTTCGAGCCACGGCTGGCGGTTGGGGTCGTCGAGCAGGTCTATCACCGGCAGTTCGGCAAGCTGCTCCAGCAGTTCGCCCAAGGGCGCAGGGCCGATGCGCTGCAGGGCCACGGCGCGCGGCACCGGGCGCGGTTCGACGCTGACCAGCTCGGCGCCGTCGAGCTCGACTTCCAGCACCTGGTGCGGGTAGTTGATTTCGGCGAACGACAGTGGGATCGGCGAGCCGCTGTAGCGGATGCGGGTTTCGCGGTTGACCTTCTGCGGCTTGTGCAGGTGGCCCAGGGCAACGTAGCTGATGGCCTTGTCGAACAGTTTGGCCGGAAGCGCTTCGGCGTTACCGATGATCAGGCTGCGCTCGGAGTCTTCGGACACCGCGCCGCCTGCCATGTGCGCGTGGCTGATGGCGACCAGCGCCTGGTCCTTCTTGCGTTTTTTCTGCGCGGCCGCGATCAATTGCTGGTGCACCTGGTTGATGCCCTGCAGGTAGTCGTCACCCAACTGCGGGCCGGTGACTTCGGCTGGGCGCAAAAAAGGCAGCGCCAGGCACCAGGCTGCGACCTTGCCGCGGCCGTTGGTCAGCGGGATCAGCAGGCGTTCGGCGTCCAGCTGGCCCTCATCCAGCCAGTGCACGCGCCCTAGCGCGTGGGTGCGCAGGCGCCGCATGAGCGCGGCAGGTAGCTCGATGCGCGAGCCGGAGTCATGGTTGCCGGCGATCATCACGATGTCCAGCTTCGGCTGTTGCTCGTGGGCCTGGACGATGAAGTCGTACAGCCGCTCCTGAGCTTTGACCGGCGGGTTGACCGTGTCGAAGATGTCGCCGGCGATCAGCAGCGCGTCGGGCTGGCGCAAGCGCAGCTGGCCGAGCAGCCAGTCGAGGAAGCAGGCGTGTTCGAAGTCGCGTTCCTGGCCGTGCAGGCTTTGGCCCAGGTGCCAGTCGGAGGTGTGAAACAGACGCATGGATGACCTGTTGGATTGGGACATGAAGGCTTCGGTGCTTGGCGTCATGACAGCGCCAAGGTGGCCTTCGAAGAAGGGCGGTATGGTAACTCAAGTGGCTTGGCGATTGTCTGGAGCCTGGCCGTGTTCGGTGCATTCAAAGGGCGGGGCAGTGCGCTACAAGGGCAATCAATTCTGCGAACGGGTCGACATAGTGGCCATCTGCTTGCTTGATGCCAGCCATCGCCGATGATCTAATCCCTTGCCCCGGCCGCGGCGCGTGCAGTGCTGCGGGTGTGGGCTACTGGATCCCATCTGAAAAGGAATTTTTATGCAAAGCACGCCACAAATCCAGGCCGACTACGCCAACCTCAAGCCTAAATGGCAGGAGCGGTTCGCCTTCTTCGATCAGCACGGCGGCCCACGTGAAGCGACCTACAAAGCGGCGTTCCGCGCTTTGCCGTTTCGCAAGAAACTGTTGATCAACAACAATTTCCTCGGATTCTTCTTTGGCCCGATCTACTGGTTCGTCCTGGGCATGTGGAAGAAGAACCTGGTCATGCTGGCCATCATCATTGGCGTCGGGCTGCTTGAAGGCGTGTACGAGGCTGCCACGGGTAATGCAGTGCCTCGGGCGCTGGATCAAGGCTTCAGTGTGGCCTTTGCCGTGTTGTACGGCATGTTGACCAATTACGCTTATTACCTGAAACAGACCAAAGGCGAGCAGGGCTGGAACCCGTTTCAGGGTCACCGCTTCATCTGATCGCTCAGGGTTGTCGCAGAGCGGGAGCAGCCAGGATCGCATCCTGGTTTGGACGGGCTTGTCTGACGTGCGCTACAGCACGCTAGACGGGCCCGCGCGCTCTCCCAATCACTTCGGATAAAGCGGTGGCAAGCCCCCTGGCTCCCCAGACGGCAGTAACACGTGTTCTGCCGGTGGAATCGTCCCTATCGCCCGCCACAGATCCTCTCCCTGCCAATATTGGCCGCTCTCGCTATACAACGCCCCGTTCAAACCATCCAAAGCATCCGACAGCGGCACGAACCGCGCCGCCATCTCCGCCAGGGTCTCTGGCTGTTGCCGCGCCCAGGCATCGAGCGCCTGGCGGGTGGCCTGTGGGTCGTTGGCCTGGCAGGCGCGTTTGAGGTCGTCCAGCAGGGTGCGTGGGCTGGGGCCAGTCTGGGCGGCGCGCAGCACGGCCGGTTGCGAGCGGGCGCGCCACCACAGGGTGAAGCCCAGTAGCGTGGTGAGGGCGAACACCAGGGTGGCGAGCTGCCAGGGCCAGAGCAGGCTGCTGCCCGTGCTGGCATCACCGACCGGGCTCTCGGCGCTCAGAGCCGGGTTGTCCTGCACGTTCAGGGTGCGCGCAGGCAAGCTGGAATGCTCCAGGTGGTCTTCGCGGGTGTTCCACCAGGTGACTTCCAGTGCCGGCAGCGCCAGCTCGCCACTGTGGGTCGGCACCAGTGCTTCGCGCTCCTCGCGGTTGGCGGTCATGCCGCGCTCGCTGATTTCGTTGCGCAGCAACGGTTGGTCCGGATAGCGGCGCAGGCCGACGATTTCGGTGGCCGGCAATTGCGGCAGTTGGGTGCTGGACAGCCCCTCGGCGCGCAGGGTGATGCTGCGGGTCAGGGAGTCGCCTATCTGGGTTGGCTGTGTGCCGGGGTCGGGGTTCCAGTGTTCTTCGAGGGCCAGGCTACGGGCTGGCAGCCACGGTTCGGCTGCGGGCCAGGCGGCGGGGATAGGGCGAACGTTCAGGCGCAGCGGCAGTGAACTGACCTGTACCTGGCGGCCTGTACGTGCGCTGCCCGCAGGCGGCTGCGCATTATCGGCAGCAGTGGCGGTGAACGTGAGGGGCGCGATGTCCAGGCTGCCGCTCTGCTGCGGATAGAGTGCGTAGCGTGTCTCGATCACCCCGTGGCGTACGCCGTTGATGTCCTTCTCATAGGTACGCGAGTCCCCCAGCGGTTCGACTTTGGCGTTTTCCAGGCGCAGCGGGCTAAGGCTGCTGTCGTCGTACAGCGACACCGAATGGTAGATGCGCAAGGTCAGCACGGCCTGCGCCTGGACATAGACATCACTGGTGTCCAGGGTAGCCTCGATGAACACCTGGGACGCGCTGTCCGGGCGGTCGGCATCCGCTTGCACCACCTGCAGGTCGATGGCCTGGCTGCGCGATTGCCCCAGTTGCAGCTCAGGGATACGCAAGCTGCCGCTGCGCCGCGGCAGCAGGGTAATGATCCAGCGAGTGCTGGCCCGGGTCTCGCCATCGAGGGTGTGCAGGCTGTTCAGCTGACGCGTGCCGCGTACTTCGAAGTCGCCGTCCAGGGCGCGCAGGTCGGGCTTGCCGAACTGGGTCACGTCCTGGCTTTCGAGGGTCAGCTCCAAGGTTTCACCGGCCTCCAGGCGGGTGCGGTCGACACTGGCCTGCAGGGTCGGTTCGGCCTGGGCGAGCACGGCCCATATCAGGCTGAGGAGAAAGACGCCAAGGCGACTCATCGTTGGGATTCCTGATGCAATTGCTGTTCGTACCAGAATTTTCGTCGCAGCAGCTGCGCCGGGTTGTCGGGGATCTCCCGCAGCCATTGTTCCAGGGCTTGGCGTTGTTCGGCATCGAGGCTGGTCGATACCGGCCGCTTGGGCGGCTGGGTGATGCTGTCATCGTCGCCCACCTGGTTACCGGGTGCGGCCTGATTGTTGCCACTGCCTTCAACGGGTTGATCGGTGTTTGTCTGTTCTTCGCTGCCCGGCGAACCCTGGGCGGGGCTGCTCGCCGAGCTGCTGTTGCCCTCGGTCTCGCTGCCCGGCGTGCCTTGGGCATCGTCTTGGGCCGGTTGTTCCTCGGCCTGGCCTTGACGCTGCTGTAACAGTTGCTGGACCAGGGCCTGGTTGTCCAGCGCCGGCTTCAGGTCGGGTTGATGCTCCAGGGCCTGCTCGTAAGCATCCAGGGCGGCTTCCAGCTCACCGCTGCGGGCCAGGGCGTTGCCTCGATTGTAGTGGGCAGCGGCGGTATTGGCTTGGCCGAAGGCGGTGGCGGCAGCGGCATAGTCACCGGCCTGGTACAGCGCCATGCCGCGCCATTGCGGGTCCTGGAAGTGCCGCGCGGCTTCCGCCGGGCGGTTTTGTTCAAGCAGGCGCTGGCCTTGCTGATCGGGGCGCAACCACAGGTCATTGAACTCGAACGCCTGGCTCGGCTGCGGCAGGGCCAGTAGCAGCGGCAGGCAGAACAGCCAGCCGCGCCGACCCGCGCAGGCGGCCAGCAGCAACAGGGGTATCAACAGCCAGTAGCCTTGGTCGGCCCAGCTGTCGAGCTGCAGGTTCTGGCCGTCATTGCGCAGGATGCGCGGGTTGTCGTACAGGCCCAGGCCACGCAGGTCGAGGTCGTCGATCCGGGCATGACGGTAGCGTCCTCCGGTGCCATTGATGAACGCCCTGAGCCCGCCGCTGTCCAGGCGCGGTACCAGAATGCCGCCTTGCTCGTCCTTGAGAAACTCGCCGTTGGCCTGGCGGACCGGCGCCCCTTCGCGGGTACCGATGCCGAGCATCAACAGGCTCGGGCCCTGGCGGCCAAGCGCCTGGACAATGCCCTGGCGTTCCGGGTCGCTCAATGCCGAACCGATCAGCAACAGGCGGCCCTGGCCCAGGCCGCTTTGCGCCAGCAGGGCCAGGCCCTTCTGCACGGCCAGGTCGGCGCGCTGGCCGGGCTGCGGCATGATCGATGGGTCGATGGCCTCGAGCAGGTTGCGCGTGGTGCTCAGGTCGTCGGACAGCGGCACCAAGGTGTGCGCGCTGCCGGCGTAGACGATCAACGCCGTCTGGCTGTCGCGACGGTGTTCGAGCAGGTCAAGGACCTTGCGCCGCGCCTGCTGCAGCCGGTTGGGCGGCGTGTCCTGGGCAAGCATCTGCGGGGTCAGTTCCAGCAGGATCACCAGCGGGTCGGCCGGGCGTTGGCGGGTTTCTTCCAGGCGCTGCCAGCTCGGCCCGAGCAGCGCCAGTACCGTCAGTAACCAGGCAAGGCCCAGTGCGACCCAGGGCATTTTGCTGTGGCTGCCGCTGCCGCCACCGAGCAGCACCGGGTGGAAGGCCGGCGGCAGGATCATCTGCCAGCGCCCGGCGCGCCTGCGCCGGTGCCAGAGCTTGAACACCAGCCAGGCGAGCAGCGGTACCACCAGCAGCCAGAGTGGGCGCAACCAGTGCGGCCAGAGGTCGATCATCGCCGCCTCCTCAGGCGCAGCCTTTTGAGGCGCTCACGCCATTGCGGGTGGGGCTGCAGGAAGCGGGGCCGGCGCAGCGCACGCTGCAGCAGGTTGTCTGGCCATTGCACCGCCACCACCAGCAGCACGCTGAGCAGCAAGGCCAGGGCCAGTGGCCAGGCATACAAAGCGGTTGCCGTGCGGGCCTGGGTTGGCTGTTGGGCGACCGGTTCCAGCTGGTCGAGGGTATCGCCGATCGCATCCAGTTCGGCGCCGTCGTGGGCACGGAAGTAGGCGCCATGGGTCAGGTCGGCGATTTCCTTCAGTGAGGCCTCGTCCAGGTCCAGGCTGGGGTTGAGGCCGAGCAGGCCCGGCGTACCGCTGGCCTCAGGGTTGGCGCCGATGCCGATGGTGTAGATGCGCACGTCTTCCTGGGCGGCCAGGCGGGCAGCGGTCAACGGATGGATCCGCCCGCCGTTGTTGGCACCGTCGGTGATCAGTACCAGCACCCGGCTCTGCGCCGGCCGCTCGCGCAAGCGCTTGACCGCCAGGCCGATGGCGTCGCCGATGGCGGTGTTCTTGCCGGCGATGCCAATCTGCGCTTCGTCGAGGAAGGTGCGTACGGTACGCCGGTCGAAGGTCAGGGGTGCCTGCAGGTACGCCTGGCTGCCGAACAGGATCAGGCCGACGCGGTCGCCTTCGCGGTTTTGCAGGAAATCGCCCATCAGCGCCTTGACCAAGTCGAGGCGGCTGACCTCTTCGCCCTGCCACTGCATATCGGGGAAATCCATGGAGCCGGACACATCCACCGCCACCAGCAGGTCCCGGCCGCTGGCGGCCACCGGTAGCGGCTCGCCCAGCCACTGCGGACGGGCAGCGGCGAGCAGCAGCAACAGCCAGATCAGCGCGAACGGTGCCTGCTGACGCAAGGTCGGCAGGTTCAGCCGTGCCCGACGCCCGGCCAGGCTTTCGAGTTCGTTGAGAAAGCCTACCTTGAGCACCGGTTCGCCGCTGTCGGCGGCAGGCAGCAGCAGGCGTGCAAGCCACGGCAGCGGCAGCAGCAGGAACATCCACGGCCAGGCCAGTTCAAACATGTTTGCGGATCCAGGTTTCGACGGCCTGACTGAGCCCGGCAATGGCCTTGTCGTCAAGCTTGCATTCCGGCTTGTACGCGCCTTCGACCAGCACCATCCAGCGGGTCAGGCCGGCAGCGGGGCAGCGGTTGTCGAGGAACGCCAGCCACTGGCGGCCATTGAGGGTATGGCTGTTGGCGCCAGGGTAGTGGTTGCGGCACAGGCGCTTGAGCAAGGCGTTGATCTGTTGCAGCCAGGCCCCGGCCGGCGCGCCGTCGTAGGGGCGCGGCAGCAGGGCCAGCTCGGCCAGGGCTTCCAGGCGTACCGGGTCCAGCGGTTGCTCGGCACGCACTATCCTGCGCTTGCCGGGGCGCCAGCGGCGCAGCCGCCACAGGCCCCAGGCCAGGAAGGGGAGGACGCCGAGCAGCAGCCACCAGCCAGGTGCCGGTGGCCACAGGCCGATCGCTGAAGGGGGTATCAGCGGTTGCAACTGGTCCAGAGGGTTCATTGGGCGCTGCTCTTCATGAACCGCTCCGTGGGCGCTGTGCATTCAGGTATTCGCGCAGTTGCTCGATCATTTCGCTCTGGGTGCTCAGGGGCATCAGCAGCACGCGCAGCTTCTGGGCCATCAGCTCCCAGCGTTCTATGCGTGCTTCGGCCTGCTGACGGTAGGCCTGGCGCAGGTTGGTGTCCAGGGTGTCGAGCTCCAGGTGCGCGCCGCGCTGGGAGAAACGCAGCAGGCCTGCTGCAGGCAGGGCATGGTCGAGGGGGTCGGACACTGGCATCAGCAGCAGGTCACAATGGCGCGAGAGCATCGCCAGGTGCTGTTCAGCCTGGGGGCTGAGTGAACGCTCGTCGCAAATGACGATGGCCAGGCTGCCTGGGCGCAGTACTTCACGCGCGCGGCGCAGCGCCAGGCCCAGGCTGTCGGCGTGGGGCGCGGCTTCGGTGTGCAGCGCCTGATTGACCTTCGCCATACGGTTGAGCAGCTGCAGCAGGCTCTGCTTGCTGCGCCGCGGCTTGATTTCGTGGTGCTCATCGTCGCCGAACACCAGCCCGCCGATGCGGTCGTTGTGGCCCAGCGCCGCCCATCCGAACAGCGCCGCGGCCTGGGCCGCAAGCACTGACTTGAACATCAGCCCCGAGCCGAAGAACAGGCGCTGGCTTTGCTCGACGAGGATGAAGATCGGCCGCTCGCGCTCTTCATGGAACAGCTTGGTATGCGGCTCTTGGGTGCGTGCGGTGACCCGCCAGTCGATGTTGCGTACGTCGTCACCGGCCTGATAGACACGCACCTGGTCGAAGTCCACGCCGCGCCCGCGCAGCTTGGAGTGGTGCAAGCCTACCAGCGGGCTGCGCTGGCCAGGGCGGGAGAACAACTGGATTTCGCGCACGCGGTGGCGCATGTCGATCAGCTCGGCGAGGCCGATGCGGATGCCGGGTTCGGCCTGCTGAGCGGTGGGCATGGGGTCAGGCAACGGCGACGACGTCAAGGATGCGCTGGACCACGCGATCCTGGTCGACCCCGGCCGCTTCGGCTTCAAAGGACAGGATGATGCGATGGCGCAGCACGTCGAACAGTACGGCCTGGATATCCTCGGGGCTGACGAAGTCGCGCCCGGCCAGCCAGGCATGCGCCCGTGCACAACGATCCAGGGCGATGGAGCCGCGCGGGCTGGCGCCATAGGCGATCCAGTCGGCCAGCTCGGTATCGAACTTGGCCGGTGTGCGCGTGGCCATCACCAGTTGCACCAGGTATTCCTCCACCGCGTCGGCCATGTACAGGCCGAGGATTTCCTTGCGTGCGGCAAAGATGGCCTGCTGGCTGACACGCCGTTCAGGTTTGACTTCGCCTCCCAGCGCTTCACCGCGGGCCTGGGCAAGAATGCGTCGCTCCACCGCCGCATCGGGGAAACCGATCTTCACGTGCATCAGAAAACGGTCGAGCTGGGCCTCCGGCAGCGGGTAGGTGCCTTCCTGCTCGATCGGGTTCTGCGTGGCCATGACCAGAAACAGCGGCGACAGGTCGTACGTACTGCGCCCGACACTGACCTGGCGTTCGGCCATTGCCTCGAGCAACGCCGACTGCACCTTGGCGGGTGCCCGGTTGATTTCGTCGGCCAGCACCAGGTTGTGGAAGATCGGCCCCTGCTGGAAGACGAAACTGCCGGTTTCCGGGCGATAGATTTCAGTGCCCGTGATGTCGGCCGGGAGCAGGTCGGGCGTGAACTGGATGCGATGGAACTGCGCTTCGACACCTTCGGCCAGCTCTTTGATGGCCTTGGTCTTGGCCAGGCCCGGGGCGCCCTCGACCAGCATGTGGCCGTCGGCCAGCAGCACGATCAACAGCCGCTCGACCAGTTTTTCCTGGCCTAGGATCTGGGAGGAAAGAAAGGTGCGTAGCGCGATCAGCGCTTCACGGTGTTCCATCGGCGGCGGTTCCTGGGATTGGGCCAGGGCGGGCGCGTAGCGCGACGGACCTGGCAGGGGTGGATACTTTAATCTATCCGGGGGGTGGCGACCAATTACGCCCCGGTTTTTTATGCGCATCGAAAGGTTGCACTATCCGCATGCCTTTGCGGTGTTCTCCGATTTCCGCTGGCGGTGATCTGGCGCTTGCTTGTGCTCTTCGAATCATGAAGGAGCATGATGATGAGCAAGCAGTCCGCTGTGCCTGCCCCGGTTACCGTGCGGGTGGGCGTTTTTTTCGACGGCACCGGCAACAATCAGGGCAATGCTGCACCCTTGGCCGCCACCGGCCACGGCTGCGCAGGGGGCAGTTACGCCAATGCGCGCAGTAACATTGCCTTGCTGCACGCGCTTTATCCCTGCGGGCCCGTACAAGGGCAGGTCCATTTCAACGTGTATGTGGAAGGGATCGGTACAACGCACGGTGCCCCTGACTCGCCCTTCGCCCAGGCGACGGGGCGCGGAAGCGCGGGGGTGGCGGCGCGGGTAGAGCAGGCGCTGGCAGAGGTTGGCAGGCAGCTGCGCGATTATCGGGCTGAGCATCCCCAGGTTGTACCCAACTGCATCGAATTCGACCTGTTCGGTTTCAGCCGCGGTGCGGCGGCGGCCAGGCACCTGGCCAATCGCCTGGGCACGGATGAGACGGGCCTGCCGGCTGAGCTGCACGGGCCGAGGGCGATCAACTTCATTGGCCTGTTCGATACCGTGGCGGCAATCGTTGCACCCTTGCAAGGCAGCTTCGGCCCAGCCAGCGATCGCCACGGCGGCTTGCGCCTCGGGCTGGACACGCGTGTCGCCCGGCAGGTCGTGCAACTGGTGGCAGGGGATGAGCAGCGCCACAACTTCCCGCTGGTGCGTAGCGACAACGACATTGTCGTGCCGGGGGTGCACTCGAATATCGGTGGCGGCTATGTGGAGCGCATGCGTGAGCAGGTACTTTTGTGCAAACCGCATTCGAGCCGGGTCGCGCGCACGACACCGGCCCACTGCACGCGCGCCCATGCGGCCGTCACTGGGCTGCTGAGCTCAACGTTTGCAAGCCTGGTCGATCCGCGGCCCCGGCTGCTCAGTTGGGAGGTGCCGGTCGAAGGCAGCCGAGCCAGGCGCGATACCCCGGAAAAGCAGGTGTACGCCGCTGTGTACCGAGAACGTGAAGTCAGTGGCCATCTTTCACGTGTCTACCTTAGCATCATGCGTGAACTGGCCGTGCGCGGTGGGGTAGCGTTCGCCCCTCTGGGCGGTGACGATGCGCATCGCCTGCCGGCAGAATTGCTGCCTGTCAGCCGCAAGCTGCATGAGTTTGCCCTCGGTCAATGTGCGCAATTGCACCTGACGCCCCAGGAGCGAGCGTTGTTGCAGGCGAAATACGTGCACACATCGGCGCACTGGAACGCCGTGAAAGGGCTGGATAACAGTTCGCTGGACGCATTGTTCATCGACCGGCCGGGCAAGGCGGGCAGGGTGCTGCACAGGAACCCGGTGGGTTGACGTACCTGCCGGCCATTTCAAGGGCAGGTCTCAAGCGGGCTTGAATGCGCCGACACGCCCACCGGGCGGTCGACGCGCCCATCGTCTATCGAAGCTCGCTGACGAAGGTCCCTGTGCCATCCAGAATAGTGCGCAAGGTCAGCTCGACCTCTTCCAGGTCCGTCCCCGCCGACGTCAGCACGATCTCCAGTGTTTCGTCACCCTTCAACGCATCCCGATCCCCAGCCGCCACTTCGATCAGCAGGCGCTGGGCGCTCAAGGTCACTTTCAGGCCATCGAGGGTCGACGGCTCATCGTCCAGGGTCAGGTCCACGGTGTCCTCGTCCGGGTAGCGGGTGAGCAGGAACATCTGCCCTTTGTCGCTATGGCAGCACAAGGTCGCCATGTTGTCTTCCTCGTCATCGCAAGGGGTGGCGAACAGCAGGGCGGTGTGGATTTGCATGTGGGCGGCTCGGGTCAATGGAAACGAAAGTGAATTCTGACAGCCTTGGGGGTATCGATAAACGTAAAGTTTCCCCCCCTTGACCGAAATTGTCGCAGCGCTGCAAGCGGTGATGACCGATCAGTCGTTAAGCTTCCGCGAGCCCTGAACTTTACCGTCCGGCTTGCCACGGGTTGGCTATCGTTGATCCGTGATCGTCGGACGTACGCGACGCTTCAACTATTACAAAGCCCAAGCGGAGTACCACAGATGGCGTTCTTCACCGCAGCCAGCAAAGCCGACTTCCAGCACCAACTGCAAGCGGCCCTGGCGCAGCACATCAGCGAGCAGTCCCTGCCACAAGTGGCGCTGTTCGCCGAGCAGTTCTTCGGCATCATTTCCATGGACGAACTCACCCAGCGCAGGCTGTCGGACCTCGCCGGCTGTACCCTTTCCGCCTGGCGCATCATCGAGCGCTTCGACCCCGAGCATCCAGTGGTGCGGGTGTACAACCCCGATTACGAGCGCAATGGCTGGCAGTCGACCCACACCGTGGTCGAGGTGCTGCACCATGACCTGCCGTTCTTGGTCGATTCGGTGCGGACCGAGCTCAACCGCCGCGGCTACAGCATCCATACCCTGCAGACCACCGTGCTGAGCGTGCGTCGTGACGCCAAGGGCAACCTGCTCGAACTGCTGCCCAAGGGCACCCAGGGCGAGGGTGTGTGCCATGAGTCGCTGATGTACCTGGAGATCGACCGTTGCGCCAACGCTGCCGAATTGACGGTGCTCACCCGCGAAATCGAGCAGGTGCTGGCCGAGGTGCGGGTGGCGGTGGCCGATTTCGAACCGATGAAAGCCAAGCTGCAGGAAGTCATGGAACTGGTGGAGCGAACCGCTTTCGCGCCGGTTCACCATGAAAAGGATGAGGTCAAGGCCTTCCTCGAGTGGCTGTTGGACAACCACTTCACCTTCCTCGGTTATGAAGAATTCACCGTGCAGGCCGACAGCGCCGGCGGCCAGATGGTCTACGACGAGCAGTCGTTCCTTGGCTTGCCGCGCCGCCTGCGTGTGGGCCTGACGCCAGAAGAGCTGCGGATCGAAGACTACGCGGTGGCGTACCTGGCCGAACCGCTGCTGTTGTCGTTCGCCAAGGCCGCACTGCCCAGCCGCGTCCACCGCCCGGCCTACCCGGATTACGTCTCGATCCGCCAGCTGGACGCCGATGGCAAGGTGGTCAAGGAACACCGCTTCATGGGCCTTTACACCTCCTCGGTGTACGGCGAGAGCGTGCACGCCATTCCTTACATCCGGGTCAAGGTCGCCGAGGTCGAGCGCCGCTCCGGCTTCGACGCCAAGGCCCACCTGGGCAAGGAACTGGCGCAGGTGCTCGAAGTGCTGCCACGCGACGACCTGTTCCAGACCCCGATCGACGAGCTGTTCAGCACGGTCATGTCGATCGTGCAGATCCAGGAGCGCAACAAGATCCGTGTGTTCCTGCGCAAGGACCCGTACGGGCGCTTCTGCTATTGCCTGGCCTACGTGCCACGGGAAATCTATTCCACCGAAGTGCGGCAGAAGATCCAGCAGGTGCTGATGGAGCGCCTGAAGGCCAGCGACTGCGAGTTCTGGACGTTCTTCTCCGAATCGGTGCTGGCGCGCGTGCAGCTGATTTTGCGCGTCGACCCGAAGAACCGCATCGCCATCGACCCGCAGCAACTGGAAAACGAAGTGATCCAGGCCTGCCGCTCGTGGCATGACGACTATGCCGCGCTGGTGGTGGAGAACTTCGGTGAAGCCCAGGGCACCAACATCCTCGCCGATTTCCCCAAGGGCTTCCCGGCCGGCTACCGTGAGCGCTTCGCCGCCCATTCGGCGGTGGTCGACCTGCAACATGTGCTGGCACTGTCCGAAAGCAAGCCGCTGGCGATGAGCTTTTACCAGCCGCTGACGCGTCTGGGCGAACGCTTGCTGCACTGCAAGCTGTACCACGCGGACACGCCCTTGGCGTTGTCGGACGTGCTGCCGATTCTGGAAAACCTCGGCCTGCGCGTGCTGGGCGAGTTCCCCTACCGCTTGCGTCACGCCAGTGGTCGAGAGTACTGGATCCACGATTTCGCCTTCACGTACAGCGAAGGCTTGAGCCTGGACATCCAGCAACTCAACGACGTCCTGCAGGATGCGTTCATCCATATCGTCCAGGGCGATGCCGAGAATGACGCCTTCAACCGCCTGGTGCTCACCGCCGGCCTGCCATGGCGCGATGTGGCGCTGCTGCGCGCCTATGCTCGCTACCTCAAGCAGATCCGCCTGGGCTTCGACCTCGGCTACATCGCCAGCACCCTGAACAACCACACCGACATCGCCCGTGAGCTGACCCGGCTGTTCAAGACCCGCTTCTACCTGGCGCGCAAGCTCACGGCCGATGACCTGGACGACAAGCAGCAACGCCTGGAGCAAGCCATCCTCAGCGCCCTGGACGATGTCCAGGTGCTCAACGAGGACCGCATCCTGCGCCGCTACCTGGACCTGATCAAGGCCACCCTGCGCACCAACTTCTACCAGCCGGATGCCAACGGCCAGAGCAAGTCGTACTTCAGCTTCAAGTTCAACCCTAGGCTGATCCCCGAACTGCCCAAGCCGGTACCCAAGTTCGAGATATTCGTCTACTCGCCGCGGGTCGAGGGTGTGCACCTGCGCTTCGGCAACGTGGCACGCGGTGGCCTGCGCTGGTCGGACCGTGAAGAAGACTTCCGTACCGAGGTGCTTGGGCTGGTCAAGGCCCAGCAGGTCAAGAACTCGGTGATCGTGCCGGTCGGTGCCAAGGGCGGCTTCCTGCCACGGCGTTTGCCGCTGGGCGGCACGCGTGACGAAATCGCCGCCGAAGGCGTGGCCTGCTACCGCATTTTCATCTCGGGCCTGCTCGACATCACCGACAACCTCAAGGACGGCGGCGTGGTGCCGCCGGCCAACGTGGTGCGTCACGATGACGATGACCCGTACCTGGTGGTGGCGGCCGACAAGGGCACCGCAACCTTCTCCGACATCGCCAACGGCATCGCCATCGATTACGGCTTCTGGCTGGGCGATGCCTTCGCCTCGGGTGGCTCTGCCGGCTACGACCACAAGAAGATGGGCATTACCGCCCGTGGTGCCTGGGTGGGCGTGCAGCGCCACTTCCGCGAGCGCGGCATCAATGTGCAGCAGGACCCGATCACGGTGATCGGCGTCGGTGACATGGCCGGTGACGTGTTCGGCAACGGCCTGCTGATGTCCGACAAGCTGAAACTGGTCGCGGCGTTCAACCATCTGCACATCTTCATCGACCCGAACCCGGACCCGGCCAGCAGCTTCGCCGAGCGCCAGCGCCTGTTCGACCTGCCGCGTTCGGCCTGGACCGATTACGACACCAGCATCATGTCCGAAGGCGGCGGGATCTTCCCGCGCAGTGCCAAGAGCATCGCCATCACCGCGCAGATGAAGGAACGCTTCGCCATCGAGGCCGACCGCCTGACGCCGACCGAGCTGCTGCATGCATTGCTCAAGGCGCCGGTGGATCTGCTGTGGAACGGGGGTATCGGTACCTACGTCAAGGCCAGCAGCGAAAGCCACGCCGATGTTGGCGACAAGGCCAATGACGCGTTGCGGGTCAACGGCAATGAACTGCGCTGCAAGGTGGTGGGCGAGGGCGGCAACCTCGGCATGACCCAGCTTGGCCGTGTCGAGTTCGGCCTCAACGGCGGTGCCACCAATACCGACTTCATCGACAACGCCGGTGGCGTGGACTGCTCCGACCACGAGGTCAACATCAAGATCCTGCTCAACGAAGTGGTGCAGGGTGGCGACATGACCGAGAAACAGCGCAACCAGCTGTTGGGCAGCATGACCGATGAAGTGGGCGCGCTGGTGCTGGGCAACAACTACAAGCAGACCCAGGCGCTTTCGTTGGCGGCGCGTCGCGCCCGCGAGCGGATCGCCGAGTACAAGCGCTTGATGGCCGACCTCGAGAGCCGTGGCAAGCTGGACCGTGCGATCGAGTTCCTGCCAACCGAGGAGCAGTTGGCCGAGCGCCTGGCGGCAGGCCAGGGCCTGACCCGTGCCGAGCTTTCGGTGCTGATTTCCTACAGCAAGATCGACCTCAAGGAACAGTTGCTCAAGTCGCTGGTGCCTGACGACGACTACCTGACCCGCGACATGGAAACCGCTTTCCCGCCGTCGCTGGTCAGCAAGTTCGCCGAAGCCATGCGCCGCCATCGCCTGAAGCGCGAGATCGTCAGCACCCAGATCGCCAACGACCTGGTCAACAACATGGGCATCACCTTCGTCCAGCGGCTGAAAGAGTCGACTGGCATGAGCCCGGCCAATGTCGCCGGGGCCTATGTGATCGTGCGTGACATCTTCCATCTGCCGCACTGGTTCCGCCAGATCGAGGCGCTGGACTACCAGGTGCCGGCAGAAATCCAGCTTACCTTGATGGACGAGCTGATGCGCCTGGGCCGCCGCGCGACCCGCTGGTTCCTGCGCAGCCGGCGCAACGAGCAGGATGCCGGGCGCGACACCGCGCACTTCGGGCCGAAAATCGCCCAGCTGGGGCTCAAGCTCGACGAGCTGCTGGAGGGGCCGACCCGCGAACGCTGGATGGTCCGCTACCAGAGCTTCGTCGATGCCGGCGTCCCGGAATTGCTCGCACGCATGGTGGCGGGTACCAGCCACCTGTACACGTTGCTGCCGATCATCGAGGCGGCAGACGTGACCGGCCACGAGCCGGCCCAGGTGGCCAAGGCGTTCTTCGCCGTGGGCAGTGCGCTGGACTTGACCTGGTACTTGCAGGAAATCAGCAACCTGCCGGTCGAGAACAACTGGCAGGCTCTGGCCCGCGAGGCGTTCCGCGACGATATCGACCTGCAGCAACGGGCCATCACCATCTCGGTGCTGCAGATGGCCGATGCCCCGCAAGACATGGATGCCCGGGTGGCGCTGTGGGCCGAGCAGCATCGGGTCATGGTCGAGCGCTGGCGCGCCATGCTCGACGACCTGCGCAATGCGACGGGTACCGACTATGCGATGTATGCGGTGGCCAACCGCGAGCTGGTCGACCTGGCAATGAGCGGGCAGGCGGTGGCGGTGCCGTCCTGATCGGTCAGCTGGTCAGCTGAAATGAAAAAGCCCCGGCAGTGATGCCGGGGCTTTTCATTTGTCTGTGTCCCACCTGACGGATGCGCGCGGCCCCGGTAGGGCCGGGCGTCATTTGAAGCGGCGCTCCACGCCTTTTTCCACCAGGATTTTCGCCGAAATCTCCTCTACCGAGAAATGCGTGGAGTTGATGTTGGGGATGTTCTCCCGCCGGAACAGGCTCTCGACCTCGCGGACCTCGAACTCGCACTGGGCAAAACTCGAATAACGGCTGTTGGGCTTGCGTTCGTGGCGGATGGCGGTGAGGCGGTCGGGGTCGATGGTCAGGCCGAACAACTTGTTGTGATGTTTTTTGAGCACCGCCGGCAATTGCAGGCGCTCCATGTCGTCTTCGGTGAGCGGGTAGTTGGCCGCACGAATGCCGAACTGCATCGCCATGTACAGGCAGGTCGGGGTCTTGCCGCAACGCGACACGCCGACCAGGATCAGGTCGGCCTTGTCGTAGTAATGGGTGCGCGCGCCGTCGTCGTTGTCGAGGGCAAAATTCACCGCCTCGATGCGCTCCATGTAGTTGGAATTGCCGCCAATGGAGTGGGACTTGCCGACGGAATACGACGAATGGGCAGTCAATTCCTGCTCGAGCGGGGATAAAAACGTCGAAAAAATGTCGATCATGAAGCCGTTCGACGTCGCCAGGATCTCACGGATGTCCTGATTGACGATGGTGTCGAAGATGATCGGGCGCATGCCGTCGCGCTCGGCGGCGGTATTGATTTGCTGCACCATCGTACGTGCCTTGTCGGGCGTATCGATGTACGGACGCGTGAATTTGTTGAATGGAATGCTATCGAATTGCGCAAGCAGGCTTTGGCCCAGGGTTTCGGCAGTGATGCCGGTGCCATCGGAGATGAAGAACGCGGTTCTTTTCATTTGCGATCTGGGCCTTAAGCTGATGACGTTTCTTGGATATGATAAGTTCGGTTTGCCGAATGCGGCTGTCGGCATTCTCACTTATTTTCCAGGTACAGGCCACAAGCGTCCGGCCCAGTCAAAAGGCAGGCGGGCGCCCTTGAGCTTTTCCAACACAGTTAGTGGAGAGATCACCTTGGTAGAGTACGTAGTTTCCCTCGATAAGCTCGGCGTCCATGATGTGGAGCATGTGGGGGGCAAGAACGCATCCCTGGGCGAGATGATCAGTAACCTTGCCGGTGCCGGCGTGTCGGTGCCGGGCGGCTTTGCCACTACGGCTCAGGCGTACCGTGATTTTCTCGAGCAAAGCGGGCTGAACGACCGCATTCACGCCGCGCTCGACGCGCTGGATGTCGATGACATCAATGCCCTGACCAAGACCGGCGCGCAGATTCGCCAGTGGGTCATGGAAGCCGAATTCCCGCCACGGCTGGATTCGGAAATCCGTACGGCCTTCGCCGAAATGGCCGCCGGCAACGACAACATGGCCGTCGCCGTGCGTTCCTCTGCCACCGCTGAAGACCTGCCGGATGCCTCGTTTGCCGGCCAGCAGGAAACCTTCCTCAATATCCGTGGCGTCGATAACGTGATCCGCGCGGCCAAGGAAGTGTTCGCCTCGCTGTTCAACGACCGCGCCATCGCCTACCGCGTGCACCAGGGCTTCGATCACAAGCTGGTGGCACTGTCGGCCGGCGTGCAGCGCATGGTCCGCTCCGAAACCGGCACCGCCGGCGTGATGTTCACCCTCGACACCGAGTCGGGTTTCCGCGATGTGGTGTTCATCACCGGTGCCTACGGCCTGGGCGAAACCGTGGTGCAGGGTGCGGTCAACCCAGACGAGTTCTACGTACACAAGAACACCCTGCAGGCCGGCCGCCCGGCCATCCTGCGTCGCAACCTGGGCAGCAAGGCGATCAAGATGATCTACGGCGACGAGGCCAAGGCCGGTCGTTCGGTCAAGACCGTCGAAGTCGACCGCGCCGAGCGTGCGCGCTTCTGCCTGACCGATGCCGAGGTCAGTGAGCTGGCCAAGCAGGCCATGATCATCGAACAGCACTACCAGCGCCCGATGGATATCGAATGGGCCAAGGACGGTGACGACGGCAAGCTGTACATCGTGCAGGCCCGCCCTGAAACCGTGAAGAGCCGCGCCAGCGCCAACGTCATGGAACGTTACCTGCTCAAGGAAAAGGGCACCGTATTGGTCGAAGGTCGCGCCATCGGCCAGCGCATCGGCGCCGGCAAGGTCCGCGTGATCAAGGATGTGTCCGAGATGGACAAGGTGCAGCCGGGCGACGTGCTGGTCTCGGACATGACCGACCCGGACTGGGAACCGGTGATGAAACGCGCCAGCGCCATCGTCACCAACCGCGGTGGGCGTACCTGCCACGCGGCGATTATCGCCCGTGAGCTGGGTATTCCGGCAGTGGTAGGGTGTGGCAACGCCACCCAGCTGCTCAAGGATGGCCAGGGCGTGACCGTGTCCTGCGCCGAGGGCGATACCGGCTTCATCTTTGAAGGTGAGCTGGGCTTCGACGTCAAGCAGAACTCGGTCGATGCCATGCCCGACCTGCCATTCAAGATCATGATGAACGTCGGTAACCCCGACCGCGCCTTCGATTTCGCCCAGCTGCCCAACGCCGGTGTCGGCCTGGCGCGCCTGGAATTCATCATCAACCGCATGATTGGCGTGCACCCCAAGGCGCTGCTGAATTACGCGGGCCTGCCGCCGGAGCTCAAAGAGAGCGTCGACAAACGGATCGCCGGCTACAACGACCCTGTCGGCTTCTACGTCGAAAAGCTGGTCGAGGGCATCAGCACCCTGGCGGCCGCCTTCTACCCGAAAAAGGTCATCGTGCGCCTGTCGGACTTCAAGTCCAACGAGTATGCCAACCTGATCGGCGGCAAACTGTACGAGCCGGAAGAAGAAAACCCGATGCTGGGCTTCCGCGGTGCGTCGCGCTACATCAGCGAGTCGTTCCGTGACTGCTTCGAGCTCGAATGCCGTGCACTGAAGCGCGTGCGTAACGAGATGGGCCTGACCAACGTCGAGATCATGGTGCCGTTCGTGCGTACCCTGGGCGAAGCCAGCCAAGTGGTCGACCTGTTGGCCGAAAACGGCCTGGCCCGCGGCGACAACGGCCTGCGCGTGATCATGATGTGCGAACTGCCGTCCAATGCCATCCTCGCCGAAGAGTTCCTGGAGTACTTCGACGGCTTCTCGATCGGCTCCAACGACCTGACCCAGCTGACCCTGGGCCTGGACCGCGACTCGGGGATCATCGCCCACCTGTTCGACGAGCGAAATCCTGCGGTGAAGAAGCTGTTGGCCAATGCCATCCAGGCGTGCAACAAGGCCGGCAAGTACATCGGTATTTGTGGGCAGGGCCCGTCGGACCACCCGGACCTCGCCAAGTGGCTGATGGAACAAGGCATCGAAAGCGTATCGCTGAACCCGGACTCGGTACTCGAGACCTGGTTCTTCCTGGCCGAAGGCCAGGGCGCGGCCTGATGCAGTAAATGCGGGGGCACCTCTGGTGTGCTCCCGCCTGGTTTTTTCCAGGGCGAGTTCCAGCGATGGACCCCGCCCTTTTTTGTGCACCAAGCAAACCTTATGCAAAGCAGCAGTGTTCTATTTCCCGTGGCCTTGCTCAGTGCCGAGCGCCGCGGCGACCTCAGTGAAGACGTCTACCGGATCAAGGCCGGCAACAGCCCTGATCCGAGCGTGGAGCTGGCCTTGACCCGCCTGGGGCTAGCGGACCAGGAGGGCGCCCAAGGCGTGCCGGTGATTCTCCTGCACGGCAGTTTCTCCAATCGGCGCTTCTGGTATTCGCCCAAGGGCATTGGCCTGGGGGCTTACCTGGTGCGTGCGGGGTTCGATGTGTGGATCCCTGAAATGCGCGGCCACGGGCTGTCGCCGCGCAACCACGATTGGCGGCACAACCGGGTCGCTGACTATGCCCGCTATGATTTGCCGCTGATCGCAGCCTTCGTTGAGGAGCAGTCCGGCACAGCACCTCACTGGATTGGCCATTCGCTTGGCGGTACCACCTTGGCGGCAGCGCTTGGCGGTGGTTTCCTGCATGCCAGGCAGGTCGCCAGTGCCGCGTTTTTCGGCACGCAGATCAGCCGGGTGTACTGGCCGTTGAAGGTGCCGCCCGTGGCCTGGGGCGCCAAGCTGCTGCTCAAGCGTTGGGGGCAGATTTCCGGGCCGCGATTCAAGCGCGGTCCTGAGGACGAACCGATTGGGCTGGCGTTGGAAAGCATGCGTTGGCATGGCCTGTTTGGCCGCTTCGGTGACAAGGACAGTGACTGGTGGGCGGGGCTCGCGGAGGTGGATGTGCCGGTGCTGGCAGTGGCTGGCGCGGGAGACTTCCAAGACCCGGTGTGGGCTTGTCGCAAGCTGTTCGATCAGTTGGGTGGTGAGCGCAAGCAGTTCCTCAGGCTTGGCCGCGAGGAAGGCTTCGAGGCGTTCGGGCATGTCGACATGCTGGTGAGCAAGGCGGCGCAGGTGCAGGTGTGGCCATTGGTGGAGCGCTGGTTGCGCCAGCCGTTGCTGCCGGTGCACGAGGCGACCGTGATTGCCGAGCCTGTGCCGGTAGGCTGATTTTCTGCTGGTTGTCGTGGCCCGTGCGGGCCACGGCAGGCGAAATACAGATGACCGAGCAGTCCCGGATGACTGCAACAGCCTCCCCGGTGTAGCCTTGGCAGACACCCGCTTTCGTTGTGACTGACAGGAGCTTCCCATGCAGCATTACGTAACGCCCGACCTGTGCGACGCCTACCCCGACCTGGTCCAGGTGCTGGAACCGATGTTCAGCAACTTCGGTGGCCGCGATTCATTCGGTGGCCAGATCGTTACCATCAAGTGCTTCGAGGACAACTCGCGGGTCAAGGAGCAGGTCGAGCTCGACGGCAAGGGCAAGGTTCTGGTGGTCGATGGCGGCGGTTCGCTGCGCTGCGCGTTGCTCGGTGACATGCTTGCCGAAAAGGCTGCCAAAAACGGCTGGGAAGGCCTGGTGATCTATGGCTGCGTGCGTGACGTCGATGTGCTGATCCAGACCAGCGTCGGTGTGCAGGCGTTGGCCAGCCATCCGATGAAGACCGACAAGCGCGGCATCGGCGACCTCAATGTGGCCGTGACCTTCGCCGGCGTGACGTTCCGCCCTGGCGAGTATGTGTATGCCGACAACAATGGCGTGATCGTCTCGCCAAGCCCGCTGGAAATGCCGCAGTGATGCGCCGCACGCGCTGATGGAGCTTTGATGTTCGAGGAAGACAACGCGCAGTGGGGGTTGGTGCACGCCCTGGTGCTCGATGGTAAAGGCGGCGCGCGCTCGATCCCCCGGACCGAGCTGGACGATCTGCAGTTGCAGCCACAGCAGAGCCTGTGGCTGCACTGGGACCGCAGTCATCCCCAAACCCGTACCTGGCTGCTGCAAGAGAGCGGGCTGAGTGAGTTCGCCTGCGACCTGCTGCTGGAGGAAAACACCCGTCCGCGCCTGCTGCCGCTGGCCGATGAACAGCTGCTGCTGTTTTTGCGAGGGGTAAATCTCAACCCGGGAGCCGAGCCTGAAGACATGGTATCGGTGCGTATTTTTGCTCAGGCGCGGCGGGTGATTTCGTTGCGCTTGCGGCCTTTGCGTGCCAGTGACGAAATTCTCCGTTTGCTGGACGAGGGGAGGGGGCCAACGTCGGCCTCCGAGCTGCTGCTGTTGATGGGCGAATTGCTCACCGAGAAAGTCCAGGGTTTGGTCAACGATCTGTCGGAGTTGGTCGATCTGGAAGAAGAGAAAGTCGAATCCGACGAACGGTACAGCCCTGAACATGGCAGCTTGCAACAGATTCGTCGTCGGGCCGCTGGCCTGCGGCGTTTTCTCGCCCCACAGCGGGAAATCTATGCCCAGCTGTCGCGCAGCCGGTGGAGTTGGTTCGCCGATGCGGACGCTGACTACTGGAACGAGCTGAACAACAGCCTGATCCGTTACCTCGAAGAGCTGGAGCTGGCCCGTGAGCGGGCCGCACTGCTACTGGAAAGCGAAGACCGGCGGCGCAGCGAGCGGATGAACCGAACCATGTACCGCTTGGGCATCATCACCTGCATTTTCCTGCCCATGAGCTTCGTCACCGGGTTGCTCGGGATCAATGTGGGCGGCATTCCGGGCGCGGAAAACCCCTATGGTTTCCTGCTTGCCTGCATCGTCGTGCTCGGCCTTGCGGTGGGGCAGTGGTGGCTGTTCAGACGGCTGCGGTGGGTTTGAATGCTCATTGGAATGTACCGGGCTTATCGCCGGCAAGCCGGCCCCGACATCGGCCGATGTGTGACCCATCGCCCGCCGCTCTCGTCTCTGACTGACATTGCGCGAGGTGCACATGCACGATCCGTTTGAACAATCCCTGCGTGACCTGCTCAACGCGTCGCCATCCGGTGAAGACCGAGACGACGCTGCGTGCCTGGGTCGCGTGCTGAAAACCGCCAACCGCCAGGTCGGCGCCGGTGACCTGTTCAGCCTGCTTGGCCGTTGGAGCCAGGCGCTGCTGATCGCCGTGAACAATGGCTCGGCGCATGTCGCGCCGGTGCGCCGCACTTCTGCCCGTAACGCTGCCGCTGGCAGCAAAGCTGATAAGGCCGATTGAATATGGAACTCGATCTCTGGACCCAGAGCCTGGTCACTGCCATGACCGCCCTATGGACCAAGGTGGCGAACTTCATCCCCAACCTGTTCGGCGCGCTGGTGGTGGTGCTGCTCGGTTTCGTGGTGGCCAAGCTGCTCGATACGCTGCTGTCCAAGCTGCTGGCCAAGTTCGGCCTGGATCGCCTGATGGCCGGCACCGGCCTGACCAAAATGCTCAGCCGTGGCGGCATTCAGGTGCCGATCTCGACCTTGATCGGCAAGATCGTCTACTGGTTCGTCTTGCTGATTTTCCTGGTTTCTGCCGCCGAATCCCTTGGCCTTGAGCGGGTGTCTGCCACCCTCGACATGCTCGCCCTGTACCTGCCCAAGGTGTTTGGCGCAGCGTTGGTACTGTTGGTTGGCGTGCTGCTGGCGCAAGTGGCCAATGGCCTGGTGCGTGGTGCTGCCGAAGGCATCGGCCTGGAATACTCCGCAGGCCTTGGGCGCATCACCCAAGGCCTGGTGATCATCATCAGCATCTCGGTGGCGATCAGCCAGCTTGAGGTCAAGACCGACCTGCTCAACCACGTGATCGTGATCGGGCTGATTACCGTTGGTCTGGCCGTTGCGCTTGCGATGGGGCTTGGCAGTCGCGAAATCGCTGGGCAGATTCTGGCCGGTATCTATGTGCGTGAGCTTTACCAGGTCGGCCAGCAGGTGCGAATTGGAGAGGTCGAGGGGCAGATCGAGGAGATCGGCACGGTCAAGACGACGTTGCTGACCGATGATGGCGAATTAGTGTCGCTGGCTAATCGAGTGTTGCTCGAGCAGCGCGTCAATAGCCGCTAATTGTCCAAAAGCTGTTAATGTATGCCGCCGCTGAAATCCGCCCACGTGGCCGAGCGGTGACATTGACCTGACTGTCGGCCAGATCCGTTTTGAATAAAGTTCATTCGCCGCCCATGCGTTACGACCCGCGCGAGCTCACCGACGAGGAGTTGGTGGCGCGTTCGCATGAGGAGCTGTACCACGTTACCCGCGCCTATGAAGAGCTCATGCGGCGCTACCAGCGGACCCTGTTCAACGTGTGCGCGCGTTATCTGGGGAACGACCGGGATGCTGACGATGTCTGTCAGGAGGTGATGCTCAAGGTGCTTTACGGTCTGAAGAACTTCGAGGGTAAATCCAAGTTCAAGACCTGGCTCTACAGCATTACCTATAACGAATGCATCACCCAGTACCGCAAGGAGCGCCGCAAACGTCGGTTGATGGATGCCTTGAGTCTTGACCCTGTTGAAGAGGCGTCTGAAGACAAGGCACCGAAACCCGAAGAAAAGGGCGGTCTGGACAAGTGGCTGGTGTATGTGAACCCGATCGATCGGGAAATTCTGGTGTTGCGCTTTGTTGCGGAACTGGAGTTTCAGGAGATCGCGGACATCATGCACATGGGCCTGAGCGCAACGAAAATGCGCTACAAGCGCGCGCTGGACAAGCTTAGAGAGAAATTTGCAGGTTTGGATGAAACTTAGCCCCTTGCGAATATCTCTAACGAATCGGCGAGTTCTGCTAGACTTGCCGTCGAGTTGTCCGCCGGATTTTGGTGGGACTGCTTAACTATCACCAGATGGGGATTTAACGGATGAAATTGAAAAACACCTTGGGCTTGGCCATTGGCTCGCTCGTAGCAGCTACTTCGTTCGGCGTTCTGGCTCAAGGCCAAGGCGCTGTCGAGATCGAAGGCAACGTCACCAAGCAGTACTACGACAGTGAGCGTAACTTCAAGAACGACGGCACCAATCCTGGTGTTCGCCTCGGTTACTTCCTGACCGATGACGTCTCCCTGGACCTGGGCTACAACGAGACTCACAACGCTCGTGGCGAAGTCTTCAACAAAGACATCAAAGGTTCCAAAGCCAAGCTCGACGCTACCTACCACTTCGGTACCGTTGGCGACGCTCTGCGTCCGTACGTTTCCGCTGGTTTCGCTCACGAGAGCCTGGGCCAGGCCACTCGTAGCGGCCGTGACCACTCCACCTTCGCCAACGTTGGCGCTGGCGCCAAGTGGTACATCACCGACATGTTCTTCGCCCGTGCTGGCGTTGAAGCCATGTACAACATCGACAACGGCAACACCGAGTGGGGCCCGACCGTTGGTGTGGGTCTGAACTTCGGTGGCAGCGGTGGCAAAGTTGCTCCGGCTCCTGCCCCAGTTGCTGAAGTCTGCTCCGACAGCGACAACGACGGCGTTTGCGACAACGTCGACAAGTGCCCAGACACCCCGGCCAACGTTACCGTTGACGCTGATGGCTGCCCGGCTGTTGCCGAAGTCGTTCGCGTTGAGCTGGACGTCAAGTTCGACTTCGACAAGTCGGTCGTCAAGCCTAACAGCTACGGCGACATCAAGAACCTGGCTGACTTCATGAAGCAGTACCCGCAAACCACCACCGTGGTTGAAGGTCACACTGACTCCGTGGGCCCAGACGCTTACAACCAGAAGCTGTCCGAGCGTCGCGCCAACGCCGTTAAAGAAGTGCTGACCCAGCAGTACGGTGTTGAGTCGACTCGCGTTGACTCGGTTGGCTACGGCGAAACCCGTCCGGTTGCCGACAACGCTACCGAAGAAGGCCGTGCTGTCAACCGTCGCGTTGAAGCTCAGGTAGAAGCCCAAGCCAAGTAATTGGTTGAAGCTTCAATGAAAAACCCGGCCTCGGCCGGGTTTTTCTTTATCTGCAATGTGTAGTTTCCAGGCAAGCCTTCAGGCCTGAAAACACCGCATCACCCGGCTGCCGCCATCCACGGATGAGCCATCACGTCCCCTGCCACCTCGCCAATCACCAGTATCGCCGGGCTGCGCAAGTTGAATGCTCGTGCAGCCTCCAGCATACCCCGCAGGTCGCTGCGCCACTCGCGCTGCTCGGGCAGTGACGCGTTCTCGATCATCGCCACCGGCATCCCCGGCGCCATGCCGCCGTCCAGCAAGCCCTGGCGGATCTGCTCCAGCCGCGCAACGCCCATGTACACCACCAGGGTCGTGCCACCCTGTGCCAGCGCGGCCCAGTTCAGCGCGCTGTCATCCTGTGTGTGTGCGGTCACCAGCGTTACCCCACGGCTGATCCCGCGAGCGGTTAGCGAGATGCCACACTGGGTCGCGCCGGCCAGGCCAGCAGTGATGCCATTGACCACTTCGACCTCGATGCCATGCCCTTGCAGCCACGAAGCCTCCTCGCCGCCACGGCCAAAAATGCACGGGTCGCCGCCTTTGAGCCGCACGACGCAGCGGCCTTGCCGCGCATGGCGCAGCATCAGGCGCTGAATGAACGCCTGGGGTGTGGAGCGGCAGCCCCCCCGTTTACCCACGGCGATCACCCGTGCCTGTGGGCAGTGTTCCAGCACGGCCGGGTTGACCAGGTCGTCGATCATCACCACATGCGCCTGTTGCAGCGCACGCACCGCTTTGAGGGTGAGCAGTTCGGGGTCACCGGGGCCGGCACCGACCAGCCAGACTTTTGCATTCATCAGGGTTTCCTCATGGGCAAGGCGTGCTCAGCCCTTGAACAGGCTGAACAGCAATATCAGGTTGAGCAACAGCGACAGTAGGGCCAGGGTGCGCCAGACCTTCAGTGGCTCGCGTTCCAGCAATGGGCGTGGATGGTTGTGCAGCGTCTGGCGGTCACCACGTTCGAGCAGCAGTAACCACTGTTCGGCGGTTTCGAAGCGTTGCGCCGGGTCCGTGGCCACGGCTTGTTGCAGGTTGTGCTGCAGCCACTCTGGCAAGTCGGGGCGATAGCGCGCCGCATTGACCGGTTGGCCAAAGCGTGGGCGCTGGAAGGCTTCGACCTCCCCATAGGGGTAATGCCCGGTCAGCAGGTGGTAGAGCGTCACTCCCGCGGCATACAGGTCTTGGCGCGGGCTCGGCGGCTGGCCTTCGAAGGCTTCCGGGGCGATGTAGGAGGGCGTGCCGGGTAGTTCGTGGCATGGGTCTTCGGACAGCCCTGGGCAGTACGCCAGGCCGAAGTCCAGCAGGCGCAGTTGGCCGTCTGTGCCCAAGTGCAGGTTATCGGGCTTGATGTCACGGTGCAGCAGGTTGCGCCGGTGCAGCACGCCGACGGCCTGCAGTAACTGGCGGGCCACTTCCAGCCACTGGGCCAGCGGCAACGGGCCCTGCTCGGCCAGTTGTGCGGCGAGGGTTCGGCCGCTGTGCTCGCGCATCACGTAGTACAGGTGCTGGCGCTGGCTGGCGGCGTGCAGTTCGGGGAAATGGCGGCCGGCTACGCGGCGCAGGAACCATTCCTCGAGCAACAGCGCCTGTGCAGCGCCCGGCTCCTGTTCGCGTTCGGCAGGCAAGGTTTTCAGTAGCCACGGCTGGCCTTGGCCGTCGCGCACGCGGTACAACAGCGATTGGCGACTGTGCGCCAGCCGCGCCTCGACCTGCCAGCCATCGATTACCTGGCCTTCGCGCAGTTCGCGGGGCAACGGCCATTGCTGCAGTTGGACCAAGGTGTCGCCAAGGTTGGCCGTGCCCACTTGTTCGATCCGTACCAGCAGGGCACTGGCATTGTCCTGGCTGCCATGGTGATGGGCGCTGGCGACCAGTGTATCTGCAGCCAGTTGCAAGTCGGGTTGCTCGCGCAGCACGGCCTGGATGTGCTGGTCACCCAGGCTGGCCCATACTCCGTCACTGAGCAACAGGTAGCATTCGCCTGGCTGCAGTTCACCGTCCAGGTAATCCACCAGCAGGTGTTGGTCCAGGCCCAGCGCGCGTTTGAGCACATGCTGCATGCCGGGTTGGTCCCACACATGATCTTCACTCAGGCACTGCAGGTGGCCGTGGTGCCAGCGATAGGCGCGGCAATCGCCGACGTGTGCCAAGGTGAAGCGGCGCCCGCGCAGCACCAGCGCACTGAGCGTGGTCAGTAGCGGCTGGCTGCCCTGAGCGCGCAGCCAGCGGTTCTGCGCCGACAGCAGGCGGTCCAGTGCCTGCGCCACGCCCCAGGTTGCGGGGGTGGCGTAGTAATCCATGGCCAGGGCCTGCAGGCTGGCCCGGGCCGCAAGGCCTCCGTCAGCACAGTGGCTGACGCCGTCGGCAAGGGCGAACAGGTAGCCCTTGCTGGCGGCAAGCTCGGGCGCCGGGGTTACCAGGCGCAAGGCGTCCTGGTTTTCCTCGCGCGGGCCGGTGGCGCTGGCCTGGGCGAAACTCAGTTGCAGGCTCATCGGTTCGCCTCAGACCCGCGCCGCAGTGACCGCGGCAGAGCCCCAGGTGGTGCGCCAGCGCTGCTTGACCCCGTGCAGCCCGAACCAGGCCAGCAGGCCCAGGCTAGCGAACAGCCACAGGCCCATCTGGTAGTCACCGGTGTGCTGCTTGATGGTGCCGAGCCCGGCCGCCAGCAGGAAGCCGCCGATGCCGCCAGCCATGCCGATCAGCCCGGTCATCACACCGATCTCCTGGCGGAAGCGTTGCGGGACCAACTGGAACACCGCGCCGTTGCCCGCGCCCAAGCCAAGCATGGCACTGACGAACAACGCCAGGGCCGCGGTGGCGCTGGGCAGGTTGAAGCCCACGGCAGCAATGCAGATGGCGGCCACGCTGTACATGCCAAGCAGGGTGCGGATGCCCCCGAAACGGTCAGCCAGGGCGCCGCCCAGCGGGCGCATCAGGCTGCCGGCGAACACGCAGGCGGCGGTGTAGTAGCCCGCGGTGATCGGGCTGAGGCCATACTGGTCGCTGAAATAGCCGGGCAGGGCGCTGGCCAGGCCGATGAAGCCGCCGAAGGTGACGCTGTAGAAGAACATGAACCACCAGCTGTCGCGATCACCCAGCGCCTTGAGGTAGTCGGCCATGGCTTTTGGCTTGGGCCGTTGTGGTGCATTGCGCGCGAGCAGGGCGAACACGACCACCGTTAGCAGCAGCGGGATCACGGCGAAACCGAACACATTGTTCCAGCCAAAGCCTGCAGCCAGCACCGGGGCCAGCAACGCGGCGAAGACGGTGCCGGAGTTGCCTGCGCCAGCGATGCCCATCGCCTTGCCCTGATGCTGCGGCGGATACCATTGCGAGGCCAGCGGCAGCGACACGGCGAACGAGGCGCCGGCAACGCCGAGGAACACGCCGAGCAGCAGGGCTTGTTCGAAGCTGTGCACGCCCAGGTACCAGGCGCAGGCCAGGGCGACAATAACGATGACCTGGCCGATCAGCCCGGCGGTTTTCGGTGAGAGACGGTCGACCAGCAGGCCCATGACAAAGCGCAGCACGGCACCGGCGAGGATGGGCGTCGCGACCATCAGGCCCCGCTGTTGTGCACTCAGTTGCAGGTCGGCGGCGATCTGGACGGCCAGCGGGCCGAGCAGGTACCACACCATGAAGCTCAGGTCGAAATACAGGAACGCAGCGAACAGCGTGGGCACATGCCCGGATTTCCAGAAGCTGGTACTCATCGAACACCTCACTCGGCAATGCAACGGAAACGAAAAGACGCCGCTACCCGGCCCACTGGCGTGGAGGGGTGAGCGACGTCTTTGTCGGGGTTTGTGGGCAACCGCCGTTGGCTACCGGTGCGATATCTTCAGCAAGAGCTGGGCCAACATTGTACGGCCGCTGCCTAGCCCAGCATTTCGTGCATGGCGATGATCTGCTCAGCCACCTGGATCAGCTTCTGCTGGCGGCTCATGGCCTGGCGGCGCATCAGGGTGTACGCCTGTTCTTCGTTGCAGTCTTTCATTTTCATCAACAGGCCCTTGGCCTGCTCGATACGTTTGCGTTCGGCCAGTTGCTGGTCGCGGGCCTGCAGCTGGGCCTTGAGCGCTTGGTCGCTTTCGAAGCGGGCCATGGCTACATCCAGGATGGGCTGCAAGCGGGCGGCGTGGATGCCTTCGACGATGTACGCGCTGACCCCGGCCTGGATCGCCTGGCGCATCACCCCGGGATCATGCTCGTCGGTGAACAGCACAATTGGCCGTGGCTGGTCGCGGCTGACCATCACCACCTGTTCCATCACATCGCGGTCGGGTGAATCGGTATCGATCAATACCACGTCCGGGCGCACCATTTCGACGCAGGCCGGCAGGTCGATGGTTAAGTCTGGCGCCTCGATCACCTCGAAGCCGGCCTCGCGCAGTGCAGCCTTGAGGCGGCCGAGCTTGTTCTGGGTATCGTCGATCAGCAGGATGCGCAGCATGTAGGTGCCCCTCACAGGCCGATACGGGCATCGGGCGTATCGCCCAAGGCGTGCAGGCTGAAGCTGCGGGCATAAGCGTAGGGGTCGCTGCCATCCCACCCGATGCCGTCGATCAGCACGCTGCTGCGCATGGGCGTGCCAGGGCAAGCCACGCCGAGTGCATCGGCGGCCTGCTGGTAAAGCGTCAGCTGCTGGACCTGGCGCGCGACGTCGAGGTAGTCGGGATCATCGCGCAGCAGCCCCCAGCGACGGAACTGGGTCATGAACCACATGCCATCGGACAGGTAAGGCACATTGGCCCGCCCCTGATCGAACAGGCGCAGGGCATGCGGGTCCTGCCAGTGGTTGCCTAGGCCGTCCTGATACACCCCGAGCAGGCGCGGTTCGACGTTTTCAAGGGGCGTATCCAGGTAGGCGCTGCTACTGAGCAGTTGCGCGGTGCCGTGGCGATTTTCCTGGCTTTGTTCAATGAAGCGGCTGGCGGCGAGGACCGCTTTGATCAGCGCCCGGGCGCTGTTGGGGTATTGCTCGGCGAAAGTGCGGGCGCAGGCCAGGACCTTTTCCGGGTGGTCGGCCCAGATCGACTGGCTGGTGGCCAAGGTAAAACCCTGGCCCTGCGCCACGGCGGCGCCGGCCCAGGGTTCGCCGACGCAGAAGCCATCGATACGGCCAGCCTGGATGTGCGCCATCATCTGCGCCGGTGGCACCACCACGCTGTTGACGTCGTGCAGGGGGTGAATACCTTGGCTTGCCAGCCAGTAATACAGCCACATGGCATGGGTGCCAGTGGGGAATGTCTGGGCGAAGGTCAGTTTTGCCCCCTGCTGGTGCACTTGGCGTGCCAGTGCATCAGGTGTGGTCACACCCTTGCGTTGAAGTGCGGGGGACAGGTTGATGGCCTGGGCATTCTGGTTCAGCCCCATGAGCACCGCCATGTCCCTGGCCGGTACCCCGCCGATGCCCAGGTGCACGGCATAGACCAGGCCATAGAGGCAATGCGCGGCATCCAGTTCACCGCTGGCCAGTTTGTCGCGCAGGCCTGCCCATGAGCCCTGGCGTTTGAGGTTCAGGGTCAGGCCGTGTTGCTGGGCGAAGCCCTGGGTGGCTGCGACCACCACCGACGCACAATCGGTCAACGCCATGAAGCCGATGTCGAGGCTGGTTTTTTCGGGTGCGTCGCTGCCGTTGACCCATGCCAGGGGTGATGTATTCACGTAGATCCTCGCCTGTACTGAATAGGCTGTGTGCAGGCGATGTAGCAACGCATGTGCCAAGGCGCTGTCATGCCGGCCGCGCGCTGGCTATAATCGCACCCTCACTTACCCCGAGCCTTGCCCGCCCATGTATACCCTGGCCCGCCAGCTGCTGTTCAAGCTTTCCCCGGAAACCTCCCATGACCTGTCCCTGGACCTGATCGGCGCCGGTGGCCGCCTCGGGCTCAACGGCGCGCTGTGCAAGCAGCCGGCGGCATTGCCGGTGTCGGTAATGGGCTTGAACTTCGCCAACCCGGTTGGGCTGGCGGCAGGCCTGGACAAGAATGGCGCGGCCATCGATGGCTTTGCCCAGCTGGGCTTCGGTTTTGTCGAGATCGGCACCGTGACCCCGCGAGCGCAGCCGGGCAACCCGAAGCCGCGTTTGTTCCGCCTGCCAGAGGCGACGGCAATCATCAACCGCATGGGCTTCAACAACCTGGGCGTCGATCACCTGCTCGAGCGGGTGCGCGCCGCGCGTTACAGCGGCGTGCTGGGCATCAACATCGGCAAGAACTTCGACACCCCGGTTGAGCGCGCGGTCGACGATTACCTGATCTGCCTGAACAAGGTCTATGGCCACGCCAGCTACGTAACGGTGAACATCAGCTCGCCCAATACCCCAGGCCTTCGCAGCCTGCAGTTCGGTGATTCGCTCAAGCAACTGCTCGATGCCCTGGCCGAGCGCCGCGAACAGCTGGCTGGCGAGCATGGCAAGCGTGTACCGCTGGCGATAAAGATCGCGCCGGACATGAGTGATGAAGAAACTGCGCTGGTGGCGGCAACGCTGATGGAATCGGGCATGGATGCGGTGATCGCCACCAACACCACCATGGGCCGTGAAGGCGTTGAAAACCTGCCGTATGGCGGGGAGGCGGGCGGCCTTTCCGGTGCACCGGTACTGGAAAAGAGCACCCATATCGTCAAGGTGTTGTCGGCCGAGCTCAACGGCAAGATGCCGATCATCGCTGCCGGTGGTATCACCGAAGGCCGTCACGCCGCAGAGAAGATCGCCGCTGGCGCGAGCCTGGTGCAGATCTACTCAGGCTTCATCTATAAGGGGCCGGCGCTGATCCGTGAAGCGGTGGATGCGATCGCTGCCATGCCGCGGGCATGATCACGCAAGCATAAAAAAGGGCCCCATCAAGGGGCCCCTGGGCCTTAGCCCGCCGCCCGGATGGGGCGTGCATGGTGACTCGAATTCAGTGTCCTCGTTCAGCCAACGGCGTGATTTTCGTTGAGTCTATGGATGCCAGCGGTGCCAGTCATTCCGTCCCAGTTATCACCGCGACCTTCACGCCAGCCGTTGATCCAGGCTTGGCGAACAGAAGGAAGATTGAAGGGGCAAAGTTCGCGGGATTTGCCGGTGACCCCGTATTGGTAGCCACGTGAATATGCTCTTTCCAACGGATCACGCTTAAGTCTTCTCATAGGGTGTTGCCCTCACTTGTTGACTGTAATGTCCCGTCGGCCTCTCCGAGGCCGGGCAGAGTCTTTCTGCCGGTTTGCGCCCGCTGCCGGCGTGGCGGGCTGAAAGTGCCACCTCGTTGCGAAGCGGCCTGAGACCAGTTCTAACGAATGCGAGTCACCGAGGGAATGATCGATTTGTCATAAGGACGTAACGTTTCCAAGGGTGAGGGGATAAGTAAATAAATGCGACTCAACCTTGTTTGACGTTGAGCCCGCTATGATCGGGGTTTGCTGAACCTTGACGTCATTTCGCCAGCGTTGCGCTGCGATGAAAGAAATATCTGGTAATGCGACGAAGGGTCACATCAACCCTGAAATCGGTAGAAATTTTATGTACTGCCTGATGATCTAAGCTCTCTCTGCCACCGGCGAGAGTGGATCGATCAGGCGGCCCGGCCCATCAGCTGCAGCATGTCGCGCAGCCAAAGGCCACTCGGACGCTTGCTGGAAGGGCGTTCGGGCAAACATCGGCGGGGCGATGCGTCACCTCGTCAATCAAATAGCCCAAGGCTCTGGAATACACATGTCGGACCGTTTCGAACTTTATCTCACCTGCCCCAAAGGCCTGGAAGGCCTGCTTGCCGAAGAGGCCAAGGCCCTGGGCCTTGACGATGTGCGTGAGCACACCTCGGCCATCCGCGGCGCGGCCGACATGGAAACCGCCTACCGCCTGTGCCTCTGGTCACGCCTTGCCAACCGCGTGCTGTTGGTGCTCAAGCGCTTCAACATGAAAAACGCCGACGACCTCTACGACGGTGTGAACGCTGTCGACTGGGCCGATCACCTGGCGGCCGACGGTAGCCTGGCGGTCGAATTCAGTGGCCATGGCTCGGGCATCGACAACACCCACTTCGGCGCTCTGAAGGTCAAGGACGCCATCGTCGACAAGCTGCGCAACCGTGAAGGCTTGCGCCCGTCGGTGGAGAAGGTCGACCCGGACGTGCGTGTACACCTGCGCCTGGACCGTGGCGAGGCAATTCTTTCGCTCGACCTCTCCGGCCACAGCCTGCACCAGCGCGGATATCGTCTGCAGCAGGGTGCTGCGCCACTCAAGGAAAACCTGGCAGCGGCAGTGCTCATCCGTGCCGGGTGGCCACGAATCGCCGCCGAGGGTGGCGCTCTGGCCGACCCGATGTGCGGTGTAGGTACCTTCCTGGTCGAGGCGGCCATGATCGCCGCCGATATGGCACCCAACCTCAAGCGTGAGCGCTGGGGCTTCAGTGCCTGGCTTGGCCATGTGCCGGCCACCTGGCGCAAGGTTCACGAAGAGGCGCAGGCCCGTGCACAGGCTGGGCTGGCCAAGCCGCCGCTGTGGATTCGCGGCTACGAGGCAGACCCACGGCTGATCCAGCCGGGGCGCAACAACGTCGAACGCGCAGGCCTGAGCGACTGGGTCAAGATCTACCAAGGGGAAGTCGCCAGCTTCGAGCCGCGCCCTGATCAGAACCAGAAGGGCCTGGTCATCAGTAACCCGCCCTATGGCGAGCGTCTGGGTGATGAGGCCAGCTTGCTGTATCTCTACCAGAACCTCGGCGAGCGCTTGCGCCAGGCGTGCATGGGCTGGGAAGCGGCGGTGTTCACCGGTGCGCCGGAGTTGGGCAAGCGCATGGGCATCCGCAGCCACAAGCAATATGCGTTCTGGAACGGCGCGCTGCCGTGCAAACTGCTGCTTTTCAAGGTGCAGCCTGATCAGTTCGTCACCGGCGAGCGTCGCGAGGCCCAGGCCGAGAGCGGCGATACCCGCCGACCGCTGCCGGTAGCCAATGAGCCTGCACGCCTGTCCGAAGGCGCTCAGATGTTCGCCAACCGCCTGCAGAAGAACCTCAAGCAACTGGGCAAGTGGGCGCGCAAGGAGCAGATCGACTGCTACCGCGTGTACGATGCCGATATGCCTGAATATGCCTTGGCGGTCGACCTCTATCAGGATTGGGTCCACGTGCAGGAGTACGCCGCGCCACGCTCGATCGACCCGGAAAAGGCCCAGGCGCGCCTGCTCGATGCCTTGTCGGCGATCCCCCAGGCGCTGGGCGTCGACCCGCAGCATGTGGTGCTCAAGCGCCGTGAGCGGCAGAGCGGCACCCGCCAGTATGAGCGCCAGGCCACCGAAGGGCGCTTCCATGAGGTCAGTGAAGGTGGCGTCAAGCTGCTGGTCAACCTCACCGACTACCTCGACACGGGCCTGTTCCTCGACCACCGCCCGATGCGCATGCGCATCCAGCGTGAGGCCGCCGGCAAGCGCTTCCTGAACCTGTTCTGCTACACCGCGACGGCCAGCGTACATGCTGCCAAGGGCGGTGCGCGCAGTACCACCAGCGTCGACCTGTCCAAGACCTACCTGGACTGGGCGCGGCGCAACCTGTCGCTGAACGGTTTCTCCGAGCGCAACCGCTTGGAGCAGGGCGATGTCATGGCCTGGCTGGAAGCCAATCGCGACACCTACGACCTGGTCTTCATCGACCCGCCAACCTTCTCCAACTCCAAACGCATGGAAGGTGTGTTCGACGTGCAGCGTGACCACGTGCAATTGCTCGACCTGGCCATGGCGCGCCTGGCCCCCGGTGGCGTGCTGTATTTCTCCAACAACTTCCGCAAGTTCCAGCTCGATGAGCACCTGGCTGCGCGGTACGTGGTGGAGGAAATCACGGCGCAGACACTGGACCCGGATTTTGCCCGCAACAATCGCATCCACCGCGCCTGGCGCCTGCAACTGCGCTAATGCGACAGGCAACGTTGCATCGCTAATGGCCAATAGCTATAACTCAGCACAGGGCCATGATTTTCGCAGGACGCTGACGTGACGAGACCGAGCTATGTCGAAGTATGGCGTGCGTGCGAAGGTGTTGGGCCTGTGCAGCCAGGCGATGGCTGCCTGGGCGGTGGCATTGGTGGCGCTGGTGGCCGGCAGCTTGCTGTCGATTGCCCTGGCGCTGGCCACGCATGCGTTTTACAAGCAGCAACTGCGCCAGCGCTTCGAGCTGCTGGCCAGCGAGCGCTATAGCCGTATCGCCGAGCGCTTCGATGACCAGGAGCAGCGCCTGGACAGCTTGCGCCGCTTTTTCAGCTTCTCCAACGAAGTCACCCCAAGCGAGTTCAACGGCTACGCCCGCCCCTTGCTGCGTCGTACCCAGGCTTACTCGTGGGCGCCGCGGGTCGAAGGCGCGCAGCGGCGGGCGTTCGAGCGCCAGGCCAGTGCTGCGTTGGGTCAGGCCTACTTGATCCGTGACCTGGACGAGGGGGGCGATTGGCACCCGGCGCCGCCACGTGATCACTACTTCCCTGTGCTTTACACCCAAGCAACCCAGATGCAGGGGCAACCCTACGGGCTGGACCTGCGCGGCCAGGCGGTACGTGACCAGACCCTGATGCGTGCCGTGGAGCCCGGTAGCATGGCAGTGTCGGCGCCGCTGGACATGATCAGTGTGGCGCCGGGCTACGCCCGCGGGCTGTTGATGGTCGCGCCGGTGTTCTACACCGCGCAGGCTGACGGCCCTGCAGGGTATGCCATGGCGCTGCTGAACCTGCGGCAACTGATCACGGACGGCCTGCCGGCCATTGCCGAGGACAACCTGGTGGTACGCATCGTCGACCCCAGTGGGCGCGATGGCCATGAGTTGTTGTTCGACTCGCAGAACTCGGCCGCGCCATTGGCGTTGGTCAGCACGCAGCTGCTGCACCTGGCCGACCATCATTACCAGCTTGATATCCGCCCCAGCCAGGTATTCATGCAGGGCAACCGCTCCTCGGCAGCGCTGGCTGTGGGCTTGCTCGGTGGCCTGCTGAGCCTGTTGCTCAGTGCGTTGCTGTACAGCCTGTTCAGCCAGCGGCAACGGGCGCTCAAGCTGGTGGAGCAGCGTACCGCGCAGTTGCGGGTCAGCGAGCAGTCGTTGCGCGAGACGCATAATCAGCTGCGCAGTGTGCTTGATGCTGCTACCCAGGTCGCTATCATCGCGACCAGCCTCAAGGGCGTGGTCAGTACCTTCAATGCCGGTGCCGAACGCATGCTGGGTTACGCGGCCAGCGAAGCGGTCGGGCATCTTCATCTGGAACACCTGGTCCTGCCTGAGGACCTCAGCCAGCGCGCCCATGCCCTGAGCCTGCGCTACGGGCGTCACATTGACGGTGGCCAGGCGATGTTCGCCGAGACCTTGCAGGGCGGTGGCGCGCAGCCAGGCGAGTGGACCTTGGTGCGCAAGGACGGCAGCCAGCTGTTGGCCAACATGCTGGTGACCGCAGTGCTCGACGAGCAGGGGCTTTGGGTGGGTTACCTGGCAATTTGCATCGATGTCACCGAGCAGCGTCGTGTGCATGAGGCGCTGGCGATGCGTGATCGGCTGCTGGAGAAGCTCAGTGCCGAGGTGCCGGGCGGCATTTATCAGTATCGCCTGGACGCCAACGGCCACTCGTGTTTCCCCTACGCCAGCCAAGGGCTGTTCGATATCTACGAAATCGACTTGCAGTTGCTGCAGAAGGACGCCACGGTGGTGTTCGAGCGCATTCATGCCGATGACCTTGAGCGCGTGCGACGCTCCGTGCGCGACTCGGCCGAACACCTGTCCCCTTGGCGTGAAGAGTACCGGGTGTGCCTGCCCAAAGCCGGTTTGCGCTGGGTGCGCGGCGAGGCCACGCCCGAGGTCGGTGAAGACGGTTGTACGCTCTGGCATGGTTACCTGACCGACATTTCCGACCTCAAGGGTGTGGAGGAGGATTTGCGTAAGCTGTCGGTGACCGATGCCCTGACCGGTATCCACAACCGCCGTTACTTCCAGGAGCGGCTGAAGGCCGAACTGGACCGAGCCCAGCGTGATGATCAGGAACTGGCAGTGATCATGCTCGACATCGACCACTTCAAGAGGATCAACGACCAGTACGGTCATGCCGTGGGGGATCATGTGCTGCGCAGCTTGTGCCAGCGCATCGGTCAGCGCTTGCGGCGTACCGACGTTTTCTGCCGGCTTGGCGGGGAAGAGTTCATGGTGCTGTGCCCAGGCAGCAGCGCCGAACAGGCGCGGCTGTTGGCGATGGAACTGTGGCACGGCGTGCGCAATGTGCCTGTCGAAGGCGTTGGCAAAGTGACCGCCAGTTTTGGCGTGGCTGGATGGCGGCCGGGGGAGGGTGCCGATGCCCTGTTGCTGCGGGCTGATGCTGGCGTCTATGCAGCCAAGCAGGCAGGCAGGGATCGTGTCGAGGCAGAATTGAACTGAGGTGTGCGCACCGGCCTCATCGCCGGCAAGCCGGCTCCCACCCCAACCGCGCAGTTCTCAAGGCCTGCGCTTTGCCTGTGACAGCACCCGCCTTGCCCAATTTCTAAAAGCCGGCGCAAATCCAAGTGGCAGCCAGCTTGCCGGCGATGAGGCCGGATCTGTTGGAGTCAGATCATGGGTTGACGCCTGCCGTCCGGTTACCGGCTTTGGGTTGGCGATACAGGTCCAGCAGTACCTGGTCGAGTACCTGCGATGCACCCCAGGGTTTCGGGTCGTTGAGGATCGCCGCCACTGCCCAGGTATTGCCGTTGCTGTCACGGCTGAAGCCCGCGATGGCGCGTACGGTATTCAGGGTGCCCGTCTTGATGTGGCCTTCGCCGGCCATGGCGGTGCGCTTGAGGCGCTTGCGCATGGTGCCGTCCATCCCCACCAATGGCATCGAACTGATGAACTCGGCGGAGTAGGGGCTATTCCACGCCGCTTGCAGCAATGCAGCCATTTCCCGGGTGCTTACCCGTTCAGCACGCGACAGGCCCGAGCCGTTTTCCATCACCAGGTGCGGCGCGGTGATACCTTTCTTGGCCAACCACTGGCGAATCACGCGTTGGGCGGCGCGGGCATCGTCGCCATCGGCGTCGGTACGGAACTGTGCGCCAAGGCTCAGAAACAGCTGTTGGGCCATGGTGTTGTTGCTGTACTTGTTGATGTCCCGGATCACCTCCACCAGGTCGGGCGAGAAGGCCCGTGCCAGCAGGCGCGCGCCCTTGGGCACGTTCTCGATGCGGTCACGGCCCTGGATGCTGCCACCGAGCTCGTTCCAGATCGCGCGCACGGCACCGGCGGCATAGGTCGGGTGATCGAGCAGCGCGAGGTAGGTCTGCGAGTTGCAGCCATCGCCCAACTGGCCGCTGACCACCACATTCATGCCATCGGCTTGAGGCACCGGGTTGTAGCGTACATCGCCAGTGCACTTTCTGGAGGCAACTGCCTTGACCTGGTTGTCGATGCGAATGCTCGCAATGGGTGGCTCAACGGCGACAGTCACTTTGCCGCCATCGTTGCGGGCGACGAAGCGCAGGGCCTTGAGGTTGACCAGCAAGGAGTCGGGCTTGACCAGGAAGGGCTTGTTCATGTCGCCGCCGTCATCATTGAAATGCGGCAGGTTGGGCTGTACGAAGTGGCTACGGTCCAGCACCAGGTCGCCGGTAATGGTGCGCACGCCGTTGGCGCGCAGGTCACGCATCAGCAGCCACAGTTTCTCCATGTTCAGCTTGGGGTCACCGCCGCCCTTGAGGTACAGGTTGCCGTTGAGCACGCCGTTGCTCAGGGTGCCATCGGTGTAGAACTCGGTCTTCCACTGGAATGTCGGGCCGAGCAGTTCGAGGGCTGCATAGGTGGTGACCAGCTTCATGGTCGAGGCCGGGTTGACCGACACATCGGCGTTGAACACGGTCGGCGTGCCAGGGCCATTGAGCGGCAGCATCACCAGTGACAGTGCGCTGTCCTGCAGTTTGCTGGCTTTGAGCGCTTGCTGAACCTTGGGTGGCAGCGTGGTGTTTACAGCCGCAGCCTGGCTGGGCAGGGCGAACGGCAGGAGCATGCCGGCGAGAACGAGGGGGCGGAGCGATTTGATCATATGAGATTCATACCCTGCGGACGAGGGAAAAAGACATAGGGGCTGTAAGAGATGATGGCCCCTCTACGAAATATAGTGCGCATTATGCCCCAAGCGCAGCACTCATGCGCCACGTTCGACGGAAAAGCGCCGTTGTACTGCGGAAACTGTTAAAGTGCCGCGCGTTATTACTCAAGAGGATTGTTTCATGGCTACCAACCGTTCCCGTCGTCTGCGCAAGAAGCTGTGCGTTGATGAATTCCAGGAGCTGGGTTTCGAATTGAACCTGGGTTTCAAGGAAGACCTGTCCGACGAAGCCATCGATGCCTTCCTCGACGCCTTCCTGGCAGAAGCCATGGACGCCAACGGCCTGGACTATGTCGGTGGTGATGATTTCGGCCTGGTTTGCCTGGCAGAACGTGGCTCGGTCAGCGAAGAGCAACGTGCCGCTGTCGAAGCCTGGCTCAAAGGCCGCAGCGAACTGACCTCCATCGAAGTCAGCCCGCTGCTGGACGCCTGGTACCCGGAAAAGCCGATCAACCCGGCTTCCTGATGCTCGGCTGAAGCGGCGCCCGTTAGGGCGGCCGCTTCATCAAGGCTTGGTCAGTTCTCTGGCCAAGGCTTTCTCTACGCGGCGCATGTGCCGTGCCAAAGCCTGTCGCCGCTGTTTCAGCTGCGCTGCGGGCAACCCGTTCTGTTCCAAGGCCTCACAGGCCGCCATCAAGTGCTGCGCTTCCAGCATCCGCGCCGCGCTGAGGATCTTGTGTGCCTGCTCGGCGATGGCCTCGGGCTGGGCTTCAGGGTTCAGGCCCATGAGCGTTGCCAGGTCCTGCTGCAGGCTCATCAGCAACGCCTTGAGAAACCGCTCATGGTCGTTGGGGTTATCGCCAACGATACTGCGCAGACCTTCGAGATGGAACGGTGCCTCCTTTGCGGGCCGCTCCCGCCGGGGGGTGATATTGGCCAGGCGTTGGCTCAAGGTGCGCAGGCTGATGGGTTTGAGCAGGCAGTCGTCCATCCCGACACTTAGGCACTTCTGCCTGACTTCGGGCTGGGCGTTGGCGGTATAGCCCAGGATCACGCAGGGAGTACGCCCGTTCTGGCGTTCTTCGGCGCGCACGGCGGCGGCAAGCTGATAACCGTTCATGTGCGGCATGTTGCAATCGAGGACGATCACGTCGAATTGCCCTTCGCGCCATTTTTCCAGGCCTTCGCTGCCATCGCTGGCAGTGGCCTGGCTCAGGCCAAGGTAGCCCAGCTGTTGCGCCATCAGCATCAGGTTGGCCGGGTGGTCGTCGATCACCAGCACCTTCAGCCGGGCATCGGGGACGTCCATGTCATCGGCTTCCAGCACCTGCGGCGGCAGAGCGTCTACACGTTGCAGCGGGACGCTGAAGCGAACCTGCGTGCCGAAATCCGGCACGCTCTTGATGCTCAGGCTCGCGCCCATCATTTCGCACAGGCTACGGCAGATGGCCAGGCCCAGGCCGGTGCCGGCGCGAGCGCCCTGGCTGTGTGGGTTGGCCTGAACGAAGGGATTGAACAGCCGTTGCAAGTCATCGTCGTGAATGCCGATGCCCGTGTCACGCACTTCCAGCTCCAGGCTCGGAGGCACTGAGGGGGCTTCTTCATGCAGGCTGAGGCTGATGCGCACCTGACCCTGCCCGGTGAACTTGATGGCATTGCTGATCAGGTTGGACAGGATCTGCTTGAAGCGTAAGGGGTCGAGCAGGACGTGGCAGCGTGCGCTGGGGTCGATCTCGACGTCGAAGGCCAGGCCTTTTTGCCGTGCCTGGCCATCGAACACGCGGCTCACCGATTCGACCAGTGCCGCAAGGTCGACCGGCTCGGGTGCAAGGGACAGGTGGCCAGATTCGATACGCACGATATCCAGGATGTCACCGATCAGGCCCAGCAGGTCCTTGGCCGAATGGTGGGCGACTTCCAGGGAGGTGCGATCGATCTGCCCTTGATGGGCACGCTTGACCGCCAGTTCGAGCATGCCGATGACCGCGTTCATCGGGGTGCGGATCTCATGGCTGATGGTAGCCAGGAAGGTGCTTTTGGCGCGGTTGGCATCATCAGCCAATTGCTTGGCCTCGCGCAGCTCCTGCACCAGCTTGCGCCGCTCGCTGATGTCGATCCAGCCACCGATGATTCCCTGGACCTCACCGAGTGAATCACGGTACGGCAGGATCCAGTGGTAGATGGTGATTTCGCGATCCTTGAGCCGCAAGGGGCGGTCGATGATCAACGGAACGCCGGCGGCCATCACCTGCAGATAGTCGGCATGGATCTGGCGAGTGCTGTCCGACCCTGCGAACAGGCTGTCCTCTAGGCGCTTGCCGATGACCTCTTCGTGGGTCGCCTGCACCGCTTCCAGGTAACTGGCATTGCAGCTTTGCAAACAGCCCGCTCTGTCCCTTACGTACATGGGGTGCGGGGTGCCGTTGAGCAGTGCGCCCATGAACTCCAGTTGATCGCTCAGGGCACGTTCAGCGTGCTGGCGCTGTTTGATCTGGCGGCGCAACCGAGCGTTCCACAGCAGCGCCCCCAACAGCAGCACGGCGGTCCCCAGCAACACTTGCATGGCAAGGCGCCTGAAACCCAGCCAGTTGCTGTCGTCATGCTGGCTGTAGCCACTCCAGCGGTTGTTGATCACCCCCAGTTCTTCCGGCGAAATACTCAGCAGCGCCTTGTCCAGGATCGATGCCAGTTCTGTTTCCTGTGCGGAGGTGGCCATGGCGAAGCTCGCAGGCTCGGTACCGACCGTGCTGCGGATCACCAGTTTGGCGTTACCTGCCACGGCATGGTTGGCATCGATCAAGGTCGTGATGACGGCATCGACTGCACCACTGCTCAGCAGTGCCATGGAATAGTAGGGGCTCTCGGTCTCGATCCAGCCGGTCTGCGGGTATCGGGTTGTCAGCAGTTTGGACATTTCGCTGTAGCGGGTGATGGCGATGCGCCGGCCCTGCAAGTGTTCCAGTGAGGTGTACTGGGGCGTTTCGGTGCGCGTCACCAGCACATAGGTGCTTTCCAGGTACGGCCGGCTGAGCTGCAAGTGCTCCTCGCTCATGTCATCCACGGCAAGCGCTGCGATCATGTTCACGCGCCCGTCCTCGAGTCGGGCGATCATCTCAGCGATGCCGTTGGCGCGCTGCACTTCGAAGCGCAGGCCTGTACGCAGGCGGATCAGGTCCAGCAGGTCGGCGGTGATCCCGCGGAAATGGCCATTGCCGTCGAAATACGACAGCGGTGCAGCCGTTTCGTCGATAGCCACCTGCATCACAGGGTGGCGGCGCAACCACTGCTCTTCTTCGGCCGTGAGCTGCAGTTTGCGCTCGCTCAGCAGCAGGTCGCTGCCGGCACTCCAGCGTTTGAAGATGCTGGCGCGCACGGCAGCTGGCTGGCGGTCCAGGGCCAGGTTCACCAGATCCTTGAGAATGGTATCTTGCGCACGCATCGCAAAACTGAAGCCGACGCTTTCATGTTTGCCGAAGCTGGCCATGCGCAGGCGCGGCAGGTGGCCGCGGTTGAGCTGGTAGTGCGTGGAGATGGTATCGCCGATGAACACGTCAGCCTGCCCGAACGCTACGGCATTGAGGGCTTGGGAAGATGAACCGAAGGCCAGCAGTTCTGCTTTGGGATAGACAGTGCTGACTTCTTCTCGGGGCAGATAGTGATACAGCATGCCCAGGCGCATGCCCGCCATGCCCGGGTTGAGTGTGCGGCGTTCGTCTTCGCGGGTCACCAGCACTGGCTGGTCCACGGCATAAGGGTCCGAAAGCGCCAGGCCATCGCTCGCTGCTTCATAGCCATTGGCGCTGCCGAGCAGGTCGATCTCACCTTTCTTGAGCGCCTCTACCGCAGCTTGCCGGTTGGGGTAGCGCAGCACTCGAATCGGCACTTGCAGGACCTTGCCGATCAGGCTGGCATATTCGGCGGTAAGGCCTTGATAGTCGCGGCCGCCACTGGTTATGTCGAACGGCGGATAGTCGGGTGCAGACGTGCCCAGCTTCAGGTATTGGCGGCCCATCAGCCATTCCCGCTGTTGCGCGGTCAGCTGTGGGGTGACCGGTGGGGCCGAGGAGCGGGAAAGCAGGGAATACGGCACCGCCTCAAGCTGAGAAGCCTGCGCTGGGCAGCAGGCCAATGGCAGTGCAAGGGCCAGCCAGGCAAGAAGTCGCGCCATGTGACACCTCAGACCAGCGCGTTGCGTTTGGCCATCTCAATAAGGTCGACCAAGGTGTCGACCTGGAGTTTCTGCATCAGGCGCTTCTTGTAGGTACTGACGGTCTTGTTGCTCAGAAACATGCCTTTGGCAATTTCCTTGTTGCTGCGCCCTTGGGCGAAAAGTTGCAGCACCATAAGTTCACGATCATTGACCTGGCGGAAAAGCCGCAGATCGTTATCCGCTGTTTCGTGGTCGGTGTGGATGGCCTGGCTGGGGAAATAGTTGTATCCGGCAAGTACCGCCTTGATAGCGCTGAGCAACTCGCTCAGGTCTTCCTGTTTGCACACATAGCCTGCTGCACCCGAGTGCATGCAGCGTACGGCGAACAGCGCGGGCGATTGCGCGGTGAGGACCAGCACCTTCAGCGGCAACGCCATGGCCTGAAAGCGCGAGAGGACCTCCAGGCCGTCCAGCTTGGGGATGCTGATATCCAGAATCACCAGGTCGGGCAGCGTTTCGCGGATCATCTGCATGGCGTCCACGCCATTGTCCGACTCGCCGACGACTTTGTAGTTCTGGTTTTCAAGCAGCATACGGACAGCCAGGCGGATGACGGGGTGGTCATCGACAATAAATACGGAGTGCATGTTCAACTTCCCTACGGCGGATGACGAGGCAGGGGGGCACCTTAACCCAGTTGCATCTGACATGGGGTGTGAAGTGGGGCGATTAAACGTATATGGGAAATGGCTTACAGTGGAAAGCAATTAGAGCTACGAAGCGTAAGAGTTTGAATCAGTGTCAAAGGTCTATTGGTAACTTTTTATTTGGAGATGCTCTTTCTGTTTAACAGTTGGCGACATTTGTAGGAAATATCCTTCAATAAAAGGGGCCGCATACGTAAAGGCATGCGGCAGCACCCAGGTTCAGGTCGGGCTGGAGCGGCCGGTCATCTCGCGGGCCATCTCGCTGGCATAGCTGTCGGTCATGCCGGCGATGAAATCGATCATGCGCAGGAAGGCTTTGTGCAGAGAATCATGCGGGTGGGGGGCATTGTTACCAATCAGATCCAGTACGCGGCGGCTCTTGAAGGACGGGGTGCGCCCGCCATGCTGCTCCAGGGCGGCAGCACAGAAGGTGTTGAGGAGGATTTCCAGGGTGGTGTAGGCACCGATTTCGTGCAGCGTTTTGCGCTTGTCCTGGAATATCTTGTTGCGTGCCATGTCCTTGGCCTGAAGCACGCAGCGCTTGGCCGGGCCATGCATGTGCTCGACCAGGTCGCCGCTCAATTGCCCGGCAAGCAAGGCCTGCTGTTGCTCGACGAAGGCGCTCGCAGCGGCGTTGGTCAGGTGCTCGATGGCTTTGCCACGCAAGATCGCCAGCTTGCGTCGCCGCGAATCTGCAGGGCCAAGCTGGCGATAGGTTTCTGGCAAGTCATCGCCGACCAGGTCCAGCAACAGTGCTTCCACTTCGGCGTACTGCAGCAGCTCCATCTCCAGGCCATCTTCCAGGTCGATCAGCCCGTAGCAGATGTCATCGGCTGCCTCCATCAGATAGACCAGCGGATGGCGCGCCCAGCGTTGCTCCTCCAGTAAGGGCAGGCCGAGCTTCTGGGCGATCTGTTCTAGCAGCGGCAGTTCGCTTTGGTAGCAGCCGAACTTGTGCTTCTTGTACCCCAGGGCATCGGCATGCCGGGCGGTCCAGGGGTACTTCAGATAGGTACCCAGGGTGGCGTAGGTCAGGCGGGTACCGCCGTCGAACTGGTGATACTCAAGCTGGGTGAGCACGCGAAAGCCTTGGGCATTGCCTTCGAAGTTGAGGAAGTCGCCGCGCTCGTCATCCGTCATGTCATCCAGCCAGCCGCGCCCTGCAGCCTGCTGGAACCAATGGCGGATGGCATCTTCGCCTGAGTGGCCGAACGGTGGGTTGCCGATGTCGTGGGCCAGGCAGGCGGACTGCACGATCATGCCCAGGTCACTGGGTTCGCACCAGTCAGGCAGGCTGCCCCGCAACGTTTCGCCGACGCGCATGCCCAGTGAGCGCCCTACACAGCTAACCTCGAGGGAATGGGTCAGGCGCGTGTGAATGTGGTCGTTGCTGGAAACGGGGTGAACCTGGGTCTTGCGCCCCAGGCGGCGAAACGCGCCTGAGAAGATGATCCGGTCGTGGTCCTTGTGGAAGGGGCTGCGCCCCAGTTCCTCAGGGCTGTACAGGGCTTTGCCCAGGCGCTCGCGGGTGAGCAGGGTATGCCAGTCCAAGGCTCGCTCTCCTGTAGGTCGAATGGCGTAGCTTCCGGTGTCGCGCGGGGCTGTGCAAGCGGAAAATCGCTACCGGCCTTATCGTCGGCAAGCCGTCGCTCACAGGTGCGAGCCACGCTGCAAACGCGTGGCTCACCTGTGATTGACGGCTCTGGTGGTGGCTCAGGAGCGCCGTGGGCCTTGCAGATACAGCTTCACCAGCGGCAGCAGGGTAGTGCCCAGGCGCACCAGCCGCGACAGGTTGCCGCTGCGCACCCCTTTGCCGGTCAGAAAGCCCAGCGCCACGACCGCACCAATGCCCCATAGAGGCGCGTGCTTGATGCCCAGGCCATCATGCAGTGAGCCGCCCATGCCGCGCAGGCGGTGCAGTGGCTGCAGCATTTGCCCGGACTCCTGGCGGATTTGCTGGCGGTGCATCTCCATGCGCAGGCGCAGCAGGGCTTTGCGCAGCTCTCGTGGGTTACGTGTATTGGGTAGTTCAGGCAGGCTCATGGCAGCAGACGCTCCCGATCCTTGGCAAGTTCTTCGAGGGTGGCGCCAAACGGCGAAGACTCGTCGAACACCGCGGCTTTCAAGCGAAGGCCGCAATACAGCGCAGCCACACCATAAAACACACACAGGCCGATTATCCCGGCCAGGCGATAGCTGTCCCACAGCAACACCAGCAGCAGGCCTGACAGGGCTGTCAGCAGCAGCAGGGCGAACACCAGCGCCAGGCCGGCGAACAGCAACAGGCTCAGGGTGCGTCCTTTCTGCTCCTGCAGTTCGATACCGAACAGTTCGATATGGCTATGCAGCAGCCCCAGAATCGCGGCGCCCAGGCGCCTGCCCGAAGCGCCGGTGCCAATGGCGTCATTGTCCATGGAAGCTCCTTAACGCCGATTGGCCAACAGGCCAATCAGCAGGCCGACACCTGCGGCAATGCCGATGGCCTGCCAAGGGTTTTCCTGTACGTAGTGCTCGGCACTGCCCAAGGCCGCCTGGCCCCGCTCACGTACCGACTCCTGGGTCAGTTGCAAGGTTTCTCGGGCCTGGGTAAGGCGCTCGTGAATCTGCTCACGCAGCTCATCGGCCTGGTCGCCCGCCAGATTGGCGGTGTCGGCCAGGAGCTTCTCTGTGTCACGGACCAAAGCCTGAAAGTCCGCCATCAATATCTCTTGTGCAGTCTTTGCCGATTTGCTGGCCATGGTGCTCTCCCTGTGTCGATGTGTAGGTCATTCGAGTTTCGCTGTGCGCTGAAGGTTCAGTTCCGTTGCTGGTATGGGCCTTGCTAAAGAAGATTGCCACAACGCGGGGCGTAAACCGCAGCGGTGCGCCGATAAAGGGCAACGACCCCGGCATATACCGATAAACCTTAACCCAATCCACGACAAACCCAAGAAAAACCACGCAGGCTTCGCTCGGTTCACCGTACCCGGGCAGTGGGCTGGCACCGATCCGGTGCATGGATGCAGGTTCTTGAACTGTCCTGGTGCCTTTTTTCAGTCAGGTCTGCCTTTTCATGGACAACATGCACAGCGCCATGGACACCCTGGTCCACGGCTCCAATACACTTTTCATCCTCATGGGCGCCATTCTGGTGCTTGCCATGCACGCGGGCTTCGCGTTTCTCGAAGTGGGCACCGTGCGCCACAAGAACCAGGTCAATGCCTTGTCGAAGATACTCAGCGATTTCGCCATCTCGGCGCTGGTGTACTTCTTCATCGGTTACTGGGTTGCCTATGGTGCGAGTTTTCTGGCCCCGGCATCCCAACTGGCCGCCGACCACGGCTATGCGCTGGTCAAGTGCTTTTTCCTGCTGACGTTCGCAGCAGCGATACCGGCGATCATCTCCGGGGGCATCGCCGAGCGTGCGCGGTTCGTGCCTCAGCTGTGTGCCACAGCGTTGATCGTAGCCTTCATTTACCCGTTCTTCGAGGGCGTGGTATGGAATGGCAACTTCGGTGCTCAGGCATGGCTGCAGGCGCGCTTCGGTGCGCCGTTCCATGATTTCGCAGGGTCGGTGGTGGTGCATGCGATGGGCGGCTGGCTGGCACTGGTGGCAGTGCTGCTGCTTGGGGCTCGGCGGGGGCGGTACCGTGAGGGTCGGCTGGTGGCCTTCGCGCCATCGAGCATTCCGTTCCTGGCACTGGGCTCGTGGATCCTGATCATCGGCTGGTTCGGCTTCAACGTCATGAGCGCGCAGACCTTGCAAGGCGTCAGTGGCCTGGTGGCGATCAATTCGCTGATGGCCATGGTCGGCGGCACCCTGGCCGCCTTGTTGGCCGGGCGCAACGACCCGGGTTTCCTGCACAACGGGCCGCTGGCTGGGCTGGTGGCGATTTGTGCAGGTTCGGACCTGATGCATCCGCTCGGTGCGCTGGCTACTGGCCTAGTGGCGGGCGTGTTGTTCGTGTGGAGCTTCACTGCCGCGCAAAACCGCTGGAAGATCGACGATGTACTGGGCGTGTGGCCATTGCACGGGCTGTGCGGCGTATGGGGCGGGATCGCCTGTGGCATCTTCGGGCAGGCGAGCCTAGGCGGTATGGGCGGTGTCAGCCTGATCAGCCAGTTGATCGGGAGCCTGTCAGGGGTGCTGATCGCGCTGCTTGGCGGCTTTGTGGTGTACGGGCTGATCCGTGCGGTCCTCGGTCTGCGCCTGAGCCATGAGCAGGAGTTCCAGGGCGCCGACCTGTCGCTGCACCGCATCGGTGCCACCAGCCAGGATTGAGCGAGTCAGGTGCACATGGGGCGGTAGCGACCTAGAATAGGCTTCTCATCCACGCCAAACCGGGTCTCGCCCCATGCTGCCTGAATGCCAACTCTTCGGCACCGTCGGGTGCCACTTGTGCGAAGTGGCCGAAGCTGTGCTCATGCCTTTCGTCGATCATGGTCTGCTGGTCGAGCTGGTCGATATCGCCGACAGCGAGGCGCTGTTCGAGCGCTACGGGCTGATCATTCCCGTATTGCGTCGTTGCGATACTTCGGCGGAGCTGCTTTGGCCGTTCGATCCTGAACAGGTCGTGGCCTTCCTCGCGCAATGATGGCGGCAGGGGAAGCATCGCCTGCCTGCATGCGCTGAGTTGTTGCTCGAAGATGCCGTACCGGCGACAGACGCCGGTACTTCATCATCGTCGAGAATGCAGTCATGTTCATCACACCAAACTTTACCCTGGAAGAGATGGTTGCCTCGCAGGTCGCCTCTCGCGAAGGGCTGGACAATACGCCACCGCAGCAAGTCATCAGTAACCTTCATCTACTCTGTCACGCCCTTGAGCAGGTTCGAGCATTGTTCGGTCTGCCGGTGATCGTCAGCAGTGGTTACCGCTCACCCGCGCTGAACAAACGTATAGGCGGCTCTTCGCGTAGCCAGCACCTGCACGGGCTGGCTGCAGATTTCAAGATATTCGGCATCAGTAATCGGGAGGTGGTCCGCCGGGTGAGCGCAAGTGCAGTGAATTTCGACCAGATGATCCTCGAGTTCGACAGTTGGGTCCACCTGTCGGTAACCCCGGACGTGCCGCGTCGTGAAGTGCTGACCATCCGCAGGGGCACAGGCTACCTGCCAGGTTTGCGGTGAGGCGCGGATCAATTGACGGCGGGGTGTGCAAGTTCGTATGCTGTATATAAATACAGTATCGAGGTAAGCCCATGCTCAATGTCGAGCAACTCAAGTACAGCGTCAACCGCATGCCGGTGGAGCGGGTATGTGACGCCGTGCTGGAACTGCGCCTCGAAGGCCTGGTCACCGATGACCGTACGCCGTTCGGCAAGGTCCATTTCAACACCTGCTTCGCCGAGATCGAGGCCCTGTTTCAGCGGGCCGGGTACCATCGAGGGTTGGATGTGGTGGGTTACCAAGGCTTGCTGTATGCGCTCTATGATCCAGGCCGCTGGGAGCCGGTGCAGGTTCTGCGCTGGCTGAAGGCACGCAGCGAGGCCGTGGTCCAGGCTGGTTGAGCTGGCGGGGTTGGGGGATAATGCCCGGCCCAGCCTGCCCCGAGTCTCGCCATGACCACGCCATTCGACCCCGCCCGCCAGCAAGCCAGCACGGTGTGCCTGCCACCTGGCAACTGGGCGACGGTACTTGATTGCCTGTGCGACCATTTCAAGGCGATCGAGCGTGCCCAGTGGCTTGACCGTTTTGCTCGTGGCCGAGTGCTAGACGCCGAAGGCCGGGCGGTCGCAGCCGACCTGCCTTACCGCCGCGGCATGCGTCTGCACTATTTTCGCGAGGTGCCCAACGAGCGGCCGATCCCGGTTCAGGAAACCATCCTGCATGTGGACGAGCATCTGGTGGTGGCCGACAAACCGCATTTTCTGCCGGTTACGCCGACCGGTGAATATGTCGAACAGACTTTGCTGCGCCGTCTGATCCGGCGTCTGGACAACCCTCACCTGGTGCCGTTGCACCGCATCGATCGGCATACCGCAGGGCTGGTGTTGTTCTCGGCCAACCCGCAAACCCGCAGTGCGTACCAGCGTCTGTTTCCCGAGCGTCGTATCGACAAACGCTATCAGGCCATCGCCCCAGCCTTGCCCCAGCATGATTTTCCGCGGGTGCATAAAAGCCGCCTGGTACATGGCGAGCCGTTTTTCCGTATGCATGAGGTACAGGGCGACGATAACAGCGAAACCCTGGCCGAGGTGCTGGAGAAGCGGGGGGAGTTGTGGCGCTACGGCCTTTCGCCGGTGACCGGCAAGACCCATCAACTGCGGGTGCACATGGCTGCACTGGGGGCGGGGATTTGTAACGACCCGTTCTATCCAGCGCTTCTCGAGGTGGAAGATGATTACCAGCGGCCATTGAAGCTGCTGGCCCACAGCTTGCGCTTTGCCGACCCGTTGACGGGGGAGGAGCGGTTTTTCGAGAGCCGCCTGACCCTCGGTTGGTAGTGCCCCTTCACGGTTAGTGCCGCGAAGGGGCGCTGTGTTGTCAGCGGTTGAAGCGCTCCACCAGTGAGTATTGGCCACCGGCGGTAGTGGTCAATGCTTCGCTGAGCTGTGCAGAGTGCTGCGCCTGTTCGGCTGTCTGGTCGGCCAGTTCGGCGATCGTGCTGATGTTGCGGCTGATCTCATCGGCCACGGCAGTCTGCTCTTCAGTGGCTGCTGCGATCTGGGTCGCCATGTCGGTAATGTTGGCCACCGCCTCGCTGATCCCCACCAACGCCTGGTCCGCCTGCATCACACGTTCTACGCCCTCCTGAGCCTGGCGATGGCCAGACTCCATGGTGAGCACGGCGTTGTTGGCCGTCTGTTGCAGCTTGGCAATCAGGCCATGGATCTGCCCTGTGGACTCAGCGGTGCGCTGGGCCAGCTGGCGCACTTCATCGGCTACCACGGCGAAGCCACGGCCCATCTCGCCAGCGCGGGCCGCTTCGATGGCGGCGTTCAGTGCCAGCAGGTTGGTCTGGTCGGCAATGCCCTTGATCACATCGACCACGCCACCGATTTCGTCGCTGTCCTTGGCCAGTTGTGTCACGGTTTCGCCGGTTTCACCCACGGCCGCCGACAGGCGCTCGATGGCGTCGCGGGTTTCACCGGCGATCTGCCGGCCCTGGCTGGTCAGGCGGTTGGCTTCCTGCGTGGCATCGGCAGTGCGCTGTACATGGTTGGCCACCTCTTGGGTCGTGGCGGCCATCTGGTTGACGGCAGCGGCAACCTGCTCGGTCTCGACCCGCTGGCGCTCCAGCCCCGAGGAGCTCTTATGGGCCAGGACATCGGACTGGCGTGCCTGATCGCTGAGGTGTTCGGCGCTGTCCTGCAGGCGGGTCAGGCAGGTTTTCATGCGCGCGTCCTGGCTGAGCAGGGCCATTTCCAGGCGCGCCTGAACGCCACGGCTGTCGGTGAACATCTGCGCGATCAATGGGTCGGAAGTGGTCTGTTCGGCCAGGCGCAGCAGGCGTTTGAGGCCGCGTTGTTGCCAGCCCAGGCCCAGCAGGCCGAGCGGCACCGACAGGGCGGCGGCCAGGGCGAAGCCCCAGGAATGCCCGAGCCAGTTACCGATCAGGAAACCGACCTGGCTGACCAGGATGAAGGGCAGCCAGTCCTGCAGCACTGGCAGCCACTTGTCACGGCGCGGAACGGCGGGTTTGCCCTGGTTGATGCGCTGGTACAGGGCTTCGGCGCGGCGGATCTGCTCGGCGGTGGGCTTGACCCGCACCGACTCGAAACCGGTCACCTGATTGTTGTCGAAGATCGGCGTGACATAGGCGTTGACCCAGTAATGGTCACCCGACTTGCAGCGGTTCTTGACGATACCCATCCAAGGCTGGCCTTGCTTGAGGGTCTGCCACATGTGGGCGAACACCGCAGGGGGCACATCCGGGTGGCGTACCAGGTTGTGCGGTGCGCCGACCAGTTCCTCGCGCGTGAAGCCGCTGATCTCGACGAACGCATCATTGCAATAGGTGATCACACCCTTGGCATTGGTGGTCGAGATCAAGCGTTGTTGGGCAGGGAAAGTCCTTTCCCGTTGAGTGATCGGCTGGTTGTTACGCATGGGCTGAGTAATCCGCAAGGCTTTCGACAGATATCGGCAAGCCAGAGTTTTTATTGAATGGAGATTTAATTTCGTTGATCTGGCGCAGGAACAGGCGGCTGTGATTGCGTTAGCAGCCTGGCACGTTCGCGAAAGAAGGCGCCACTATTGGCGATGTATTGCAGATGATGACGTGCGGGTCAAATCATGACCGATTGGCAGGCCAAGCGCCAGCCGCGGAAACAAAAAGGGGCGCATGTGCGCCCCGGTCACTGGGTTTCAGCTGGCGATCAGTTGCCGCAATACATAGTGCAAGATGCCGCCGGCTTTGAAGTATTCCACTTCATTGACCGTATCGATCCGGCACAGCACCTCGATGTCTTGCTGCTGCCCGTCCTCACGGGTGATGCGCAGTTGCAGGGTCATGCCGGGTTTTACCTGAGCCCCGGTCAAGCCTAGGATGTCGATTTGCTCTTTGCCGGTGAGCCCGAGTTGCTTGCGATCGTGCCCGGCTTTGAACTGCAACGGCAGCACGCCCATGCCGACCAGGTTGGAGCGGTGGATGCGCTCGAAACTCTCCGCCAGTACCGCTTTGACCCCCAGCAGGTTGGTGCCCTTGGCTGCCCAGTCGCGGCTGGAGCCGGTGCCGTACTCCTGGCCGGCGATCACCACCAGTGGTGTGCCTTGAGCCTGGTAGCGCATGGCCGCGTCGTAGATCGAGAGCTTTTCCCCGGTGGGTACGTACAACGTGTTGCCGCCTTCTTCACCGGCGAGCATTTCGTTGCGGATACGGATGTTGGCGAAGGTGCCACGCATCATCACCTCATGGTTGCCCCGGCGTGACCCGTACGAGTTGAAGTCATGAGGTTCCACGCCTTTTTCGCGCAGGTAGCGCCCGGCCGGGCTGTCGACCTTGATGTTGCCGGCGGGGGAGATGTGGTCGGTCGTCACCGAATCGCCAAGCAGGGCGAGAATGCGCGCGCCCTGGATGTTCTCGATCACCGGCAGTGGCCCGCCAATGCCGTCGAAGAACGGAGGGTGCTGGATATAGGTGGAGTCGTCCTGCCACACGTAGGTGGCCGCCTGCGGCACTTCGATCGCTTGCCACTGCGCATCACCTGCGAATACTTCGGCGTACTCCTTGTGGAACATCGCCGTGTCGACCTTGGCCACGGCGTCGGCGATTTCCTGCTGGCTGGGCCAGATGTCGCGCAGGTACACGGGCTGCCCGTCCTTGCCTGTGCCCAGTGGGTCACGGGTAAGGTCCAGGCGCACGCTGCCGGCCAGCGCGTAGGCCACCACCAAGGGTGGCGAGGCCAGCCAGTTGGTCTTGACCAGCGGGTGCACCCGGCCTTCGAAGTTGCGGTTGCCCGACAGTACCGAGGCCACGGTCAGGTCGGCGCTACCGATGGCGTTCTCGATGGCCTCGTCCAGTGGGCCGGAGTTGCCGATACAGGTGGTACAGCCGTAGCCGACCAGGTCGAAACCCAGTTGGTCCAGGTAAGGGGTGAGCCCGGCGGCGTTGTAATAGTCGGTGACCACCTTGGAACCAGGTGCCAGCGAGCTCTTCACCCAGGGTTTGCGCTGTAGCCCTTTCTCCAGCGCCTTTTTCGCCACCAGGCCAGCCGCCATCATCACGCTGGGGTTGGAGGTGTTGGTGCAGGAGGTAATGGCGGCAATCACCACGGCGCCGTCGCGCAGGGTATAGGTCTGGCCTTGGTGGCTGTAGTCGATCTCCCGGGCCTGGTCGGCGTTGCCCACCGCTACACCGCCACCGCCTTCGCTTTCCAGGCGGCCGACTTCTTTGGCCAGCGGTTTGGGCTGCAGTTCGATGAAGTGGTCGAACGCTTGGCTGACCTGGCCGAGCGCAACGCGGTCCTGCGGGCGCTTGGGCCCGGCCAGGCTTGCTTCGACGTCACCCATGTCCAAGGCCAGGGTATCGGTGAACAGCGGTTCCTGGCCTGGCAGGCGCCACAGGCCTTGTGTCTTGCAGTACTGTTCGACCAGTTGCACCGTTTGCTGCGGCCTACCCGAAAGGCGCAGGTAGTCCAAGGTGACCTCATCGACGGGGAAGAAGCCACAGGTCGCGCCGTATTCCGGCGCCATGTTGGCAATGGTGGCACGGTCGGCCAAGGGCAGGTCGGCCAGGCCGTCACCGTAGAATTCGACGAACTTGCCGACCACGCCTTTCTTGCGCAGCATCTGGGTCACGGTCAGCACCAGGTCGGTGGCGGTAATGCCTTCGCGCAGCTTGCCGGTAAGCTTGAAACCGATCACTTCCGGGATCAGCATCGATACTGGCTGGCCGAGCATGGCAGCCTCCGCTTCGATCCCGCCCACCCCCCAGCCGAGCACGCCCAAGCCGTTGATCATGGTGGTGTGCGAGTCGGTGCCGACCAAGGTGTCTGGGAACGCATAGGTGCGCCCGTCGGCCTCACGGGTCCATACCGTACGGCCCAGGTACTCCAGGTTGACCTGGTGGCAGATGCCGGTGCCCGGCGGCACTACGCGGAAGTTGTCGAACGCGCTCTGGCCCCAGCGCAGAAAGGCGTACCGTTCACCGTTGCGTTGCATCTCGATGTCGACGTTTTCACTGAACGCCTTGGGGGTGGCGTAGCGGTCGACCATCACCGAGTGGTCGATCACCAGATCCACAGGCGACAGCGGGTTGATTCGCTGTGGGTCGCCCCCGGCCTTGGCCATGGCAGCGCGCATGGCCGCCAGGTCGACGACCGCTGGCACGCCGGTGAAATCCTGCATCAGTACCCGCGCCGGGCGGTATTGGATTTCGCGATCGGAACGACGGTCTTGCAGCCAGTCGGCGAGCGAGCGCAGGTCGTCGCTGCTGACCGTCTTGCCGTCTTCCCAGCGCAGCAGGTTTTCCAGCAGCACCTTGAGCGACATGGGCAGGCGCTGCAGGTCTCCGAGCTGTCGTGCCGCTTCGGCAAGGCTGTAGTAGTGGTAGGTCTGATCGGCCACTTTGAGGGTTTTGAGGGTGTTCAGGCTATCGAGCGAGGGCATTGCCAACTCCTTATGCACCGGTGCCCGGCATTGGCTGGTTGATGCCGGTGTCACCGCGGTGTTTCGGCCCGCACGGTACGGACCTGGCTGAAGAGTCAGGTTAGACCGGTTTGTCTGCCCTGACCCTATTCTGGACCGGCGGGGCATGTCGCAGGTTCCGATCTTCCTTTATCATCGCCGCCCTGCCGGCGCCTTTGGTGCGTCAGCCGTAGTGGAGTGAGAGATGAATACCCTGTTCATGCATAGCCGGCCCGGGTTCGAGGGCGAGGTCTGCGCGGAGATCAGCGAGCACGCTGCCCGCCTGGGGGTTGCCGGTTATGCCAAAGGCAAGCCGCAGAGCGCCTGCGCCGAGTTTGTCTGCGCCGAAGCCGACGGTGCGCAGCGGTTGATGGCGCAGTTGCGCTTTGCTCAACTGATCTTCCCGCGGCAGTGGGCGCGTGGGAGCTACATCGAACTGCCTGAGACCGATCGGGTCAGCGTGTTGCTCGAGCATCTGCGGGCATTGCCGGTGTTTGGCAGCCTGTGGCTGGAGGTGCTCGACAGCAATGATGGCAAGGAGCTGTCGACGTTTTGCCGCAAGTTCGAGGTGCCGCTGCGCAAGGCGTTGGAAAAAGCCGGGCGCTTGGTCGATAACGCCAGCCTGCCTCGGCTGTTGCTGACGTTCATCAGTGGTCGTCGGGTATTCGTTGGCGTTGCCGATGCGAACAACAGTGCGCTGTGGCCGATGGGCATTCCTCGCTTGAAATTCCCGCGGGAGGCGCCGAGCCGTTCGACGTTGAAGCTTGAAGAGGCGTGGCACCAGTTCATTCCGCGCGAGCAGTGGGAGCAGCGGTTGGGCGATGACATGACCGGGGTTGATCTTGGGGCATCGCCGGGTGGCTGGACTTACCAACTGGTACGCCGGGGCATGCTGGTCACTGCGATCGACAACGGGCCGATGGCCGAGAGTTTGATGGACACTGGCTTGGTGCAACACTTGATGGCCGATGGCTTCACCTGGCAGCCCAAGCAACCGGTGGACTGGATGGTCTGCGATATCGTCGAGAAGCCTGCGCGTACCACTGCGTTGATCGAGACTTGGTTGGGGGAGGGCTTGTGCCGGGAGGCGGTGGTCAATCTGAAATTGCCGATGAAGCAGCGATATGCCGAAGTGCGTCGGCTGCTGGACCGCATGGAGGCGACCTTCAAGGCGGGCAAGGTCAAGGTTTCGATTGCCTGCAAGCAGCTGTATCACGACCGTGAGGAAGTGACCTGCCATCTGCGCAGGCTGGACCTGAAACCGCGAAAATAAGCCGCTGCCGCTGCCGCTGCCGCTGTTCTGCTTCTGCTTCTGCTTTTGCTTTTTGCTTTTCAGTGCGCGGTAGATCAGACGCTGCAGATTGCGACTTCAGGAGGCCGAACGGAGGTCTTGCGGAGGGAGGTGACGGGCATGGATGCCCGTCAAGCGCTTCGGCCCATGGATGGGCCGTGAGCGCGGTCCTCCCGGGAGCAAGGCCGGAGTGAGGGAACCCCGAAGCGAAGCGTAGGGGCCGGATGATGGGAGCGGGCGGTTTTTGGTTCCTTTTTGCCAAGACAAAAAGGGACCCGCCGTAAGGGCGGAAAGGTGATTCAGCGCCTCCTCGGCAAATGGATATTCACGCTAGCTGAAAGCCACAAGCCACAAGCCACAAGCCACAAGCCACAAGCCACAAGCCACAAGCCGCAAGCCAGAAGCCAGAAGCCAAAGCTTATGCTGGGGTTTTTATTCATCTGGGCATATCCATTTGCTGTGGCGACGCTCACTCACCTTTCCGCCCTTACGGCGGGTCACTTTTTGGCAAACGCCCCAAAAAGTAACCAAAAAAGGCTGGCTCCTATCATCCGGCCCCTACGCTGCGCTTCGGGGTTCCCTCGCTCCGGCCTTGCTCCCGGGAGGACCGCGCTCACGGCCCATCCATGGGCCGAAGCGCTTGACGGGCATCCATGCCCGTCACCTCCCTCCGCAAGACCTGCGCTCGGCCTCCTGAAGTCGCAATCTGCGGTGCCTGAACTACCGCGCGCTTAAAAGCAAAAGCAAAGGCAAAAGCAAAGGCAAAAGCAAAGGCAAAGGCAAAGGCACAGGCACAGGCACAGGCACAGGCGAGGTCGCGGCGAAGGCGAGGGACATTGCGCTTGCAGCGCAGGGGCGGGTGGGTATTGGTGCGTGCCGCGCTATGCGCCACAATAGCGATCATTTGCGGAGCCACCCATGACAGACTTCACCCCCGACGCCATCCTCGATGCCACTGGCCTGAACTGCCCAGAACCGGTGATGATGCTGCACACCCACGTACGCAATCTGGCCGCCGGCGGCCTGCTCAAGGTCATCGCCACCGATCCCTCCACCCGCCGCGACATCCCCAAGTTCTGCAACTTCCTCGGCCACGAACTGCTCCAGCAGCAGGAAGAAGCCGGTACCTACCTGTACTGGATTCGCAAGAAAGCCGACTGATCCACGCTGGATCGTGCCGGGCATAGCACCTACACTGCGTTCCCCAGACAGGAGAGCGCCATGCTGATAGTTGCCGACGAGAATATCCCGCTGCTCGATGCATTTTTCCAAGGTTTCGGCGAGATCCGCCGTTTCCCCGGCAGAAGCATGGACGCCGCCAGCGTCAAAGAAGCCGACGTCCTGCTGGTGCGCTCGGTGACCAAAGTCGACCGGCAACTGCTCGAAGGCAGCAAGGTACGCTTCGTCGGCACCTGCACCATCGGCACCGACCACCTGGACCTGGACTACTTCGCCGAAGCGGGCATCCACTGGAGCAGCGCGCCGGGCTGCAATGCCCGCGGTGTGGTCGACTACGTGCTCGGCAGCCTGCTGACCCTCGCCGACCTGGACGGCGCGGCGCTGCCCCAGCGCACCTATGGCGTGGTTGGCGCAGGGGAGGTCGGTGGCCGGCTGGTGCGCGTGTTGCACGGCATGGGCTGGAAGGTGCTGGTCTGCGACCCGCTGCGCCAGGCGGCTGAAGGCGGCGATTTCGTCAGCCTGCAAACAGTGCTTGAACAATGCGATGTGATCAGCCTGCATACCCCCTTGCAGCGTGACGGCGAGCACCCCACCTGGCACCTGCTGGGCCAAGCGCAGCTCGCGCAACTGCGCCCTGGCGCATGGCTGATCAACGCCAGCCGTGGGCCGGTGGTCGACAACCTTGCCCTGCGAGAGCTGCTATTGGACCGCGAAGACGTGCACGCCGTGCTCGATGTATGGGAGGGCGAACCCCAAGTCGACCTGCAACTGGCCGACCTCTGCACCCTGGCCACGCCGCACATCGCCGGCTACAGCCTCGATGGCCGCCAGCGCGGCACGGCGCAGATCTACCAGGCATTGTGCCGCTTCCTGGGTGAAGACGAGCGCGTGCAGTTGCAGGATCTGCTGCCCAAACCGCCACTGGCGCAGATCGAGTTCGATGGCGAAGCGGACCTGGGCTGGGCCTTGGCGACCTTGTGCCGGGCGGTGTACGACCCGCGCCGCGACGATGCCGATTTCCGTCGCAGCCTGAGCGACGACGCGGCCGAACAACGCGCGGCCTTCGACCTCTTGCGCAAACAGTACCCGCCACGCCGTGAAATCGAAGGGTTGGCGGTGCGGTTGCCAGGCGAGGCTGCGCAGTTGGTGCAGATGGCCAATGCCTTGGGTGCAGTGGTCGTTTGATGAGCAGGCAGAACATCACGGGCAAATAAAAACCCGGCGCCAGCGCCGGGTTTCAATCAATTCTTCACTCAGCCCTTTTGTACCTTCTTCACCCGGCTGGCTTCCAGGTCCTTGCAGGCCTGCTGGATCATTTGCTCGGTAATCGGTACTTCACGCCCCTGGGCATCGATGATCGAACCACAGACCTTCTGTTGCGGGGTGTTCTGGGGCTTCTGGGTGTCGCTGCCATGCTGCAAGCTCATCTAACGTCTCCTCATCAGGTCCAATATCAAGGTAAACCTGTGCCGTGACTGGCCTGTGACAGCGGCGCTTGGAGGCCACGGCAGTTACAGTCCACCAGAAAGTGCGGTAAACCTCCAGCGATGGCTTAGAACGATGGGCTATAGCCACTGCCAGGCGGGATGAATGGTAGGCTGCTGTTTCACTGTCATTGTGGTCCATCGCCATGCCCGAACCGGTATCTTCACGTCAGCGTCGCGCCTTGTTTCTCTGCTGGCAATTCATGCGCCCATACCGTGGCCAAGCGCTGTTGGCGCTGCTGGCTCTGGTAGTGACCGCCGGCATAACACTGTCCATAGGGCAGGGTATCCGCCTATTGGTGGACCAGGGATTCATGACCCGTTCGGTGCACCAGCTCAATCAGACCATCGGCCTGTTCATGCTTTTGGTGTTGGCGCTGGCGGTCGGTACATTCAGCCGCTTCTACCTGGTTTCCTGGATCGGTGAGCGGTGCGTGGCCGATATTCGCCGCGCCGTCTTCGATCACCTGATAGGCCTGCACCCTGGCTTTTTCGAAGACAACCGCAGCTCGGAGATCCAGTCCCGGCTGACCGCAGATACCACATTGCTGCAGGCGGTCATCGGCTCATCGCTGTCGATGTTCCTGCGCAACGCCCTCATGGTGATCGGCGGTGTCGTGCTGCTTTTCATCACCAACCCCAAGCTCACCGGCATCGTCGTGGTGGCCCTGCCGTTGGTACTGGCACCGATCCTGCTGTTTGGCAGGCGCGTGCGCAGCCTGTCGCGGCAGAGCCAGGACCGGGTGGCGGATGTGGGCAGCTATGTGGCCGAGACGCTGGGGCAGATCAAGACCGTGCAGGCGTACAACCACCAGGCGCTCGATCGCCAGCTGTTCGCCGATACGGTTGAGGCGGCTTTCGCCGTGGCGCGTCAGCGCATCGCGCAGCGGGCCTGGTTGATCACCCTGGTGATCGTGCTGGTGCTGGGCGCGGTGGGGGTGATGTTATGGGTCGGCGGCACGGATGTGATCGCCGGGCGCATCTCCGCAGGCGAACTGGCAGCCTTCGTGTTTTACAGCCTGATCGTCGGCAGTGCCTTCGGAACGCTGAGCGAAGTCATCGGCGAACTGCAGCGCGCTGCCGGTGCGGCCGAGCGTATCGCCGAACTGCTGGCCGCGCGCAGCAGCATCATCGAGCCCGAGCAGCCGTTGGCGCTGCGTCGGCAGGGCACTGGCGGGCATATCGAGCTGAAGAACCTGGTATTCGCTTACCCTTCCAGGCCATCGGTCGCCGCCATCGACAACCTGAGCCTGGTCATCGAGCCAGGCCAGACCGTGGCGCTGGTGGGGCCATCCGGCGCCGGCAAATCGACCCTGTTCGACTTGCTGCTGCGTTTTTACGACCCTCAGCAGGGCGCCATCCTTGTGGATGGCCAGCCAATCACCAGCCTGGCGCTGGGCGATCTACGCCGCCAGTTCGCGCTGGTAGCGCAGAACCCTTCACTGTTCCGCGCTACGGTCGAGGCCAATATCCGCTATGGGCGCCCCGAGGCCAGCCTGGCCGAGGTAGAGGCAGCGGCGCGTGGCGCGCATGCCGACGCGTTCATCCGGCAATTGCCGCAGGGTTACCAGACACCACTGGGCGAGGGCGGTATTGGCCTGTCGGGCGGGCAGCGGCAACGCCTGGCGATTGCCCGAGCGTTGCTGGTGGATGCGCCGATCCTGCTGCTCGACGAAGCCACCAGCGCCCTCGATGCGCAGAGCGAACACTTGATCCAGCAGGCCCTGCCGAGCCTGATGGCGGGCCGCACCACGCTGGTCATCGCCCACCGCCTGGCCACGGTGCAGCATGCTGACCGCATCGCAGTCATCGACAAGGGGCGCCTGGTGGCAGTGGGTACTCACCGTGAACTGCTCGAAAAAAGCCCTTTGTACGCCAGGCTCGCCTCACTGCAGTTCAACAACGCTTGACGCGCCCAAGGCTTGTAACATTTTTGTAGCAATTGCTTGAGAGTATCCCTTCAACTGTTGCGTAAGTGCTCGACCTGGCTGCTATCGATCGATGGCAGCTTTTTTTTGGCCTGCGAACGAGGACATGGACGTCTGTGGCGGCGCTGCCAGCGGCGCGCTGTTTCCTCAATCCTTGTTCCCGAGATCTGCGATGTTGCGAAAATCCCTCAGAGTACAAATTCTTGCCCTGCTCGGCGGCAGCTTGGTGGCGATGCTGCTGATTGCCTTGGTGTGCTTCCAGTTTCTGTCCTCCAGTGTGCGCAGCTATGCCACGCTGGTCGATGGACCACTGCAGGCCTCGCAATCGATCGACGAAGCCAACCTGCAGTTCAAGATCCAGGTGCAGGAGTGGAAGAACGTGCTGCTGCGCGGCCGTCAGCCGGCCGAACTGGAGAAGTACTGGCAGCAGTTCCAGGCCCGTGAGCAGCAGGTCCAGCAATTGCTTGGGCAGCTGATCGACAGCAGTGATCAGAAGCTCAAGGAGCCTTTGCAGCAGCTGCGTGACAGCCATCGGCAGTTGGGCGTGGCCTACGCGCAGGGGCGCCAGGCTTTTCTGGCGGCAGGGGGTGACCCGGCCGCTGGCGATCTGGCGGTCAAAGGTGTCGACCGTGCTGCCAGCGAGCAGATGAGCGCGTTGGTCGAGCAGTTGCGCGCCGACGCCCGTGAGCGGGCCGTCAGCATCAATGCCAGTGCCGAGCGCACGGTATGGCTGGGTATGCTGGTGATGCTCGGTTCGGCCCTGTTGGTGGGTTTGCTCAGCCTGTGGCGGGTCAACCGCAGCCTGATCGAGCCCATCAGTCAGTTGATCGAATACGTTGCCCAACTGAGCCAAGGCCACTTTGGGGCGCGGGTCGAAAGCCGTCGGGAGGATGAGCTGGGACGCCTTGCGCGTGCCGCCAATACCTTGCGTGATTTCCTTGCCGACACCGTTGGCCGCCTCAAGGACAATGCTCAAGAGCTCGAAGGCGCCAGTGGCCAGCTGCGCAGCATCGCCGGCGACATGGCGCGCGGTACCCATGACCAGTTCCAGCGTACCGATCAGGTGGCGACGGCGATGCACGAGATGTCCGCCACTGCCCAAGAGGTTGCCCGTCACGCCGCCGAAGCCGCGCGGGCGGCCGATGAAGCCGACCACAGTGCCCAGGCCGGCGAGCAGGTCATGCAGCAGACCATCGACATCATTGGCGTGGTCAACCAGGAGATCGCAGGGACTGCGGCGGTAATCCGCGATCTTGAGAATGACAGTTCGCGCATCGGCAAGGTGCTGGAAGTGATCCGTGGGATCGCCGAGCAGACCAACCTGCTGGCGCTCAATGCGGCCATCGAAGCGGCCCGTGCGGGTGAGGCCGGGCGCGGCTTTGCGGTGGTTGCCGACGAGGTGCGTAGCCTGGCTCAGCGCACGGCGGCGTCGATCGCCGAAATCCATCAGATCATCGAGGCGGTACAGTCTGGTGCCGTGGAGGCGGTCAAGGCCATCGAAAGCGGGCAGCAGCGCAGCGAGGAGGGTGCCGAGCAGGTGCAGCAGGCAGGGCAGATGCTGCAGCGCATCACCGTCGCGGTCGAAGCCATCCGTGACATGAACCGGCAGATCGCCACGGCAGCTGAGGAACAGACCAGTGTGGCCGAGGATATTTCGCGTAACCTGATCGAGATTACCCGCATCGCCACTGCCAACCAGGAGGCAGTGCAGCACACCGAGCAGGCTGGCCAGCGCCTGCATGGGCTGTCGGGGCAGTTGGGTGAAGTCACTTCGCGTCTTACCGCGTAGTACTGATCGCGCACAGCAAAAAGCCCGCACGATGGCGGGCTTTTTGAAGGATCTGGTCGGAGAGACAGGATTCGAACCTGCGGCCTTCTCGTCCCGAACGAGACGCGCTACCTGGCTGCGCTACACTCCGATGAACAAAATCCTACTGCATGGTTTTTTCGAACGCAAGCCCTTGTTGTTAAAAGGCCTTAGGCCCGAAACAGGGCGTTCGATCAGAGCTCTTTGACGGTACGAACCTGGTCTTTGTTCAGGCGTGTACGCTTGCCATCGAGTTGCTCGAACTCATAGAAGCCAGAGTCCTCGTCGAAGGACGGAGTGTCCACAGCCTGGATCTCGCGGCCGTCGTTCAGGGTGATAACGGTCGGCGAGGCGCAGCCAGCGAGGGCGCCCAGGCCCAGGGCGAGCATGAAGGCGGGAAGGGTCCGTTTAATCATCGTGTTTCTCCAGTGCGATGGTGCTAGATGACGTTAAGACGCAAGGCGTCTGCGCAAGTTCCTTGCACAGTGCAGCATAGCGCCAAACCCAGGGTATTGACCTGGGTCTGTCGGAGTTGCCGCAGGGCAGGCTGTGATATAAATGCGCCATCCCTTTCTCCTGCGATGGATACTCATGAAAGCCAAGGCAGATACCCCCTTCGTGGCCCTGAACATTGCCGTGCTGACCGTCAGCGACACCCGGACCTTTGAAACCGACACCTCCGGGCAGACCTTCGTCGACCGCCTGACTGCGGCGGGCCACCAGTTGGCTGAGCGCAAGCTGCTCAAGGACGATCTCTACAAGATCCGCGCCCAGGTCGCCACCTGGATCGCCGATGACGGCGTGCAGGTCGTGCTGATTACCGGTGGCACCGGCTTTACGGGGCGCGACAGTACGCCTGAGGCTGTGGCCTGCCTGCTGGACAAGCAGGTAGAAGGCTTCGGCGAACTGTTCCGGCAGATCTCCGTCGCCGACATCGGCACGTCCACCGTTCAGTCGCGCGCCTTGGCCGGCCTGGCCAACGGCACGCTGGTATGCTGCCTGCCGGGCTCGACCAATGCTGTGCGCACCGGTTGGGACGGCATCCTCGCCGAGCAACTCGATGCCCGCCATCGTCCGTGCAATTTCGTTGCGCACCTGAAGCAGGTTGCGGCCTGTGAAAGCCGTGGCTGAGGCATCTCCGGCCCGGCCACTGATGGCGGTGGAGGAGGCGCTGGAGCGCCTGCTGGCCTTGGCCGAGGCCGCGCCGATCAGGGACATCGAAACCGTCTCTCTGGCAGAGGCCGAGGGCCGGGTGCTGGCGACCGACCTGGTGGCCTCGCTCGACCTGCCGCCCTGGCCCAACAGTGCCATGGATGGTTACGCACTGCGTCTGGCCGATTACCAAGGCCTGCCATTACCCGTCAGCCAGCGCATTTTCGCCGGGCAGGCGCCCGAGCCTTTGCAGCCCGGCACGTGCGCACGGATCTTCACCGGTGCCCCGCTGCCGGCCGGTGCCGACTGCGTCGAGATGCAGGAAAACACCGAGGTGCTGGAGGATGGCCGGGTACGTTTTCTCGAGCGGATGAGGCTTGAGCAGAATGTCCGCCCCCAGGGCCAGGAAACACGCCAGGGTGAACAGGTGATGGTCGCAGGTACGCGCCTGGGCCCGATCGAACTGGGGTTGGCCGCAACGTTGGGGCATGCTCGGCTGCAGGTGGTGCGCCGGGTACGGGTGGCCGTGTTGTCCACCGGTGACGAGTTGGTCGAGCCAGGGTTGCCACTGGGCCCAGGGCAGATCTACAACAGCAACCGGCGCCTGCTGGTTAGCTGGTTGCAACGCCTGGGCTGTGAAGTGCAGGACATGGGCATCCTCCCTGATGACCTGGTGCTCACTCGCCAATGCCTGGCCAGCTTGGGTGATGTCGACCTGATCCTGTCCACCGGGGGTGTCTCGGTGGGCGAGGCCGATTACCTGGGCGCGGCGCTGCGTGAGGCGGGCCAGCTGGCCTTGTGGAAGCTGGCGATCAAACCTGGCAAGCCGCTGACATTCGGGCACTATCAAGGCGTGCCGGTGATCGGCCTGCCCGGCAATCCTGCGTCGACACTGGTGACCTTCGGCCTGCTTACGCGCCCGTACTTGCTTCGCCGCCAAGGGGTGGCGCAGGTCACTCCGCTACGTTTCGACGTCCCTGCAGGTTTCGACTGGCCCAAGGCCGGAACCCGGCGCGAATACCTGCGGGCGCGGATCGATAACGGCCGGGTGCACATCTACAAGAACCAGAGCTCTGGTGTGCTGCGCAGCGCCGCCTGGGCTGACGGTTTGGTGGAGGTGCGCGAAGGCAGCACGCCGCAGCAGGGTGACAGCGTCACGTTCATCCCACTGAGCGAACTACTTGGCTGAGCGCCCAAGCCACGGGTCTGAAGGTTGCGGGGCGGTGGCAGGTGCCGACTGGGTCAGGCGCATGTGCACGGTCTCCAGTTGCTGCGCCGCCACGCTCCAGTCATGGCGCTGCCGGGCGAACTGGCGGCCGGCCTGGCTCAGTTGGCTCATGCGCCAGGGTTGGTTGAGTAACTGGGTAATCAGCAGTGCCAGCTGGTCACCGTCATCGCTGCCCAGGTAATGCTCGCCGCTGTTCACGGCAAGGCCTGAAACGCCCTTGCTGGTGGTGATCACCGGCAGCCCGGCAGCCATGGCTTCGAGAATCTTGACCTTGGAGCCGCCGGCGTAGCGCAGGGGGGCGAAGAACAGCGCCGAGCGCCGCTGCAGTTCGCGAAGGTCAGGGCGATAACCTAACCACTCGATGCGGGGATCGTTCCAGTGCAACTTCCATGAGGCCGGCATGGCATGCCCGGCTATGGCCAGGCGCACAGCAGGGTTGCTCATCCATACCTGAGGCAGGATTTCTTCCAGCGCCCATTCGATGGCCTCAAGGTTCGCGCCGTATTCGAAGTTGCCAACGAACAGCAGGCGCTGGCTGTGCAGCGCGGGGCATACCTGTTCGTAATACGCGCAATCTACACCGTTGACCACGACGTTCACTGGGCGCCCGCTGATCTGGCTGATCAGGTCGGCGTCATGGGCGCTCACCGCCACCACTTCGGTGGGTTGGCAGAGTACGCGTTGCTCCCAGCGACGATAGCGCCAGCGATCGAACGCGTTGAGTGGGCGTAGCCAAAGGGGCAAGCGGTCATGGCAGGCGGCGCCCATTACCGATTCGAGTGTGTGTTCGCTGAGCATGTAGGGCAGGCCGCGGGCCTGCAGGGCTTTTTCGAAGGGTTGGAAGGCATAGCTGTGTTCGATCTGGATGACGTCCCAGGGCTCGTCCAGCAATTGCTCGAAGCGGTGGCGCAGGCAAGGTGCCAAGCCATTGATGATTGCCCGCATGGGGTAGTCGATGATCGGTGAGGCCAGCAGATTGAGCGGGCTGTGCAAGGCTCGGCGGGGGAGTACGATCAGCCGTTCGACCAATGGCTCCAGCGCTGCGCGGGTGGCATCGTTGAGCGGGATTTTCGACTGCACCAGCAAGGTGATCCGATGCCCGTGCTGCGCCAGGGCGCGTAGCAGGTGGTATTGCCGGGTCTTGCTGCCACTGGTGGTGGGCCAAGGCAGGTAGGGCAGCGTCCAGAGTATGCGCATGAACCACAATCCTCGCTAAAGGCTGCAGACAAAAAACGCGTCCATTGGCAGTCAGCGGATGGCTGCAACCGGGACGCGTCCATACATTTCAGTAAAGCCCACGCTATCGTCTTCGCCGAGGTAGTCGCTGTGGTCGATCCTGCAGGGGGTCAGAACGCTCATTTCACACTCTCGACTTGGCGCTGCACCTAGGGCTGATGGGTCGCTCTGCCAGGGTTCTGGCGTTAAAAAAGTCAAAAAAACGACTCTTTTGTCGCTAAATACCGGCATTGGCCAAATATTTGTCGATCATGCGCCTGATGGCCGAAGCTTTCAATCGGTTGATGCGCGGCGGACGATTTTTGTGCAAATACATGCGGGTCTTAGTGCTAGGTCAGCTCCTGCATGCAGCAATCTGCCGCCGCCTGTGGTCGAGATCTGCAATGGGCTGTCCCTTGGGAGAAGCGTAATGGGTAAGGCAATGGTGATCCTGCACGGCAAGCAGGCGATGAACGAAGATGTGCGCACGGCCGTCCTCGCCCAGCGTGAGCGGGGCTGGACGCTGGATGTGCGGGTGACCTGGGAGGCGGGTGATGCCCAGCGGCTGGTGGCCGAGGCGCTGGCCGCCGGCTACACCCATGTGGTCGCAGGGGGTGGCGACGGTACTTTGCGTGATGTTGCCGAAGCCATGGGGCAGGCGAACACGCAGGCCAGCCTGGCACTGCTGCCGTTGGGCACCGCCAACGACTTCGCTAAAGCCGCGGGCGTGTCATTGCAGCCGGCTGAGGCATTGGCGCTGCTGGACATGCCGGCTCGGCCAATCGATTTGGGCAAGGTTGGCGACCAGATGTTTCTGAACATGGCCACCGGCGGGTTCGGCAGTCAGGTCACTGCCAACACCTCCGAGGACCTGAAGAAGGTACTGGGCGCAGCGGCTTACTTGTTTACCGGGCTGTCGCGCTTCAGTGAGTTGCAGGCCGCGTCTGTGGAGCTGACAGGCCCGGACTTCCACTGGCAGGGTGACTTGCTGGCGCTGGGCATCGGCAATGGCCGCCAGGCAGGTGGTGGCCAGGTTTTGTGTGGCGATGCCCTGGTGGATGACGGCCAGCTCGACATCGCTATCCTGCCGGCACCGCAAGAAGTGGTAGGGGCACTGCGTGAGCTGCTGGCCGGCGAAGGGCTGTTCGTTCGGGCTCGCTTGCCCTGGGTCGAAATCAAAAGCTCCCAAGGCCTGGACATCAACCTCGACGGTGAGCCGTTACAGGCTGACAGCCTGCGCTTCGAGGCCCTGCCTGCGGCGCTGCGTTTGCACCTGCCGCCAAATTCGCCGCTGCTCAGTCATCCAGGCTGATGATTTTCTCGCGTACGGCGAACAGTACCAGCCCCGCAACGTCGTAGATCTGCAGGCGTTTCATGATCTGCGAGCGATGGGTTTCCACCGTTTTGATCGACAAGGCAAGGCCGGCAGCGATCTCGCGGGTGGATTTGCCCCGTACGATCAGGCGCAGGATTTCCAGCTGCCGCGCAGTGAGGTTATGGCGGTCGATGTTCGGCTGCTTGCCCTGCTGGGCACGCATGAGTGCCTGGTTGATCACCGTGTGGGCGATGGCCGGGCTGAGGTAGCGCTCGCCACTGCGCAGTGCTGCCAGTGCCTGCTCCAGCTCCATTGCGGTGGCATCTTTGAGCAGGTAGCCGTGGGCGCCGCTTTCCAGGGCGCGCATGATCAGGTCCGGGTCGGTGTGCATGGACAGAATCAGCACTTTGCAAGGGTTGCCTGAGGCGCGCAGCAAGGTGAGCGCATCGAGGCCGCTGGTCATGCGCATGGAAATGTCGAGCAATACGATGTCGGGCGCCAGTTGCTGAGCTTGCTCGAGCAGTTGGTCGCCATCGTCGGCTTCGCCGACCACGGTGTAGCCAGGGATGTCAGACACCAAGGCACGTACCCCGGCTCGAATCAGCGAATGGTCATCGACCAGCAGCAGTCTACAGGTCATTGGATAGCAGGTGTCCTGGCGCGTTCATCGGTGCGGGGTGTCCATGGGAACAAGACCTCGATGCGGGTGCCCAGGCCCAGTTGGCTGGTGATTTTCAGCGTGCCCTGCAGTGCTGTGGCACGCTCCTGCATGCCCGCCATGCCGCGCTGGCCTGCCTCGGCGGGATTGGCGGCGGGGATGAAGCCCTGGCCATCGTCCTCTATCGACAAGCTCAGGCCGGCGGGGCTGCGCTGCAGGCGGATGGTCAGGTTGCGCGCCTTGGCATGGCGCAATATGTTGGTGACCGCCTCTTGCGCGATGCGAAAAGCAGCCATGCTCACCTCCTCGCAAATGCCACCCAGCCTTTGATGGCACTCCAGGCTCCAATGCATGTCGGTGCTTGCGAGCGTGCGCACCAGATGTGCACGCAGGCTGGCTTCCAGGCCAAGGCTCGCCAGCTGCCGTGGGTTGAGGATTGCAGAGACGTCGCGCACTTTGCTCAGCGTGTCATCGAGTGTGCTGCGCAGGGTGCCGCATTGGGCCTGCAGATCGGTTGGCAGCCGCCGCTGCAACCACTCCAGCTGTAATTTGGCAGCGGTCAGCAGTTGGCCAATGTCGTCATGCAGTTCGCGGCTCAGGTGCTGGCGTTCGCTTTCCTGGACTTTGAGCATACGATCGGCCAGCTCTGCCGGGCGCAAGCTGATAGACCTGGCTCCTAGGCTCAGGTGCCAGCCGACCCCGCACATTGCTATCAGCTGTAACAGCATCAGGCTCGCCGGTATGGCATGCCCGGCGGTGAACAGCAGCAGGTTGGCAAATAGTGACGCCACGCACAGCAATGCGGTGGCCCAGCGCAGTGCAGCGGAGAGGGAGCGGCAACGCAGGGCATTTTTCAAGCGTGGGAGCATAAATGGGAAGCCACTGAAACCTTGCTGATGGAGGCCTTGCGCATGTCTTGCCGGAGGCTTTGGCGTGCTGCTTTCAATAAATGCCAAGTGCGCGTTGAGGCGATCCATATACGGGTGACCGGTACTTGTTAGTGGGCATGGTATCACTTCAGGACTGTTTGGTCGCGAGTGGGGTATTGCTTTGAAACCTCAAGGTTTGCGGGGCCATCAGGGGGCTGCGAAGGCCTGATTCGAGCAGCAAATAGCCATCATCGATTGCCCTGGATGGCCCGCCCAGTTCAACTTGCGCGAATACCGGTAAACAGGCTGTAGGAACTTTCGGCTCTTCACTAGTTGGACCCGGATTCGGTCTTTCAGCGCTGCCTTAGTTGCAGGTCGTCAATGACTGCTAGTGCGTTTTTCTGCGCAAGTTGGGCGGCTGTCCATGGGGCCAGCCTGGGGTGTGTCGGCACGTTCGCTGTGCGTTTCCTGGCAAGGCGCACACGTTTGCGGCAACGGTTGGTCCAATGCGTTTGCCAGCTCAGCCAGCAAGGCGGTCTGTTCGCTGGCATCGAGGGCAAGCCGCCCGGTGTGCGTATCCACAAGCTCAAGTTGCCAGGCCAGGAGGGTCAGGCAGTCCGCCAGTGCAGGCAAGGCCTGATTGTGCAGGTGCAGTTGGCTGCAGGCCGGGGCGAGCAGTTGCTGCAAGGCGCAGGCGTAGTGGGCGACTTCAAGCAGGCCCAGGCCGCTGGCGCGCCGGGCAAGAGTATCGAGGGTGTTGATCAGGCAATGGCAGGCGTCAGGGTCATTGGCGATCAGTTCCAGGTGGTGCAGGCACTCCTGGGACTGGGTCAGCAACACTTGCGCATCCAGCAGAAAGTCCTGCAGAGCGCTGCTGTCGAAAGCTGAACTGCCCATCATGTGGTCCCGGCCCGTAACGAGGGAGCGGGGGACGGCCAAGCCGTGTCGTTCGCTAGCAAAAGCCTGACTCCATTCATGCAGTGAGAATGGCGTCACATTAATGGCTAAAGGATGGCGCGAACATCAGGTTGCACCCGGTTGACGCTAGGGGTTTCCCTGATGGTGATCTAGGGGTGGAGAGCTTCTCAAGGCCAATGTGTCCCAGGCCGGGCAACTGCAGTAAAGCATGATGTTAATATGATATCAATTGGCTCGCGAAGCATTTTCGTTCAAGGGTCAAGCTGCGCATGCAGCAGCCGATACAGGGTGGATGAACTCACTTTATTCCGAATTGAGCCTGGGGGTTTTCCAATGGCTGGCATTCTCGACACGGTAGACCAACGAACGCAACTGGTGGGTGAGAACCGCCTGGAAATCCTGATGTTCCGCCTGGCCGGGCGCCAGTTATTCGCCATCAATGTGTTCAAGGTGCAAGAAGTGCTGCAGCTGCCCAAGTTGACATTGATGCCACAGCGCCACGCGTTCGTCTGTGGCGTGGTCAACCTGCGAGGGCAGACCTTGCCGGTGATCGACCTGTCCCAGGCAATCGGCATGCGCCCGCTGCAGCCGGGGCCGGACAGCACCATCATCGTTACCGAGTACAACCGCTCGGTGCAGGCGTTCCTGGTGGGTGGGGTCGATCGCATCGTCAACATGAACTGGGAAGCCATCATGCCTCCGCCTTCCAGCGCGGGCCGCCAGCATTACCTGACGGCGATCACCAAGGTGGACGAAAACCTGGTGGAGGTCATCGACGTCGAGAAAGTGCTGGCCGAGATCGTGCCTTACAACGCGAAGGTCTCCAACGACAAGCTCGCTGACCCGATACTGGCGCGCGCCCGTGGCCGTGAAGTGCTGCTGGTGGACGACTCCAGCGTGGCGCTGGCGCAGCTGCGTGACACCCTGTCGCAACTGGGGATGAAACTGCATGTTGCCAGCGATGGCCTGAAGGCTTTGCGCATGCTCAAGGGCTGGGCCGATGCCGGCGAGGACATGAGCGAAAAACTGCTGATGGTGTTCACTGACGCAGAAATGCCGGAAATGGACGGTTATCGGCTGACCACGGAAATCCGCAGCGATGCGCGCCTGCGCAAGCTGTACGTGGTGTTGCACACCTCGCTGTCAGGCAGTTTCAACGAGTCCATGGTCAAGAAAGTCGGCTGCGACAATTTCCTTTCCAAGTTCCAGCCTGATCGCCTGGTCGACGTGGTCAAGCAGCGGTTGCTGCTGGATTCGACCACTGCGTGATCCGTGCGGTAGCCGGGTATAATCTGGCATTTGGCACGGCACGAGGCAGGCAGGGATGTTTCTGAGTGAGCTGTATCGGTATCCGGTGAAGTCGGCGCAGGCGCAGCGCCTGCAGGCTTCACGGGTCGACAATCTGGGGTTGGCGGGTGACCGACGCTGGCTCGTGGTCGAGCAAGACAACGGGCGCTTTCTCACCCAGCGCGCCTGGCCGCAGCTCAGCCAGCTCAAGGCTGGCGAAGGGGAGGCGGGTACGCTGCTGCTGGAGGCCCCGGGGCTGCCCGCTCTGCATGTGAAGGTGCCGCCTGCAGATGATGGCCTGCGCGGCGTGACCATCTGGCGTGACACGTTGCGTGTGCCGGATGCCGGCGATGAGGCGGCGGCCTGGTTATCGCAATTGCTCGGCAAGCCAGTGCGGCTGGTCCACTGCCCGGAGCACCGGGCGCGCTACCTGCCCAGCGGTTATGGCTTGAACAGCGACAGGGCGGCCTTCCCCGATGGTTTCCCGTTATTGCTGATTGGCGAGGGTTCGCTGCAAGAGCTGAACCGGCGCATTGGCCGGCCCATGGAGATGCTGCGTTTTCGACCCAATCTGGTGGTGCAGGGCGCAGAACCGTTTGCCGAAGATGGCTGGAAGCGCATTCGCATTGGCGGGCTGGAGTTTCGCCTGCTCAAGCCGAGCGTGCGGTGCATCTTCACCACGCTGGACCCTGAAACCGGAGCGCGCAGCCCGGACCGGGAGCCGTTGACCACCCTCAAGACCTTTCGCGAGCGCGAGGGTGACATCCTGTTCGGGCAGAACCTGGCGGTGGATGGCTGTGGGCGGCTTGAGGTAGGGATGAAGGTCGAAGTGCTGGAGTAGCGGTAGCAAGCAGGTGCCTCTTCGCGAGTTGGCCCGCGAAGAGGCGGCGTTGCTTCACATGTCGTCGAAATACCGCTCGTGCCAGTCCACCAATGGCTGTGGTGCGTTGAGCTTCTGCCCGTAGATCACCGAGTAAGACAGCACGTTCTGCACATACTGACGCGTCTCGTCGAACGGAATCGATTCCACCCACACATCGAAGCTCAGGTGCTTGGCGCCCTTGAGCCATTGGCGCACGCGCCCGGGGCCGGCGTTGTAGGCGGCGGACGCCAACACCCGGTTGCCGTTGAACTGGCCGTGCACCTGGCTCAGATAAGCTGCGCCCAGCTGAATGTTGGTGTCCGGGTTGAGCACCTGGCGCGGCGACGCCAGCGGAATGCTGAACTTGCGCGCGGTTTCCTTGGCTGTGGCCGGCATCAACTGCATGAGGCCACTGGCACCTACACTGGAGCGCGCATCCTCCATGAAGGCACTTTCCTGGCGGGTGATTGCGAACACCCAGCTTGAGTGCAACCCACGCACCTTGGCTTCGCGTACCAGCGTGTCGCGGTGGGCCATCGGGAAGCGGATGTCCAGATCATCCCAGTACTTGGCCTGGCTGATGGTGCGAATGGCCGGGAAGTACCAGCGCAGGTCATAGGCCAGGCGCGCCTGTGCAACCATCTCGTCGCGGCTGAAGTGGCGGCTGACGTGATACCACTCGCGGCGGCCGTCGACGATCTGGCCACGGGCATGGAATTCCAAGGCGCGCTGGATGCCCGGCGTATTGCGTACCTTACGCACCAGTTGCGGGCTCAGCACCAGTGGCTTGTTGTTGAGCTGGTAAGGGGTTTGCGCCCGGTCGGCCGCGAGGAATCCGTAGAAGTCCCGTTCGCGCGCCACGTTCTTGTACAGCAGCAGGCTTTGCGGGTTGTTTGGCTGGGCCAGTTCCAGGCTGCGCGCTTGCCAGTACTGCCAGCGGCTGCTGCTGGCCAGGTCTTGCGGCAGGCGCTTGGTCAGTTCGTAGGCGTCTTCCCAGCGGCCCAGGCGCAACAGCAGGCGCAGACGCCACTCGGTGACGGTGTTGTCCCGCAGCTCTGGGTCATAGCGGGTCATCAGGTCAAGGGCACGCGGGTCATAACGGCGTGCCAGGGTCAGGCCGATTTCACGGGCGATGGCCACTTTCTCGTCGCTGGAGAAATGCATGCGCTGGGCGTAGTCGTCGAGCAGGGCCATGGCCCGCTCAGGGTTCTGGCGAGCCAGGCGGCGCAAGCCCAGGCTCACTACATCGGACATCGCCTCGTTGACCGGTGTGAAGCGCGATGGCTGGTTGAGCAATTCGGGTTTTTGCGCGACATCGACCAGCAGGCGGCCTTGCGGGCCGAGCGTGGTCAGGGATTTGACCAGGCTGTTGGCCAGGGCATAGTTGCGCGCCTGGGCTGCCAGTTTGGCGCGGTTCCAGCGCTTGGCCTCGGTCAACTGACCTTCGGCGGCCCACATGCCGAACAGGGCGTCGCAGGCGGCCGGTTGCGACTTGCCTACGTTCCACAGTTTCTCGGCGCTGGCATAACCCTCGGCGCGCAGGCCATGGCTGAGTTGGTACTGGCCGTTGAGGCAGTCCAGTTCGGTGAAGTTGAGCTTGGGGTCGTAGTACTTGACGAAGGTGTCCCACTCGCCGCGTTCGGCCAGCCAGCGCAACCAGCGCAGTTTCATCCAGTTGGCCTGGGGAAGGTCGCCATGTTTGGCCAGAAACGCTTCGATTTCCTGGTTGCTGGCGCTTTTCAGCCGAGCGGTCAGTTCGTCGTAGGCCAGGTAGGGCGTCAGCGGGTAGTCGCGCAGGGCCTGGGCATAGCGCAGGTACGGGCCTTTGTCGCCCTTGGCCAAGGCACGCTTGGCCTCGTCGTAGTACTGACGTTGCTGAGAGAGGTCGATGGCCTGCGCCGCGCTGGCGGTGGCGGCGGTAAGCAGCAGGCAGGAAGCAATCTGTAACAGGCGGCTGCGCATGATACGTCCGGGCAGTTGAACCATGGGAAAGTGACGGCGGAGCCAACACTGTTGGAAGCTATTGTTCTAGCTTAGCTGTTTGCCGGCAGCGGGTGAAAGCACTGTGCTTGTATCAAGGCGTTAAGACCGACCGGATGTCGCAATGCCCTGGCAGCGCGGGCAACTTAATGCTGGAACGGGCCAACTCAGGTAGAATGCGCGCCCGCTTTCTGGAGACGAACATGACCCTGCTCAAATTCAGCGATGTGTCCCTCGCATTCGGCGCGATGCCGCTGCTGGACAAAGTGTCCTGGCAGATCGCCCGTGGCGAGCGGGTGTGCATCATCGGCCGCAACGGCACCGGCAAGTCGAGCATGCTGCGCCTGGTCAAGGGCGAGCAGAAGGGCGACGACGGTGAAATCTGGCGCGCCCCTGGCCTGAAGATCGGCGAGCTGCCGCAAGAACTGCCAGTGGCTGACGAGCGGACTGTGTTCGACGTGGTGGCCGCTGGCCTGGACGGCGTTGGTGAACTGCTTGCCCAATTCCACCACCTCAGCCAGAACATCCAGGGCGACGATGACCTGGAAAAACTCATGCATGTTCAGCACGAGCTCGAAGCCCGTGACGGCTGGCGCCTGCAGCAGGTGGTGGAAAGCACCCTGAGCCGCCTGCAGCTGCCTGCCGACAAAACCCTGGCCGAGCTGTCCGGTGGCTGGCGTCGACGGGTGCTGCTGGCGCAGGCGCTGGTGTCCGAACCCGACCTGCTGCTGCTCGACGAGCCGACCAACCACCTGGACATCGGCGCCATCGCCTGGCTCGAAGAGGCCCTGCGTGGTTTTAACGGGGCGGTGCTGTTCATTACTCACGACCGTTCATTCCTGCAGAACCTGGCAACCCGCATCCTCGAACTGGATCGTGGTGGGCTGATCGACTGGAACGGTGACTACGCCAGCTTCCTGGTGCACAAGGAAGCTGCGCTGGCCGCCGAAGAGACCGCCAACGCACTGTTTGACAAGCGTCTTGCCCAGGAAGAGGTGTGGATCCGCCAGGGCATCAAGGCCCGCCGTACCCGCAACGAAGGCCGGGTGCGCGCACTCAAGGCGTTGCGTGTCGAGCGTAGCGAGCGGCGTGACCGTCAGGGCAAGGCGAACATCCAGATCGAGGCCGCAGAGAAATCCGGCAAGCAGGTGATGGTGCTGGAGAATGTCAGCTTCCACCACGCTGGGGGGCCAATGCTGGTCAAGGACTTCTCCATGGTCCTGCAGCGTCAGGACCGCATTGGCCTGTTGGGCGCCAACGGTACCGGCAAGACCACGCTGCTCAAGCTGATGCTCGGTGGCCTGGAGCCTACTTCGGGCAAGGTCGAGCGCGGCACCAAACTGGAAGTCGCCTACTTCGATCAGATGCGCCACCAGCTCGATCTGGAAAAAACCGTGATCGATAACCTGGCCGAGGGCCGCGATTTCATTGAAATCGACGGCCAGAACCGGCATGTGCTCAGCTACCTGGGCGATTTCCTGTTCAGCCCCCAGCGTGCTCGCACACCGGTCAAGGCGCTGTCGGGCGGTGAACGGGCGCGTCTGCTGCTGGCCAAACTGTTCAGCAAGCCGGCCAACCTGCTGGTACTGGACGAACCGACCAACGACCTGGATGTGGAAACCCTCGAGCTTCTTGAAGAGGTGCTGTGCAATTACAAGGGCACCGTGCTGATGGTCAGCCACGACCGGGCCTTCCTCGACAACGTCGTCACCAGCACGCTGGTGTTCGAAGGCGAGGGCAAGGTGCGTGAATATGTGGGTGGCTACGAGGACTGGATCCGCCAGGGCGGTTCGCCAAAGCTGTTGGGCGTGACCGAGAGCAAGGGTGGCAAGTCCGAGCTCAACAGTGCCGTGGTCCAGAAACAGGACGAGCAGGTGGCGCCGGCGCCAGCCCCGGTGGCAGCGGATGCTTCGAAGAAGAAGCTCAGCTACAAGCTGCAGCGGGAACTGGAGATGCTGCCTGGGCAAATTGATGCGATCGAGCAGCGAATGGCAGTGGCCCAGGAGGAAGTCAACGCCCCAGGCTTCTATCAGCGGCCGATCGAGGAAACCTCAGCGGTGCTGGCCAAGCTGGAGCAGATGCAGGGCGAACTGGATGCCTTGGTAGAGCGCTGGGCCGAGCTGGAAGGTTAAGCCAGTCCCGGCCTCATCGCCGGCAAGCCGGCCCCCACAGGGTAGCCACTGTTCTTGCGAACGGTGGAGATCCCGTGGGAGCCGGCTTGCCGGCGATGAGGCCAGCCAGGCTGGGTCATTCCTTCTTCTGCAACCGCACCGCCAGTACATCGCACGGCGCCCCATGCAGTACGTCGTTGGCCGTTGAGCCCAGCAACAACGCCAGGCCATGGCGGCCGTGGCTGCCCACCACGATCAGGTCGCAGTTCTGCTCCTTGGCGAGCTGGTGGATCTCCTGGCGCGGTTGGCCATAGGTCAGGTGAGAATCACCGCGATTGATCTCGGGGTACTTGTTGAACAGGCGGTCCATACGCTCCTTGGCCTGATCGAACTGTTGCTGCTGCAACTGCGACAGGTCCATTGGCACGTCACCGCCAAAGGCCATGGCCATGGGTTCGACGATATGGACCAGCGAGACCTTGGCGTGTGTGGGGTCGGCGAGCTCCATGGCACGCTTGATCACCGGGTCGCACTCTTCGGTGAGGTCGACGGCGACCAGAAGATGTTGGTAAGGCATGAGCTGTACTCCTGACAATCGCGATAGTAGAAGTATGGTCGCTTCGGGCGGGTGTTGCGTGAAACTGAGTAACCCGCTCATTTGCAACGCTTTATGGGATCTACAGATATGACGGTATTGCTGGTGGTGTCAATCCTTGCGCTGATTCTCAGCCCTTTCGCCTGGCTGCGTCAGTCGCGCAAGCAAGGTGAGCAGATGAGCCTGCGCCTGGAGGCGCGGCGCATGGGGCTGGCCATGCAACTGGCGCCGCAGCAGTGGCCGCACTGGCTGGAAAAAGAGCCGCCCAGCCCTTGCCCGCAGTACCATCGGGCGCGCAGGCGTGGGCATGAAGACAGCTGGTGCTACTGGCAAGTCAGCCCGGGTGTGTGGTGCAACCAGTGGCGTGAAGTGTGTGAGGTAGCGCGCCTGAATGATGTTTTCTCGCGGCTGCCGGGCACCGTCTACAAGGTCGAGGCCGACAAGCGCATGCTCGCGCTTTACTGGAGCGAGCGAGGTGACAAATCTGTGTTGCAGGATATTGCCTACGCGTTTGAAACCCTCGCCTGACCTCCCTTGAACGACAAAGCGGCAACCTGGCACCCGCCCGCAAGGGGTGAATGCCAGGTTGCCGCTTTGTCGTTTCTGCTGCGCAGAAAAGGCCAGGCAGGCCGGGAATTTCTTCAAGCAAGTGGCAGTGTAGCCATCCTGCGGCGCTGTGTAGCCAAAAAAAAAGCAATGGCCTCCTTTTTGTGGTCAATCGCTGACATGAATGATCAGTGATCACTGTCACCATGATTTACACCCACACCCTACAAAATGACCGGAAAGTCGCATTTTCACGGTGCCTGTAAGCATTTGACAACGCCGACCTTTTCGGAGAATGTGTGCATACCCAAATCAAACGGGCGTATGAATTGAGCGTTTGTATGTCACATCGCTCATCCAGAATCCCGACTAGCGCGCTGACGGGTGTGCCTGGGCAGAAGCAGCGAAGCGCTGCTTTTCCACCAGCGATCGGCGTGTACAGTTCAGCTTCCATATCGTGGAGATCAGTTGATGATTTACGAAGGTAAAGCCATCACGGTTAAGGCTCTTGAAAGCGGCATCGTCGAACTGAAGTTCGACCTCAAGGGTGAGTCCGTCAACAAGTTCAATCGCCTGACCCTGGACGAGCTGCGCCAAGCCGTCGAAGCCATAAAGGCCGACGCCTCGGTGAAGGGCGTGATCGTCACCAGCGGCAAGGACGTGTTCATCGTCGGCGCCGACATCACCGAGTTCGTCGATAACTTCAAGCTGCCCGAGGCCGAACTGGTTGCCGGCAATCTGGAAGCCAACCGCATCTTCAACGCGTTCGAAGACCTCGAAGTGCCGACCGTTGCCGCCATCAACGGCATCGCCCTGGGCGGTGGCCTGGAAATGTGCCTGGCGGCCGACTATCGGGTCATGTCCACCTCCGCGAAGATCGGCCTGCCGGAAGTCAAGCTGGGCATCTACCCAGGCTTCGGCGGTACCGTGCGCCTGCCGCGCCTGATCGGTTCGGACAATGCCATCGAGTGGATTGCCGCCGGCAAGGAAAACCGTGCTGAAGACGCCCTGAAGGTCGGTGCCGTCGATGCTGTGGTTGCCCCTGAGCTGCTGCAGGCGGGTGCCCTGGACCTGGTCAAGCGCGCTATCAGTGGTGAGTTGGATTACAAGGCCAAGCGCCAGCCCAAGCTGGAAAAGCTCAAGCTCAATGCCATCGAGCAGATGATGGCCTTCGAGACTGCCAAGGGCTTCGTGGCTGGCCAGGCGGGCCCGAACTACCCAGCGCCCGTCGAAGCCATCAAGTCGATCCAGAAGGCTGCCAACTTCGGTCGCGACAAGGCGCTGGAAGTCGAGGCAGCAGGCTTTGCCAAGCTGGCCAAGACTTCGGTTGCCCAAAGCCTGGTCGGCCTGTTCCTGAACGATCAGGAACTCAAGCGCAAAGCCAAGGCTCACGACGAAATCGCTCACGATGTCAAACAGGCTGCCGTGCTCGGCGCTGGCATCATGGGGGGCGGCATCGCTTACCAGTCGGCGGTCAAGGGTACCCCGATCCTGATGAAGGACATCCGCGAGGAAGCCATCCAGCTGGGCCTCAACGAGGCGTCCAAGCTGCTCGGCAACCGCGTCGAAAAAGGCCGCCTGACCCCGGCGAAAATGGCCGAGGCACTCAACGCCATTCGCCCGACACTGTCCTACGGTGATTTCGCCAACGTCGACATCGTCGTCGAGGCCGTGGTCGAGAACCCCAAGGTCAAGCAGGCAGTGCTCGCTGAAGTGGAAGGCCAGGTGAAAGAGGATGCGATCCTTGCGTCCAACACCTCGACCATCTCCATCAACCTGCTGGCCAAGGCGCTCAAGCGCCCCGAGAACTTCGTCGGCATGCACTTCTTCAACCCGGTGCACATGATGCCGCTGGTCGAAGTCATCCGTGGCGAAAAGTCCAGTGAAGTGGCGGTTGCCACCACCGTGGCCTACGCCAAGAAGATGGGCAAGAACCCGATCGTGGTCAACGATTGCCCGGGCTTTTTGGTCAACCGCGTGCTGTTCCCGTACTTCGGTGGCTTTGCCAAGCTGGTCAGCGCCGGTGTCGACTTCGTGCGCATCGACAAGGTCATGGAGAAGTTCGGCTGGCCGATGGGCCCGGCCTACCTGATGGACGTGGTCGGCATCGACACCGGCCACCACGGCCGCGATGTGATGGCCGAAGGCTTCCCGGACCGCATGAAGGACGAGCGCCGCTCGGCTGTCGATGCCCTGTATGAGGCCAATCGTCTGGGCCAGAAGAACGGCAAGGGTTTCTACGCCTACGAAACCGACAAGCGTGGCAAGCCGAAGAAGGTGTTCGACGCCACCGTGCTCGATGTGCTCAAGCCGATCGTCTTCGAGCAGCGTGAAGTCACTGACGAAGACATCATCAACTGGATGATGGTCCCGCTGTGCCTGGAGACCGTGCGCTGCCTGGAAGACGGCATCGTCGAAACCGCTGCCGAAGCGGACATGGGCCTGGTATACGGCATTGGTTTCCCTCCGTTCCGTGGTGGTGCGCTGCGTTACATCGATTCGATCGGTGTGGCCGAATTCGTTGCCCTGGCCGACCAGTACGCCGATCTGGGGCCGCTGTACCACCCGACCGCGAAGTTGCGTGAAATGGCCAAGAACGGCCAGCGCTTCTTCAGCTGAGCAGCCAACGCCTTTGAGAGAGTAGAGCGAGATTATTGATATGAGCCTCAATCCAAGAGACGTGGTGATTGTCGACTTCGGTCGCACCCCGATGGGCCGCTCCAAGGGTGGCATGCACCGCAACACCCGTGCTGAAGACATGTCTGCGCACCTGATCAGCAAGCTGCTGGAGCGCAATGGCAAGGTCGACCCGAAAGAAGTCGAGGACGTGATCTGGGGTTGCGTCAACCAGACCCTGGAACAGGGTTGGAACATCGCCCGCATGGCGTCGTTGATGACCCAGATCCCGCACACCTCGGCCGCCCAGACCGTCAGCCGCCTGTGCGGCTCGTCGATGAGCGCGCTGCACACCGCCGCCCAGGCGATCATGACCGGCAACGGCGACGTGTTCGTGGTCGGTGGTGTCGAGCACATGGGGCACGTCAGCATGATGCATGGCGTGGACCCCAACCCGCACCTGTCCTTGCACGCTGCCAAGGCTTCCGGGATGATGGGCCTGACTGCCGAGATGCTCGGCAAGATGCACGGCATCACCCGTGAACAGCAGGACCTGTTCGGCCTGCGCTCGCACCAGCTCGCCCACAAAGCGACTGTGGAAGGCAAGTTCAAGGACGAGATCATCCCGATGCAGGGCTATGACGAGAACGGTTTCCTGAAAGTCTTCGACTTCGACGAGACCATTCGCCCGGAAACCACCCTTGAAGGCCTGGCATCGCTCAAGCCTGCGTTCAACCCCAAAGGTGGTACGGTCACAGCCGGTACTTCGTCGCAGATCACCGATGGCGCTTCGTGCATGATCGTCATGTCCGGCCAGCGTGCGATGGACCTCGGTATCCAGCCATTGGCGGTGATCCGCTCCATGGCAGTCGCTGGCGTTGACCCGGCGATCATGGGCTACGGCCCTGTGCCGTCGACCCAGAAAGCCCTCAAACGCGCTGGGCTGACCATGGCCGATATCGACTTCATCGAGCTCAATGAAGCCTTTGCTGCACAGGCCCTGCCCGTGCTCAAAGATCTGAAAGTGCTCGACAAGATGGATGAGAAGGTTAACCTGCACGGCGGCGCAATTGCCTTGGGTCACCCGTTCGGTTGCTCCGGGGCACGCATTTCCGGCACCCTGCTCAACGTCATGAAGCAAAATGGCGGTACGTTGGGCGTGGCCACCATGTGCGTCGGCCTCGGTCAGGGCATCACCACTGTCTTCGAACGCGTCTGATCGCGTAGCGGGACAGCAGCCGGGGCCTTGTGCCCCGGCTTTTGTTTTTTTACAGAATTTGTTTCAAGAGGGAAGGCGACATGCAGATACAACCAGGCGTATACCGGCATTACAAAGGGCCTGAGTACCGTGTCTTCAGTGTCGCACGGCACTCCGAAAGCGAAGAGTGGATGGTTTTCTACCAATGCCTGTATGGTGACTACAGCTTCTGGGTACGACCACTTTCGATGTTCCAGGAGTCGGTCGAGGTTGACGGCGAGCAGGTGCCACGCTTTGCTTTGGTCAAGGCCGAAGAAGGGTTGCCTGAGCTGCTTGGCAAGGCGCGCGAGTGAACGACCGCGCTTGACCTCACTCTATTGCCACTATATATAGCGGTGCCGCGTCCGGCACCTGACGCGTTCTTCATCTTCAGATTCAGGAATACTCCGATCCATGGGCAAATCGCTGGTCATTGTGGAATCCCCGGCCAAGGCCAAGACCATCAACAAGTACCTGGGCAACCAGTACGTGGTGAAGTCGAGTATCGGCCACATCCGTGACCTCCCCACCAGCGGTTCGGCCAGCGCCAGCAAAGAGCCGGCCGCCAAGCGTGGTAAGGCTGCGGGTGAGGCTCCGGCCCTGTCGCCCAAAGAAAAGGCCCGTCGCCAGCTGGTGGCGCGCATGGGCGTCGACCCCGAGCACGGCTGGAAGGCCAAGTACGAGATCCTGCCTGGCAAGGAAAAGGTGATCGACGAGTTGCGCCGGCTGGCCAAGGATGCTGACACCATCTATCTCGCAACCGACTTGGACCGCGAGGGGGAGGCCATCGCCTGGCACCTGCGCGAGGCCATCGGTGGAGACGACACCCGCTACAAGCGTGTGGTGTTCAACGAAATCACCAAAAAGGCCATCCAGGATGCGTTCTCGCAGCCCGGCGAGCTCGATATCGATCGCGTCAATGCCCAGCAGGCGCGCCGCTTCCTGGACCGCGTGGTGGGCTACATGGTCTCGCCGCTGCTGTGGGCCAAGATCGCCCGTGGCCTCTCGGCCGGGCGTGTCCAGTCGGTGGCCGTGAAGCTGGTGGTCGAGCGTGAGCGCGAGATCCGCGCCTTCATTCCGGAAGAATACTGGGAAGTGCACGCCGACCTTGGCACCGCCAAGCAAGCCAAGGTGCGTTTCGAGGTGACCCGCGAGAAGGGCGAGGCATTCAAGCCGCTGAACGAAGCCCAGGCCATGGCTGCGCTGAGCAAGCTCAAGGCGTCCAGCTACAGCGTGGTCAAGCGTGAAGACCGCCCGACCAGCAGCAAACCGTCGGCACCGTTCATCACCTCCACCCTGCAACAGGCTGCGAGCAACCGCCTGGGCTTCGGTGTGAAGAAGACCATGATGATGGCTCAGCGGCTTTACGAAGCGGGCTGCATCACCTACATGCGTACCGACTCGACCAACCTGTCGGTCGACGCGCTGGACATGGCGCGCAGTTACATCGAGCGCGAGTTCGGCAAGCAGTACCTGCCCGAGGCACCGCTGGTGTACGGCAGCAAGGAAGGCGCTCAGGAGGCCCACGAAGCGATTCGTCCTTCCGACGTCAACACGCACCCAACCAAGCTCAGCGGCATGGAACGTGACGCCGAGCGCCTCTACGAACTGATCTGGCGGCAATTCCTCGCCTGCCAGATGCCGCCTGCCCAGTACCTGTCCACCAGCGTGACCGTGGCTGCCGGTGATTTCGAGTTGCGTGCCAAAGGCCGCATCCTCAAGTTCGACGGTTACACCCGTGTGTTGCCGCAGCAGAGCAAGCCGGGCGAAGATGACGTGTTGCCAGAAATGGTCCAGGGTGAGGCGCTCAAGCTGATCCAGATCGACCCCAGCCAGCACTTCACCAAGCCACCTGCGCGCTTCACCGAAGCAAGCCTGGTCAAGGAAATGGAAAAGCGCGGCATCGGTCGCCCTTCGACGTATGCGGCCATCATTTCCACCATCCAGGACCGCGGCTACGTCACGCTGCACAACCGCCGCTTCTACTCCGAGAAGATGGGCGACATCGTTACCGAGCGCCTGTCGGAAAGCTTCGCCAACCTGATGGACTACGGTTTCACCGCGGACATGGAGGAGAACCTCGATGACGTGGCCCAGGGCGAGCGCGACTGGAAAAACGTGCTGGACGAGTTCTACGGCGACTTCAGCAAGAAGCTGCTGACGGCCGAGTCCGCCGAGCACGGCATGCGTGCCAACCAGCCGACCATGACCAACATTCCGTGCAAGGAATGTGGGCGTCCGATGATGATCCGCACTGCCTCCACCGGCGTGTTCCTGGGTTGCTCGGGTTACAGCCTGCCGCCCAAAGAGCGCTGCAAGGCCACCGTCAACCTGGTGCCGGGCGATGAAATCGCTGCGGATGACGAAGGTGAGTCGGAGTCGCGCGTGCTGTTGGGCAAGCACCGCTGCCCGATCTGCTCCACGGCCATGGATGCTTACCTGCTCGACGAGAAGCACAAGCTGCATATCTGCGGTAACAACCCTGATTGCGTCGGCTACGAGATCGAAGAGGGCAGTTACCGCATCAAGGGTTACGAAGGGCCGAGCCTGGAGTGTGACAAGTGCGGCAGCGAGATGCAGCTCAAGACCGGCCGCTTCGGCAAGTTCTTCGGTTGCACCAACCCGGCGTGCAAGAACACCCGCAAGCTGCTCAAGAGCGGCGAGGCGGCTCCACCCAAGATGGACAAGGTGGACATGCCAGAGCTCAAGTGCGAGAAGGTCGACGACACCTATGTGCTGCGTGATGGTGCTTCTGGGTTGTTCCTGGCAGCCAGCCAGTTCCCCAAGAATCGCGAGACCCGTGCACCGCTGGTCATGGAGATCGTGCCGCACAAGCACGAGATTGACCCCAAGTACCACTTCCTGTGCGATGCGCCGCAGAAAGATCCGGAGGGTCGCCCGGCAGTGATCCGCTACAGCCGCAAGACCAAGGAGCAATACGTACAGTCCGAGGTCGATGGCAAGCCTACCGGCTGGAAGGCGTTCTACGACGGCAATGCCTGGAAGGTCGAAGACAAGCGCTGATTGTTTCAGCGACGAGATTGGGGCCGCTTAGCGGCCCCATTTCATGGGTGACAAGTACATCCCGATCCCTGAAACTGCAGGTATTCGCCTTGCAGCCTTAGGGAGGTCACTCGAGATGGCCCAGGAACTCTACACCCGCACCAACCAGAAGCTTTTCTTCGCCGGCCTCGCCCTCGAGTCCATGGCCAAGGCTGCCGACAGCCAGGCCATGAATGCACAAGGCCTTGTGCAGGCCGAGCGTGAGGCTGCTCTATTCCACCTGTATGGTGCGTTATTGGGCTTGTGTCACGAGATTGGTGGCTTCTACCGCCTGCCAGCGGCGTCCAGCGTCGAGCAACTGCTCGCCGATGATGCCCTGAATGACATTGCCATCCCCGAAGTGGCTGAGTTGCTGGAGCTGTCCAGGCAGCGGGAGACCTGGCTGGCGCAACTGCTCAGCGCTTATGCCGATTTGTTCCGACCACCGGTCGCGAAAAAAACCGCAAAAACCGATGTCACCCAGCCACTCATTCTGGCCGTCAACCTCGACGAACCCGAGCAGGCTGCGCTGTCGCGTGACGATCTGGAAAGCTGGCGCAACAACCTGAAAGGCTTGGTGAGACGATTCCGTGACGCGTTGAGTGAGTGCTGATCTTCGCCCTGGCTGGTACAATGCCCGCCTTTCGCGGAGAACAGCCCTTTATGTCTACGTCTTTTCTGGAAATTGTCGAGTTGCCTGATGGCCGAATCGAACTGCGTCGTGCCGAGGATGAAGGCTCCCTGGTAACCCTGGATTTCTCGGAAGACGCCAAGGTATTCCTGCAGGGGCAACACGTTGAAGTTGCCAAGGCCATGCTGAGTGTGGGCGTGCAGATGGCGGGGCGCCTCGTGGATGGCGAACTCGACCGTGACGAAGGGCCGCGCGTACTTCACTGATACCCAGGTTGTTTCGGGTCACAGGCAAAGCCTGAACATCAGCCGAGGCGGATGTTCAGGCTTTGTGCGTTTCCGGCACTGGCTGCACGCACCAGCTGCTGCCGCGCAGTGGCATTGACGCTGCCAAGCCAGCTGACCACGGTATGGCTGCGGCCAAGGCGCAGGGCGTCACAGGCCAATTGCAGTGGGCTCTGATGGCCGCGCGGCTGCAGCAGCAGGATGCGCTCGCGGTTGAGCCCGGCATCGCGCAACCAGGCCTGGGTCAGGCTGCCCGGTGGTGCAATAAGCGTCAGCCAGCGGGCCTCCTGCTCTTCGCTCAGTTCGCGGAGCACCGGTGCCAGCAAGGTGTGGCAATGGTCGGGGGCGCCACGCAGGGACAGTTCACTGAACAGGCCCGGTTCGCTGTTCTTGCGCGCCTGTTCGCTGGCCTTCAGGCCTGGCAGGACCGGTTGGGCGAGGAAGGCTTCGAACAGTGGAAGCTGTACCTGTTGTTGTGCTTGGACGAACTGTTGCATGACGCCTCCTGGTTCAGCGGCGAATAACGCCGACACTCAAGCCTTCGATCACCATTTCCTGCTCTTTCAGGTCGACTTCGATAGGGGCGAAATCGGGGTTTTCGGCGATCAGCCAGACCTTGCTGCCTTCGCGTTTGAAACGCTTGACGGTCACTTCATCGCCGATGCGGGCGACGACGATCTGCCCGTTACGGGCCTCACGGCAGGTGTGCACAGCCAGCAGGTCGCCGTCGAAGATGCCGACGTCCTTCATGCTCATGCCGTGTACGCGCAGCAGGTAGTCGGCGCGCGGGTGGAAGAAGGATGGATTGATGTTGCAAGATTGTTCGATGTGCTGCTCGGCAAGGATAGGTGCACCGGCTGCGACCCGGCCGATGATCGGTAGGCCGTTTTCTTCGGCCTTGGCCTCAAAGCCGGGGATACGGATGCCGCGGGATGCGCCTGGGGTCATCTCGATCGCGCCTTTGCGCGCGAGGGCCTTGAGGTGCTCCTCGGCGGCATTGGGCGACTTGAAGCCCAGCTCCTGAGCGATCTCTGCGCGCGTCGGCGGAAAGCCGTTGTCTTCAAGGCAACGTTTGATGAAGGCCAGGATTTCGGCTTGGCGGGGCGTCAGTTTCAACATGGCGGGCGCTCTGTCTTTTTATACAGTGACTGGGATTATATACAGTACTGGATACGCTGCAAGCGCAATGCGACAAGAAAAAGCCACGCGCCATCCCTCTTAGCGCTTGCAGCTTGCAGCCCGGCGCTTTCTAATGGCGACCGCACAGTCACCTAGCCTTGACATCAGCAGGCCTGAAACGTATGTTTCAAACACCTGTTTGTCTGTCTGGCGGAGTAGTCATGGCCCAATCGGAAACCGTTGAACGCATTCTCGATGCTGCCGAGCAGCTGTTCGCGGAAAGGGGGTTCGCGGAAACCTCGTTGCGGCTGATTACCAGCAAGGCCGGGGTCAACCTGGCGGCGGTCAATTACCATTTCGGTTCCAAGAAGGCGCTGATCCAGGCGGTCTTCTCCCGTTTCCTCGGGCCTTTCTGCGCCAGCCTCGAACGTGAACTGGAGCGTCGTCAAGGCAAGCCTGAGCAAAAGCCCAGCCTCGAGGAACTGCTGGAAATGCTCGTGGAGCAGGCGCTGGTGGTGCAGCCGCGCAGCAACAACGACCTGTCGATCTTCATGCGCCTGCTGGGCCTTGCGTTCAGCCAGAGCCAGGGGCACCTGCGGCGCTACCTGGAAGACATGTATGGCAAGGTGTTCCGCCGCTACATGTTGCTGGTCAATGAAGCCGCGCCGCGCATTCCGCCGCTCGAGCTGTTCTGGCGGGTGCACTTCATGCTCGGTGCTGCGGCGTTCAGCATGTCCGGCATCAAGGCATTGCGCGCCATTGCCGAAACCGACTTTGGTATCAACACCTCCATAGAGCAGGTCATGCGCCTGATGGTACCGTTCCTGGCCGCGGGCATGCGCGCCGACAGCGGTGTCACCGACGAGGCGATGGCCACAGCACAGCTGCGCCCGCGCAGCAAAACCGGCAGCACCACCGCCAAGGCCTGAAGGCTGGGCGGGGCAGGGCGCTTGGGCTAAGCTAGCGCCCATGCCTGACCTCGATCTGCTGCACATCTCCCTCGCTGACCAGCGCCTCTATGGCTTTGCCAAGGGGCGGTTGTGCCTGCGCCTGGCAGTATCGACCGCACGCAATGGGGCCGGTGAGGGTAATGGCTCGGGCTGCACGCCGCGTGGCCTGCACCAGGTGCGCGCGAAGATCGGCGCGGGCTTGCCGCTCAATGCCGTGCTGCGCGGGCGGCGCTGGACCGGTGAGGTCTGGTCGCCGGCGTTGCACGCACAGTACCCCGGGCGTGACTGGGTCCTTACCCGCATTCTCTGGCTCAGCGGTTGCGAGGCCGGCGTCAATCGTCTGGGCGCGGTGGACACGTTCCGCCGCTCTATCTATCTGCATGGCACGCCCGACACGGAACCCTTGGGCATACCGCTGTCCCATGGCTGCATTCGGCTGCGCAACACCGATCTGCTTGGCCTGTTCGAACGCGTACCGGTGCATTGCCCGGTGCGTATCGAGGAGGCCGCATGCCCCCAGTGGGCTTCTTTAAGTCTGTAATGAAGGATTGCCTATGACCGTCAGCCTGCAAGGCTCCCTGATGGTGGATATCGCCGGTAAATGGCTGACCGCCGAAGACCGCCAACTCCTGCGCCAGCCGGAAGTGGCTGGCCTGATCATCTTTGCCCGCAACATCGACAGCCCGCGCCAGGTGCGTGAGCTGTGCGCGTCCATCCGCGCCATTCGCCCCGATCTGATCCTGGCCGTCGACCAGGAGGGCGGCCGTGTGCAGCGTTTGCGTCAGGGCTTCGTGCGCCTGCCAGCCATGCGTGCGATCGCCGAAAACGCCAACGCCGAATACCTCGCCGAACAGTGCGGTTGGTTGATGGCCACTGAAGTGCTAGGGGTTGGCCTGGACCTGAGCTTCGCCCCCGTGCTTGACCTGGACCACCAGCGTAGCGCTGTGGTCGGTAGCCGCGCGTTCGAAGGCGACCCGCAACGTGCCACGCAGTTGGCTGGCGCCTTCATCCGTGGGATGAATGCAGCGGGTATGGCTGCCTGTGGCAAGCATTTCCCGGGGCATGGCTGGGCGGAGGCGGACTCCCACGTGGCCATTCCTACGGACGAGCGCAGCCTTGAGCAACTGCGCCAGGCCGATCTGGTGCCGTTCAGCCGCCTCAGCGGGCAGCTGGCAGCAGTGATGCCGGCGCATGTCATCTATCCGCAGGTAGACAATCAGCCGGCCGGGTTCTCGCGTCGTTGGTTGCAGGACATTCTGCGCGGCGAACTGGGCTTTGACGGGGTGATCTTCAGTGACGACCTGTCGATGGCGGGTGCGCATGTGGTCGGCGATGCGGCTAACCGGATCGAGGCGGCGCTGAGTGCCGGTTGTGACATGGGCCTGGTGTGCAACGACCGGGCGGCGGCAGAGCTGGCGTTGAGCGCGGCGCAGCGGCTCAAGGTCAAGCCGTCGCCGCGCATTGCACGGATGCGCGGGCAGGGCTTCGCGCGCACCGACTACCGCCAGCAGCCGCGTTGGCTGGAGGCGCTGGCGGCGTTGCGCGAGGCGCAATTGGTCGATTGACTGTGCCAGCCCCACAGGTATCCCGCTGCTGCTCAAGGCGGTGAAGGTCCTGTGGGGCTTGTCCGCGCAGCCGCCAGGGCTGGCTGCTAGCGCCCGCGCTTTGCAGGCAGCGGGGCAAACAGCGCCTCGATTTCTTCATCCCCCAGGCGCCACTGCCCAGCCTCTGCACCATCGAGCAAGCTTGTCGCCAGGGCTGCTTTTTCCTGCTGCAGGTGCTGTATCTTCTCTTCAACCGTGCCGCGCGTGATCAGCTTGAACACGAACACCGGCTTGTCCTGGCCGATGCGGTAGGCGCGGTCGGTCGCCTGGTTTTCGCTGGCGGGGTTCCACCACGGGTCGAAGTGAATCACGGTGTCGGCAGCGGTCAGATTCAGCCCCACGCCGCCGGCCTTGAGGCTGATCAGGAACACTTCGCTGTCGCCCTGCTGGAACTGCTGCACCGGTGTGCGCCGGTCACGGGTGTCGCCGGTGAGCAGGCTGTAGCGGATCTTGCGCTTGTGCAGCTCTTGTTCGATCAATGCCAGCATCGAGGTGAACTGAGAGAACAGCAGCACCCGGCGGCCTTCGCTGAGCAGTTCTTCGAGCATGTCCAGCAGCGCGCCGAGCTTGCCCTTGTCAGCCTGATTGCCCTTGGTCTCGACCCCTTTGACCAGGCGCAAATCGCAACACACCTGGCGTAGCTTGAGCAGGGCATCAAGGATCACGATCTGGCTGCGTGCCGCGCCATTGCGGGCGATTTCGTCGCGCACTTTCTTGTCCATCGCCACGCGCACGGCCTCGTAGGTATCACGCTGGGCGTCGCTGAGTTCGACCCAATGGACCATTTCGGTCTTGGGAGGCAATTCGGTCGCTACCTGCTCCTTGGTGCGGCGCAGCAGGAACGGGCGGATGCGGGTGACCAGATGCGCCAGCCGTTCGGTGTCGCCGTGGCGTTCGATAGGCGTTCGGTAATCCTGATTGAAGCGCTTGAGCTCGCCCAGCCAGCCGGGCATGAGGAAGTGGAAGATCGACCACAGCTCGCCCAGGTTGTTTTCCATTGGCGTGCCGGTCAGGCACACACGCTGGTTGGCCTGCAGCTCGCAGACGGCCTGGGCGGCCTTGCTGGTGCTGCTTTTGATGTTCTGCGCCTCGTCCAGCACCAGCACGCTCCACTGCTGCGCGCGCAGGTGCTCCAGGTCGCGCGGCACCAGGGCGTAGGTGGTCAGTACCAGGTCGTATTCGTGCAGCTTGGCGAAATGTTTGCTGCGCCCGGGGCCGTGCAAGGCCAGGACGCGCAGGCCAGGCGCGAAGCGTTGGGCCTCGTCGAGCCAGTTGGGCACCAGGCTGGTCGGCATCACTGCCAGGGCAGGGTCGGCGAGACGCCCGTTCTGCTTTTCCAGCAGCAGGTGGGCCAGGGCCTGCAAGGTCTTGCCCAGGCCCATGTCGTCGCCAAGGATGCCGCCGGTGCCCATTTCGCGCAGGGCCTGCAACCAGTTCAGGCCCTGTTGCTGATAGGGGCGCAAGGTGGCGTTGAGCGCTGTGGGCGGCGTGATCTGCAGATCGCGGGCATCGCGCAGGCGCCGGCCCAGGTCGCGCACATGGGCGCCACCTTCCCAGTGCAGGGGCAAATGTTCGATGTCGTTCAGGCGTGCCGCGTCGGCGCGGTCCAGGCGCAAGGTGGTGCCGACGTTGTCCTCGTGCAGGTACAGTTCACCGAGGGTGCCCATGACCGACTTGATTCGCCCGTAGGGCAGGGCGACGCGCAGCGCTGGGGCGTCCAGCCGGCCGCGATTGAGGTCGATCAGCAGGTGCTCGTCATCGCTGCGTCGGGCCAGCTCGCTGGGCCGTAGCAGCTCGGGGTTGCTGCGCAGCAGCTGCAGCACGATCGGCAGCAGGCTGTGGCGCTCGCCTTCGACGACGATGCCCAGCTCCAGGTCGAACCATTCGTGGCCGGGCGCTTCGTCGATGCTGGCGTACCAGTCATCCACTTCATGCAGGTTGAAGGCGAAGTCGCGGTGGATGTCGACCTCCCAGCCCGCCTCGCGCAGGCGCGGCAGGCCGTCGCGGGCGAAGCGCAGCCAGGCTTCGTCGTCGGGCAACTGCAGCATTTCGCCCGCGCTGTCGGGCAGCGCTTTGCTCTGCCGGGTGGCGGGCTTGAAGCCCAGCTCGCGCAGCACCTTGCGCAGCGCCTGCTCGGCCGCGGGCTGGCGGCGGATGCGCTGGCTGGTGGCATCCACCAGTCGGGTCAATGGCTTGTCGTCGCTGCCACTGGCGCGCAGCCCGTCGTAGTCGAACGCAAGGGCGGCGCGGTGTTGCATCTGGCGCTGCATGCGCCCGGTCTTGGGCATGTAGGCGCTGAATTCAAGGCTGCCCAGGGTCAGCCGGCCCTTGGGCTGAACGTTGTCGATCTGTTCGGTGGTCACGGCGGTGGGGGTGGGGACCTGCCGGTTCAAGGCGTTCAATCGATGACTCAAAGGTACTACCAGGTGTTCAGGTACGGTCGGCGCGCGTGCGAGCTGGCTGGCGATGAAAGGGTCCAGGTCATGCTGCAGTTCGCCGGTCTGATGCGAATGGGGGTCGATGTAGTGCAATGGCTCGATGGGCAGTACCTGCAGCGGCAGCTGCTGGTCATGGTGCCAGGCGCCCCTGTAGCTGCCGTTGTCCAATCTGACCCAGCGGAACTCGGCACGCCGTTGTGGCCCGGCATGCAGCGGCGTGGGGTCGTCTTCATACAACAGGCGCCCGGTGGCCAAGGCGTAGCTGAAAAGCTCCGCACCTTGCTTGCCTTCCAGTTGCGCCACGGGCGTGATCGTTTTGCTGCGGGCATCGATCAGGCGTAACAGCCGGGCGTCGTCCTGGGTGACGTAACGGGGGGTGTAGTAGATCATCTCTGGCATCGAGGTGATGCGGCCGACTTTCAGCGTACCGTCGCTTTGCGGCGTGCCCTTTATTGGCTCGAGCTGAAAATGTTCGCGGTCCCTGTGAATGCGGTAGTAGATCGCCGGGCCTTTGCGTGCAGGCTCGCTGGCGGCTGCAGCCTGGGAAGGCGATTCGAGCCCCTGCACCCACAGGTTCAGGTCGGGCGGCAGCGACAGCGCAGCGTGTTCTGCACTGGCGGCTCCGTCGAGCGCTCTGCCTTCTAGCTCCAGTTGCAGCAACGCGGCGACGCAGTGCTTGCAATCTGACCCTACCGGGCAGGAGCAGCCCCCGAAGACGCGCAGCTCACCGCGACTCAACGCCAGCTTGATGTCCTGATGGTAAACCTGGCCTGCCGAGCCTTTGCACATTGCCTCGATGCTATGGCCCTTCACCGAAAGGATGCGCGTGCGTTCCTGCGCTGCATATTTGCGGCCTCGGGCCAAAGCGCCAGCGTCGAAGCAATCGACCCAGTCCGGGTAGTCTCTGAGCAGTTGCCGTGCGTCGCCATCACTCACATCACTGCTCCATCAGTTCCGGGTCCATCACCGGCATCTTCCGAGTGCCTGGCGGGGTGATCTTCAGCAGTACCGCCAGGTGGCCGCCATCGAGGAAGGTCAGTTGGCCACCCTTGATGGTGCTGTTGCTCTGTTTGAACTGCTCGCTCTTGAGCACATTGCCATTGCTGTCGAGCTGGTTGACCCAGAAGTTGGCCTCCACGGCGATGAAGCGCCCTTCGGTGATGCTCAGGTTGCCTTCGATCGGGAAATGGCCGAACTGCTCCTGGCCATCAGCCAGGGCGATGCGGCTTGGCGCGTTGCCGACCTGCTGCTGCCAGGCCTTGTGCAGCAGCACGGTGTAGTCGGCCGTGGCTTGCAGGCGGGTGGCTTCATCTTCCAGCGCCAGTGGGCGTTCGGCGCTCTTTTCCAGGGGCTGAGCGCCGGCGCTCCAGTCCTCGGGCGCGTACGGGCTGGTGAAGGCCGGCACGCTGTTCTGCCGCACAAGCATCATTTCCACCTGATAAAGGCCTTCAGCGAAGGCAGCCGGCGCGAACAGCGCAAGCAACAAGGTCAGGCAACGGATGGCACGCATGGATCTTCCTTAGGCTGTCTGTGGTGTCAGGCGCTCGAACAGCGCCTCCAGAGTGTTGAAACGTTCGTCGGGCCGCTCCATCGGTACCAGGAAGCGGAACTGGGTTGCACCTTCGAACTTGTAGCGTTTGGGCTGGCCCTGGATCAGCTTGATCAGGGTCAGCGGGTCGACCGGGGTTTCGGCCTCGAACTCGAGCTTGCCGCCGTTCGGGCCGGCATCGACTTTCTTGATGCCGAGCTTTTCCGCCTGCAGCTTGAGCTGGGTCAGGCGCATCAGGTTCTTAGTCGGCTCGGGCAGCAGGCCGAAGCGGTCGATCATCTCCACTTGCAGGTCCTTGAGACCCTCTTCGTCCGCCGCCGAGGCGATGCGCTTGTAGAGGATCAGCCGCGCATGCACGTCGGGCAGGTAGTCCTCGGGGATCAGTGCCGGGAGGCGCAGGTTGATTTCCGGGCCGCCGCCCAGCGGCTGCTCCAGGTTCGGCTGAGTGCCCTTGCGGATGGCCTTGACCGCTCGTTCGAGCATTTCCATGTAAAGGGTGAAGCCCACGGCCTGGATCTGCCCGCTCTGGCCTTCGCCCAGCAGCTCGCCGGCGCCGCGGATTTCCAGGTCGTTGGTGGCCAGCACGAAACCGGCGCCCAGGTCCTGGGTGTTGGCGATGGCTTCCAGGCGTTTCTCGGCGTCGGCGCTCACTTTCTGGCGCGCCGGTGTCAGCAGGTAGGCGTAGGCCTGGTGGTGGCTGCGGCCGACCCGGCCACGCAACTGGTGAAGCTGGGCCAGGCCGAACTTGTCGGCGCGCTCGATGACGATGGTGTTGGCGCTGGGCACGTCGATGCCGGTCTCGATGATGGTCGAGGCGATCAGCACGTTGAAGCGCTTGTGATAGAAGTCGCTCATCACCTGTTCCAGTTCGCGCTCGCGCATCTGCCCGTGGCCGATGCCGATGCGCGCTTCGGGCACCAGTTCGGCAAGGTCGGCGGCGCATTTTTCGATGGTTTTCACATCGTTGTGCAGGTAGTACACCTGGCCGCCGCGCAGCAGTTCACGCAGCAGGGCTTCTTTGACCGTGCTGTTGTTCTGCTCCATGACGAAGGTGCGCACCGACAGGCGCCGTGCCGGCGGCGTGGCGATGATGGACAGGTCGCGCATGCCGGCCACGGCCATGTTCAGCGTTCGCGGGATTGGTGTGGCGGTCAGGGTGAGGATGTCCACCTCGCTGCGCAGGGCCTTGAGCTGCTCCTTCTGGCGTACGCCAAAGCGGTGCTCTTCGTCGATCACCACCAGGCCAAGGTCTTTGAAGCGCACGTCGTCCTGCAGCAGCTTGTGCGTGCCGATCAGGATGTCGATCTTGCCTTCGGCCAGGTCCGCTGCAGCGCTGGCCACTTCCTTGGCCGACTTGAAGCGGCTCATCACCTCGACCGTCACCGGCCAGTCGGCGAAGCGGTCGCGGAAGCTGTTGTAGTGCTGCTGGGCAAGCAGGGTGGTAGGCACCAGCACCGCGACCTGACGGCCGCTGTGCACGGCGATGAAGGCCGCGCGCATCGCCACCTCGGTCTTGCCGAAGCCGACGTCGCCGCACACCAGGCGGTCCATCGGTTTGGCGGCAAGCATGTCGGCGCGCACGGCTTCGATGGCGTTCTGTTGGTCGGGGGTTTCCTCGAAGGGGAAACCGGCGCTGAAAGTGGCATAGTCGGCAGCCGGGTCGGCGAAGGCGTAGCCCTTGCGAGCGGCGCGGCGGGCGTAGATGTCGAGGAGCTCGGCGGCCACGTCGCGGACCTGTTCGGCGGCTTTGCGCTTGGCTTTCTGCCAGGCTTCAGAGCCCAGCCGGTGCAGCGGTGCCAGGGCATCATCGCTGCCGGTGTAGCGGGCGATCAGGTGCAGGTTGGCCACCGGCACATAGAGCTTGGCGCCCTCGGCGTATTCCAGGGTCAGGAACTCCGCGGCCTGGCCGTCGATTTCCAGGGTGGCCAGGCCCAGGTAGCGGCCCACGCCATGGTCGATGTGCACCACCGGCGCGCCTTCGCGCAGCTCGGTCAGGTTTTTGATCACCGCATCATTGGCGGCCTCGCCGCGCTTGTCGCGGCGCCGGCGCTGCATCACGCGCTGGCCGAACAGCGGGCTTTCGGCCAACAGGGCGACGGCCGGGTCTTCGAGCAGCAGGCCGTCATCCAGTGGCGCGATGGTGATCGCCAGGCGCTGGCTGCCGGTGATGAAGTCGGCCCAGCTCTCGACTGTCTGCGGCCTCAGCTTGAGGCGCTCGAGCAGCTCCAGCAACACCTCGCGACGGCCCGCCGATTCGGCGGTGAACAGCACCCGGCCGTTGAACTGGTCGAGGAAGTCGGACAACGCCGCCAGCGGCTGGTTGGCTTTGGCTTCGATGGCCAGGTTGGGCAGGGTGCGAGCGGGGAAGCGCTCGCGGCCGACGCCAGGCTCGAGATCCTCGGCACTGACCACCACGCGCGGCCATTGCTTGAGCTGGGCGAAGCAGTCCTCTACCGGCAGGAACAGCTCAGAAGGCGGCAGCAGTGGGCGGCTCAGGTCGCCGCGGCGGTCTTCGTAACGGCCGCGCACGTCGTTCCAGAAGTGCTCGGCAGCCTGCTCCACGCCCGGCAGCGAGAACACCTGGGTGTCGCTTGGCAGGTAGTCGAACAGGGTCGAGGTTTCTTCGAAGAACAGCGGCAGGTAGTACTCGATGCCGGCGGGAATGATGCCGCTGGCCAGGTCCTGGAAGATCGCGCTGCGGCGGAAGTCGACATCGAAACGCTCACGGAAGCGCGCCTTGAAGCGTGTCACTTCCTCTTTCTGCATGGGGAATTCGCGTGCTGGCAGCAGGCGGATCGAGTCGACCTTGTCGATCGAGCGCTGGGTCTCCGGGTCGAAGGTGCGCAGGGTCTCGATCTCGTCGTCGAACAGGTCGATGCGATAGGGCAGCTTGCTGCCCATCGGGAACAGGTCGATCAGCGCGCCGCGCACGGCGAACTCGCCATGCTCGTAGACCGTGTCGACGCAGCGATAGCCCGTGGCCTCCAGGCGCGAGCGCATCTGCTCTACGTCGATGGTCTGGCCGACGTCCAGCACCAGGCTGCTGCCGAGCAAAAAGCGCGTTGGGGCCAGGCGGTGCAGGGCCGTGGTGATCGGCACCACGAGGATGCCGTGGCTCAGCTCCGGCAGCCGGTAGAGGCTGGAGATGCGTTGGGAAATGATGTCCTGGTGCGGTGAGAACAGGTCGTAGGGCAGGGTTTCCCAATCCGGGAACGGCAGTACCGGAAGCCCGGGGGCGAAGAAGCGCAGCTCTTGCTCCAGACGGTCGGCAGCCTGGCTGTCGGCCGTCAGCAGCAGGGTGAAGCGGCCCGCGCTGCTGGCGGCTTCGGCGATGGCAAGGCTGAGGGCGGCACCGGGCAGGTTGCCCCAGGTTTGTTTGCCGGCCGTGGCCGACATTTGCGGTAGGCGCAGAACTGACACGGGAGATTGCACTCCAAGCGTTGCGGCAAAGAGACCGATTGTACCGGTGCCGGTGCGTGCTGTCAGGCTCGGAAAGGGCATGAGCACGGGCTTTGGCTGCCACGACAGGCGCTCATTGCCGGTTACGCGTTGGGGCGTCATAATGTAGCCCCTTTTTTCTCCCCCTACATGTGGAAGGTTCCCGTGACTCAGAAGCCCGACCAGTGTCTTGGTGAGTGGATCGATCGTGAAGCTCTGGCTGAAGCGATGATCCCGCTTATCGGTCAGCTCTACCGCAACAACAACGTGGTGAGCTCGATCTATGGCCGCAGCCTGATCAACCGTTCGGTTATCTCGATCCTCAAGGCCCACCGCTTTGCGCGTCACCGTCAGACCGACGAAACCGAACTGTCCGTCCACGAGACATTCCCCCTGCTCAAAGCCATGAGCGAGCTGAAACTGGGCGCCGCTTCGGTCGACCTGGGCAAGCTGGCCAACAAGTTCAAACAGCAAGGCAATGGCAAGACCGCCGAGCAGTTCGTGCGTGAAGAACTGGCCGAGGTCGTGGGCCAGCAGAACGCATCTGCGCGCAAGGGTACCGACGTTGTCCTGTACGGTTTCGGCCGCATCGGCCGCCTGCTGGCGCGCATCCTGATCGAGAAGACCGGTGGTGGCGACGGCCTGCGCCTGCGTGCCATCGTTGTGCGCAAGGGTGCCGAAAACGACCTGGTCAAGCGCGCCAGCCTGCTGCGCCGTGACTCGGTGCACGGCCCGTTCGATGGCACCATCACCATCGACGAAGCCAACAACACCATCACTGCCAACGGCAACCTGATCCAGATCATCTACGCCAAGAACCCGAGCGAAGTCGATTACACCCAGTACGGCATCGAAAACGCCCTGATCGTCGACAACACCGGCGTATGGCGTGATGCCGACGGCCTCGGTCAGCACCTGGCCTGCCCAGGCGCTGCCCGCGTGATCCTCACCGCACCTGGCAAGGGCGCGCTGAAGAACATCGTGCACGGCATCAACCACGGTGACATCACCGCCGAGGACAAGATCATCTCGGCAGCTTCGTGCACCACCAACGCCATCGTGCCGGTGCTCAAGGCCATCAACGACCAGTACGGCATCGTCAATGGTCACGTCGAAACCGTTCACTCGTTCACCAACGACCAGAACCTGATCGACAACTTCCACAAGGGCAGCCGTCGTGGCCGCGCCGCGCCGCTGAACATGGTCATCACCGAAACCGGTGCTGCCACCGCTGCCGCCAAGGCGCTGCCAGTGCTCAAGGGCAAGCTGACCGGCAACGCCATTCGCGTACCGACACCGAACGTGTCGATGGCCATCCTGAATCTGAACCTGGAAAAGGCCACCAACCGCGACGAAATCAACGAGTACCTGCGCCAGACCGCCATGCACTCGGAGCTGCACAAGCAGATCGATTACGTCAGCTCGCAGGAAGTGGTTTCCACCGACTTCGTAGGCTCGCGCCACGCGGGTGTGGTTGACGCTGAAGCCACCATCGCCAACGATAACCGCGTTGTCCTGTACGTCTGGTACGACAACGAATTCGGTTACAGCTGCCAGGTGGTTCGCGTGATGGAAGACATGGCTGGTGTGAACCCGCCTGCGTTTCCACGCTAATTCGCTTGTAAGGCAATGAAAAAACGGGAACCTTCGGGTTCCCGTTTTTTTTGGCCTGCTGAACCGAACCGGCCTCTACTGTGTCTGTAATGGCCCCATCCCTGGCAAGCTCCACGGCTGGAGCACTGGCGCCCAATCCATTGGTAAGCCTTTTACGGGCCATAAAGCCGGTGCAGGCAACCGAGAACCCGACTTTTGCGCATAGCCCTGCTGTTCATCCTGATGCTGCTGACCGCCTGTAACCAAGGCCCCACCCTGGAGCGCCTCGGCGGCCCTGCCATGGGCAGCAGCTACAGCATCCAGTACGTCCGCGAGGCAGGCGGGCCCGCACCTGTCCAGGTACAGGCGGCGGTGGAAACGATCCTGCAGGACATAGATCAACACTACTCGACCTACCGCGGCGACTCTGCGGTGAGCCAGTTCAATCAGCTCCCCGCCAACCGGTGCCTGGCCTTGCCCTCAGACATGCTCGAGCTGGTCGCCTTCGGCCAGCACCTGGCCGAACAAACCGATGGCGCTTTCGACCTCACTGTCGAACCGCTGCTCGACCTCTGGGGTTTTGGCCCTCAGGCCCGCCATGAACAGGTGCCAGAAGCGCAGGCATTGGCCACTGCCCGCCTGCGTGTGGGCTACCAGCACTTGCGCGTCGAAGGCCAGATGCTGTGCAAAGATGCCCCGGTGCAACTGGACTTCAACAGTATCGCTGCTGGCCACGCCGTGGACCTGATTGCCGCGCGCCTGCGTGCCATGGGTATCGCCAGCTTCATCGCCGAAGTGACCGGCGAGCTCAAGGCGGTGGGCCGCAAGCCAGACGGCAGCCTCTGGCGCATCGCCCTGGAATTGCCCCGCGAGGACCGTCAGATCGCACGCCAGGTGATACCGGTCGATGGCCTGGGTGTATCGACCTCGGGTGACTATCGGCACTATTTCGAGCAGAATGGCCGGCGCTATTCGCACACCTTCGATGCTCGTCTCGGGCGCCCGGTCGCTCATGACCTGGCTGCCGTCACCGTGCTCGATGCCTCGGCGCTGCAGGCCGACGGCTATTCGACCCTGTTGCTGATCCTCGGGCCGGAGCGCGGCTGGGATTTCGCCATCGCTCATGACCTGGCGGCGGTATTGGTGACTCGGGCAGAGGGTGGCTTCGTCTCCCGAGCTACGCCCGCTTACCAGCGTGCGCTCAAAGGCAGGTGAAAGCGCAAGCAGGGAAGGTAGCTGCCAGGGAATCGGTGTATGCACATGTAGTGCAGGCAAAATTGGCCTACGACGCGACCAAGGGTTAATGTGCGCGGCGTTCACGCTTGATTAGACTGCACCCGAATTTTCTCATGGCGCCCTGGCGGCATGATCGAGTCCCGCGGCGACCATGGCCAGCGGGCCAGTTCTGAAGGAGTACGCATGGCTGTCTACAACTACGACGTAGTGGTGTTGGGTTCCGGCCCGGCCGGAGAAGGTGCGGCAATGAACGCCGCCAAAGCAGGGCGCAAGGTGGCGATGGTCGACAGCCGTCGCCTGGTCGGTGGCAACTGCACCCACCTGGGCACCATCCCGTCCAAGGCACTGCGTCACTCGGTGCGGCAGATCATGCAGTTCAACACCAACCCGATGTTCCGTGCCATCGGCGAGCCACGTTGGTTCTCTTTCCCGGACGTGCTGAAAAGCGCCGAGAAAGTGATCGCCAAGCAGGTCGCTTCGCGTACCGGCTACTACGCCCGTAACCGCGTCGACCTGTTCTTCGGCACCGGCAGCTTCGCCGACGAGCAGACCGTCGAAGTGGTCTGCCCCAATGGCGTGGTGGAAAAGCTCAACGCCAAGCACATCATCATCGCCACCGGCTCGCGTCCGTACCGCCCGGCCGACATCGACTTCCACCACCCGCGTGTCTATGACAGCGACACCATCCTGAGCCTCAGCCACACCCCGCGCAAACTGATCGTTTACGGCGCCGGTGTGATTGGCTGCGAATACGCCTCGATCTTCAGTGGCCTGGGGGTACTGGTCGAGCTGGTCGACAACCGCGGCCAACTGCTGAGCTTCCTGGATTCGGAAATTTCCCAGGCGCTGAGCTACCACTTCAGCAACAACAACATCACCGTGCGCCACAACGAAGACTACGAGCGGGTCGAGGGCCTGGACAACGGTGTCATCCTGCACCTGAAGTCTGGCAAGAAGATCAAGGCCGACGCCTTGCTGTGGTGCAACGGCCGTACCGGCAACACCGACAAGCTGGGCCTCGAGAACATCGGCATCAAGGTCAACAGCCGTGGCCAGATCGAAGTCGACGAGGCCTACCGCACCAGCGTGCCGAACATCTACGGTGCCGGTGACGTGATCGGCTGGCCGAGCCTGGCCAGTGCCGCCCATGACCAGGGCCGCTCGGCAGCAGGCAGCATCGTCGACAACGGCAGCTGGCGTTTCGTCAACGACGTACCGACGGGCATCTACACCATTCCGGAGATCAGCTCGATTGGCAAGAACGAGCAGGAGCTGACCCAGGCCAAAGTGCCATACGAAGTGGGCAAGGCTTTCTTCAAGAGCATGGCGCGTGCACAGATCGCCGGCGAGCCGCAAGGCATGCTGAAAATCCTGTTCCACCGCGAGACCCTGGAAATCCTCGGCGTGCACTGCTTCGGCTACCAGGCTTCGGAAATCGTCCACATCGGCCAGGCGGTGATGAACCAGCCGGGCGAGCTGAACAACCTGAAGTACTTCGTCAACACCACGTTCAACTACCCGACCATGGCTGAAGCCTATCGGGTAGCTGCCTATGACGGCCTGAACCGGCTTTTTTGAGCGGCTCCGGCCGGTGGCCTGAGCCGGTCGGGGAGACCGATTTCAGCCCTACCCGAGGGTGGTCTTGGCCAAACCGGGAAAGTCTGTAATCAGGCTGTCCACGCCAAAATCAGCGAGCCGGCGCATCAGTGCCGGCTCGTTGACCGTCCACACCGATACATGCAAACCCTGGCCCTGTGCTTTGAGCAGGCGCTCGGGCGTGCACAGTGTCCAGTTCAATGCCAGCAGATCGCAGCCATAGTTCTGCGCGACCTTCAGCGGGTCGAGCCAGGCGTACTCGGCGACCAGGCCGCGCTTCACGTCAGGCACCAGTTCCAGCGCAGCGCCCAGTACTTCCCGCGAGCTCGAGGTGATGGTCACCTTGTCCAGCAGGCCGTACTGCTGTGCCAGTTCCCGAATCGCCAGCACCGTGGTGGCGGCCCGGGTCCGCGAGGCGCTCTTGACCTCCAGTTGCCAGTGCTCGAAGGGGCATTTTTCGAACAGTTCTTCCAGCCGTGGGATAGGGCAGGGCTGCACATGGCCCGGGCCGCCCCTGCGCGCATCGTAGGTGACCAGATCGGCTGCCGGGTGTTCGACGACCTTGCCGCGCCGGCCAGTGGTGCGCTTGAGGGTAGGGTCGTGGATGACCATCAGCTCATTGTCGGCCGACAGGTGCAGGTCAAGCTCGCAGCGGGTGACGCCGTGGGACAGGCACTGACGGAAACTGTGCAGGGTGTTCTCGGGCGCTTCGCCCTTGGCGCCGCGGTGGCCATAAATGAGGGTCACGTTCGTTCCTTCAGGTCAAAAATGAAAAGGCTCAGGAGGCAGGGTCGCCCTGTTCCAGCTGCTGGCGCCGTTGTTGCTGTTGGCGCTGCAGGATGTAGCGTGCCAGCAACTGACGCTGGGCATCGGTCATGTCGGTGAATTCGGTGCCCAGTTCGAAGCTGCCATCGGCGCGCGGGTCGCAGTGGGTGACCTTGCCGCGCAGCAGCAGGCCGTGGGCGCGGGGCATCAACACCATCTTCACTTTGACCCGGGTGCCAGGGGCGATCTGCTGGGCTTGGGCGAACTCGACGCCACCTTCGGAGATGATCACCCGCTGGGGCTGGCCGATCTCGCCGATCAGGGTTTGCGCGACCACCGCGCTGAGCAAGTCCAGGCGTTTGTTCTGCGCCCGCAGGAACGCCGCCAGGGTGCGGTCCTTTTCGCTCAACTGGCGCAGCAGGTGCTGGGACTCGAAGTCGGACAGGTGCAGCTCGCTGAGCAGGTTGAACAGTGGTGAATCATCCTGCAACAGTTCTGGCTCAAGGGCTTCGGCCGCGCTCAGGGGGCTGATTTCCAGTGCGATCCGATCTTCGATGCGGTAGTATTCGCGGCGATCTTCTTCGTCTAATGTCGTCATGGCGAACCCATGGTAGCGGCGGTGGTCCGAGTGTAAAGCCGCCGCAGGCGCCTCGCCACAAGGACGTTCCCTTTCATCCGAACAAGCCCCGACATGTTCAGACCTCTTTTCGCATTCATTGGTACGCGCTACACCCGTGCCAAGCGCCGTAATCACTTCGTCTCGTTCATTTCCCTGACCTCGATGATCGGCCTCGCCCTGGGCGTGGTGGTGATGATCGTGGTGCTCTCGGTCATGAACGGTTTCGACCACGAGATGCGTACCCGCGTGCTGGGCATGGTCCCTCACGCCACGCTTGAGAGCGGCCAGCCGATCAACGACTGGCCTGCCCTTGCCCAACAAGTAAAGCAGAATCCGCAGGTGCTGGCGGTTGCGCCCTATACCCAGATGCAGGGCCTGCTGACCCACGATGGCAAGGTGCAGAAGGTGCTGCTCAACGGTATCGACCCAGCCCGCGAGCGTGAGGTGTCGATCATCGACAACTTCATCCAGCAAGGCCGCCTCGACCAGCTGGCGCCGGGCGAGTGGGGCATCATGATCGGCGACAAGGCGGCCGCCAAGCTGGGCGTGGCCATCGGCGACAAGCTGACCTTCGTCGCCCCGGAGGTCAGCGTGACCCCCGCCGGCATGTTCCCGCGCATGAAGCGCTTCACCGTGGTCGGCACCTTCCACGTCGGTGCTGGCGAGATCGACGGTTACCTGGGCCTGACCAACATTGCCGACCTGTCCCGCCTGCACCGCTGGAAGCCGGACCAGGTACAGGGCCTGCGCCTGAAATTCGACGACCTGTTCCAGGCCCCGCGTGTGGCCTGGAGCATCGCCCAGCAGTTGGGTGAGCAGGAGTACTACAGCCGCGACTGGACCCGTACCCACGGCAACCTGTACCAGGCGATCCGCATGGAAAAAGCCATGATCGGCCTGCTGTTGCTGCTGATCGTCGCGGTGGCGGCGTTCAACATCATTTCCACCCTGGTCATGGTGGTCAACGACAAGCGCGGTGACATCGCCATTCTCCGTACCCTGGGCGCCACCCCCGGGCAGATCATGGCCATGTTCATGGTTCAGGGCACGGTGATCGGCGTGATCGGCACCCTGATCGGAGCCGTGGTCGGTATCCTCGCTGCACTCAACGTCAGCGCGGCGATTGCCGGCATCGAGAAGCTGATCGGGCATAAGTTCCTCAACGCTGATGTGTATTTCATCGATTACCTGCCCTCGCAGATCCAGGCCCAGGACGTGTACATGGTCTGCGGTGCGGCGCTGGTCCTGAGTTTCTTCGCCACCCTGTATCCGGCCTGGCGTGCGGCCCGCACCCAGCCTGCAGAGGCGCTACGTTATGAGTGAGTCGCGCATGAGTGATAAAGCCGTTCTGAGTTGCCGCAATTTGGGCAAGTCCTACGACGAGGGCCCGGAGTCGGTGCAAGTGCTGGCCGGGCTCAACCTCGAGCTGCACGCCGGGGAGCGGGTGGCCATCGTCGGCAGTTCCGGTTCGGGCAAGAGCACCTTGCTCAACCTGCTGGGCGGCCTCGATCGGCCGACCCAAGGCAGCGTCTGGCTGGCCGGCGAAGAGCTGTCGGCGCTTGGCGAGCGGGCCCGCGGCCTGCTGCGCAACCGCGAGCTGGGCTTCGTCTACCAGTTCCACCACCTGCTGCCCGAGTTCACCGCCATGGAGAACGTGTGCATGCCGCTGCTGATCGGGCGCACCGCGATCCCCGAGGCCCGTGAGCGCGCCGAGGCACTGCTCAAGCGTGTCGGTCTGGGCCACCGCCTGCACCACAAGCCGGCCGAGCTGTCGGGTGGTGAGCGGCAACGGGTGGCCATTGCCCGCGCGCTGGTCAACCGGCCGGGCCTGGTCATGCTCGATGAGCCGACCGGCAACCTCGACCACCACACCGCCCAAGGCATCCAGGAGTTGATGCAGGAACTGTCCAGCGCCTCGCGCACGGCATTTCTGGTGGTGACCCACGACCTCAACCTGGCACGGCAGATGGACCGTGTGCTGAAACTCGACGACGGTCATCTGGTGGCGATCTGAGCCGCGTGCACGGGGTGGCCTGAGCCGCCCCGCAACTTTTTCAGTGGGTGTTTTACATGTTCAGACCCTTGCCCTTGTTCATCGGTGCGCGCTACACCCGTGCCAAGCGCCGCAACCATTTCATCTCGTTCATCTCGATGACCTCGATGATCGGCCTGTCCCTGGGCGTGCTGGCGATGATCGTGGTGCTGTCGGTGATGAATGGCTTCCAGCGCGAGATGAGCTCGCGCATCCTCGGCCTGGTGCCACACGCCAGCATCCTCGGCGTGCAGCCGCTGGACGACTGGCGCAAGGCTGCCGATGCAGCACTGCAAAACCCAGCCGTGATGGCGGTTGCGCCGATCACCGAGATGGAGGGCATGCTCTCCTACAAAGGTGCAATGCAGCCCATCCAGGTCAGCGGCATAGACCCGGCCGAAGAAGGCAAGGTCTCGATCGTCGGCCAGCACATCGTGCAGGGGCGCCTGCAGGCCCTGCAGCCGGGTGAGTACGGGGTGGTGATCGGCGAGCTGACTGCGCGCCGGTTCCGTCTCAATACCGGCGACAAACTGACCCTGATCGTGCCGGAAATCAGCAAGGAGCCGGGCGGCATCACCCCGCGCATGCAGCGCCTGACCGTGGTCGGCATCTTCAAGGTGGGAGCCGAGCTGGACGGTTCGCAGGCTTACATGCATGTGGCCGACGCCGGCGAGATGCAGCGCTGGGCGCCCGGCCAGGTACAGGGCGTGCGCCTCAAGCTGCACGACCTGTATGCCGCGCCGCAAGTGTCCAAGGCCATTGCTGCCAGCCTGGGCGATGCCTACCGCGCCGATGACTGGTCGCACACCCAGGGCAGCCTGTTCAGTGCCATGAAGATGGAAAAGACCATGATCGGCCTGCTGCTCCTGATGATCATCGCCGTGGCGGCGTTCAACATCATCGCCACCCTGGTGATGGTGGTGAACGACAAGGGGCCGGACATCGCCATCCTGCGCACCCTGGGGGCTACCCCGGCGCAGATCATGGGCACCTTCATGGTTCAGGGCAGCCTGATCGGTATTGTCGGCACAGTGATCGGCGGCGTGCTCGGGGTGATCGCTGCGTTCAATGTCAGCCAGATCGTCGGCTGGCTGGAGCGGGTGAGCGGGCAGCACATCTTCACCTCGGATGTGTACTTCATCAGCAGTCTGCCTTCCGAGTTGCAGTGGGGGGATGTGGCGATCATCTGCACCGCCGGGCTGGTGATGAGCTTCCTGGCGACCATCTATCCGGCATACCGCGCTTCGCAGGTGCAGCCGGCGATCGGCCTGGCGGGCTGATCGGTCACTGAGATCATGGGGGTGCAAAGCGCCCCCGGTCTCTATAGCGGCTCGCTGAACTCGATCAAAAACCGCGTCCAACCGTTCTCGCACTGTGCCCGGATGCTCCCGCCATGGGCCTGGATGATCGACCGGGTGATTGCCAGGCCCAGCCCGGCATGTTCGCTACTGCCCTCGCGGCGCGCTGGGTCCACCCGATAAAACCGGTCAAACAGCCTGGGCAATGAAGCCGCCTCGATCGGCTTGCCGGTATTGGCCACGCACACCTGTCCACCAGGCCCCAGCGTCACGCATATCTGCCCGCCTGCCGGGGTAAACCGCAGCGCGTTATCGAGCAGGTTGGACAGTGCCCGGCGCAGCATATGCCGGTCGCCCTTCAGCGTCGCCTCACCCTCACGCAGCAGCTGCACTGCGTTGTCTTCGGCGAGGGGCGCGTAATACTCCAGCAGCGCGTCTACCTCGTCATGCAGCATCAGCATTGCCTGCCCTGGTGCCAGCAAGCCATGGTCGGCCTTGGCCAGGAAAAGCATGTCGTTGATCATCTGCGCCATCCACTGCAGCTCCTCGAGGTTGCCGTGCAGTGCTTCGCGGTACTGCTCAAGGCTGCGTGGGCGGGTGAGGGTGACTTGGGTGTGGGTCAGCAGGTTTGACAGCGGCGTGCGCAGCTCGTGAGCGATATCGGCCGAGAACGCCGACAGGCGCTGGAAGGCGTCATCCAGGCGCTGCAGCATGGCGTTCACGGTAGTGCCCAGTTCTGCCAGTTCTTCGGGTAGCTGCGCCACCGGCAGGCGGGTGGTCAGCGAGCGTGCTGACACGCTGGCGGCCACCTGGCCCATCTGCCGTAATGGCTTCAGTCCGCGGCGCGCGGCCCAGGCGCCAAGCAGTGCCGTGGCCAGCGCGGACAGGCCGACGGTGAACCAGATCAGGCGTTGCATGCCCTGCAGAAAATGCTGGTGATGGGTGATGTCGAGAAACAGCGTAAGGCGGGCGCTGTTGTTGAGCGGCACGGCCAGGCTGCGGTAGTCGATACCGTCGGCATGGACCGTTGCCAGCCCGGGGTTGGCCGGCGCGTCTGGCAGCGCGCGGCGGCTGGCGTACCAAGGGCTGCCATCGCTGCCATTGATACGCAAGGCCAGGTCGCCCTGGTGGCTGAGCTCGTGGCGCAGGGCTGCCAGCTGCGCGTGCAGGTCGGCAGGGCGTTGCAGGCCGGAAAGCCGGGTGCGTAACAGCGACAGGCGTGATTCGAGCAGTTGCTGGTCCAGCTCAACGAAATGTTGCTCGCTGGCACGGTTGAACAGCAGCCCCGCCCCCAGCGAAACGGCAGCGGTACACGCGGCGAACAACAGGGCCAGGCGGCTGCCAAGGGAAAGCCTGCGCATCAGTCGTGGCGCTCTTCGAGCACATAACCCATGCCGCGTACGGTGTGAATCAGCTTGTTGCGGTGCTGGTCGTCGATTTTCAGGCGCAGGCGGCGGATGGCGACCTCGATGACGTTAGTGTCGCTGTCGAAATTCATGTCCCACACTTGCGAAGCGATCAACGATTTGGGCAACACTTCGCCTTGCCGACGCAGCAGCAATTCAAGCAGGGCGAACTCCTTGGCGGTCAGGTCGATGCGTTGGCCGGCGCGCTCTGCCCGGCGGCGCAACACGTCCAGGCGCAGGTCGGCCAAGGCCAGCTGCGTCTCTTGGCTGGGGCTGGCACCGCGGCGTAGCAGGCTGCGAACCCGGGCCAGCAGTTCGGAAAAGGCGAAAGGCTTGACCAGGTAATCGTCGGCACCCAGCTCCAGGCCGTGCACACGGTCCTCCACTGCGTCGCGAGCAGTGAGGAACAGCACCGGCGTGTCCAGGCCCGCCTGGCGCACCGCCTGGAGGATTTGCCAGCCGTCACGACCCGGGAGCATCACATCGAGGATCAGCAGGTCGTGGTCGCCGGTAAGCGCCAGGTGCTGCCCGGTTTCGCCGTCTGCGACCAGCTCGGTGGCGAAGCCGGCTTCGCTGAGGCCTTGGCTCAGGTACTGGCCGGTGCGGGCCTGGTCTTCGACAATCAGCAGTTTCATGCGGCGTCCAGATGGGCGGTGTAAGGGCTGAAATGATACGTGACTATGTCGGCCGCCGCCCAAGCTGACAAAGTTGTAATCTTGCCGTCAGGTCGCTGCCAGTCAGCCCCTTCTAAAGTGGCCTCATACCCGCTGCAAGTCTGGAGTCATCATGAAACGCCTGTTCATCGCCGCTGCGCTTGCCCTGGTAAGCCTGCCCACCCTCGCCGACACCGGCAAAAGCTTCGCCTTCGGCGAGCCGGCCCCGGCGGCCAAGGCCACACGCACGGTCGAAGTTGTGCTCAAGGACATCGCCTTCGAGCCCGCCAACCTGCACGTCAAGGCGGGTGAGACGGTACGGTTCGTCCTGATCAACGAGGGCAAGCTGCCCCATGAGTTCAACCTGGGCGACAAGGCCATGCACGCCCAGCACCAGAAAGAAATGATCGCCATGCAAGGCAAGCTGTTCACCGCTGGCATGGATCACGAAGGGACGGGCCACGGCCAGGTGGACCATGGTGCCCACGGCCATGATGCTGGCAACACAGTCCTGGTGCAGCCCGGCCAGCGCGCCGAGTTGACCTGGACCTTCCGCCAGTCGGCGCCCATCGAATTCGCCTGCAACGTACCTGGGCATTACCAGGCCGGCATGGTCGGGCCATTGACCATCGAGTGACTGGCGCTCCAAGGCGGGCTGTAAAACCGGTAGACTAAGGGCATTTCCGAACCTTCAGGTCAGTTTCCATGCATCCCGCCGCCGAACATTCCCCGCTGGGCAAATCCAGCGAATACATTGCCACCTACACACCTTCGTTGCTCTTCCCTATCCCGCGCACGGCCAAGTGGGCCGAGCTGGGTGTGACCGCCCAGACCCTGCCGTGGCACGGGGTGGATTACTGGAACTGCTTCGAGCTGTCCTGGCTGTTGCCGTCCGGCAAGCCCGTGGTGGCGATAGGGGAGTTCGCCATCCCTGCCGATTCGCCGAACATCATCGAATCGAAGTCGTTCAAGCTCTACCTGAACTCACTGAACCAGACGGTGTTCGCCACCCTCGGCGAGTTGCAGGCATGCCTAGCGAAGGACCTGTCGGCCGCCGCTGGCAAGCCTGTGAGCGTGCAGGTGCGCACCTTGGCAGAAGTAGAGGCGCAAGGCGTGGTGGCGCTGCCGGGGCAGTGCATCGATGCATTGGATGTGACCATCGATAATTACGAGCAGCCGCAACCAGAGTTGCTGCGCTGCAACCCTGAGCGGGTGGTCGAAGAAACCCTGCACAGTCACTTGCTCAAGTCGAACTGCCCGGTAACCGGCCAGCCGGATTGGGGCAGTGTGGTGGTCGAGTACAAGGGCAGGGCGCTGGACCATGCGAGCCTGCTGACCTACCTGATCAGCTTCCGCCAGCATGCCGATTTTCATGAGCAGTGTGTAGAGCGGATCTACCTGGACCTCAAGAACCTGCTTGAGCCGGAGCATTTGACGGTTTATGCACGCTATGTGCGGCGTGGCGGGCTGGATATCAACCCATACCGCAGCACCGGGGTGATCAGCCCTGAGAACGTGCGCCTGGTGCGCCAGTAAGGTTCGAGTGATTGGGGCCGCTTCGCACCCCATGCCGGCTTGCCGGCATGGGGTGCGAAGCGGCCCCTTGCAGTTTCAGATCCCCATACTGTGCAGCGAGTTGGCGATGCTGCGCAGGGTGGCGGTGAGGTCGGGATGCTCGGCCTCGAAACGCTCTATGGCCAGGTTCACACCATCGACCAGGTTGTTGTCTGGTGTGGCTTCTTCAAGCTTCAGTTGCGCCTCGATCTGTCTGGCTTCCTCATGCAGCGCGGCCAGCTCCTCATCGGTAAGCGGTACGTTTCGATCCAGTTGCTCGCGCAAGCTGTTCAGGCGCTCTTGCAATTCGCGGGCAGGCATTGGCTGTTCTCCATCAATGGCTTGGCAAGGCATGGACCTCAGCGAAGCGGCAAAGGTTCGCACCTGTCTTCTAGCGTAATCCACCCGCTGTTGCTTTGCATGATCCGTGTCAACGCTGCTGTATCAGGGTTTTTCACCCTTTCCGCGGCGCTGGGCGATGTCGGTCAGGCAGGTGTCTAGCGCTTCGAGGTGGTCGATCACCGAGTGCACGCCCAGACGGAACAGCTCCAGCGTGGCCTTGCCCCGTGCCAGCTCCTGCTGCTGCGGGGTCATGGCTTGCCATTGCTGCGAGCCGAGGTCGCAGGATGGGCTGCAGGCGGCCAGGCCGACTGTCCACAGCCCGGCGTTGAGGCCCGATTGCAACAGCCGCGGCTCGCCGCTGACCAATACGCAGCCGTCCAGGCGTTGGCTGTCCAGCGCCATCAGCGCCTGCCAGCAGGCATTGGGCGCCGGCCATCGCACGCCATTGGCCGTGTGCCCCGGTAACCAGTCCGGCAGCACGCTGGCCAGGCGTTTGCCCTGTGGGCTGCTCAGGTCATCGAGCCAGATGCATGGCACCTGTTGGCGGCGCAGGCCGGCCAGGGTATCGAGGGCGCCGGGTGCGGGTGAGGGGTCGCCATTGGCAGCCTGGACCAGGCAACCACGCAGGCCGAACAGCACAGCGGTGAAGGCAGGTGCGTCATGCATGTTAACCTCCCCAAATATGCCGCAGGCTATTCAGCGATTGTTACGTCTCTGTGACTTGTAGTAACTGCTCACAATTATTTAGGAAAACTGTGTAAGGGTGTTTATCAGCGCGCAAGCCTCTATACTGCCGCCTTACCTGCGGCGCATGCGTTGCGCCAGCGGCCGAGAAATTCGATGGAGAAACATCTATGCGTAGGATCGGTGCCGGTGTGATCGAGCGAGTCACCCAGGCCTGTGTCTGTGCCAGCTTGCTGCTGGCGCCTGTGGCGGCTACCCAGGCGGCCACCGAGGACGATCCCTGGGAGGCGGTCAACCGGCCGATCTTCCGCTTCAACGATATCCTCGACACCTATGCCCTCAAGCCATTGGCCCAGGGCTACCAGGCTGTCACCCCCCAGTTCCTCGAAGATGGCATCCACAATATCTTCCGCAACCTGGGCGATGTCACCAACCTGGCCAACAATGTGCTGCAGCTCAAGCCGCATGCGGCCGGCGTTGATACGGCGCGGCTGATAGTCAATACCACCTTCGGCCTGGGCGGCTTCTTCGATGTGGGCACCAAGATGGGCCTGCAGCGCAGCGACGAAGACTTCGGCCAGACGCTCGGTTACTGGGGTTTGCCCAGCGGTCCGTACGTCGTGATTCCGCTGTTGGGCCCGAGCACCGTTCGCGATGGCCTGGCGAAATACCCGGACGGCTACACCAAGCCGTACCGCTACATCGACCATGTGCCGACCCGCAACTCGATCTTTGCCCTGGATGTGGTCGATACCCGGGCCAGCCTTTTGTCGGCTGAAAAGCTGATTCAGGGCGACAAGTACATCTTCATTCGCAATGCCTACCTGCAGAACCGCGAGTTCAAGGTCAAGGATGGCGAGGTCGAAGACGATTTTTGATTGAGGAACACGAGGTCGGCGACCATCGGGTGATGGCTGTCAGCCGAGGGGCCTGGGGCCGCTGTGCGGCCCCATCGCCGGCAAGCCGGCTCCCACAGGGATCGCGCCAGCTTTATAAGTTGAGCAAGACAATTGCTTCCACAGCTAAAGCGCAGGCCTGAAGCACTGCACGGTCGTGGTGGGAGCCGGCTTGCCGGCGATTGGGGTGCGCAGCAGCCCCACAGCAGCGCTGCAATAGCCCGGGCAGCGAGTATCTGGCATCAACCTCCGGCTCGCCTTTTTCGTAACAGATCAATGCATGGCCAAGATGCGCAGGCCAAATTTCTGCTGCCCGCCGGGTTGGTCGGCGATCCACACCACTTCGGCGCTGGCATGCAGGCCCTTGAGGGCAGGGTGGTCGGAATCGATCCGGACCTCCAGGGTGTCGCCTACTTGAAAACGCTGCGGCGCCTGCACCTGCATGCCGCTGCTGGACAGGTCCAGGCATACCGCTGCGATCACCTGGCCGGCATGCAGCAGGCTGACTTCGGTGTCGATGCGCATGCGAATGAAGTCGCGTTTCTCGCTGTGATTGGAGGGCGTGGTAGGCATGCTGCATCCTTCTCATCGGGTTGCACAGGTCGCTTTCTTATAACTCTCGGTGATTTCGCCTGTAAAGAGCACCGAACTCGACCCACGCATGCTTGAAACGCCTGGCGGATGGGAGTACCGTCTGCGCCTTAGACAGTACCTCTGCCGGTTGCCTGGGCCGTCTTCTTGGCCTACAACTCAAGTAGAGTGTCACCGCAGAGTATTCCAGCAGTCGGATGTCAGCCTTGCAGACGCCCCTGCACCAACCTAAATCGGCGCCGTTCGCCCACATGCAGAAAATCAGTGCAACGCTGCTGATCATCGATGATGACGACGTGGTCCGTGCGAGCCTCGCCGCCTATCTGGAAGACAGTGGCTTCAGCGTCCTCCAGGCCGGTAATGGCCAGCAGGGGCTCCAGGTCTTTGAAGAACACCAGCCCGACCTCGTGATCTGCGATCTGCGCATGCCGCAGATGGGCGGCCTTGAGCTGATCCGCCAGGTCAGTGAGCGGGCGCCGCAGTTGCCGGTGATCGTGGTATCGGGTGCTGGCGTGATGAGCGACGCGGTCGAGGCCTTGCGCCTGGGCGCTGCCGATTACCTGATCAAGCCGCTGGAAGACCTTGCCGTGCTCGAACATTCGGTGCGCCGTGCGCTGGATCGTTCGCGTCTGGTAGTGGAAAACCAGCGTTACCGCGACAAGCTCGAGGCAGCCAACCGGGAACTGGAGGCCAGCCTGCACCTGTTGCAGGAGGACCAGACTGCCGGTCGTCAGGTGCAGATGAACATGCTGCCAGAGAGCCCCTGGGTTGCCGGGGAGTTCGCCTTCGAGCACCAGATCATCCCATCGCTGTACCTGTCTGGCGACTTCGCCGACTATTTCCGCGTGGATGAACGGCGTATTGCCTTCTACCTTGCCGATGTCTCCGGGCATGGCGCGTCGTCGGCGTTCGTCACCGTGCTGCTGAAGTTCATGACCACCCGGCTGATGTTCGAATTCAAGCGCAGCAGCAAGCTGCGTGAATTCAAGCCTTCGCAAGTGCTCAGCCACATAAACCGTGGCCTGATCAACTGCAAGCTGGGCAAGCACGTGACCATGGTCGGTGGTGTGATCGATGAAGAAACCGGCCTGCTGACCTATGCCGTGGGCGGCCACTTGCCGCTGCCGGTGCTGTATACCCCAGGCCAGGCCCGCTACCTGGAAGGCCGTGGCCTGCCGGTGGGCCTGTTCGATGAGGCCACCTACCAGGACCTGGTGATGGAACTGCCCCCGCAGTTCAGCCTGACACTGATGTCAGACGGCATCCTGGACCTTTTGCCAGGGGACACGCTCAAAGATAAAGAAGCCGCCTTGCCGGAGATCGTCAAGGCAGCGGGTGGTAGCCTGGATGGGCTGCGCCAACGATTTGGATTGGCTACGCTTGGGGAGATGCCGGATGATATCGCCCTATTGGTGTTAAGCAGGAACCTTCAATGAGTACCGGTAGAATCCAGTTCGCCGAGCAAAGCGGTACCTTCGTGCTGAAATTCGTCGGTGAAGTGCGCCTGACCTTGTGTTCGGCACTGGATGCGACGATCGAGAAAATCTTCACCGCGCTGAATTTCTCGGCCATCGTCATCGACCTCACCGAAACCGAGAGCATCGACAGCACCACCCTGGGGCTGCTGGCCAAGCTGTCGATCCTGTCGCGGCAGAAGGTCGGCCTGCTACCGACCGTGGTCACCACCAACCCGGATATTTCGCGGCTGCTGCAATCGATGGGCTTCGATCAGGTGTTCAACATCGTCGATCGCCCGGTGCCTTGCCCGGAATGCCTGACCGACCTGCCATCCCAGGACCAGAACGAAGAGGTGGTGCGCTCCAAGGTGCTGGAGGCGCACAAGATTCTGATGGGCCTGAATGACTCCAACCGTGAAGCCTTCCATGACTTGGTGAATGCGCTGGAGCGCTCCTGACCTGGCGGCTGCCTGGGCCCTTGGCGGGTAACTCGCCACAGGGCCGCATCAGCTAGTCTGGCCGCGCAAACTCCGTAGCCTCACCCCCCTTGGCATCGAGCTGAAACACCCGTGCCGGGCGCCCCTGCTCATCGAAGAACACCTGCCCCAGCCCCGCCCCATTCCACAGGCGTTCCCCTGCCTTGCTCTGGCTGGGCGTGCGCGGCACCACCTCCATCTCGCGCCGCCGGGTAAACCAGTTCAGCGGCGAGCGCGGCGAGTAGAGCCAGCGGTTGAGCCGGTCCAGCACGTCCAGCAAGCGGCGGGGGAATTCATTCTTGATCCCGCTGCTGGTGACCTGCCACAAGTGCGGGCTGCGCTGCTGGCGTTGGCGAATCAGCACCTCGTACACGAACGAATAATGCACGTCCCCTGACAGGATTACGTAGTGCCCCGGTGTGCGCGAGTGGCGGAAGATATTCAGGATCACCTGGGCGGCACCGCGGTGGGCCATCCAGTTCTCGGCATCTACCAGCAGCGGGTGGCCCAGCCAGCTGAACACTTTCTGCACCGTCTCGATCAGCTTTACCCCGAAGATCGGCGCCGGTGACACGATGATCGCCGAAGGGTGGTCGAGCAATGCTTGCTGCAGTTCGCACAACGCCTCCCAGTCCAGTAAGCCGGAAGGCTTGGCCAGGTCGCTTTCGCTGCGCCAGCGCCGGGTGCGGGTGTCCAGCACCAGCAGGGGCGGGTTGCTTGGCAGGCTGAACTGCCAGCCCTGAAAGCGCAGCAGTTCACCGATCAGGTGGTCGTGTTGCTGGCTGTCCAGTTGCGGGCTGGCCAGCGCCTGGCACTGCCCGACCAACGCCTTGCAGCCTTGCGGGTCGTTGCCCCAGGCCTGGCACAGCAGGTAGCCGAGCAGGGCATTGCCGATGATGCGTCGCGAGAATGGGTGGCCGTAGGCTGTTTCTTCCCACTGCGCCGACAGGTTCCAGTCATCGGTGATGTCGTGATCGTCGAAGATCATCAGGCAAGGTAAGTGCGCCATCACCCGCGCCACCTGGCCCAGGTTGTCGGCGAACGCCTGGATCAGCGGCAGTTCCTTGCGGTAGCGCGCCTGGTGCGGGTCGGCAAGGCCCGCAGGCATGTCGAGCGCTACCAGTTGCCAAGGGGTGGGTGACCAGACCAGCAGGTACATGGCCATGACCTCGGCGAACGTCACCAGATGGTTGTCGGCATTGCTTGAGGAGAAGATGGGTTTGCGCTTGCCGCCGAAGAATCGCTCGCGCAGGGTTTCGTTACGTTCCTGGGCCGGCAGCAGGTCGGCGCGATGGTAATAGCTGGCCGGGTGGTCATACAGCGACCTGCTGTCGGCCACGACTGCGCCGTCCAGGTGTTCATCGAACAGGCCTAGGCGCTCGATCAGCGAATGAATGGCCCGTAGCATCGGCCCTGCTACATCATCGGCGTAGACCTGGTCCCCCGTCATCAACAGCACGGCCGGGCGCTCTTCCGGGCGCGTACAGGCCTGTAGCAGCCTGTCTGCGCAGAGCAGGCCATCGGCAGCGGGGTGGTGTGGTTTGCGGCAAGAGCCGTGCAGCAACTGGTCCAGGCGGTCGCGCAGCACCAGGCTTGGCCGCTGGCGGCCTGGGTAGAGCAGGTGCGGCGCCCAGTCAGCGATACCTTGGCCGTCGATCAGCAGGTCGTATTCGAGTTCGACGTTGCAGGGCAGCGGTTGGGCAAAGTCGATGTCCAGCAGGTGGATGAAGGCGTGCTCACCGATCGGTACGACCTGGCAATCCACCTTGGCCGCGCCGTCCAAGCTGAACGCCAGCTGCAAGGGTTGGCTGCCGACCAGCCAGATGGCCAGGCGCTGAGGCTCCAGGCGGCGCAGTACAGGGCCGGCGAGAACAAGGGGCAAAGGGGAGGAAGTCATGGACAGCTCTGGTGGCTAATCGGCCCGGTCACGGCGAACCGTCGCGAACAGGCCTTTGAATTCAGAACGCTTGTTGCAAGGCTAAAGCAAAGCGGGCGGAAAATGCTGAACATTCACCGCCCGCCTGGCAAACCTAAAATGTATCAGGCTTTGTCAGCCATCAGCTTTTCCAGCTTCTCCTGGTCACGGGCGAACTGGCGAATGCCCTCCGCCAGTTTCTCGGTACCCATGGCGTCTTCGTTCATCGCCCAGCGGAACTGGCTTTCGCTGAGCACCTGCTTGGCCTCGCCGGCATTGCCCGGCTTGAGCACCTGCGGCAGCTCGCCCTGGTCATCGCTCAGTTGCTGCAGCAGCTCCGGGCTGATGGTCAGGCGATCGCAGCCAGCCAGTTGCTCGATCTGGCCGATGTTGCGGAAGCTGGCGCCCATGACCACGGTGTCGTAGCCGTTGGCCTTGTAGTAGTTGTAGATGCGCGTGACCGACTGGACGCCCGGGTCATCGGCGCCCACGTATTCCTGGCCGGTGCTCTTCTTGTACCAGTCATAGATACGGCCCACGAACGGGGAAATCAGGAACACGCCGGCATCGGCGCACGCCTGTGCCTGGGCGAAGGAGAACAGCAGGGTCAGGTTGGTCTGGATGCCTTCCTTCTCCAGCTGCTCGGCGGCGCGGATGCCTTCCCAGGTGGAGGCCAGCTTGATCAGCACGCGGTCTTTGGAGATGCCGGCGGCCTGGTAAAGCTCGATCAGTTGGCGGGCCTTGCTCAGCAGTGCCGGTTCGTCGAACGACAGGCGTGCATCCACTTCGGTGGAGATGCGCCCAGGGATCACTTTCAGAATGCCCGCGCCCACCGCCACGGCGAACTTGTCGCACGCCAGGTCGACATTGCCCTTGGCATCGCTTTTGACCTGCTTGAGCAGGTCGGCATAGCCCGGGATGGCGGCAGCCTTGAGCAGCAACGACGGGTTGGTGGTGGCATCGACCGGCTTGAGGCGGGTGATGGCGTCCAGGTCCCCGGTGTCGGCGACCACGGTGGTGAACTGCTTGAGTTGTTCCAGCTTGGAAGTCATGGCGTGCTCTGTCCTGTGCGATGTCTCGACATTACCCGAGCCCCGACGGCCGCTCAAGGGGCCAGCGGGGCGGTGGCGAATTGTCTGGGTGATGATTCGAGTCACCCGCCAGCACGAGGTTCCCCATCACCTTGAAAGCTTCACCCGCGATCGGTGGTAGCCGGCTTGCCGGCGATGGGGCCCGCCAGCCCCCCTTACCGCCCCTGCAACAACTCCGCCGCTTGGTCGAACACCGCCAGCGGCTCAGGCGCCTTGTGAATATCCGCCGACAGCAACTGCCGGAACCGCCGCGCCCCTTTGAAGCCCTGGCCCAACCCCAGAATATGCCGGGTGACGTGATGCATCGCACCGCCACTTTCCATATGCGCCACGATATACGGCCGCAACTGCGCCATCGCCTCGCTACGGCTGACCACCGGCGCATCACTGCCAAACAGCAGCTGATCCACTTCAGCCAGCACATACGAGTTGTGGTACGCCTCGCGCCCCATCATCACCCCATCGAACGTCTCCAGGTGCATCTGGCACTCGGCCAAGGTCTTGATGCCACCGTTGAGCACGATCTCAAGGTCCGGAAAGTCCGCTTTCAGCTGCGCAGCCACGTCGTAGCGCAGCGGCGGGATCTCACGGTTTTCCTTGGGCGAAAGCCCTTCGAGAATCGCGATGCGCGCATGCACGGTGAAACTGCGACACCCGGCGTCCCGTACCTGCCCGACGAAGTCGCACAGTTCTGCATAGCTGTCACGGCCATTGATACCAATGCGGTGCTTCACCGTCACCGGCGTCGACACCGCATCACGCATGGCCTTGACGCAATCGGCCACCAGCGCCGGGTGGGCCATGAGGCAAGCGCCGATCATGTTGTTCTGCACCCGATCGCTGGGGCAGCCGACGTTGAGGTTCACCTCGTCATAGCCCGCTTGTTCGGCCAGGCGCGCGCAGGCCGCCAAGTCGGCTGGCACACTGCCGCCCAGCTGCAGGGCAAGCGGATGTTCGGACACATCGTGGCGCAGGAAACGGTGCGCGTCGTTGTGCAGCAGGGCGCCGGTGGTGACCATTTCGGTGTAGAGCAAGGTGTGCCGGGATAGCAGGCGCAGGAAGAACCGGCAGTGGCGGTCGGTCCAGTCCATCATCGGCGCAACGCTGAAGCGGCGGGAAGGCTCAGGGCGCGAAGTTTGTGGGGTTGCAGTATCTAGGAGCATTCAGGTCTACGCATTTTTGTACCAATTTATTCGGGCTTTTGCTGTGAATCAGCCTCATTCACCTGGGTAACACCGAAAAAAATGGCAAGGAATACAAGCAAGGAACAAGGCGGATGTGGCGGTGAGCTACCCCGTCAATACCAGCCTCATAGAAAGGATGTCCTAGTTTACCAAGAGCGCTGGATGTTCGCCTGTTCATAGGCAAGTGAGGGCCGCGGAAAACGTGAGTGAACGATGTGAAAGGTCTCTGCCCGTCTTCCCGCAGGATGGTTTTGAACGGTTTCCTACAGATACGGGATGCTGGCTTGTAGTCCGTTTCTGAATCACCCTTTCAGCACCCTTGAGGCATTGCAATGGAAATCCGAGCTCCCTAGTCTCGATGGGCCGCTGCAAAAACTGCGGCCGGGCCTGCAAGCCCGAACTTGGATTTGGCCGCTACCAAGCGATGAGACCAATAGGCCCCACGCATCACGAGCGTCAAACCTCCACACAGGGTCAGCCTTGGTCTTGGCACTGAAACCCGCTAATGTGCCGCCCTCAGCAAGGATAGCCGCGACCCCAGGGAGCTTTCTATGTCGCTTTTACACCAGGCCAGCCTGCCATTTGGCCTGCGCAGTGGCAGCACCTTCACACCTGCCCCTTCACTGAAACCGTTGCTGGACGGCATCTCAGCGCTTCAGGTACCTGGCCCGGAAACAGTCTGGGCCATTGGCGAGGTCGAACTCGGCCAATCGGTGCGCCTGGTGCGTTTTTACCTGGACAACCAAGACTACTGGTTACAGGTGCTGATGAACGGCGCCGAACCGGGCGATATCGTGCTGTTCGGCTACCACAGTGCAGTCGCCGTCAATGACCAGGTGCACCTGCAAAGCCTGACCGGTAGCGCACCGAAGGCCGGCATGCCGATCTTCGAACACGAAGGTAATTTGTATTCCCGGCAATGGGGCCGCGAAGCGGGGCTCGCCGAATGGGTTGCGCTGTGCGAGGCGGTTACCAGCCCCGAGGCACGGTACCGCATCCAGCACCTGTGCATGCTCTATGCCCGTGACACCGGTTTGCCGTACCGGCGCGAATTTCTGCTGCTGTCGGTCGAAGAAGATGAGTACGGTGCGCTCACCTACACCACCTCGCTGGGTGTGACCCTATTCCCCACGGACTTTCACGTAACCTGACAAGGATTTCCCCATGCTCGACGCTTTGCGCCTGTCCCTCAACGCCTCGGCGGTGACGGGCTTCATCCTCTATATCAGTGTGGCCCTGCTGATGTTCTGGCTGTTCCAGTTCATCTACACCCGCCTCACGCCGCACCGCGAGTTCGCCCTGATTCGCCAGAACAACCCTGCAGCCGCTATTGCTCTGGGTGGTTCGCTGATCGGTTTTTCGCTGCCGGCCAGCAACATCATCGCCTACAGCGTCAGCATTCTCGACTTCGTCGCCTGGGTGGTGATCGCAGCGGTGGTGCAGTTGATCGCCTTCGGCCTGACCAGCCTGGTGCTGCGTGGCCTGTCCCAGCGCATCGCCCAGGGCGAGCTGGCAGCTGCCATCTACGCCGCAAGCGTGGCCATCAGCGTCGGCTTTCTGAACTCGGCCTGCATGACGCCTTCGGCCTGAGCAGGAGGGTGCCAATGAAATCGCCGATGAAACGCAGTTCCTTCAAGCTGGTACTGGCCGGTTCGTTACCCCTGGCGCTGACGGCCTGTGGTCCGCAGGAAGAATTGTATACGGTCAGCCAAAAGACCAATTACGACACCGTTGCTGCCTGCGTAAATGACTATATGCCGATCGCTGTCTGCACCGATGCCTACCAGCAGGCGCACAGCGACTATCTTCGCCAGGCGCCGACGTTCGCGTTCCAGAGCGCGTGTGAGGCGCAGTTCGGTGCAGACAATTGCCTGACCACCGTCGATGGGCGGTACATGCCCCGCATGAACGGGTTCGAACTGGAAAGTGCCGTTGAGGTGACCCAGTCACAACTGGATGCTGGCTACGCTCAGGGTGGGGGCTATGGGCATATTGCCAGCGCCGCGGTGGCCGGGATGCTGCTCGGGCAGGCCCGGAGCCGCGACCGTCGTTTCCGCGCACAGCCTGTGTACGCCAACGGCAGTGCAACGCGCCCTGGGCCGCACAATGGGGCCTTGGGTGAAATCCAGCGTGCCAGGGAGGATGAACAAAGCAGCGCAGGTTCGTCCGGCGGTGGCGGCAGATGGAGCCGCAAGGATCCTCACGCAGCCTCATCAGGGTCGATCACCCGGGGTGGCTTTGGCAGCCAGGCCACAGCCCGTAGCGGCTGGAGTGGCAAGTCCGGTAGCTTTTTCGGGGGGTGAGCATGCGCAAGGTAGAGCTGGCAGAGCGCCCCGACTGGCGCGCGACTGCCGAGCGTGAGGGGTTCGCCTTCCACACCATCGAAGGTCAGCGTTACTGGGACGAGAGCGGTTACTACCAATTCAGCGAAGCTCAGGTGGTTCGAGACCTGCAAGCGCCGACCGAAGCGCTGCACGCTATGTGCCTGGAGGCGGTCGGGCGCATCGTCGACAGCGAAGCGCTCATGGCCCGCCTGGCCATCCCACCGGCCTTCTTCGACCTGGTGCGTAGGTCCTGGAAGCAGGCACAGCCGCACCTGTACGGGCGCTTTGACTTCAGTTACGACGGCAATGGCCCGGCGAAGCTCATCGAAGCCAATTACGATACGCCAACCTCACTTTACGAGGCGGCCGCGTTCCAGCTGATCTGGCTGGAGGAGCAGATAGCGCGCGGGCTGTTGCCTGCGCACGCCAGCCAGTTCAATACCCTGGCCGAAGACCTGGTGCAGGCGTTTGCGGCGATGCCGGGGCAGGGTACGTTCTATTTCTCGACCATCTCAGGCTCGCTGGAGGACCGTGGCACCACTGATTTCCTGCGCAGGATGGCCGAGCATGCGGGTGTCCGCACGCGGCATATCGACCTGGAAGACATCGGCCTGCACGACAATGGCCGGTTCGTCGACCTCCAAAGCCAGCCCATCCAGCGCCTGTTCAAGCTGCATGCGTGGGAGCATATCTTCCATGAGGATTTCGGCCAGGCGATTACCGGCTGCGACACGCAGTTTGTCGAGCCGCCCTGGAAGGCACTCATCTCCAACAAAGGCATCCTGCCGTTATTGTGGGAGTGGTTCGAAGGGCATCCGAACCTGCTGCCGGCTTTTGTCGATGACAATCCGCAGGCCCCGGTGCCCAAGGGCTGGGTGCGCAAGCCGTACTTCTCCCGTGAGGGCGCCAACGTGGATATCCACACCGAGGATGGGCGGCGGGTCTTTGCAGACGGGCCCTATGACGATGCGCCCTATATTCTGCAGGCTTTTGCACCTTTGCCGAAGTTCGCTGACAGTTACACGCTGATTGGTTCGTGGGTGATCGGCGACAAGGCCTCAGGGCTTGGCATTCGTGAAGATGATTCGCTTATCACCAAGGACAGTTCACGCTTCTTGCCGCATGTGGTTTTGGGCTGACCGCCCCTCTGGTCGGTTTCAGGATGCGCCTGGTCGTTCGCGTGCATCCGTTCGGCGCCACAAGTGCCATGCTTGTGAAATGCCCTTGAGCCCAGTGCGCGCAGACGCACGGCCAGCGGCAAGGAGGCCACCGACAACCACGCGACCGTGACGTGGGCGGTGTGCCGCAGCAGAACACGCCGGTCACCTGCCTACTACAACAATCTGGCGGGGGCCGTGATGCCGAGGTCCGCTGTATGCCTGATCAATTGCTTCACCTGCCCGTTATCCACGATATCCTGAGCCGCCACCAGGACACCCCTGGTGCACTCTTGCCGATCCTGCATGCCGTGCAGGAAAGCATCGGTTTCATCCCTGATGCCGCCGTCGCCGACATTGCCCATGCCCTCAACCTCAGCCTGGCCGAGGTGCGCGGGGTGATCAGCTTCTACCACGATTTCCGTACCGCGCCGCCGGCACGCCATACCCTGCGCTTGTGCCGCGCCGAATCGTGCCAGAGCCGTGGCAGCGAGGCACTGGCCGCACAGCTGCGTGAACAGCTGGCACTGGACGACCATGGCACCAGCGCCGACGGCGCCATCAGCCTGCGCCCGGTGTACTGCCTGGGCGCATGCGCCTGCTCGCCGGCCCTTGAACTCGATGGCCAGGTGCATGCGCGCCTGACCCCTGAGCGCCTTCGCGCGCTGGTCAACGGTTGCCTGGAGGGCACAGCATGCTGAAGCTGTTCATCCCCTGCGACTCGGTGGCCCGCGCCGTGGGTGCCGACCAGGTTGTCGAGGCGTTGCTGCGCGAGGCTGAGCAACGGCAGGTGGCGCTGGACATTCAGCGCACCAGTTCGCGTGGCCTGTATTGGCTCGAGCCACTGGTAGAGTGCGAGCGCGCTGATGGGCGGCAGGGTTTCGGCCCGGTCACCCCTGAGGATGTGCCTACGCTGCTCGATGCATTGGCGGCCGACCCCGGCAGCCATTCGCTGGCGCTCGGGCCCGTGGAAGCGCTCCCTTACCTCAAGACCCAGCAACGCCTGCTGTTCGCCCGCGCCGGCATCACCCGGCCATTGTCGCTGGATGACTACCGCGCCCACGGCGGCTTTGCCGGCCTTGAGCAAGCCGTTGCGCTGGGCGGCGCCGACGTGGTGGCCGCCGTGCTCGATTCCGGCCTGCGCGGCCGTGGCGGTGCGGCGTTCCCGGCGGGTATCAAATGGCGCACCGTGCGTGACGCCGGGGCAGGGCAGAAGTACGTGGTGTGCAACGCCGACGAAGGCGACTCCGGCACCTTCGCCGACCGCATGCTGATGGAAGGTGACCCCTTCCTGCTGATCGAAGGCATGATCATCGCCGGCCTCGCAGTGGGTGCCGACAAGGGCTATATCTACGTGCGCTCGGAATACCCCGACGCGATCCGCGTGCTCGATCAGGCCTTGGTGATTGCCCGCGACGCCGGTTATCTCGGTGCCGACGTGGCCGGTAGCGGTCAGGCCTTCGACCTGGAAGTACGGGTGGGTGCCGGTGCCTATATCTGCGGTGAGGAAACCGCGCTGCTCGAATCTATCGAGGGCAAGCGCGGCATCGTCCGCGCCAAGCCGCCACTACCGGCCCTGCAGGGCCTGTTCGGCCTGCCGACGCTGGTGCACAACGTGCTCACCCTGGCTTCGGTGCCCACCATTCTGGCCAAGGGTGCGGCGTTCTACCGCGATTTCGGTATGGGGCGTTCGCTTGGCACCATGCCGTTCCAGCTGGCCGGCAACATCCGCCACGGCGGCCTGGTAGAGCGCGCCTTTGGCCTGACCCTGCGGGACCTGGTGGAAGGCTACGGTGGTGGCACCGCCAGTGGCCGGCCGCTGAAGGCCGCCCAGGTCGGGGGGCCTTTGGGTGCCTGGGTGCCGCCCAGTCACTTTGACACCCCGCTGGACTACGAGGCCTTCGCCGCCATGGGGGCGATGTTGGGCCACGGCGGCGTGGTGGTGGCCGACGACACCTTGAACATGGCCAGCATGGCGCGCTTTGCCCTGCAGTTCTGCGCCGAAGAGTCCTGCGGCAAGTGCACGCCCTGCCGCATCGGTTCTACCCGCGGGATGGAGGTGGTCGACCGCCTGATTGCCAGCAGCGACCTCACCGAGCGCCATGACCAGGCGCTGCTGCTGCGCGACCTGTGCGACACCCTGCAGTACGGCTCGCTGTGCGCCATGGGCGGTATGACCGCCTACCCGGTGGCCAGCGCCCTCAAGTATTTCCCGGCCGATTTCGGGCTGACCACCACGGAGGCCGCGCAGTGATCAATTACTTCGACCCCGAGACCGATCTGGGTACCCCTGAACGCCACAGTGATGTGCAGATCAGCCTGAACATCGACGGGCGCAGTGTCAGCGTACCGGCGGGCACCTCAGTAATGCGCGCCGCAGCCCTGCTGGGTACCAGCATCCCCAAACTGTGTGCCACCGACAGCCTGGAGGCCTTCGGCTCCTGCCGCATGTGCATGGTCGAGATCGATGGCATGCGCGGGTACCCGGCGTCCTGCACCACGCCTGTCAGCGAAGGCATGGTGGTGCGCACCCAAACGCCACGCCTGGCTGACCTGCGCCGCAACGTCATGGAGCTGTACATCTCTGACCACCCGCTCGACTGCCTGACCTGCTCGGCCAACGGCAACTGCGAACTGCAGACGGTCGCCGGCCAAGTCGGCCTGCGGGAGGTGCGCTACGGCTATGACGGCGCCAACCACCTGGCCGAGCAGAAGGACGAGTCCAACCCGTACTTCGATTACGAGCCCAGCAAGTGCATCGTCTGCAGCCGCTGCGTGCGTGCCTGCGAGGATATCCAAGGCACCTTCGCCCTGACCATCACCGGGCGCGGCTTCGAGTCGCGGGTGGCGGCAGCCGGTGGTGACAACTTCCTCACCTCCGAATGCGTGTCGTGCGGTGCCTGCGTGCAAGCCTGCCCGACGGCCACACTGACCGAAAAAAGCCTGGTGCAGATCGGCCAGCCGGAACGCGCGGTGATCACCACCTGCGCTTACTGTGGCGTGGGTTGCTCGTTCCGTGCCGAAATGAAGGGTGACCAACTGGTCCGCATGGTCCCGGACAAGAACGGCGGCGCCAACCACGGCCACGCTTGCGTCAAGGGCCGCTTCGCCTGGGGATATGCCACCCACCCTGACCGAATCAGCAAACCGATGATCCGCAAGCACCTGGATGACCCGTGGCAGGAAGTCAGCTGGGATGAGGCCGTCACCTACGCGGCCAGCGAGTTCCGCCGCATCCAGCTCAAGTACGGGCGCGATTCCATCGGTGGCATCACCTCCAGCCGTTGCACCAACGAAGAAGCCTACCTGGTGCAGAAACTGGTGCGCACGGCGTTTGGCAACAATAACGTCGACACCTGCGCGCGGGTGTGCCATTCGCCCACCGGCTACGGCCTCAAGCAGACCCTCGGTGAGTCGGCGGGCACCCAGAGTTTCGATTCGGTCATGCAGGCCGACGTGATCCTGGTGATCGGTGCCAACCCCACCGACGCCCACCCGGTGTTCGGCTCGCAGCTCAAGCGCCGCCTGCGCCAAGGCGCGCGGCTGATCGTGATCGACCCGCGGCGCATCGACCTGGTGGATTCGCCCCACGCCCGTGCCGAGCTGCACCTGCAACTGCGCCCGGGCACCAACGTGGCCATGCTCAACGCCTTGGCCCATGTGATCGTTAGCGAGGGGCTGCTGGCCCAGCGCTTCATCGACGAGCGCTGCGAGGGTGAGGCCTTCGCCCGCTGGCGCGACTTCGTCAGCCTCCCGGAAAACGCCCCTGAAGTGCAGGGCCCCGTGTGCGGCGTGCCCGCCGAGCAGATCCGCGCCGCCGCCCGGCTGTATGCCACAGGCGGCAACGCAGCGATCTACTACGGCCTGGGCGTGACTGAACACAGCCAGGGCAGCACCGCGGTGATGGGCATCGCCAACCTGGCCATGGCCACCGGCAATATCGGCCGTGAAGGGGTGGGCGTAAACCCGCTGCGGGGGCAGAACAACGTGCAGGGCTCGTGCGACATGGGGTCGTTCCCCCATGAGCTGCCAGGCTACCGGCATATCTCCAACGAGGCCGTGCGTGCCGAGTTCGAGCAGGCCTGGGGCGTAACCCTGCAGCCCGACCCGGGCCTGCGCATCCCCAACATGTTCGAAGCGGCGCTGGACGGCAGCTTCAAGGCGCTGTACTGCCAGGGTGAGGACATCGCCCAGAGCGACCCCAATACCCAGCACGTCACGGCCGCGCTGCGGGCCATGGAGTGCGTGGTGGTGCAGGACATCTTCCTCAACGAGACGGCCAAGTTCGCCCACGTGTTCTTGCCGGGCAGCTCGTTCCTGGAAAAGGACGGCACCTTCACCAATGCCGAGCGCCGCATTTCGCGGGTACGCAAGGTGATGCAGCCGCTGGCCGGCAAGGCTGACTGGGAGGCCACCGTCGCCTTGGCCAATGCCCTGGGCTACCCGATGAGCTACCGCCATCCGTCCGAGATCATGGACGAAATCGCCCGCCTGACGCCGTCCTTCCACCGCGTCAGCTACGCCGAGATCGACCGCCATGGCAGCCTGCAGTGGCCCTGCAACGAGGCCGCGCCCGACGGCACGCCGACCATGCACATCGATCAGTTCGTGCGGGGCAAGGGGCGCTTCATGCTCACCGGCTATGTGCCCACCGACGAGAAGGTCAACAGCCGCTACCCCCTGCTGCTGACCACCGGGCGCATTCTCAGCCAGTACAATGTCGGTGCCCAGACCCGGCGCACCGCCAACGTCGCCTGGCATGCTGCCGACTGCCTGGAACTGCACCCCACTGACGCCGAAAGCCGCGGCATCCATGACGGCGACTGGGTCGGCATCGGCAGCCGTGCGGGGCAGACGGTACTGCGCGCCAAAATCAGTGAGCGTGTGGCACCGGGGGTGGTGTACACCACCTTCCACTTCCCCGAGTCCGGCGCCAACGTGATCACTACCGACAACTCCGACTGGGCCACCAACTGCCCGGAATACAAGGTAACGGCGGTGGAGGTGGTCAAGGTGTTCCACCCGTCGCAGTGGCAAAAGCGCTACCAGGACTTCAGCGATGAACAGCGGCGCCTGCTCAAGGAGCGGCGCACGGCCGGCAAGCCTGAACAGGCCGAGGTGCGCCGATGAGCAGCGAAAACCTGGTCAAGATGGCCAACCAGATTGCCCATTACTTCGACAGCGAGCCTGATCATGCGTTGGCGGTGAAAGGGGTGCAGCAGCACTTGCAGAACTTCTGGACCCCAGCGATGCGCAGGCAGTTGGGGGAATGGGCCCAGGCCCATGCCGGTGAGGGCTTGGACCCCAAGGTGATGGAAGCCTTGGCTTAAGCGTTCGTCTGCGCGGCCCCGTCGCTAGCAAGCGCTTGCACCCCTGGGGTGCCGGCTTGCCGGTGATAGGGGCAGTGCCGACAACATGAAATGTCCGTCATGAATGCCTGACGACTGCCTGCGCAATGCTACGCTCGCGGAAACACTCGTCACGGGTACGCACCATGGACATGAACTGGCACCAGGCCCTGCAAGAGAGCCTGAGCTGGCTTGCAATCGCTTCACTCATCACCCTGATCGGCTTCACTGCCGCCGCTGCCTTGGCTGTGCGCTACACGCGCTGGGGCAGCCAGTTCTGGCAGCTTGCCGGGCCCTATTTCAGCTTCAGGCGCAGCTGGCGGCCGTTGCTGGTGTTTGCCGCACTGCTGGTGCTGACCCTGTTTTCGGTACGCATGAACGTGCTGTTCTCGTTCTGGTACAACGGCTTCTACAGTGCCCTGCAGGCCCTCGACCAGACCGCCTTCTGGTACTTGCTGGGCGTGTTCGCGGTGTTGGCCACCCTTCACGTGCTTCGTTCACTGTTCACCTTCTACGTGACTGAGGCGTTCAGCATTCGCTGGCGGGTCTGGCTGACCGAGCGCCTGACCAATGACTGGCTGCACGGTGACGCCTATTACCGCGGCCAGTTTCTCGCCGAGCCTGTAGACAACCCCGACCAGCGCATCGAACTGGACGTCACCGCCTTCGTCACCAACTCGGTAACCTTGGCGCTGGGCGCGGTCAGCGCGCTGGTGTCGCTGGTGGCCTTCACCGCCATCCTCTGGGGCCTGTCGGCGCCGCTGGCGGTAGCGGGTGTGGAAATCCCCCGGGCCATGGTGTTCGCCGTCTATGTATACGTGCTGATCGCCACCTGGATTGCCTTTCGCCTCGGACAGCCGTTGATCCGCCTGAATTTTCTCAACGAAAAACTCACGGCCAACTTCCGTTATGCGCTGATGCGCGTGCGGGAAAACGCTGAGAACATCGCGTTCTACCAGGGTGCGCAGGTGGAGCGGGGGACCTTGCTGGGGCGCTTCGGGGCATTGATCGTCAATGTCTGGGCACTGGTGTTCCGGAACCTGAAGTTCAGCGGTTTCAACCTGGGCGTCAGCCAGGTGGCAGTGGTGTTCCCGTTCATCCTCCAGGCACCGCGCTTCTTCAGTGGCGCGATCAAGCTGGGCGATGTCATGCAAACCTCCCAAGCGTTTGGCCAGGTGCAGGATGCGCTGTCGTTCTTCCGTGAGTCCTACGACACCTTTGCCCAGTACCGCGCCACGCTCGACCGTCTGACCGGTTTTCTCGATGCCAATCAGCAGGCCAGCACGTTGCCGCGGGTCAGCACCCAGCAGCAGGCGCATGCCCTGGATATCTCGGGGTTGCAGGTGATGCGCCCCGATGGCTACGCGCTGATCGCCGACCTCGACTTGCGCCTGCAGGCCGGCCAGGCGCTGCTGATCAAAGGCCCTTCGGGCAGTGGCAAAACCACCTTGCTGCGCGCCTTGGCGGGGCTTTGGCCGTACGCCGAGGGTGAGGTCAGGCGGCCCACCGCTACCGAGGCGCTGTTCCTCTCGCAGCGCCCGTACCTGCCCCTGGGCGACCTGCGGACCGCCATCGCCTACCCAACCGACAGCAAGCCTGAGGACGAAGTGCGCATGCAGCAGGCGCTGCGCCAGGTCAACCTGGCCCACCTGGCTGAGCGGCTGGCGGTCAGTTGCGACTGGTCGCATATCCTCTCGGTGGGTGAGCAGCAGCGGCTGGCGTTTGCGCGGGTGCTGTTCAACCGGCCGCAAGTGGTGTTCCTCGACGAATCCACCTCGGCGATGGATGAAGGCCTGGAACATGCGTTGTATTCGCTGCTGCGCAATGAGATGCCGCAGACCTTGCTGGTGAGTGTCGGCCACCGCAGCACGTTGGCCGGGTTCCATACCCACAGGCTGGAAGTGGACGGGCAGGGCGGTTGGTCGCTGCTGGAGCAGAAACCGGAGGTGGAATTGCAGGTCTAGGCGACCCGCATCGTGTTCAGGGCTGCATCACGATCAACTGCGGCCCTTCATCACGCTCATCCGACACGTCCTTGCCCACCGCAAACCATTCAAAGGCCTCCACCGGCAGGCACCGCTCCCGTGCCAGCCGCTCGGCCTCCTCGGCAGGCACTTGCAGGTCGATCCACGCCCATGCATCCGCCGGCGCCAGTACCAATGGCCGGCGGTCGTGGCTGTCGACCATTCCCGCTTCACTCGCTGCGGTCACGATAACAAACCCATCCCCTTCGTTCGGCTGCGATCCTGCACGTACCTGAGCCAGCGCAGCCATGAACATCGGTGCCTGGCTTTGCAGGCGAATGAAATAGGGCTGCTTGCGCTCGGGGTCGTGCGGGTCGCTCACCCATTCATACCAGCCGTCGGCCATGACCAGTGCCCGCCCTTGAGGCCAGAACGCCTTGAGAAACGTGCCGGTGGTCACGGCTTCAACCGGTGCGGTGATTGGTGCAGGTTGCGAGCCCTTGGCCCAGAACGGTGCCCAACCCCAATGGCAGGGGTCGATGCGCAGGCCATTGCCCGGGTTGTGCATAACCAGTACGCGGCTGCCAGGGGCCACGTTGTAACGGCCAATGGGCATGTTGTCGTAACCGCTTATCACCTCCTGCCCGGCCGCCAGTTCACGCAGGTAATCGGCCTGGCCCTGATACTGGGCGAAGCGTCCGCACATGGCATGTCCCCCCATTGGTCGATATGGCGTGCACGCGACCGACGCAATCGGGGTCCCAACATCCCATCCCGCGGGGGGCGTTGTTCAACCTGCGTGCGCCGCACAGTCACCTGGTCAGGATAGACGGCGACAGCGTTTTCACAGGCTCAGGCGCAACGCCAACGCTGCCAAGGTCACCAGTAGCACCGGCACCGTCAACAGCACCCCTACCTTGAAGTAATACCCCCAGCCGATGCTCACGCCCTTGCGCGCCAGCACATGCAGCCACAACAGCGTAGCCAGGCTGCCGATCGGGGTGATCTTCGGCCCCAGGTCGCAGCCGATCACGTTGGCATAGATCATCGCCTCGCGCACCACACCCTGCGCCTCGCTGGCCTCGATCGACAGCGCGCCGATCAGCACGCTGGGCAGGTTGTTCATGGCCGACGACAGCAGCGCCGCAATCAGGCCGGTCCCCAGCGAGGCTGCCCACAGCCCTTGCCCCGCCAGCCAGCTCAACAGGTTGCCGAGCGAGTCGGTGAGGCCGGCATTGCGCAAGCCGTAGACCACCAGGTACATCCCCAACGAAAACACCACGATCTGCCACGGAGCCTCGCGCAGCACGCGGCGGGTGGAGATCACATGGCCGCGGGCGGCGACGGCGAACAGTACCGCTGCGCAGGCTGCGGCCACGGCACTGACCGGGATCCCGATGGGCTCGAGCACGAACAGGCTGGCCAGCAATGCCAGCAGCACCGCCCAGCCGACACGGAACGTTGCCCGGTCGCGCACGGCCATGGCCGGCACCTTGAGGTCTTCGGTGGCGTAGCGCAGCGGAATGTCGCGGCGAAAATACAGCCACAGCACCAGCAGCGTGGCTGCCACGGCCACCAGGTTCACCGGCACCATCACCGAGGCATAGGCGTTGAACCCCAGGTCGAAGTAGTCCGCCGAGACGATGTTCACCAGGTTGGACACCACCAGCGGCAGGCTGGCGGTGTCGGCGATGAAGCCTGCACCCATGACGAAGGCCAGGGTCGCCGCCGGGGAGAAGCGCAGCGCCAGCAGCATCGACATGACGATCGGGGTAAGGATCAGCGCTGCGCCGTCGTTGGCGAACAGCGCCGATACCGCTGCGCCCAGCAACACCATGAAGGCGAACAGGCGGCGCCCGTCCCCGCGGGCCCAGCGCGCCACATGCAGCGCCGCCCATTCGAAAAAGCCCGCTTCGTCCAGCAGCAGGCTGATGACGATGAGGGCGATGAAGGTGGCGGTGGCGTTCCAGATGATGGCCCAGACCGTGGGGATGTCATGCAGCGATACCACGCCGAACACCAGGGCCAGCACGGCACCGAGCGTGGCGCTCCAGCCAACTCCCAGGCCTTTGGGCTGCCAGATGACCAGGGTGAGGGTGAGCAGGAAGATCAAAGCGGCTGGGAGCATGGAAACGCTGTCTCGTCTCATGGCTGGGGCAGAAGTGACTGTACACGGGCCGGCGACGCGTAGGAAAAGTTCCGGTGCAAACGTGTAAGTTTCGTAAATAAGATTTAAACACATTTGAGAATCACTATATTTACCAACCCTGTTGGCCCCCGAACAGTGTTTGCGAGGCCGGTGGGCGTGGGCCCTCCGGCTTCCTGGCAGGGATGTGCCCTTCGCTTACCCATCGCAGGAGATGTGTCAATGCAGTGCAGAACTTCACCCAACAGCCTGGCCCTGGCGTTCGTCGCGTTGGCGTCACCGGCCATGATGGCGAGCGCCGCCGAAACAGTGGAGCGCAGACTTGGTGAGGTGCTGGAGATGCCAGTGGCGGACGACGCACTGGTGATCCAGGACACCCTGGTCACTGCAGAACGCGAAGCGCGTCAGGCGCTGGGTTCGTCGATCATCACTGAAGAAGACATCAAGCGTCGCCCGCCGGCCAATGACTTGTCCGACATCATCCGTCGTGAGCCGGGGGTCAACTTGACTGGCAACAGCGCCAGTGGTGCGCGTGGCAACAACAGGCAGATCGACCTGCGCGGCATGGGGCCGGAAAACACCCTGATCCTCATCGACGGCAAGCCATCCAGCGCACGCAACGCGGTGCGCTACGGCTGGAACGGCGACCGCGACACCCGCGGCGAAACCAACTGGGTGCCGGCCGAGGCGGTCGAGCGCATCGAAATCCTGCGCGGCCCGGCGGCGGCGCGCTACGGCTCGGGTGCGATGGGCGGGGTGGTCAACATCATCACCAAGCGGCCCACCGAGGCGTTCAAGGGCAGCCTCAACCTGTTCACGCAAATGCCCGAGGACAGCGCCGAGGGTGCCAGCCGTCGTGCCAACTTCAACCTCAGCGGCGGGCTCACCGACAACCTCGGTTTCCGTTTGTACGGTGGCCTGGCCAAGACCGACGCCGATGACCTGGACATCAACGCCGACCACGCCAACAGCGCGTTGGCCGCCGGCCGTGAGGGCGTGCGCAACAAGGACATCAACGGCCTGCTGAGCTGGAGGCTCAACGACGAGCACCGCCTGGAAGCCAGCGCCGGTTACAGCCGCCAGGGCAACCTCTATGCCGGCGACACCATGAACAGCAACGGCGGCAGCAATGTCGACCTGATCTCCAGCCTGTATGGCCACGAGACCAACGTCATGCAGCGCAACACGTATGACCTGACCCACCTGGGCGATTTCAGCTGGGGCACCAGCAAGACCAGCCTGGCTTACGAGTACGTGCGCAACTGGCGCCTGAACGAAGGGCTGGCCGGTGGCCCGGAAGGTGCGATCAACGACAGCGGTGCAGCCATGTCGCGGCTGCGCAACACTCGCCTGAGCAGCGAGGTGAACCTGCCGTTGGCCTTGGGCAATACCGAACATGTGCTGACCTTGGGCGGCGAATACCTGTATGAATCGCTCAACGACCAGGGCTCGTTCCGCCCGCAGAGCTTCGACCCCAGCGGCGGTGGCAGTGACGTCATCAGTGGCTTCGACCGCAGCGATTCGAAGATGACCGCCAAGAGCTACGCGCTGTTCGTCGAGGACAACATCGTGCTGGGTGACACCACCGTCACCCCGGGCCTGCGCTTCGACCACCATGAAACCTTTGGCGACAACTTCAGCCCCAGCCTCAACCTGTCGCACAAGCTGACCGATGCGCTGTCGGTCAAGGGCGGTATCGCACGGGCCTACAAGGTGCCGAACCTGTATCAGTCCAACCCCAATTACCTGCTCTATAGCCGCGGCAACGGCTGCAGCATTCAGCAGAGCAACTCCGGTGGCTGCTACCTGCAGGGCAATGCCGACCTCAAGCCGGAAATCAGCGTCAACAAAGAAATTGGCCTGTTGTATGACCGCGGCACCTGGCGTACCAGCGCGACGTATTTCCGCAACGATTACAAGAACAAGATCATCGGTGATACCGATGTGCTCTACACCATCAACAGCGGCCGCCGTGTGACCCAGTGGGAGAATGCTGGCGAGGCGCGGGTGGAAGGCATCGAGGGCAACCTGTTCGTCGAACTGACGCCGGTGCTCGACTGGAACACCAACCTGACCTGGATGCTCGACAACGACAACCGTGAGACGGGCGAGCCGCTGTCAGTGATCCCCGAGTACACGGTCAACAGCACCCTGGACTGGCGCGCCACCGACAAGCTTTCGTTCCAGCTGGCCGGCACCTACTACGGCAAGCAGAAGTCGCCGACCTACAACTACCGCACCGAGGAAGACTACGACGCCGAGGCGCAGCAGGATGTCGAGGCCTACGGGCTGGTGGATGTCAGCGCCGGGTACAAGTTCAACGCCAACTATGACGTGCGGGTGGGCGTGAACAACGTGTTCGACAAGCAGATCTATCGCGGTGGCAATGCCAGCAGCTCGGGCGCCAACACCTATAACCAGCCGGGGCGTGCGCTGTTCGCTTCCCTGAATATCTCGTTCTGATGCTGGGGCCGCATTGCGGCCCATTCTCGGCGCAAGCCCGCTTCTCCAGATACCCCACTGGCACAACACAAGTGGAGTGAATGGAGGGCGGGCTTGCCTCGATGCGACTACCAGGAAATGTGCCAATGAACAATAAACCCGCCTGGCTGCTGATCCTCTCGCGCAGCAGCGCCGCGCTGGTGGGCGGCTACGCACTCACCTATGCCGCCAGCGCCTGCCTGGCCCGGCTGTTGCCGCTGTCCGCCGCCGATGCGGTCATCGTCGCGACCCTGCCGGCCTTCGTCTTCTACACCGCAGTCATCGTTTGGGCCTTCGCCAGCCGTGACGCGGTGCGTGCCTGGCTACCGCTGGCCTTGGCTGCGCCCTTGGCGTTGATCGGCTTCTGGCCCCAGGTACTGGAGTGGCTGGCATGAAGAACACGTTCACCCAATCGATGGCCTGGCTGCACACCTGGGGTGGGCTGGTGTTCGGCTGGCTATTGTTCGCCATCTTCGTCACCGGCACCCTGGCGGTGTTCGACAAAGAGCTCAACCACTGGATGCAGCCGGAAATCCCGGCCAAGGCAGTGACCCAGGCCGATGCCGCGCAGCGCGCCATTGCCTACCTGCAGGCCCATGAACCGCAGGCCGGCAACTGGGGCATCAGCCTGCCCACCGATCGCTCGCCCGGGCTGCGTGTGTCTACCGGGGAGCGGCGCCATGGCGGTGGCGTACAGCTCGACCCGCAGACCGGCGAGGCCATCGAGGTACGCGACAGTGTTGGCGGCAATTTCTTTTTCCGCTTCCATTTCACCCTCGACCTGCCGCGCAACTGGGGCATTTTCGTGGTCGGTGCATTGGCGCTGGTGATGTTGGCGGCGCTGGTCACCGGCATTGTCATCCACAAGAAGATCTTCAAGGAGTTCTTCACGTTCCGGCCGAACAAGGGCCAGCGCTCCTGGCTGGACTTTCACAACGCCAGTGCCGTGCTGTTGCTGCCGTTCCACCTGATGATCACCTACACCGGGCTGGTGATCTTCATGCTCATCTACATTCCTGCAGGTGTCGATGCGCTGTTCGCAGGGGACAACCGGGCCTACTTCAAGGCCCAGGGCAACGCCCGCCTGGAGCAGCCGAGGGCCTTGGCCAGGCAGCCCGCGGCGCTGGTCGATGTGGTGCCGCTGCTGGCCCAGGCGCAGGCACGGTTGGGGCCCATAGCCGGTTTCAATATCCGCAACCCCAACACCGCTGGGGCGCGTATCGAGATTCGCCCTGAGCTGGGTAATCGCATCGCGCTGTCGAAGGGGCAGGCCATGGTATTCGATGGTGTCAGCGGTCAGCTGCTCAGCGATGTGACTGAGTGGCGCGCGGCTCCCCTGACCCAGCGGGTCATGGTCGGCCTGCATTTTGCCCAGTTTGGCGGATACCCGATGCGTTGGTTGTACTTCGTGTGTGGGGTCATCAGCTGCGTGATGATCGCCAGCGGCCTGGTGCTGTTTTGCGTGAAGCGTGGGCGTAAGTACGCCAGCACCAGCGCGCAGTTGTCGGCGCGGCGTTGGTACCGGGTTGCCGAGGTGTGCAATGTCGGTTTCGTCACCGGTTTGCTGCTGGCCTGTGTCGGCTTGCTGTGGGCCAGCCGCCTGCTGCCGGTCGAGCTGGTACAGCGCGAGGCCTGGGAGGTGCGGGCATTCTTTGGTACATGGCTGCTGGCGCTGCTGCATGCGGGTATCAGGCCTGCGCGCCGGGCGTGGGTGGAGCAGCTGGGGCTGACGGCACTGCTGTGCATGGGCCTTGGGCTGTTCGGTGGGCTGGCGGATGCCTTGCGCCTGGGCGTGGTGGCTTGCGCAATGGTGCTGGGGGTGTTGCTCGGTGTGGTGGCGTGGCGCGTGCAGCAAGGCGGGCGAATGCTCCATGCACCTAGGGCAGGGCGCAGCGTGGAGGCAGGCGCATGATGATGTTGATCGCGGGCGGCGCGCTGTTCGCCTATGCCGGTATGCTTGGCCTTTGCCAAGGCCTGGAACGGCACTATAAACAGGTATGGCAGCGGCCTTGCCCGCGGCCACTGCGCAGGGTGCTGCGTGGCGCTGGTTGGCTGGCACTGATGATCAGCCTGCTGCTGTGTGCCCAGGTCTGGGGCTGGGCCATGGCGCCGGTAGCCTGGTTGGCGATGATGTCGCTCGGTGCAATGCTGCTGGCCGTGCAGTTGCCGTATTGGCCGCGGCTGGCGGTTGGGCTTGCAGGGCTGGTGCCAGTGTGGGGGCTGCTGCAACTGTTTGCCTGAGCAGGCCCTATCGCCGGCAAGCCGGCTCCCACATGGAATTTGCGCCGGCTTTCAGAAATTGGGCAAGACCGTTGCTTGCACAGGTAAAGCGCAGTCCTGAAGAGCTGCGCGGGCGTGGTGGGAGCCGGCTTGCCGGCGATTGGGCTGCGCAGCAGCCCCCATAGCAGAGCTGTAATAGCCCGAAGCGATCACCGGTGAAACCGGGCCCATGCTTCAGCCAGGTATCTGGCCAAGCACGTTGCGTTGCTCAAGCCAGCGCTCGAAGCTCTGGAATGTTTCGATGGCCGCCTGCACGGTGGCGGCCTGCGCTGCAGGTGCGCTCGACGCCTGGCCAAGGCGGTCGAGAAAGCGGCGCCAGTAGTCGCCGGTCCGCGCACCGTACACATCGAAAAAGGCTGTGCCGTTGGCCGGGTCGAGCCCCAGGCGCTCGGCCATCGCCCTTTTCAGTACCTGGCCGCCCAGGGTGGAGCCCTCCAGAACGTACATCACACCCAGCGCACCGGCCTCATCATTGATACCTGGCAGCGCCTGACACAGGGGCAGGGCGTCGATGTCAGCGGCGCTCAGATGCAGGGCTTGCAGGTCCAGCGTGAGCGCGGGTGTCTTGGCCCTCATCGGTTCCTGGTAGTCGCCCAGGCGAGCTTCGAGGGGCGCGTGGAACCCATAGTAGGCTTGCAGGAGCCGACTGTAGGCCGCGGCATCGAAGCTCGCTGCAAAGAATGGCAGGCGTGCTTCGAGCGACTTGTGGCAATCGCGGGTGCCCTCGCGCAGGGCTAGCAGCAACGGGCTGGGTGAGGAGGGACTGGCTGGCATTCGGCTCGACTCTAGTGGCATTTCGCCTAATTTGGACTGACCATCGTAACGCAGTGTTCCTCCCCAGCCGCGACATTGTTGCGGAAAAAATAACCTCGGCGTGCTAAACCATCCAGCCGTCCTCCAAGAAGAAGCCAGCTGGTGAAAGCCGTACACCTGACCTTGATCTGTCATGCCCTGACAACGGCGCAGAAGACCGGGCACCTGCACGGCCCCGACGACGGCATTCTGCCGATGCTCGCCCAACCGTTCGCCGTGGCGCCTGAAACGCGCATCCTCACCGCGCCGGAGCGGCGTGCGAGGGAAACGGCAGACGGGTTTTCGGCACTGGCGCAGGTCGAGCCGGCATTGGCCGATTGCGACCTGGGACGCTGGCAGGGGCAAGCATTGAAGCGGTTGCAGGCTGAGCACCCGCAGGCGCTGGCGTTGTGGCTGGACGACCCGCACAGTGCGCCACATGGTGGTGAGTCGTTCGCCGAGCTGTGCCAGCGCATGGCGGGGTGGCTGGCGGCCTTCGATGAGCCGGGCGAGTGGGCAGCGGTGACGCATCCCATGGTCATTCGCGCGGTACTGGTGCAGGTGCTGGGTTGCCCCTTGGCGGCCCATCGGCAGATGGATGTGCTGCCTTTGTCACGTGTGCAGCTGAGCTTTACCGGGCGCTGGCGCTTGCGGCTGGGGTGAGTCCGGCTGGCAATGGCCTGCACAACGGCCAACCCAGCTCACCGCAAAACCTTGCCTCAGAACGCCAGCTTGTACCCGATCAGCAACAGCATGCCCGCCAGGCAGGGCCGCAGCACGCGGTCGGAGATCTTCCCGGTGAGGTGGCTGCCCAGGTAGATGCCAGGCAACGAGCCCAGCAGCAGGTAGCCCAGCAGCGACCAGTCCATGTTGCCCATGCCCGCGTGGCCCAGGCCTGCGACCAGGGTCAACGGCACCGCGTGGGCGATCTCGGTGCCCACCAGGCGCCGGGTGACCAGGAACGGGTAGAGCAGGAACAGCGCCACGGTGCCCAAGGCACCCGCACCGATCGAGGTCAGGGTAACCATGACACCCAGCACCACACCGGTGAGTACGGTAAGGATGTTGAGGCTGCGGTCGCTGAGTTGGTAATGATCACCGGCATGGCGGTTGGCGAACGCTTGCAGGCGCGATTTGAACAGGATCGCCAGTGCAGTGAGGATCAACACCACCGCTAGGCCCTGCTTGATGATGGCATTGAGCGCCGAAGTGTCGGTGTGCAGGGTGCTCAGGAACCACAGGGTCAGCGCTGCGGCCGGGACGCTGCCCATGCTGAGCAGGCCGGTGATTTTCCAGTCGATGTTCTTGTTGCGGCTGTGCACCCAGACGCCACTGGCCTTGGTGATGGCGGCGTACAGCAGGTCAGTGCCCACGGCAGTGGCCGGGCTGATGCCAAACCACAGCAGGATGGGCGTCATCAGCGAACCGCCACCGACGCCGGTCATGCCGACGATGAACCCCACAACCAGCCCGGCTATGGTGAAACCGAAAGAACCTACATCCATACGCTACTCGACTGCCCAGCTTTGCCCGTGATCGGATGGGTGCCAGCATATAGGTAGTTTATATAGCCAAATAGACTTGTTCGTTATTAGGTTATAACCGCGGGCCTTCTACGCCGGCCCGCTCGCCCCCTGCATGAGACGAGCCTGCCGGCGTGTCACCTCAGATGCGGAAGCTGCCCACCAGTTGCTTCAAACGCCCGGCCTGCTGCGCCAGCGCATCGCAATGCTGCAACGTCTGGTTGAGGTTCTCCACCCCTTGCTGGTTCAGCGCATTGATCTGGGTGATGTCCAGGTTCAGGCTCTCGACCACCGCGGTCTGCTCTTCGGTCGCAGTGGCCACCGACTGGTTCATGCCATCGATTTCGCCGATGCGCTGGGTCACGCTGGTCAGACGTACACCGGCCTGGTTGGCGACCTGCACGGTCTGTTCGCTGGACACCTGGCTGGTGTTCATGGTGTGCACCGCCTCACGGGAGCCGACCTGCAGGCTGGTGATCATGCGGTGGATCTCTTCTGCCGATTCCTGAGTGCGGTGCGCCAGGTTGCGCACCTCATCGGCGACCACGGCAAACCCACGCCCGGCTTCACCTGCACGGGCCGCTTCGATCGCGGCGTTGAGCGCCAGCAGGTTGGTCTGCTGGGAAATGCCTTTGATCACGTCGAGGATCTTGCCGATTTCGTCGGTGCTGGCATTGAGCGTTTCGATCTGCTCGCACGACTCGCTGATGCGCTGCGACAGGGCGGTCATGGCGTTGATCGCTTCTTCCACCACCTCGCGCCCGCCATTGGCCTGTTCGCTGGCACCACTGGCGTGTTGCGAGGCGTGCGCAGCATTGCGTGCGATTTCCTGAGTGGCGGCACCCAGCTGGTTGATGGCCGCCGCGACACTGTTGGTGCGCATGCTCTGTTCTTCGGAACCGATGATCGATGCATTGGAGGCGTTGACCACCTTTTCCGACAGGTCGTGCACCAGCCGCGTAGCCGACGACACTTCGCTGATCGAGGCGTGAATGCGTTCTACGAAGCGGTTGAACGAGGTTGCCAGTTCGCCGAACTCGTCCTTGCGCGGTACCTCAAGGCGGCGGGTCAGGTCGCCTTCACCTTCGGCGATATCGCGCATGGCGCGGCCCATGGTGGTCAGCGGGCGCATCAGCACCGGGATCAGCAAGCCCAGCAGCCCGGCGATGGCCGCCACGGCAATGACCATGGCGATGATCGCTGAGGTGCGGAAATGGCTTAAGGCGGCGTAGGCCTTGTCCTTGTCGATCGACAGGCCGATGTACCACTGGGCAGACGGCAAGCCCGCCACCGGGGCAAAGGAGATTAACCGCTGCTGGCCATCGAGGGTGACATCCTGCATGCCGGCCGCCACGCGCAGGCCCGAGCCTGGGTAGATGTCGTTGAGGTTCTTCATCACCTGGTCTTTGTCGGGGCTGACGATCACCTGGCCGCTGCTGTCGGCGAGGAAGGCGTGGCCGATGCCGCCGAAGTCGACCGAGTTGATGATCTGCACCAAGGTATCGAGGGTCAGGTCGCCGCCGACCACCCCGAGCATTTCGCCGTTACGCTTCACCGGCGTGGCGATGGTCACCATCAGGCCACCGACCGCGCCCTGGTAAGGGGCGGTGAGCACGGTCTGCCCGGCGCTGGCCGCGGCGCCGTACCATGGGCGCTGGCGTGGGTCGTAGCCGGCCGGCATTTGGGCGTCGGGGCGCTGGGTGAACACACCATTGGCCTGGCCCAGGTAGGTGAACAGGAAATTTTTCGTGTACGACGGCTGCTCGATCAGCCCGGCCAGGGTATCGCCTGCCCCTTGTTCAGCAATGTCCTGGGCCAGGTTCTCCAGCACCAGGATGCGCCCGCTCATCCAGTTCTGCACGCTGCTGGCAGTCAGCGCACCGGACTGCTGCATCGACGACTCGATGTTCTGGGTGATGGTCTTGCGTTGCAGGTAGTCGTTGTAAAGCGTGAACAGGGCAAAAGCCAGCACCACGACGCCGCATGCGCTGAGGAGGATCTTGTGGCGAAATTTCAGGTTCATGTTTCGAGACCTTGAGCCATGGAGGGAAGGGCACTGCACGCTTTTGGCGCGATGGGCCTGTCCACTCTGCTATCGGCAAATCCCACAAAAATTGAAGCACTTACGTCACCCGGTTGAGGCGATTTCGACGGACGGTGCGCTAGCATTTGGCTAGCTGTTCGATCAGCAGACGCGCCGCTTGGCGCAGCGGTTGCTGCCTGCGCCAGAAGGCATGAATCGGCAACTGGAGTTCGTTGCGGGTATTTGCGAATCGCAGACGTACCAGGCGCCCGGCAGCGATCAGCGGCGCCACCCTGGCCAATGGCAAATCGCCCCAGCCCAGGCCTGCTTCGACCATTTGTACGGCGAAGTCGAAACTGTCGGTGGACCAGTGCGTGGCACCGATCAGCGCGCGCGGGTCGGCCAGCGGCAGGTCGCGGCTGCGCACCAGGATCTGGCGCACGTTGATCAGGTCTTCCAGGTAGTGGATGCGCCCGTCGCGCAGTGCCGGGTGCGCGGGTGACAGGGTGGCAACCAGCGACTCCGTACCAATGTGCTGGAACCCCCGGCTGGCATCGACGTGCAGGCCAGCGAAGGCCAGGCATAGGTCGGCACGGCCGCTGTCGAGCAACTGCAGTGCGTCTTCCTGTGGGGCACTGAGCAGCTGGATGTCCAGCAGCGGGTAGCGCTCGCCAAGCCTCGCGATGGCGGCAAACAGCGGCCGTTGATCTATGTCCGGGACCACGGCGAGGGTCAGGCTGCTCTCCAGCCCTTGCGACAACTCCAGTGCGTGCACCTGCAATAGCCCCAGTTGCTCGGCGATCAGCCTGGCGTGTGGCTCTAGCGCCAAAGCCTGAGCGGTAGGACGAACCTCGCGCGGGCCGCGCTCGAACAGCGGGTAGCCCAGTTCGGCTTCAAGGTTACCGATGGCCATGCTGACGGCAGAAGGTACCCGACCAAGGGTGCGCGCCGCTGCGGAAAACGAACCCCGATCGAGCACGGCGAGGAACAGCTGGATATTGTCACTGGAAAAATTCATGTCGGCCTCCTATCAGTGAATCTGAAAGCTACCGACTTTGTCTGTCAATATATTTGAAGCATTCTTGCGTCCTTCGCTTGATACCCAATGAGGTAAACCCCGGTGCAGGGATTGAAACGCAAACTGGTCTACGTGACGTTCTACGAGCTGATTGGCTTGTGCATGTCGACGTTGGGGCTGGCTTACTTGTCCGATACCCAGGCTTCGCATACTGGGCCGCTGGCGGTGATGATCACCACCATCGCCATGCTCTGGAACCTGATCTACAACAGCCTGTTCGAGTACTGGGAGAGCCGCCAGGCCAAGCGCGGCCGCAGCGTGGCGCGGCGGGTGGTGCATGCTGTCGGCTTCCAGCTGACCCTGGTGGTGTACCTGATCCCGCTGATCGCCTGGTGGCTGGGCATGAGTCTGGTCCAGGCGTTCCTGGTGGACCTTGCGTTCATCATCCTGGTGCCCTGCTACACCTTTGCCTACAACTGGGGGTTTGACCGGATCTTCGGTTTGCCGGCATCGGCCATGGCCACCGCCTGAGGGTGTCGGTGCCGCTATGGCGGCAGGCGAATCAACAAGGGTTCCTGGCGCGCAGGGGGTTGCGGTTGTACCGCCTGCTGCACGGGCCGCGGCGCACTGGCCAGCAAGCTGTCTTCGACCTGCCCTGACAGGTAGTGCACCCCCGCCATGGCGCCGCTCTGGCGGTTCTCCATCAGCTCTTGCCATTCCTGATTGAGCGCCACGTTGAGGATCACCCGCAATTGCTCGACCATCTCCGGGTGATCGCGGTCGTGAGTGATCATGCCGTAGCCGGCGGCCGCCACCGAGATCATCGCCCCGGCCACTTTGCCCACCGCACTGGCCACTGCGCTGGCAATGCCGCGTGGGGCCAGGGTGGCGCCAAGCTTCTCGCTGGCGCGGGTCGCCACCGACGACAGGCCGATGTCGGTCTGCCCCGGGCCTTTGGCCGCTTGCTGGTGCAGGTGGTCGCGCAGGGCGAGCCAGGCGGGTTGCTGATCGAGCGGCTTGGCCTTGAGCAATTGATAAAGGCTGGCATTGCGCGCCGGCGGCGGCCCCAGGGCAATGGCCGGGATTCGGTTCAGGCGCTGGCTGAGCTGGTCGGGCGGGGCGTTGTAGCGCTGGATGATGGCTGGCAGTTGCTGGCCGAACAGCTGCACGTACAATTCGCAGGCGCGGTGGCGGATGACTTCGGGGTTGATCTGCTCGGCCACCGGCTCGATCACCCGCTTCTGGTACTGCTCCTGCAGGTACAGGGCCAGGCGTTTTTCCGCCGGCTCGCGGCCCTCGCCACTGTTGAGCTTGTACCAGGCGACCTTGAGGGTCAGCCATTGCTGGGTCCAGTAACCGGTGAACCAGGGAATGAAGTCGCTCTCGGTACGTTGCTGTACCTGTTCTTTCCACACTCGCATCGAGCGCCGTGCATAGTCGTTGGCCGAGCCAGCAGCGCCTACCGAAGCATCGATCAGTTCCTGGTCAATCCGTTGCCAGGCGGCGGGTGTGAGCACGGCGGGCGGCGGCGGGGCAGGCGGACGCTTGCCGGCGCAGCCGCCGAGGGCCAGCACAAGGCACAGCAGCACGAGGATACGTGGGTTCACACGACCGCCTCCCGGGTTTCGAGGCTAGGTGGTTAACCGAGTATAGGGCCGGCGATCGGCTGCGCTTGCGTCCTGTCAGGCCAGGTCTAGTTTTTCTTCCAGGCGGTCCAGGTGCTCGCCCATCAGCGCAAGCGCCGCTGCAGCGTTACCGGCCTCCACGGCATCGATGATCGCTGCGTGCTCTTGCCAGGCACAGTGCTCGCAGCAGGGTGATTCGTAGTGGGCGATGATCAGTGACGTCATCGGCACCAGGCCGTTGAGAAAGCGTGCCAGCGGTGCGTTGGCGGCCACCTGGGCAAGCTTGAGGTGGAACTCGCCGCCCAGGCGGATCGCTGCACAACGTTCGCCACGTTCGTGGTGCTGGCGCTCACGCTCCACCAGCGAACGCAATTGGCGGATCTGCGCCGGCCGCGCGCGTTGCGCCGCCAGGCTGATCAGGGTGGTTTCGGCCAGGCGGCGGGCGCTCAGTACCTGGCGCGCCTGGTGCGGGTCGGGGGCGGCCAGGTGCGCGGTGTGGCTGGGGCGCTGCACCACCACCTGCTGGTCCGAGAGGCGCCCCAGCACCCGGCGAATTACCGTGCGGCTGACGCCGAAGGCGTTACCCAGTGCCTGCTCGGGCAGCAGGCTGCCGGGCGGCAGGCGCTGCTCGAGAATCGCGTCGAACAGGCGGGGGTAGATCTGCTCGGCCGACAGCCGGGTTTCGCCGGCGGCGAGCAGGGCAGGCAGGTGGGGGGCGGCTTGGGCGCAGGCGGTCATGGTCGCTCTCCTAGGGTCATTGGCGCGGATGCTCATCCGGGATGTTCAGTTCGATGCCCATGCGCTGCCCTTCGGCGAGGATGTGCTGGCGCATCTGGGCGCTGGCCTGGGCGCTGTTGCGCTCGCGAATGGCGCGGACCACGGCTTCGTTTTCCTTGAGCCGCGCAGCAAGGTGTTCGGGTGAGTTGCGCAGCATGTTGGCGCTTTGCTTGAGGGCATTGCCGGTCTGCTGTACCACGCTCTGGAAAATCGGGTTGGTGGTCAGCGCGAACAGGGCCTCGTGGAAGGCGATGTAGGCCTTGGCCCCGGCATCGCTGTCATCGGCATCCAGCGCTTCGCGCATGTCCATCAGGATCAGGCGTAGCTGGCCGATGTCCTGACTGTTGGCCGATTGCGCCACCAGGCCGACGATGAAGGGTTCGAGGGTGTAGCGCAGCTCCAGGACATCGGCCAGGCTGGCCGCGGCGCTGCTGTCGACGCCTGGTTCCAGCACGGCAGGCTCTGCATCGAGCACCAGCACGCCCTTGCCCGGCATGGAGCGCACCAGGCCGAGGGTCTCCAGCACGGTCACCGCTTCGCGCAGGCTGGGGCGGCTGATGCCCAGTTGTTCGGCCAGTTCGCGCTGGCCGGGCAGCATGTCGCCGGAGCGCCACTGGCCGCGGGCCAGTGCTTGGCGCAGTTTTTCCACCACTGAGTTGACGACGGTCGATGAGCTGATCACGATTTTCTCCTGAGGGCCGGCGTCAACGCCGGCCACGTGGGCTCAGAATTCCTGTTGATGGGCGTTGGGCTGCTTGCGTGGGGCATGGGCAAAGCCGGGTTTGCCATCGAGCACATTCTGCGCACGTTCCAGATCGATGTCTTTTTCCCAGCGGGCGATGGCCACGGTGGCCACGCAGTTGCCGATCAGGTTGGTCAGCGCCCGGCCAATGCCCATGAACCAGTCCACTGCCAGCACCAGCACCAGGCCGACCACCGGGATCGCCGGCACGGCGGTGAGGGTGGCAGCAAGGATCACCAGCGCCGAGCCTGGGATGCCGTGAGCGCCTTTGGACGTCACCAGCGACACCAGCAGGATGGTCAGCAGGTCCGTCATCTCCAAGGGGGTGCCCGTTGCGTTGGCGATGAACACGATGGCCAGGGTCAGGTAGATGGAGAAGCCGTCGAGGTTGAACGAATAGCCGGTCGGGATCACCAGGCCAACGGTGGAGCTGCCAATGCCCAGGTGCTCGAGCTTGCGCATGATCTGCGGCAGGACTGCATCGGAGGAGGCGGTGCCAAGCACGATGGTCAGTTCTTCACGCAGGTATTTGATGAACGGCAGCAGTTTCAGGCCCGAAAGGCGCATCACGGTGCCCAGGATAATCAGTACGAAGCCCGCGCAGGTCAGGTAGAACAACGCCACCAGGCCACCCAGGTGCTGCAGCGACTCCAGCCCATATTTGCTGGTCGTGAAGGCGATGGCGCCAAATACACCGATCGGCGCCAGGCGCACGATCATGCCCATGATGCGGAAAATCACGTGGCTGAGTTCGTTGATCAACCGCGAAATGCCGGCGGCCGAGTCACCCACCAGGTTCAAAGCACTGCCGAACAGTACCGAGAACAGCAAGACTTGAAGGATGTTGTTGTCGGCGAAGGCGCCTACCACCGACGTGGGGATCAGGTCCATGAAGAACGCGGTGGCGCCATGGATATGCTGGCCGCGTTCGGCCAGGCCGTTGGCGTCGGCAGCAGAGAGCTGATCCAGGTGGATATTGGCGCCGCTGCCGATACCGCTGCTGAAGGCGAACACCAGGCCGATCACCAGGGCGATGGTGGTCAGCACTTCGAAGTAAATCACCGATTTGAGGCCGATGCGCCCGACTTTCTTCAGGTCGCCGGCACCGGAAATGCCGCTGACCACCACGCAGAAGACGATCAGGCCGATAAGCATCTTGATCAGCTTGATGAAGCCATCGCCTAGAGGCTTGAGCTGCAGGGAAAGGTCGGGGAAGCTGAGGCCGCAGGCGATGCCAAGGGCAAGGCCGAGCACAACTTGCAGGAAGATCGAACGCGAGCACCATTTGAGCATGGGAGTGATCTCTGATCGGTGTCCTTGCTTCGGTGCCGCACGGGGCGAAAGAGCGCAGGACTTATTTATTTTTGTGGTCTTACCGGTTTGTTCAGCGCGAGGTCATAAAAGCGCGAAAAATCCGAATATGCAAGGGTTTTTGGCCTTACCGGTCTGACCAGTTGTGGGGCATTTCGACTTGCCAGGCTCTAGTTCGGTGCGTGCTGCCGATTGAGAGGATGCGCCGTGGCCGGCAATTGCCAATACCTGAGGGGGTGTTAGCAAGCTGCCTGCCAACTTCTGCCCGTTCAGGGCTGCGGGGCGCTGCTTTTGACCGACGCCAGTTCAGGGTGTGCCACGAGCTTATCGATGTGCAGGGCGCCGTCGTTCATCCAGCTTTCGCTCAGCACCCGGTAGTGCTCCATGTCCCGACAGCGCACGCGCAGGCTGTAGTCGAAATGGCCGCTGATCAGCTGGCATTCATGAACGTCAGGGCAGGCCAGCATCGTTGCCTCGAACGCCTTTTGCGAGGACCGCCCGCTCAGGTTGGACAGGGCGACGAGCACCAGCAGCGACAGCCCTGGTGCGACTTTCTGCAGGTCGATGATTGCGCCGTAACCGCGGATCACGCCACGCCGTTCCAGCTTGCGTACCCGTTCCAGGCACGGGCGCGGCGTAAGGTGGACCAGGGTGGAGAGTTTTTCGAAGGTGATGCGACCGTCGACGCGCAGTATGTCGATGATGGCTTGGTCGATGCGGTCCAGCGGGGCAGAGGTGGCGTCCTTGGTGTCCATGCGCGGTGCTTCTTTGTTGAAAGCGGGGGCATGAACAGGTTAGGCGGTTATCGGGGGATCGTCCTCACGCGCTGGCGAGTGGGCTGCCCAGCAGCCCAAGCTCCGTCAGGCGCAGGCGCTGTCGGCCCGGTGCACTGAGCGGGCCGCCACTACGCGAGGCTGCAGCAGTGCATACAAGTCCTTGGGGTTTTCCAGCATCGGCACCAGCCCGATCTCCTGGCCAATCCCCAACGCGAGCGCGGTATCGAGCACATAGCGCAGCGCCGAAAAATCTTCCAGTGCGAAACCTACCGAATCGAACAGGGTCACCTGGCCGGCGTTTTCACGGCCCGGCACAAGGCCTGCGACCACCTGCCAGAATGCGAAGACCGGCGAATCGGCCGGCATCTGCTGGATTTCGCCTTCCACACGGGTTTGCGGCTCGTACTCAACGATCACCCGGGCGCGCTCGACGATGTGCCGGTGCAGCTCGGTCTTGCCCGGGCAGTCGCCGCCCACGGCATTCAGGTGCATGCCCGGTTCGATCATGTCCGGTGTGAGGATGGTCGCGTACGTCTTGTCGGCCGTGACCGTGGTGACGATATCGGCACCGCGCACGGCTTCAGCGATGCTATGGGCGACGATCACCTTGAGCCCGGGGCGGCCTGCCAGGTTGGCCACCAGCTTCGCGGTGGCTGCAGGGTCGATGTCATACAGGCGGATCTCGTCGATGCCCAGCAGCATCTTGAAGGCGATGGCCTGGAATTCGCTTTGCGAGCCGTTGCCGATCAGCGCCATGCTGCGGCTGTCTTCACGCGCCAGGTAGCGGGCGGCCAGGGCCGAGGTGGCGGCAGTACGCATCGCTGTGGTCAAGGTCATCTCGCTGAGCAGCAGCGGCGCGCCGGAGCCGACGTCGCTCAGGGCGCCGAAGGCCATCACCGTGGGCAGGCCGAGGCGGGTGTTCTTTGGGTGACCGTTGACATACTTGAAGGCATACCGGCCAGCGTCGGAAACGGGCATCAGTTCGATCACGCCGTCCTTGGAGTGGTTGGCCAGGCGCGGGCACTTCTCGAAATCGTGCCAGCGCAGGTAGTCCTGACGGATGTACTCGGCCATCTCCACCAGGCAGGTGGCCAGGCCTTTGCGGTTGACCAGGCGGGCGAGGTCTTGCACATCGATGAAGCGGGTCATGGCATCTCCCTGCAACGTGCGGGTTGGGCTGTAGGGATATTGTCGGGCGCGCAGGGGGGAAATGCCGGCTGAATGAGGCGTTTCGGGCAGCGGGTGCGGCTGACTTCGGGGCGCGGGCAGCCGAATCGGCTGCCGGCCACCGGTCATTGCTCGCGCAGGCGCTTGTACAGTGTCGTCCGGCTGATCCCCAGGCCCCGCGCCACGGCCGAGAGATTGCCATTGGCACGTTTCAGCAGGCTGTGCAGGTCTGCCTCATGCTCACTGCCGCCGCTCGACACCGGGCGCTCATGCGCTTCAGCCAGAAAGCCGCCAGGCAGATGCTCGACACTGACCGGCCCATCCCCTGCCAACGCCAGCGCAACCTGCATCACACTCACCAGCTCGCGCACATTGCCTGGCCAAGGGTGCCGGTCGAGCAGATCGAGGATGGGCAGCCCCAGGTACTGGGGTTGCTGAGGGTCGCGATAACGTGCGTGGATGTGTTCGATCAACGCTCGCCGGTCAGTGCGCTCGCGCAGCGCCGGCAACACGACTGCCATCGCCGCGATGCGGTAGTAGAGGTCTTGCCGAAAGCGCCCTGCACGCACCTCTTCGGCCAGGTCCCGATTGCTTGCAGAGACGACGCGGATATCCACCGCTACCGGTTCGCCGCTGCCCAGGGGTTGAATGCTGCGCGACTGCAGCACGCGCAGCAGGCGGGCCTGGGTCGGCAGCGGCATGTCGCCGATCTCGTCGAGGAACAGGATGCCCTGGTTGGCCTTGCGGATCAGCCCGGGGTTGCCCTTGTGATGAGCGCCGGTGAAGGCGCCTTTGTCGTAACCGAACAGCTCAGATTCCACCAGGTCTGCCGGGATCGCCGCACAGTTGACCGCGATCAACGGCTGGCGGGCACGGCTGCTGGCGCGGTGCAGGGTCTGGACGAAGACTTCCTTGCCGACGCCGGTTTCACCCTGAACCAGCAACGGGATGTCTTTTTCCAGCATCAGCCTGGCCTGGGCCAGGGCCTTTTCCATGCGTGGGTCGCCATTGCCAAGCGTTGAGCGTGGGGTGCTTTGCCGCGCTGCCTGCCACTGGCAGTGCAAGCGGTTGCGCCCGGCTGCCTGCAAGGCGAATGGCTGCTGCTGGGGGTGGGCAAGCAACTGGCACAAGGGGATCTGGAACAGTTGCTCGACGTTCTGCTGCAGCGGGTTGCCGCCCAGCAGGCTATCGGCTCGATGATTGGCGGCGAGCACCTGGCCACGTTCATCGAACACCAGCAGCCCGGCCCAAGGGCTGTCGAGGTTGTCGCAAGCGCTGTTGAACAGCAATTGGGCGTGCTGTTCGGCATGCTGCGCAAGGATCAGGCGGTTCTCCAGGCTTTGGCCCATCATGCGCACCAGGCCGAGGGTCTGGGAGGCGGGCAGGTAGCCGTCGCTGGCCACGTCGAGCACCCCGACCAGTTGCCGCTGGGCATCGTACAGCGGGGTGGCGGCACTGGACATGTAGCGGTTCTGGCGCAGGTAGTGTTCGTCCTGGCCGACATGGACGGGCTCGGCGCAGACCAGCGCGGTGCCCAGTGCATTGGTGCCCACGCCCCGTTCGTGCCAGTGGGCGCCGGCACTGAAGCCGTGCTGGTGCTGGGGGCAGACGAAGCGGCGCGAGCCCCAGGTCTGGAGCAGGCAGCCGCTGGCGTCGGCGAGCATCACCAGGTAGCTGGCATTGCCCAGCAGGTGCGTGTACTGCGGCAGCACGGCATCGCGGGTGTGGTGCAACAGGGCCTGGCGCCGCTCCAGCAGGGCGCTGAGTTCGGCCCTGGTCAGGCAATCGAAGTCGGGTGCGCTCTGTGGCTGCAGGCCGTGATCACGGCAGCGCGCCCAGGAGGCCTGGATCAGTTGGGCATGGGGCGAAGGGGCGGTGGCCATGGGCCTGTCCTGTGTGATTGTTGTTATCAGCCGACCGCTGTTGAGTGTCGTCCACCGTTGTTCATTGTCAAACCCGCCACTGTTCAGGTGTTCAGCGAAAGTGTTCAGTTGTGAATCGCGGCTGGCCTGCCGCTACCGCCTGGGGCCCAGGCCAGAGCGGTGCGATGGAACTGGCACGGAACTGGCTATCTGTGCCGGACAACCACAATAACAAGGTCCTGCCATGTCCCTGGTGCTGGAACAGGTCAGCCGCAGCGTCGATAACCAGCCCTGGATCATCGACGCGTCGGTGCATTTCGAGCCTGGCTCGTTCAACGTGCTGCTCGGCCGGACCTTGGCCGGCAAGACCAGCCTGATGCGCCTGATGGCCGGGCTGGACCGCCCCGACCGTGGCCGCGTGCTGATGGCCGGTGAAGATGTCACGGGTGTGCCGGTGCGCCAGCGCAACGTGTCGATGGTGTATCAACAGTTCATCAATTACCCGACCTTGAGTGTCTACGAAAACATCGCCTCGCCCCTGCGTCAGGCGCGCATGGCCGAGCCCCAGATCCGTAGGCGGGTGCAGGAAACAGCCGAGATGCTACGCATCGAGACCTACCTGCAACGCTTGCCGCTGGAGCTTTCTGGTGGCCAGCAGCAACGCACGGCGATGGCCAGGGCGCTGGTCAAGGATGCCGGGCTGATTCTGTTCGATGAGCCGCTGGTCAACCTCGACTACAAGCTGCGCGAAGGGCTGCGACAAGAGCTGCGCGAGCTGTTCGCCGCGCGCAGCTGCATTGCCGTGTATGCCACCACCGAGCCTAACGAAGCGCTGGCGCTGGGGGGCACCACTACCTTGGTGCACGAGGGGCGGATCGTGCAGAGCGGGCCCACGACCGAGGTCTACCAGCGGCCCGGCAGCGTGCTGGCCGCCGAGCTGTTCAGCGAACCGCCGATCAACCTGGTGCCGGGGCGTATCAGCGGCAACGAGGTGAGCCTGGCCCAGGCCGTGCACTTCGCCCGCAATGTCGACCTGCGCAGCCTGGGCGACGGCGACTACCGCTTTGGGGTGCGCCCCAGCCACATCACCCTGGTGCCGGCCCATGACGATGACCTGGAACTGGCGGTGCGGGTGGAACTGGCCGAGATCAGCGGTTCCGAGACATTCCTGCACGTGCGTAACGAGCATTGGCGGATGGTCCTGCATCTGCCGGGGGTGCACGAGTATCAGGTGGATACGCCGATCCGGATCTTCATACCCACCCACAAGCTGTTCGTCTTCGACAGCGCCGGAGCACTGGTACAGGCACCGGGCCTGCGCCAGGCAAGGAGCGCCTGATGGCCGAAATCCGCCTGCACCAACTGGCGCACAGCTACAGCCGACAACCCGCCGGCGAGGGCGATTACGCGCTGCATCAACTGGAGCACGTGTGGGAGCAGGGCGGTGCCTATGCGTTGCTCGGGCCTTCCGGGTGTGGCAAGTCGACGTTGCTGAACATCATCTCGGGGCTGCTCACGCCTTCCCATGGCCAGGTGCTGTTCGACGGCAAGTCGGTCAATGACCTTTCACCGCAGCAGCGCAACATTGCCCAGGTGTTTCAGTTCCCGGTGGTGTACGACACCATGACGGTGTTCGACAACCTGGCGTTCCCGCTGCGCAACCAGGGCCTGGACGAGGGCAGGGTGCGCACGCGGGTCGAAGAGATCGCCGAAGTGCTCGACCTGGGCGCGGTGCTGAAGAAAAAGGCGCGCAACCTCAGCGCCGACGAGAAGCAGAAAGTCTCCATGGGCCGTGGCCTGGTGCGCGATGACGTCTCGGCGATTCTTTTCGACGAGCCGTTGACGGTGATCGACCCGCACCTGAAATGGAAGTTGCGGCGCAAGCTCAAGCAGATCCATGAGCAGTTCAACATCACCATGATCTACGTGACCCACGATCAACTGGAGGCTTCGACCTTCGCCGACAAGATCGCGGTGATGCATGGCGGGCGCATTGTCCAGTTCGGTACCCCGCGTGAGCTGTTCGAGCGGCCACGGCATACCTTTGTCGGCTACTTCATCGGCAGCCCGGGGATGAACCTGATCGACGTGCGCGCCGACGCGGGCGGGGTCGCGTTCGGCGATGTGCACCTGGCACTGCCCGACGGGCTGCGCGAACGCCTTGCTGCGACGAACGCCGGGCGCCTGCAAGTGGGTATACGCCCGGAGTTCGTGCAACTGTGGGACGCCCCATTCGATGGGGCCCTGCCTGCCAGCGTGCTGGATGTCGAGGACCTGGGCACCTATCGCATCGTCACTCTCGTGCTCGGCGGCGTGTCGCTCAAGGCGCGCCTGGCAGAAGATCGCCCGGTGCCGGCGGCGCACGCCTGGGTCGGCCTGCCGATGCAGTGGCGGCTGCTGTACGTCGACGATGTGCTGCTGGAGGCCGTGCCATGAACAAGGTGCCCAACAATAAGGCCTGGTGGCTGGTGCTGCCGGTGTTCCTGCTGGTGGCTTTCAGTGCCGTGATGCCGATGATGACGGTCGTCAACTATTCGGTGCAGGACATTTTCGACCAGTCAAGCCGCTACTTCGTCGGCGCCGACTGGTACCGCCAGGTGTTGCGCGACCCGGCATTGCACGATGCCTTGCTGCGCCAGTTCATCTATTCCGCCTGTGTGCTGCTGATCGAAATCCCGCTGGGCATCGCCATTGCCCTGACCATGCCGACCAAGGGGCGCCTGGCGTCGGTGTGCCTGATCGTCATGGCCATCCCGCTGCTGATCCCGTGGAACGTGGTCGGCACCATCTGGCAGATCTTTGGCCGCGCCGATATCGGCCTGCTCGGGGCCACGCTGGCCAAGCTTGGCGTCAGCTACAACTATGCCGGCGACCCGTTCGACGCCTGGCTCACCGTGCTGGTGATGGATGTCTGGCACTGGACATCGCTGGTGGCATTGCTGTGCTACTCGGGGCTGCGGGCCATACCCGACGTGTATTACCAGGCCGCGCGCATCGACCGGGCTTCGGGCTGGGCCGTGTTCCGGCATATACAGTTGCCCAAGCTCAAGAACGTGCTGCTGATCGCGGTGATGCTGCGCTTCATGGACAGTTTCATGATCTACACCGAGCCGTTCGTGCTGACCGGTGGCGGGCCGGGTAACGCCACGACCTTCCTGAGTCAGACCCTGACACGCATGGCGGTCGGGCAATTCGACCTGGGCCCGGCGGCCGCGTTTTCGCTGGTGTATTTCCTGATCATCCTGCTGGTGTCATGGCTGTTCTATACCGCCATGACCCACGCCGACAAGGACTAGGCCATGAGCACACGCAAGACGCTGGCCCTGCTGCTGTACTTCTTCTTCCTGCTGGTGCCGATCTACTGGCTGCTGAACATGTCGTTCAAGAGCAACACCGAGATTCTCGGTGGCCTCACCCTATGGCCGCAGGCGTTCACCCTCGACAACTACCGGGTGATCTTCACCGATGCCAGCTGGTACAGCGGCTACATCAATTCGCTGTACTACGTGTGCCTCAACACACTGATTTCGCTGCTGGTGGCGTTGCCGGCGGCTTATGCGTTCTCACGCTACCGTTTCCTCGGTGACCGCCACCTGTTCTTCTGGTTGCTGACCAACCGCATGGCGCCGCCGGCGGTGTTTCTGCTGCCGTTCTTTCAGCTTTATTCGTCCATCGGTCTGTTCGACACCCACATTGCCGTGGCCCTGGCCCACTGCCTGTTCAACGTGCCGCTGGCGGTGTGGATTCTCGAGGGGTTCATGTCGGGCGTGCCGAAGGAGATCGATGAAACCGCCTACATCGATGGTTACAGCTTCCCGCGTTTCTTCTTGAAGATTTTCATCCCGCTGATCGGTTCCGGCATCGGCGTGACGGCGTTTTTCTGCTTCATGTTTTCCTGGGTCGAACTGTTGCTGGCGCGCACCCTGACGTCGGTGAACGCCAAGCCGATCGCCGCCGTGATGACCCGCACGGTGTCTGCTTCGGGCATCGACTGGGGCGTGCTGGCGGCGGCAGGGGTGCTGACCATCCTGCCGGGCATGCTGGTGATCTGGTTCGTACGCAACCATGTGGCCAAGGGCTTTGCCCTGGGCCGGGTGTGAGGAGGGCAACGCATGGAGTGGATGGCCTGGACCTTGCCCACCGCGCTGTTCTTCGCCGCTGTGGGCGTTCTGCTGGTGTGCATGACCCTGTTCGAGCTGCGCCGCCCTTGTGTGGAACGGCGTGGCTTCCTGCCGATCGTCACCAGCCGTGGCGACCGGTTGTTCATCGGCCTGTTGGTCAGCGCCTACCTGCACTTGTTGGTAGTCGGGGTCAGCGACTGGCCTTTGTGGGTGGCCTCGCTGCTGTCGCTGGGCTGGCTCGTGGTGGTGCTGCGCTGGGGCTGAGCGACGGCTCCGGGGAATAACTCAATCGGGAGATGACAATGTTCCATGACAAACATAACCGGCGACATTTGACCCTGGCCGCGTTGCTGGTACTGGCCGGTGTACCGAGTGCGGCGTGGGCCGATCAGTATGAGGATGCGGCATCGAAGTGGATCGCCAGCGAGTTCAAACCGTCGACCCTGACGCCGGAGCAGCAGTTGGCGGAGCTCAAGTGGTTCATCAAGGCCGCCGAGCCGTTTCGGGGGATGAAGATCAATGTCGTGTCGGAAACCATCACCACCCATGAGTACGAGTCCAAGGTGCTGGCCAAGGCCTTCAGCGAGATCACCGGGATCCAGCTGACCCACGACCTGCTGCAGGAAGGCGACGTGGTGGAGAAGCTGCAGACGCAGATGCAGTCGGACAAGAACATCTACGACGGCTGGGTCAACGACTCTGACCTGATTGGTACGCATTTTCGCTACGGCAAGGTAGAGTCGATCACTGACATGATGGCCAACGAAGGCAAGGCCTACACCTCGCCGACCCTGGACCTCAAGGACTTCATCGGCATTTCGTTCACCACAGCGCCGGATGGCAAGGTTTATCAGTTGCCCGACCAGCAGTTCGCCAACCTGTACTGGTTCCGCGCTGACTGGTTCGAGCGGCCCGAGCTCAAGGCCAGGTTCAAGGAAAAGTATGGTTATGAACTGGGCGTGCCGGTGAACTGGTCGGCCTATGAAGACATCGCCAAGTTCTTCACCGAGGACGTCAAGGAAATCGACGGTAAGCGCGTTTATGGTCACATGGATTACGGCAAGAAGGACCCTTCACTCGGGTGGCGCTTCACCGATGCCTGGTTCTCCATGGCCGGCGGCGGCGACAAAGGCCTGCCCAATGGCTTGCCCGTGGACGAGTGGGGCATCCGCGTGGAGGATTGCCACCCGGTGGGCTCCAGTGTGACCCGCGGCGGCGACACCAACGGGCCGGCGGCCGTCTATGCCACGCAGAAGTACGTTGACTGGATGCGCGCCTACGCGCCCAAGGAGGCGCAAGGCATGACCTTCTCCGAGGCCGGCCCGGTGCCTGCGCAAGGCAACATCGCTCAGCAGATTTTCTGGTACACCGCCTTTACCGCCGACATGACCAAGCCGGGGCTGCCGGTGGTCAATGCCGACGGCACCCCGAAGTGGCGCATGGCGCCCTCGCCCAAGGGGCCTTACTGGGAGGAGGGGATGAAGCTGGGCTATCAGGACACCGGCTCCTGGACCTTCTTCAAATCCACCCCCGAGAAGCAGCGCCTGGCCGCTTGGCTGTACGCCCAGTTCGTCACCTCCAAGACGGTGTCGTTGAAAAAGACCATCGTTGGCCTGACGCCTATCCGCGAATCGGATATCAACTCCCAGGCCATGACCGACCTTGCGCCCAAGCTTGGCGGGCTGGTGGAGTTCTATCGCAGCCCGGCGCGGGTGCAGTGGACCCCGACCGGTACCAATGTGCCGGACTATCCTCGCCTGGCTCAACTGTGGTGGAGCCATATCGCCGAAGTGGCCAGTGGCGAGAAAACGCCGCAAGAAGCGCTGGATGGCTTGGCCCGGGATCAGGATCGCATGATGGAGCGGTTGCAGCGGTCCAATGCCCAGGCCACCTGCGCGCCTAAGCTGAACCCGGAAAAAGACGCACAGTACTGGTTCGACCAGCCAGGGGCGCCAAAACCGAAACTGGCCAACGAGAAGCCCAAGGGCGAGACGGTCAGCTATGACGAGCTGCTGAAATCGTGGGAGGCGGCGCGCAAGTGACCGGCTAGAGGCGAAGCCGATACACCGCCGGCAACCTGAGAAATCCAAGGCAAAAAAAACGGCACCTGCCAGAGGTGCCGTTTTCAGGTCAGGCCAACTTACTTATGCAGCTCTTCTGCCGCATACAGCGTGTTTTCCAGCAGGCAGGCCCGGGTCATCGGGCCGACGCCGCCCGGCACCGGCGTGATCCAGCCGGCGCGGGGCAGGGCGGTCTCGTAGACCACATCGCCGACCAGCTTGCCGTCTTCCTGGCGGTTGATGCCCACGTCGATGACGATGGCGCCTTCCTTCACCCACTCACCCTTGACCAGCCCAGGCTTGCCTGCAGCCACGACCACCAGGTCGGCGCGGCCGACATGACCGGCCAGGTCCTTGGTGAAGCGGTGGCAGACGGTCACGGTGCAGCCGGCCAGCAGCAACTCCATGGCCATCGGGCGGCCCACGATGTTGGAAGCGCCGACGATTACGGCGTCCATGCCGTACAGGTCCTGACCTGTGCTTTCGAGCAGGGTCATGATGCCTTTGGGGGTGCACGGGCGCAGCAACGGAATACGCTGGGCCAGGCGGCCGATGTTGTACGGGTGGAAGCCATCGACGTCTTTGTCCGGGCGGATACGCTCGAGCAACAGCGATGCATCCAGGTGCGCCGGCAGCGGCAATTGCAGCAGGATGCCGTCCACTGCCGGGTCGTCGTTGAGGCGGTCGATCAGCTCGGTCAGGGCTTGCTGCGTGGTTTCGCTGGGCAGGTCGAAGGCCTGCGAAATGAAGCCGACCTCTTCGCAGTCCTTGCGCTTGTGCGAGACATAGACTTGGGAGGCGGGGTCGGTACCGACCAGGATCACCGCCAGGCCCGGCGTGCGCAGGCCTTGCTGGCGACGCTCCACGACACGTTGAGCGATCTGCTTGCGCAGGTTGGCGGCGATCGCCTTGCCATCGATTAGGTGTGCAGTCATAGACGCGTGATTAACCATCGAGAAAGGAACAATAAAGAGGGCGCATTCTCGCACGACACGGCCCGAGGGCAAAGGCGGGTGGTCGGGCAAATCCCCTAACCCCTTAAATAATTTAAATTTTTTATAGAAAGGTGTTGACGCTTATACGGGTCGCCTATAAGATTCGCCGCACTTGTCGGGCACAGCCTAGCACTGGTTGGCGAAGTCGGGCAGAATGAGTGGTTTTTATATTGCTCATTCGGTTAGGCTTTACGCTTATGCGCCCGTAGCTCAGCTGGATAGAGCATCCGCCTTCTAAGCGGATGGTCGCAGGTTCGAGTCCTGCCGGGTGCGCCATTAGGCAGCTTGGGCAAGCAAGTAAGGCAGTAAAGCGATATGGTGGGCGTAGCTCAGTTGGTAGAGCGCCGGATTGTGATTCCGGTTGTCGTGGGTTCGATTCCCATCGTCCACCCCATATTCTTCAGAGGCGCCTTGATTGTAGATCTGGCGCCTTTGTTTTAAGCGTTATGCGGACGTGGTGAAATTGGTAGACACACTGGATTTAGGTTCCAGCGGCGCAAGCTGTAAGAGTTCGAGTCTCTTCGTCCGCACCATGTTTTTGTAAGCATGTTTTTGTAAAGTTGTACCGTTGCACCGCACTATGGTGGGCGTAGCTCAGTTGGTAGAGCGCCGGATTGTGATTCCGGTTGTCGTGGGTTCGATTCCCATCGTCCACCCCATATTTTCGAAGGCGCCTTGATCGTATGATCAGGCGCCTTTGTTGTTTCTGCGTTATGCGCAAGAGCGCGTACCCATGCAGCCATCGCCGGCAAACCGGCTCCTGCAGGTATCGCATAGCCCTCAAGAACTGCGCGGTCCCGGTGGGCGCTGGCTTGCCGGCGATGGGTCGCAAAGCGGCCCCTCATTGCCTGGCTGGCTGGTGAATGCCTGAGGTGTGGTGCCTTTACGTGCTACAACTTCGTGACTTGCTCTGCCAGCCCTTGCAATCCTCTGGTGACACCCCAATAAAAGCTGATAGATTTCAGTCGGTTGAAACTCCGGCTGGATTAGGCCGGCAAAGGATCTATCCATGATTGCAAAAGAAGCCCGTCAGGCGCTGGCGCTTCAGCGTTTCGCTGAGGCCAATCCGCAACTGCTCGAGGAAATCCGAGGGCTGGATGCGCGCGAGCAGGCCCAGCAGATCGAATGGGCGTTCGAGGATGCCGCCGACGAGCAGGGCATCCAGCCTTGGGAGCTGGCGCTGCAGTTGATCGCCGAAAGCCCTGAACAGTTGCAGGCCATGCGTCTGGAGACCCACCGCGAAGTGGCCGAAGCGCTGGGTATGGCCTGGGAAGAGTACTGCCAGTTCAATGAGCTCGACCCTGAATGAGCGCGTTTTTTTGGGTTGTAGTTGTTTGACAAGGTATTACGGTTGCGTGCCGCCGCTGGCGTTGCGCAGCCTGCTTATATATATAGAGGCCCGGCGATACGCCGTGCGGGCCTTGCAAGCTAATCGACCGGCGTGGTTTCCCGTCGTCCCGAGTGGGGTGACTTCTGGTGCGTGACTCACTAGAATGCTTGCCCTTGATTCTGGAGTCGGGCTAACGCCGGCTAACGTCTGTGCAACGAGGAATATCCATGCAAGTTTCTGTTGAAAACACTTCCGCTCTCGAGCGCCGCATGACCATCGCCGTTCCGGCCGAGCGCGTCGAGAACGAAGTCAACAAGCGTCTGCAGCAGACTGCCAAGCGCGCCAAGGTCGCGGGCTTCCGCCCAGGCAAAGTGCCGATGAGCGTGATCCGCCAGCGTTTCGAAGCCGATGCCCGTCAAGAGGCCTTCGGTGACCTGGTCCAGGCTTCCTTCTACGAAGCCATCGTCGAGCAGAAGCTGAACCCGGCTGGCGCGCCTGCCGTAGAGCCGAAGTCGTTCGAAAAGGGCAAGGACCTGGAGTTCGTCGCCATCTTCGAAGTGTTCCCAGAGTTCGCCGTTGCCGGCCTGGAGTCGATCAGCGTCGAGCGTCTGAGCGCCGAAGTGGCTGACGCCGACCTGGACAACATGCTGGAAGTGCTGCGCAAGCAGAACGTACGCTTCGAGGCCGTCGAGCGCGCTGCCGAGAAGGACGACCAGGTCAACATCGACTTCGTCGGCAAGATCGACGGTGAAGCCTTCGCCGGTGGTTCGGCCAAGGGCACCCAGCTGGTACTGGGCTCCGGCCGCATGATCCCAGGCTTCGAAGACGGCCTGGTTGGCGCCAAGGCCGGCGAAGAGCGCGTTGTCAACGTGACCTTCCCTGAGGATTACCAGAACCTGGACCTGGCAGGCAAAGCTGCCGAGTTCACCATCACCGTCAACAGCGTTTCGGCACCTCAGCTGCCAGAACTGAACGAAGCGTTCTTCGCCCAGTTCGGTATCAAGGAATCGACCCTGGAAGGCTTCCGCGCCGAAGTTCGCAAGAACATGGAGCGTGAACTGCGCCAGGCGATCAAGACCAAGGTGAAGAACCAGGTCATGGACGGTCTGCTGGCCGCCAACCCGATCGAAGTGCCGAAAGCGCTGCTGGAAAACGAAGTCAACCGCCTGCGCGTCCAGGCTGTTCAGCAGTTCGGTGGCAACATCAAGCCTGAGCAACTGCCGGCCGAGCTGTTCGAAGAGCAAGCCAAGCGCCGTGTGGTGCTGGGCCTGATCGTCGCTGAAGTGGTCAAGCAGTTCGAACTGAAGCCGGACGAAGGCAAGGTTCGCGAGATGATCGAAGAAATGGCTTCGGCTTACCAGGAGCCTGAGCAGGTCATCGCTTGGTACTACAAAAACGACCAGCAGATGAACGAGGTGCGTTCGGTTGTGCTGGAAGAGCAAGTTGTAGATACTGTTCTGCAGAAAGCGACTGTGACCGACAAATCGGTCTCGTACGAAGAAGCCGTAAAACCAGCTCAGGCGCCTGCCGAAGCTGAGTAAGGCGGCCCTCTCGTAGGAAACCCCCACAAGCCAGCCTTCGCGCTGGCTTGTGCGTATTCAAGCCATGACTATTTGGGAGTGAGCGCAGGACATGTCCCGCAATTCTTATATTCAGCAGAGCTCTGACATCCAAGCCGCAGGCGGCCTGGTCCCGATGGTTATCGAGCAGTCCGCCCGTGGCGAACGTGCCTATGACATCTACTCGCGCCTGTTGAAGGAGCGAGTGATCTTCCTGGTCGGCCCGGTAGAAGACTACATGGCCAACCTGGTAGTGGCACAGATGCTGTTCCTTGAGGCGGAAAACCCGGACAAGGATATCCATCTTTACATCAACTCCCCAGGCGGCTCGGTAACGGCTGGCATGTCGATCTACGACACCATGCAGTTCATCAAGCCGGACGTCTCGACCATCTGCATCGGCCAGGCCTGCAGCATGGGGGCCTTCCTGTTGGCCGCCGGTGCCAAGGGCAAGCGTCACTGCCTGCCTAACTCGCGAGTGATGATTCACCAGCCGCTCGGCGGCTTCCAGGGCCAGGCGACCGATATCGAGATCCACGCCCAGGAAATCCTCAACATCAAGGCGCGTCTGAACGAGCTGCTGGCCTACCACACTGGCCAGGACCTGGAGACCATCAAGCGCGACACCGAGCGTGACAATTTCATGAGCGCCTCGCGCGCGGCCGAGTACGGCCTGATCGACTCGGTATACGACAAGCGGCAACTGGCCTCCTGAACCCAGGTGCCAGAGCAGGTAGGTGCCCCAAGCGCCTACCTGCGGACTTGAAAAAGCCCGCAATTGCCTTCATCTTGTGTTGCAAGCCTACCGGATTGGATCGATCGAATGACTGACACCCGTAACGGCGAGGACAGCGGCAAATTGCTTTATTGCTCCTTCTGCGGCAAAAGCCAGCACGAAGTGCGCAAACTGATTGCCGGGCCCTCGGTATTTATCTGCGACGAGTGCGTCGACCTGTGCAACGACATCATCCGAGAGGAGGTGCAGGAAGCCCAGGCCGAAAGCAGCGCGCACAAATTGCCTTCGCCGAAAGAAATCAGCGGCATCCTGGACCAGTATGTGATTGGTCAGGAACGTGCCAAGAAGGTGCTTTCGGTAGCGGTGTACAACCACTACAAGCGCCTGAACCAGCGTGACAAGAAAGGTGACGAGGTTGAACTCGGCAAGAGCAACATCCTGCTGATCGGGCCTACTGGCTCGGGCAAGACCCTGCTCGCCGAAACCCTGGCTCGCCTGTTGAACGTACCGTTCACCATTGCCGACGCCACCACCCTGACCGAAGCCGGTTATGTGGGTGAGGACGTCGAGAACATCATCCAGAAGCTGCTGCAAAAGTGCGACTACGACGTGGAAAAGGCCCAGATGGGCATTGTCTACATCGACGAGATCGACAAGATTTCGCGCAAGTCGGACAACCCGTCGATCACCCGTGACGTTTCGGGTGAGGGCGTGCAGCAGGCACTGCTCAAGCTGATCGAGGGCACCGTTGCCTCCGTTCCGCCGCAAGGGGGGCGCAAGCACCCGCAACAGGAATTCCTGCAGGTAGATACCCGCAACATCCTGTTCATCTGCGGTGGCGCCTTCTCGGGCCTGGAAAAGGTCATCCAGAACCGCTCCACCAAAGGTGGCATCGGTTTTGGCGCTGAAGTACGCAGCAAGGAAGAGGGCAAGAAGGTTGGCGAGTCGCTGCGGGAAGTCGAGCCGGATGATCTGGTCAAGTTTGGCCTGATCCCCGAGTTCGTCGGCCGTCTGCCGGTTCTGGCAACCCTCGACGAGCTGGACGAGGCTGCACTGATGCAGATCCTCACTGAGCCGAAGAACGCCCTGACCAAGCAGTACGCCAGGCTGTTCGAGATGGAGAGCGTTGACCTCGAGTTCCGCAGTGATGCACTCAAGGCCGTCGCACGCAAAGCCCTGGAGCGCAAGACTGGCGCCCGCGGCCTGCGTTCGATCCTCGAAGGCGTGCTGCTCGACACCATGTATGAAATTCCTTCGCAGAAGGAAGTCAGCAAGGTGGTGATCGACGAGAGCGTCATCGAAGGCACGTCGCAGCCGCTGCTGATCTACGAGAACAGCGAGCCGCCAGCCAAGGTCGCGCCCGACGCCTGAGTCGGTGCCGTGGCAGTAAGCAAGAAAGGGGCCCGTGCGGGCCCCTTTCTGCTTTTCCTGTGCAAGCGCTTGTAATTTCCCAGGCGTGCCCCCACATTAGGTCCAAGCATCATTTCCACCGGTTTCCGGCCATAAGGCCGCTGTAGAGGCGAAATCATGAAGACCACCCTCGACTTGCCTCTTTTGCCATTGCGCGATGTCGTTGTTTACCCGCACATGGTCATCCCACTGTTCGTGGGGCGTGAGAAGTCCATCGAGGCCCTTGAGGCTGCGATGACTGGCGAGAAGCAGATCCTTCTGCTGGCCCAGAAGAACCCCGCTGACGACGATCCGGGCGAAGACGCTCTGTATCGCGTCGGTACTGTCGCTACCGTGCTGCAACTGCTGAAGCTGCCTGATGGCACCGTCAAGGTGCTGGTCGAGGGCGAGCAGCGTGGTGCAGTCGAGCGCTTTACCGAAGTCGAAGGGCACATCCGTGCCGAAGTTTCCCTGATCGACGAAACCGACGCCGCCGAGCGCGAGTCGGAAGTCTTCGTGCGCACGCTGCTGTCGCAGTTCGAGCAGTACGTACAGTTGGGCAAGAAAGTCCCGGCTGAAGTGCTGTCGTCGCTCAACAGCATCGAGGAGCCTGGGCGCCTGGTCGATACCATGGCAGCGCACATGGCGCTGAAGATCGAGCAGAAGCAGGAAATTCTCGAAATCGTCGACCTGTCCACCCGTGTCGAGCATGTACTGGCGATGCTGGATGCCGAAATCGACCTGCTGCAGGTCGAAAAGCGTATCCGTGGCCGGGTCAAGAAGCAGATGGAGCGTAGCCAGCGCGAGTACTACCTGAATGAGCAGATGAAGGCCATTCAGAAGGAGCTCGGCGATGGCGACGAAGGCCACAACGAAGTCGAAGAGCTGAAAAAACGCATTGAAGCTGCCGGCCTGCCCAAAGACGCCCTGGCCAAGGCCCAGGCCGAGCTGAACAAGCTCAAGCAGATGTCGCCAATGTCTGCCGAAGCCACCGTGGTGCGCACCTACCTCGACTGGCTCGTGCAGGTGCCGTGGAAGGCGCAGAGCAAGGTGCGCCTGGATCTGTCCAAGGCCGAGGAAATTCTCGACGCGGACCACTATGGCCTTGAAGAGGTCAAGGAACGCATCCTCGAATACCTCGCCGTGCAGAAGCGCGTGAAGAAAATTCGCGGCCCGGTACTGTGCCTGGTCGGCCCACCAGGCGTGGGCAAGACCTCGCTGGCCGAGTCGATCGCCGCCGCCACCAACCGCAAGTTCGTGCGCATGGCCCTGGGTGGCGTGCGTGACGAGGCCGAGATCCGCGGTCACCGTCGGACATACATCGGTTCGATGCCCGGCCGCCTGATCCAGAAAATGACCAAGGTGGGGGTGCGCAACCCGCTGTTCCTGCTCGACGAGATCGACAAGATGGGCAGCGACATGCGTGGCGACCCGGCCTCGGCGCTGCTGGAAGTGCTCGACCCCGAGCAGAACCACAACTTCAACGACCACTACCTGGAGGTGGATTACGACCTCTCGGATGTGATGTTCCTCTGCACCTCGAACTCGATGAACATCCCTCCGGCGCTGCTGGACCGCATGGAAGTCATTCGCCTGCCCGGTTACACCGAGGACGAAAAGATCAACATCGCGGTCAAATACCTGACGCCCAAGCAGGTCAAGGCCAACGGTTTGAAGAAGGAAGAGCTCGAGATCGACACCTCGGCGATCCGTGACATCATCCGTTACTACACCCGCGAAGCCGGTGTACGTGGCCTGGAGCGGCAGATTGCGAAGGTCTGCCGCAAGGTCGTCAAGGAGCACACTGGCCAAAAGCAGGTCAAGGTCAAGGTCACCAATGAGCAGCTCGAACACCTGCTGGGCGTGCGCAAGTTCCGCTACGGCCTGGCCGAGCAGCAGGACCAGATAGGCCAGGTTACCGGCCTTGCCTGGACCCAGGTGGGTGGCGAATTGCTGACCATCGAGTCGGTGGTCATCCCTGGAAAAGGGCAATTGATCAAGACCGGTTCGCTCGGCGACGTCATGGTCGAGTCGATCACCGCCGCGCAAACCGTTGTCCGTAGCCGCGCCCGCAGCCTGGGGATTGCCGCCGACTTCCATGAGAAGCACGACGTGCACATCCACATGCCTGAGGGCGCTACGCCCAAGGATGGCCCGAGCGCCGGTATCGGCATGTGCACTGCGCTGGTGTCGGCGTTGACGCAGATTCCGGTGCGTGCAGATGTTGCCATGACCGGCGAAATCACCTTGCGTGGGCAGGTATTGGCCATTGGCGGGCTGAAGGAAAAACTCCTGGCGGCGCACCGTGGTGGGATCAAGACGGTGATCATTCCAGAGGAGAATGTTCGCGATCTGAAGGAGATCCCGGAAAATATCAAACAGGATCTGCAGATCAAACCGGTCAAATGGATTGACGAAGTCCTGCAAATTGCGCTGCAATACGCCCCGGAGCCCTTGCCAGATGTGGCTCCTGAGATTGTCGCGAAAGATGAAAAGCGCGACGGCGATGCTAAGGAACGTATCAGCACGCATTAGTAGTTTTTGGCTGGGGGGCTTTCCTTGACAGTATTTTCGGGGCCTTGCTATAAAGCGGCACGCTATTGTCACCAGGCCACCCAGCATTCGTTTCAGAAGCTTTTCATTACATACTTAGAAACAAACTCAATAGAGAAATAAGGGGACTTAGAGTGAACAAGTCGGAACTGATTGACGCTATCGCCGCATCTGCTGACATCCCGAAAGCTGTAGCCGGCCGCGCGCTGGATGCAGTAATTGACTCCGTGACTGGTGCCCTGAAAGCAGGCGACGACGTCGTTCTGGTTGGCTTCGGTACCTTCTCGGTCAAAGAGCGCGCAGAGCGCGATGGCCGTAACCCGCAAACTGGCAAGACCATCAAGATCGCTGCTGCCAAGGTTCCAGGCTTCAAGGCTGGCAAAGGCCTGAAAGACGCCGTCAACTAAGTCGTCTCTTTCAGCCGGACCGGGCCTTGCCAGGTTCGAGCACGCTGAAGGCGGGTCGCAAACGTTCCCGCCTGACACGTTTGCTAAGAAAAGGCGCATCCTCGGATGCGCCTTTCTTTTATCAGGATTCTACCCACGCTCCGCGGTTGTCGACGCAGTGGTACAGCCGTTTCTGGGGGACGCATGCTGCAAAATATCAGGGACAATTCACAAGGTTGGATTGCCAAGACCATCATTGGCCTCATCGTTGTGTTGATGGCGTTGACGGGCTTCGAAGCCATTTTCCAGGCCGCCAGCCATAGCCAGGACGCCGCCAAGGTGAACGGCCAGACCATCAGCCAGAACGAGCTGAGCCAAGCGGCCGACATGCAGCGCCGCCAGCTGATGCAACAGCTGGGCAAGGATTTCGACCCGGCTCTGCTGGATGAGAAATTGCTGCGCGATGCTGCGCTCAAAGGGCTGATCGAACGCAAGCTGCTGTTGCAGGGTGCCGAAGATGCCAAGTTCGCCTTCAGTGAGGCCGCGCTGGATCAAGTGATCCTGCAGACGCCGGAATTCCAGGTTGATGGCAAGTTCAACGCCGACCGTTTCGACCAGGTCATCCGCCAGATGGGCTATGGCCGTTTGCAGTTCCGCGAGATGCTTGCCGAAGAAATGCTGATCGGCCAGATCCGCACGGGTATTGCCGGCAGCAGCTTCGTTACCGACCAGCAGGTCGACGCCTTCGCTCGCCTGGAAAGCCAGACCCGCGACTTCGCTTCGTTGACCTTCAAGGCCAACCCGGCCGCGGTCAAGGTCAGCGATGACGAGGTCAAGGCTCATTATGAACAGCATGCCAAGGAGTTCATGACGCCGGATCAAGTGGTCATCGACTATGTCGAGCTGAAGAAGTCGGCATTCTTCGATCAGGTGAAGGTTACCGACGACGAGCTCAAGGCTCAGTACGAGAAGGAAATCGCCAACCTGGCCGAGCAGCGCCATGCTGCGCACATCCTGATCGAGGTCAATGACAAGGTCACCGATGCCCAGGCCAAGGCTCGCATCGAAGAGATCGAGCAACGCTTGGCCAAAGGTGAAGACTTCGCCAAGCTGGCCAAGGAGTTCTCCCAGGACCCGGGTTCGGCCAACAGCGGTGGCGATCTTGGTTTCGCCGGCCCGGGTGTGTATGACCCGGCCTTCGAGGACGCTCTGTACAAGCTCGACGATGGCCAGGTGTCAGCACCAGTACGTACCCAGTTCGGTTATCACTTGATCAAGCTGCTGGGTAAACAGGCGCCGGAAGTCCCGAGTTTCGCCAGCCTGAAGGACAAGCTCACGCGAGACCTGAAGACTCCGCTGGTCGAGCAGCGCTATGTCGATGCCAGCAAGCAGCTGCAGGATGCTGCCTACGAGGCTGCCGACCTGGCCCAGCCCGCCCAGGACCTGAACCTCAAGGTGCATACTTCGGCGCCATTCGGCCGTGAAGGCGGTGAGGGCATCACGGCCAACCGTGCCGTGGTCCAGGCCGCGTTCTCCGAGGAAGTGCTGGAGGAGGCTGCCAACAGCACCGCCATCGAGCTGGACCCTGAGACCACCGTGGTATTGCGCGTCAAGGAGCACCGCAAGCCGGAGCAGATGCCGCTCGAAGCCGTGGCCAAGAACATCAGCGAACACCTGGCCAAGGAGAAGGCGACCGCCGAGCTCAAGGTCAAGGCGGACAAACTGATCGCCGGCCTGCGTGACGGCTCGGTCGCTGCAGATGCTGCCCAGCAAGGCCAGAGCTGGAAGGCCTACGAAGCAGTCACCCGCAGCCAGGACGGTATCGACCCGGCCGAGTTGCAGGCGCTGTTCCGCCTGCCCAAGCCGCAAGCCAAGGGCGAGCCGGTATATGGCAGCGTGGTACTGGCCGATGGCAGCCTGGTCGTGTTGCAGCTCAAAGGCGTCAACGACGGTGCCGCCGCCAGCGATGAAGAGAAGCAGCAGATCCGCCGCTATCTCGCTTCGCGTGCGGGCCAGCAGGACTTTGCGGCATACCGCAAGCAGCTGGAAGGCAGTGCGGACATCACTCGCTACTGAGTGACACTCTGGTAACGAAACAGGCCGCATGATGCGGCCTGTTTCGTTTCTGGGGTACGGGGCGAGCGCCGGGGGCGCTTCAGCGCTTCTCGCCCTCGTAGTTATCCAGCGTATCCCGCGCTATCTCCCGGCCCAAGGCAATCAGTTCCGGCGCCTTGTAGAACTCGAAGAACCGGCATACCCGTTTGGGTACGTTGATCAGCACGTCCGGTGGATACCCCGCGATCTTGTATTGCGCCAACGACGTCTGCATGACCTCGAAGCTCTGGTTGATCAGGTCCAGCAACGACGCTGGCCCGACGTTGTCGACGATGATCGACCCCGTGGCGGATTTTGGCGCACCCTCGCTTTGCGGCGCCGCCGCCGGTTGCCGGGCTTCTGGGTCGGCCGTATCGCTCAGCCAGGGGTTGGGTGGCACCAGACCCTCGCCAGTGATCTCCTGCTCGATGCGCATCAGTTCCTCGGCGGGCTTGCGACGGAACGGCATGCGCGCCCCCAGCGAACTGATCAGTGCGTCAAAGCGCATCCTGAACGCTGCCGGCCGCTCGATGACAGGCAACTGGTACTGCTTCTGGTTGGTGGAGTTGAGGTTTACCGCGATGATCATGTCGCAGTGGCTGGACACGACCGGCACGATCGGCAGCGGATTGAGGATGCCGCCGTCGACCAGCATGCGGTTGCCTTGCATGACCGGCGTGAACAGGCTTGGAATTGCCGCCGAGGCGCGCATTGCCTGGTGCAGGCAGCCCTCCTGGAACCAGATCTCCTGCTGGTGGGTGAGGTCGGTGGCCACTGCCGTGTAGGGGATGCGCAATTGTTCGATATTGATTTCGCCGACGATCTTGCGGATCTGCCCAAACACCTTGTCGCCGCGAATGGCGCCAAGGCGGAAGCTGACATCGACCAGACGCAGTACGTCCAGGTAATCCAGGCTTTCGATCCAGTTGCGGTATTCATCGAGCTTGCCCGCCGCGTAAATCCCCCCGACCACCGCGCCCATCGAGCAACCGGCAATGCAGGCGATTTCGTAGCCGCGCCGTTCGATTTCTTCGATCACGCCGATATGGGCATAACCCCGCGCGCCCCCCGACCCCAACACCAGTGCTACACGTTTGCTCATGATCTTCCCCGGCTTTTGCATCCATGGCCCTACAATGCACCGAGCGTTGCCTGTGCTTCAATGTAGACTCTAGGCAAAACCTGCCGAGCGCGGCACTTTTCAGGTGCCCAAGCGTCGAACAGCCACCGTATTCAACCTCCGAGGTATTACCGATGAAAGCCTGGATCTGCCTTCCTCTGATTGCCCTGGCCCTTGCCGGCTGCGCGGGCAAGACGGCTTACCGTGACAGCTGCGCGTCGCAGCTCGATGCCGCTTGGAAGGAGCTCGACCTGGCCAAGGCTGAAGGCTTTGCCGGTACCGTCAGCTATTCCAAGGCGTTGTCGCTGTTGACCGGGGCCAAGACCCAGCAGCAGTTCGAAGGGTTCGAGGGTTGCACCAAGAAAGCCGAAAAGGCCCGTTTCTACATTCGTGAGTCGCGCGCCGGGCGCTGACCGAGGAGTGCTGTAATGTCCAGCATGCTCGACCATGTGGTTGCCCAGGTAGTGGCCTTGCAGGTGCGCCTGCTGGCTTGTCGCGAGCGCCTTGCTGCCGATACCGACAGCGAAGCCTTGCACGATCTGCGCATAGGCCTGAGGCGCTTGCGCAGCCTGTTGCGGCCGCTGAGGGGCTTGCCGGGGGTCGAGCAGCTGGAGGACGCTGCGAGAGCCCTTGGCACCTTGACCACGCCGCTACGTGACCGCGAGGTACTGGCGGGCGAGTTGATCCAGCGCGGCGTTGTCCAAGCGGGCCAGCGGCGTCTGCAAGGGCGTGCTGCCACCTTTGCCGGCGTGGCCGCCAGCCCGCAACTGAGCCGGGTGCTGGCCATCCTCGATGCCTTTCCGCTGTTCCTGCGCGCCGCGGGGCGTGAAGGGTTGGCCAAGTGCCTGCGTAAACGCGTCGACAAACGCCTGGTCAAGCAATGGCGCAAGCTGCAGGAAGCCTTGCAGGACCCGGCCCACGACCGTCATCGCCTGCGCTTGTTGATCAAGCGGGTGCGCTATGGGGACCAGGCCTACCCACAACTCGATCATGCCGGGAAGCAGTTGCAGCGCCTGCTCAAACAAGCCCAGGGCGATTTGGGTAACTGGCATGACCGCCTGCAATGGCTGTTGCAGGCTCAATCGCATGAGGATCTCGCGCCCTGCAAGGTCGATTGGGAGCGGGAGCTGGGTGACGCCGAGCGCCAGTCCGATGTGACACTGGCTGACCTGCAGGCAGCACTGGAACGGCGCAAGCCCGGCAAATGACCGATATGCGGGCTGTTCGACGCAAGGTTGCTCGCTAGTATTGGCTGACACCTTTCGCTGCTGCAGGAGCCGGCCCATGAATTTCAACCAACTGCTCGACGCCGTGCGAGCGCACCCCGATAGCGTCAGCGTCCCGCCTGACTGGGCCCAAGGGCGTGCCGTATTCGGTGGCCTGATGGCTGCCATGGTGTATGAGGCCATGCGCCTGAAGCTCGCCGATAGCCGCCCGGTGCGGTCGCTGGCCGTCAGTTTCGTCGCCCCCGCCGCGCCCGACGTGGCGACCCGTTTCGAAGTCGAAGTGCTGCGCGAGGGCAAAGCGGTCAGCACCGTGCTGGGTCGAGCCATTCAGGATGGCCAGGTGGTGACCTTGGTCCAGGGCAACTTCGGCGCCGCGCGGCCATCGGTGGTGCAGGTGCCTGCCGAGCCGGCCATGGAGATGAAGGCACTCGAGCAAGCCGCCCCGGAGCTTCCTTACATCAAAGGTGTCACACCAGAGTTCATGCGCCATGTTGCCCTGCGCTGGGCAATTGGCGGGCTGCCGTTCAGCGGTAATCAGTCACGCCACATGGGCGGTTGGGTGCGCTTGCGGGATGTTGCCCAGGAGCAGGTCAACGAGGCCCACCTGTTGGCGCTTGTCGATGCCTGGCCACCTAGCCTCATGCCGTACCTGAAGCAGCCCGCAGCAGGCAGCACGCTGACCTGGACCATCGAATTCATCCAGCCGGTTGCCAGGCTGTCGACGTTGGACTGGTGCCGCTACTGCGTCGAGACCGAACACGCCCGCGATGGGTACGGGCATGCCGCAGCTGCCCTGTGGACGGCTGAAGGCGAGTTGCTGGCCTTGAGCCGCCAGACGGTCACGGTGTTCGCCTGAGCGTCAACGCCGATGTCTGTGCCGTTCGCGCCAGGCCCGCCACCAGGCACCGCTGAGCACAAAGCGCGGGAAGGTGATGAATTGCTCGGTCAGCAGGCGCTGCAGGGCGTCCTTGCGGTTGGCGAAGGGTTCTGGCTGCTCGGCCTCCAGGCGGTGGCCGTGGCGCTGCAGGCCCAGGCCGGCGATCAGGGCAATGATGCCGACGCCAATCTGGCCTAGGTCCAGGGCGAGCAAGCCGGACAGCACGAGCAAAGCACCGAGGATGAACAGCGGCACGGCAATCAGGTGCAGCACCAGGTTGGTCGGGTGGCGGTGGTTGTGGTGATAGCCGCGCCATTGCCAGGCGGGCAAGTTGGGCAGTCGTTTGCTCATGGGCAGGTCCTCACGGTCATGCCCAAAGCTTAGTGCGGCCCAGTGGTCACAGCCAATCGAGGCTGGCTATGGTGATTATAGTTTGAGTTGGCCGATGGCCTTGTTCAGCTCGCCGGCCAGGGTCGCCAGCTCGCTGCTGGTGGTGGCCGAATCGACAGTCTGCTGTACGGTTTCCTCGGTAACGTCGCGGATGCTGACTACCGCCCGGTTCATTTCTTCGGCCACCTGGCTTTGCTGTTCGGCGGCGACGGCGATCTGGGTGTTGCTCTCGCGCATCTGCGCCACCGCGCCAGTTATTTCGGCCAGCGCTGCGCCGGCTTCCTGGGCCTGGCGCACGCAGTCGTCAGCTTTGTAAGAGCTTTCCTGCATGAACTCCACCGCATCCCGGGTACCGGCTTGCAGGTCGGCAACCATACCGGTGATTTCGTCGGTGGAGGTTTGCACGCGTTTGGCCAGGCTGCGCACTTCATCGGCGACCACCGCAAAGCCACGGCCCAGGTCGCCGGCACGCGCTGCTTCGATGGCGGCGTTCAGCGCCAGCAGGTTGGTCTGTTCGGCGATGCTGTGGATGACGTTGACCACGCCATTGATCTTTTGGCTGTCCTCGGCCAGTTGGCGGATCATCTCGGCGGTCTGCTGCACGCCGCTGGACAGCCCTGCAATCGAGTCCTGCACGCGGTCGACGACATGCTTGCCGCTGCCGGCAAGGACGTCGGCGGTCTGCGACAGGTCGCGCGTGGCGCCGGCATGTTGGGCGATATGATGCACGGTGGCTGACATCTCGTTGATCGCGGTGGCTGCCTGGTCGGTCTCGCTCTGCTGGCCGAGCATGCCGTGGCGCACCTCATTCATGCTCGAGGCCAGGCGTGCGGCGCCCGAATCGAGTTGCGCGGCAGTGCGTGCCACGGTGCTGACCACACGGTGGTAGGTCGACTGCATGGCGTTGAAGGCGCCTGCCATCTGGCCCACTTCGTCGCCACAAGACAGAGGCACGCGGGCCGACAGGTCACCCGTTTTTTCCACGTGGAGCATGACGTCCTTGAGGGTGTTGAGTTGGCTCAGCAGGAAGCGAATCAGCAGTTGCGAGGCGCAGAGCATTGCCAGCATCAGGATCAGCACACAAACCGCGTAGTTGGCAAAGCGGTCGAGGAACACCTGGCGCACGCTCGGTGCCTGGGCCAGTACCGCCACCTGCTGGTCGCCATGGCGCAGTACCTGGGCGCCGCGTAGTGGGTTATCGCCCAGGATCCAGTCGGCCGGGAGGGCTACCCAGCCTTGTGCATGGCGCAGGGGCTCCAGGCTTTGGCCGGCAAAGGTCGGGGTCTGGCCGGGTTGCCAGGTGATCACGTTGGCCTGGCGGGGCAGGGCACGCTCTGCCGGCCATGCGGCGAGCAGCTCTGCCTGGGACTGCGTCTGGGCCTGCACCGCTTCAGCGCGGGCTCGCTGCTCCAGATACACGGCAAACAGCACCAGCATCAAGGTGGTGACAAAGGCCACTGCGTTGACGGCCCAGAATTTGTACTTCAGGGAAATATTGCTAAGCCAGGCACCCATGGGTAGGTCTTCTCTGAGTTGAGCGGAAACATTATTGGCAAGGTGCCATCATTGTGCCCGCTCACGCCTGGGAGGTTTTGACGTGTATCAACAAACCGTTTATGCCCAATCAGGCCAGCTGGAAAAATGCCCGAGCCGTTGCGGTGGTGTGTGCTGCGGTCTCTTCAACAGGTTCGCCCCGGTGTAACGCCACCTCCCGCAGCACTTCTGGCAAAAACGCCGGCTCGTTGCGCCCGCTCTTGGGTTTCGGTCGCAGGCTGCGCGGCAGCAGATACGGGGCATCACTTTCCAGCATCAGGCGCCCCCGGGGAATGTTGCCCACCAGTGGGTGCAAGTGCGTGCCGCGGCGTTCGTCACAGATCCAGCCGGTGATGCCAATGTGCAGGTCCATGTCCAGGTAGGCGAACAGCGCGTCGCGCTCGCCGGTGAAACAATGCACTACGGCGGCAGGCAGGTGGTCACGGTAGTTCTTCACAATCGCCAGCAAACGCTCACTCGCATCACGCTCATGCAGGAACACCGGCAGGCGCAACTCGGCGGCCAGCGCTAACTGAGCTTCCAGGGCTTTTTCCTGAAGTGGGCGAGGGGAGAAGTCGCGGTTGAAATCCAGACCGCACTCGCCAACGGCGCGCACACGCGCCTCACTCAACAACTGGCGCAGTCGCTGCTCGCTGTTGGCATCCCATGCTTTGGCGTCGTGCGGGTGTACGCCGGCAGTGGCGAACAGGTGCTCGCTGGCGGGGTCCAGTTGCTGGCACAGTTCAAGCGCTTGCTCGCTGACCGCAAGGCTGGTGCCGGTGAGGATCATCTGCCCAACGCCGGCTTCGATGGCGCGCTCGACGATGGCGGCCTGCTGGTCGTGGAAACTGCTATTGGTCAGGTTGACGCCGATATCGATCAGTTGCATGGTGCTACCTCGTGCCGCGGGACGGCCAGCATAGCAAAAAGCGCGATTTTCGGAAAAAACCAAGAACTTCAGACGTTTGCCATGGTCTTTTACCGTCATTTATTACGAGCGGCTCGTACACATGGATGCTGCCCACCGACCTCGGACACGTTTTCGCATGCTGCGATACCTGCTCACCCTGCTGCTGACGCTTGGCCTGATGCTCGTCGGTCCCGCTTACGCACGCCTGCCGGGGCCGCAGCACAACGTGCCGGTGAACAAGGCCCGTGACCTTGAACAGATCCGCGCCAGCAAGGTGCTGCGGGTACTGGTCAACCAAAGCCGCAACAGCTCCGGTGAGGTCAAGGGCGAGCCCGTCGGTATCGAGTACTACCGCTTGCGTGCGCTTGAGCATTACCTCAACGCCCGGGCCAGCGACGGACAACAGGTACGGCTCAAACTCATCCCCAGAGCCAAAGAGCAACTGCTAGGGGCGCTGCAGCGTGGTGAAGGCGACCTGGCCGCCCCGGGCGAGTTGCTCGACCCGAGCCTGGTCGGCGGCGTGAACAGCAGTGCTCCGGTCCTGGACCAAGTGCCGTTGTGGTTGGTGGGGCGCAAGGGCGAGCGCAGTTTCACCCGTGTCGAGCAGTTGTCCGGGCGCACTGTGGCGTTGACCAGTGCCAGCGCCGCCGGTGCGCTGATCCAGCAGGTCAACCAGCGCCTGGCGCTGCGCAAGCGCCCACCGGTCAAGATCGAATGGGTCGACTCGACACTGGCGGTGGAGGACGTGCTGGAGATGGTCCAGGCCGGCATCTATCACCTGACCGTGGTCGAGCGGCCGATCGCGCTGCGCTGGGCCCGGGTAATGCCGCGCCTGCGCCTGCATAGCCGGCTGCAACTGGGCCCGCCACAAGCCATGCGCTGGTATGTGCGGCGCGATGCGACGCTGCTGCAGGCTACGGTCGATCGCTTCCTGCAGGGCTACCGGGCGCCCGAGAACCAGGATGCGGCCTTCGAACGCATCTATCGGCGCCAGTACCGCGTGCACAACCCGCTCGCACGCAAAGACCGTCAACGCCTTGCTTCAGTCCGGGCGGTGCTGCAGAAGCATGGCCAGGCGCAACAGATCGACTGGCTGAACCTGGCTGCGTTGGCCTTCAAGGAGTCGACCCTCAACCCGGCGGCGCGCGGCAGTGGCGGGGCGCATGGCCTGATGCAGATCACCCCTGCCGCAGCGCAGCGGGTCGGGGTCAGCAATACCGCAACGGTTGATGGCAATGTCCAGGCCAGTGCCCGTTACCTGGCGTTGATTCGCCGCAAGTTCTTCGCCAGCCCGAAGATCAACGAGCGTGAGCGCATGGCCTTCGTGCTGGCCGCCTACAACCTTGGGCCCGAGCGGGTCCAGGCCATGCGTGTCGAGGCCCGCAAGCGTGGGCTCAATGGCAATCAATGGTTCTTCCAGACCGAACGGGTTGCGATGGAGCAGGTGGGCATGGGGCCAGTCAACTTCGTCAATAGCGTGAACAAGTACTTCCTGGCGTTCAACCGTGACCGTGCAACGTTGGAGCGAAGCGGTAAACGCTGAGCTATCGATTTATTCGATCTATATGTTGGGTTTTTTGCGATTTTAATATCTGTTGGGTCGATTATTATGGCGCCCATCCCAACACAACATCGCAGCTTTCAAGGAAGTCACCCAATGAACAACGCAATCATCAAACTGCTTTCCACTCGCGCTGGCCTGGGCTTGAGCGTGGTTCGCATCCTGGTCGGCATCATCTTCATGGCGCACGGCGCACAGAAACTCTTCGGCCTGTTCGGCGGCTACGGGTTGGAGGGCACTGGCCAGTGGATGGAGAGCATCGGCCTGGCCCCCGGCTACCTGATGGCCCTGCTGTCCGGCAGCGCCGAGTTCTTCGGCGGCCTGGCCCTGGTGATCGGCCTGCTGGCTCGCCCGGCGGCGCTGGCACTGACAGTGACGCTGGTGGTGGCAATCTTCTCGGTACACATCGGCAACGGCCTGTTCATGTCCAACAATGGCTATGAGTTCGCCCTGGCGTTGCTGGCGGGTACCGTCGCGGTACTGATCGAAGGCGCTGGTCGTTTCTCTGTAGACCGCTTGATCGCCCGCTGAAGCCTCATGCTGCAGGCCTTGAGTTGATGACTTTCAGCTTGGGGCTTGCAGCTTGCCGCTTGTAGCTCTAGCATACCGCCTGCGCCGATTTAAACAGCTACTTGCGGGGCGCAGGAATGCCCAGCCCCGGGTCATCCGAAATACCGCTAAAGCGCTGGTTCGGTGACGCCTCCCACCGCTGCCCAGCGGGATTTGCGAGGCGGAGAAGTACTCCATGAGTTGCCCACGTACCAGTGTCTGCTTGAGCCCATTGCCTGTCAGCCAGGCTACCCGCACACCGCGCATCCTGCTCGGTGGCCAGCATCAGCCTACGCTTTTGCGTCATCTTGAAGGCTTGTCCCGTCGCAAAGGCCAGGCCCGCGCCTTCCTCATCCAGTTTGCCGAAACCGCATGCCGGCTGGAGCAGTTCGGCAACGACCGCTTCGATCTGGCGGTGATCCAGGCACCTGCCGCACAGCACGCTGCCGAAGTGATTGGCCATCTCACCCGCATCGCACGCCAGGGCCTGATTACCCGACGCTGAGGAACGCGCTGTTGAGTACCAACATCATCACGACGCAAGGCCATGAAGCGCTCAAAAAAGAGCTGGATCATCTATGGCGGGTGTATCGCCCGGAAATCACCCAGAAGGTGGCCTGGGCTGCGTCGTTGGGGGACCGCAGTGAGAATGCCGACTACCAGTACAACAAGAAGTTGCTGCGCGAGATCGATCGTCGGGTCCGATACCTGCGCAAGCGCCTCGAAGACGTCAAGGTGGTGGCCTATTCACCGCAGCAGGAGGGCAGGGTGTTCTTCGGTGCCTGGGTCGAGATCGAAAATGATGACGGTGAAGCGCTGAAGTTTCGCATCGTCGGGTACGACGAGATCTATGGGCGCAATGACTATATCTCGATCGATTCGCCCATGGCGCGGGCCCTGCTCAAGAAAGAGGAGGGTGATGAGGTGGTGGTGCACACCCCTACTGGCGAAGCGACGTGGTATGTGACCAGCATCAGTTATGAGCAGCCAGCGCTTTAGCTGTAAGCCAAGGCTGAGCTGCTCATGCTTGCAGCTTGAGACTACCCCTCCCGGAGCACCGCCAACGGGCTGGCATTAAGCGCTCGCCGTGTCCCCAGCACGCCAGCCCCGCCTACCAAAAGCGCGCCCGCCAGTGGCAGTACCAGCAGCCACGGATGGGGAGCCCACTGCAGGTCGAACGCATAGCGGTACAGCACCAAGGTAATCAACTCACAGCCTAGCGCTGCCAGCGCACCGCTGGCCGCACCCAGCAGCCCGAACTCGATACGCCGCGCTTTCACCAGCAACGGCCGGGCGGCGCCCAGCGCGCGCAGCAACGCGCCTTGGCGAATGCGTTCATCCAGCGTTGCCTGCAAGCCTGCGAACAGCACGGCCAACCCCGCCGCCAGGACGAACAGCAATACATATTCCACCGCCAGGGTAACCTGGGCGAGGATGCTGCGTAGCTGCTCCAGCAAGGCATCGACCTGCAGGATGGTCACCGCCGGGAAGGCCCGCGACAGGGCCACTACATCCAGGTCATGACCCGGCGCAAGGTAAAAGCTGGTCAGGTAGGTGGTCGGCAGCCCCTGGAGGGTACCCGGCTGGAAGATCATGTAGAAGTTCGGCTGGAAGCTGTCCCAGTGCACGCTGCGCAGGCTGCTGACCCGTGCCTGGCGTTGTTCGCCGCCAATGTCGAAGGTCAACAGGTCGCCCAGTTGCACCTTCAGGCTGGCGGCAAGTTCCGCCTCGACCGAAACGCCAGGGATTTCATCGCCAGCCGGTAGCGCCCGCCACCAATTGCCGGCGGTCAAGGCATTGCCTGCCGGCAGGTCGGCGGCCCAGGTCAGGCTGAGGTCGCGCTGAACTGCACGCTCGCCGGCCGAATCCTTGCTGACGATCTGTTGCACGGGCTGCTCGTTGATCTGGATCAGCCGGCCAGGCGTCACCGGATAAAGCGGCGCGGAGGCTGCGTTCACCTCGTGCAGGCGCTGGGCAAAGGGCTCACGGTCATCGGGCAGGATGTTCAGGGCGAAATAGTTGGGGGCGTCCTTGGGCAGTTGCGCCTGCCAGGTGTCGAGCAACTCGGCGCGCAGCAAGGCGACCAGGGCCATGGCCAGCAGGATCAGGCCAAACGCCAGTGCCTGGCCTGCGGCAGCCATGGGGTGGCGGAGCAACTGGCCCAAGCCCAGGCGCCAGGGTAGCGGGGCGCCTGCCAGCAGTTGCCGCAGGCTGCGTAGCCCAACCAGCAGCAGGCCGCCCAGTACCAGCGCGGCAAGCAACCCGCCTGCCAGCAGGGCGAAGGTCAGCAGCAGGTCGAGGCTCAGGCGCCACATGATCAGGCCCAGCGCGAACAGGGCGGCGCCATAGACCAGCCAGCTGCTGGGCGGTACGGGCAGCAGATCACGGCGCAGTACACGCAGCGGTGGCACCTTGCCCAGTGCCGCGAGCGGGGGCAGGGCGAAACCGGCCAGGGCGACTAGCCCGGTGGCGATGCCGGCCAGGGCCGGGACGATGCCGCCAGGCGGCACCACGCTCGGCAGCAGGCCGTGCAACAGGCGGAACAGGCCCAGTTGCGCCAGCCAGCCGAGCAGGGCGCCCACCAGTGCCGCCAGCAGGCCAAGCATGGCCAGTTGCAGGCAGTACAGGCCCAATGCCTGATGGCGGGACAGCCCCAGGCAGCGCAGCAGTGCGCTGGCGTCCAGGCGCCGGGCCGCATAGCGGCTGGCCGACAGTGCCACGGCGACCCCTGCCAGCAGCACCGCCACCAGGCTAGCCATGTTCAGGTAGCGCTCGGCCTTGCCCAGGGCGCCGCCGATCTGCCGGTTACCATCGCGGGTGTCGAGCAGGCGCTGGTTGGCCGCGAGCGTCTTCTCCAGCCCCTGGCGGTACTGCGCCAGGGCCTGGGCATCCCCGCGCCACAGCTCACGGTAGCTGACCCGGCTGCCGGGCTGGATAACCCCGGTGGCCTCCAGGTCGGCGAGGTTCATCATCACCCGCGGGGTGAGGCTGTAGAAATTGTTGGCGCGGTCCGGCTCGTAGGTCAGTACGCGGCCCATGCGCAGGGTCTTCATGCCGACATCGATGCTGTCGCCAATGCTCAGGCCAAGGGCAGCGAGCAAGCGCGGCTCGACCCAGGCCTCGCCTGGCGGCGGGCCGCCGCCGGGTGTCTCCGTGGCATAAGGCGCCGGTGCACTGCGTACCTGGCCACGCAGGGGGTAGGCGCCATCGGCGGCTTTGATGCTCGACAGCTGAATGCCGGCGTCACCACCGACCACGCTGGTGAACTCCACGACCCGCGCGTGGCGCAGCCCCAGGGCGGTACCGGTGTCGATTTGCTCCTGACGCGCTGGCGCACTGCCTTGCAATACCAGGTCGGCGCCCAGGAACTCGCTGGCGCGCAATTGCATGGCGCCATTGAGGCGAGCACCGAAATAGCCGATGGCGGTGCTGGCGGCTACAGCCACGAGCAGGGCGAAGAACAGCACGCGCACTTCGCTGGCGCGGATGTCGCGCAACAACTGGCGCAGCGCCAGGCCGCACAAGCGGGAAAGCGGCATGTGCTTCATCAGGCCTCCACCGGCGCCACCAGGCGGCCTGCTTCCAGTCGTATCAGGCGCCGGCAGCGGCTGGCCAGGCGTTCGTCATGGGTAACCAGAACCAGAGTGGTGCCGCGTTCCTTGTTCAGGTCGAACAGCAGGTCGCTGATACGCTCGCCAGTGTGGCTGTCGAGGTTGCCGGTGGGTTCGTCGGCGAACAGCACCGCAGGCTGGGCGGCGAAGGCCCGGGCAATGGCCACCCGCTGCTGTTCGCCACCGGACAACTGGCGTGGCGTGTGGGTCAGGCGCTTGCCCAGGCCGACACGTTCGAGCAGGGTGCGGGCCTGTTCGCGAGCATCTCGGCGGCCGTCCAGTTCCAGTGGCAGCATGACGTTCTCCAGGGCATTGAGGCTGTCGAGCAGCTGGAACGACTGGAAGACGAAACCGACGTGCTCGGCGCGTACCCGGGCGCGCTGGTCTTCGTCCAGCGGCCCGAGGTCATGCCCGGCGAGGATGACCTTGCCGGCGCTGGGGCGATCGAGGCCGGCGAGCAGCCCGAGCAGGGTCGACTTGCCCGAACCGGAGGCGCCGACGATGGCCAGGCTGTCACCTTGGGCGAGGTCGAGGGAGAGTGCGTGCAGGATGGTCAGGTCACCTTCCGCACTGGGGACCACTTTGCTAAGGTTCTGCGCAACGAGAATGCTAGGGCCCATGGAGAATCCAATGCGAGTGTGGTGGTTGAGTGCCGGTCTGGCCCTGTATTGCCTGGCCCAGAGCGCGGCGGCGGGAACATTGCTGGTCGTCGGCGATAGTATCAGTGCCGGTTTTGGCCTGGATACCCGCCAAGGGTGGGTCTCTTTGTTGCAGACCCGGCTCAAGGACGAAGGTTTCGATGATCGCGTGGTCAACGCCTCGATCAGCGGCGACACCAGTGCAGGGGGCCAGGCGCGGCTGCCGGCGCTGCTTGCAGCGCACAAGCCTAGCTTGGTGGTGCTGGAATTGGGCGGCAACGATGGCCTGCGCGGGCAGCCGCCAGAGCAATTGCAACAAAATCTTGCCTCGATGATCGAGCGGTCACGCGAGTCCGGGGCCAAGGTCGTGCTCCTGGGCATGCGTCTGCCGCCCAATTATGGGGTGCGCTACACCACGGCGTTCGCCAAGGTGTATGAACAGCTGGCAGCGGAGAAACAGGTGGCGCTGGTGCCGTTTTTCCTCGAGGGCGTGGGGGGTGTGCCAGAGATGATGCAGGCCGATGGCATCCATCCGGCGCAGGGGGCCCAGCAGCGCTTGCTGGAAAATGCCTGGCCGGCGATAAAACCCTTGCTCTGACGCTTTAAACGGGGCCGGCTTTCGGCTAATGTTGCGCCCCCCGTTTCGAGAGCCCCCAATGCCGCGCCCTGCCTGGTCCTTGTATGCCTACCAACTGATCGAGCCCGATGAGCAGCTCGATCTGTTCGCCTGCCAGGAAATCCGCGTTCACCTTGTCGCCCGGCAGCTCGAACTGGGTGTGCCGGTCGATCGCACCCTGTGTGGTGGCTTGCTACCGGCACAGCCTCGCTGGTCCGGCGTGCCGCGCTCGATCTACCGTGACGGCCGTCTGTGCGACCTGTGCCGGGCGATTCTCGACGCGCAGCGCCGCGGCATGCGCCCGGTATGGCCGCAACTTTGATGCAACCCTTGGCCTGAAACTGCGAGCGCCTTTCATCATCTGAAACGCATGGAAACCCCCTGTGGCTCCCGCTTGGTCCGGTGGGGGTGTACAATCGATTCTCTTGACCCACCTTTCGAAGGATTTACCGGATGTTGCCGCGCTTTCCCGCCGTCACCCGCTGCCTGACCCTGGCCGGCCTGCTGGTAGCAGGCCCCGCCGTTGCCCTGGAGTTGCCGTTGCCGCCTCCCGGTGAAGACGTCGTTGGCCAGGTGCAGGTGATCAAGGCCAAGTACGAGGACACCTTTGCCGACATCGGCACTGCCAACGACCTCGGCTACCTGGAGATGATCGCCGCCAACCCGGGGGTGGACCCATGGCTGCCGGGCGCCGGTACCGAGATCATCCTGCCGACCCGTTATGTGCTCCCGCCGGGGCCTCGCGAGGGCGTGGTCATCAACCTTGCCGAATACCGGCTGTACTACTTCCCCAAAGGGCAGAGCGTGGTGTACACCTTCCCGCTGGGAATCGGTCGTGAAGGCTGGGGTTCCCCCATCGCCAACACCAAGATCATTGCCAAGACCCCAAACCCGACCTGGACGCCACCGGCTTCGATCCGTGCCGAACACGCCGCCGATGGTGACATCCTGCCGACCGTGGTGCCGGCCGGGCCAGACAACCCGCTGGGGCCTTACAAGTTCACCCTGGGCGTGCCGGGTTATCTGATTCACGGCTCGAACAAGAAGTTCGGCATTGGCATGCGCACCAGCCACGGCTGCTTCCGCATGTTCAACAACAATGTGCTGGAGCTGTCGAAGATGGTCCCGGTCGGTACTCCAGTGCGCATCATCAACGAGCCGTACAAGTTCGGCATCAGTGGTGGCAAGGTATACCTCGAAGCGCATACGCCGCTCGACGATCACGGCGATCCTTCGGTGGTCGACAAGCACACTGCGGTCATCAATGCACTGCTCAAGCGTGAAGACCTTGCCAACAATGTACGCATGAACTGGGACATGGTTCGCGACGTGGTCGCCGCAGAAGATGGCATGCCGGTAGAAATTGCCGTGCCCGTCGACAACCAGGGTGCGGCTCCGATGGTGTCGAGCATTCCTCCAGAACTGCAGTAAGCCTTAGGGCGACAGGACTGAAGCCTGCTCAGGTCAAACGCCTGGTGCAGGCTTTTTCATTTGTGCTGTTTGCTTTTGTAGCGGCAATAAAAAAGCCGACCCCACTAGTGGGTCGGCTTCTTAACAATCCGTGAGGACTATTACTTGCGGCTGGCTTTGTCCAGCATACGCAGGGCGCGCTCGTTGGCTTCGTCAGCGGTCTGCTGAGCCTTCTGAGCGGCTGCCATTGCATCGTCAGCCTTACGGTAGGCTTCGTCAGCACGGGCTTGAGCGCGAGCGGCTGCGTCTTCAGTCGCAGTCAGACGAGCTTCGGTTTCTTTGGATACGCTGCTGCAACCGGTAGCCAGAACTGCGGCCAGAGCCAGAGCAGAGAATTTCAGAACGTTGTTCATCGTGTTCCCCTTCAAGGACTTTCTATTAAATAGCCATCTCTCAGGAAAGAGAAACTGGCCGGCGTACATAGTACCCATTACTTGTAGTAAGTAAACTGACTGAGCGCAAGAATGGTAAAAAAAATGTTGCTGAAGGGAGTGGTTGACAAGGTTTCCAGGCTTTTTCCGAACAGCCAGTACAGGCGGCGCAAGCGATTGTTGTATGGGAACTTTTTTGTTGAACTAACGGTGACTTTAAAGGTCCCTGTGCGTCTAAAGCCCAAGAGTGTCCGGCCGATGTTGCTGGTCAGTTCGTGCAGGGTTTGCTGCCCATGGCGGTGACTTTTAACCGATGCCACCTTGAGCAATCCGGGGTGCCGTGCCTACTATTTGATGGCCGGGCCCGGAAGAACCATTGCAATCGGGCTGCGGTCGAAGGGGCAAGAGGTGGCGCAGGCTCTGCACGAACGGGTTCCTCCGCCGGATACACCACCATCGGTTAAGGTAAAGGTCTGCCCAAAAGACCTGCGAGGAGTAGTGATGAGTGAAGCGCTGACCATCCACCATGACCAGGCCGGTCATCAGTTCGAGACCAACGTGGACGGTCATCGTGCCTACCTGACGTACATGGATCTGGGCAAGCAGACGCTGGATATCTATCGCACCTTCGTTCCAAACGCCCTGCGCGGCCGAGGGATCGCTGCAGCGCTGACCGAAAAGGCCCTGGAGTACGCCGACCAGATGGGCTACACGGTGATTCCTTCCTGCTCGTACGTTGAGCGCTACATGGAGCGCAAGCAGCGTCATTCGAGCAAGGCCTGACCGGGCTGGGCTCTACATGCAAAAACGCCGGGCAATGCCCGGCGTTTCGTTTTCTGGCAAAGCTCAGCCGCGCTTGCGCTGGGGCAGTACATCCTTGAGCTTGGCGTGCATGCTGCGCAGGGTTTTCTCGGTGGCAGGCCAGTCGATGCAGGCGTCGGTGACCGATACGCCGTACTGCAGATCTTCCAAATTCTTCGGGATCGACTGGGCGCCCCAGTTCAGGTGGCTTTCGACCATCAGACCAATGATCGACTGGTTGCCTTCGAGGATCTGGTTGGCGACGTTCTCCATGACCAGCGGCTGCAAGGCCGGGTCCTTGTTGGAGTTGGCGTGGCTGCAGTCGACCATGATGTTGGCCTTGATCTTCGCCTTGGCCAGGTCCTGCTCGCAAAGCGCAACGCTCACCGAGTCGTAGTTCGGCTTGCCATTGCCGCCACGCAGTACTACGTGGCCGTACGGGTTGCCCTTGGTAGTGACGATGGATACGCCACCTTCCTGGTTGATGCCCAGGAACCGGTGCGGCTTGGATACCGACTGAAGGGCATTGATGGCCACGGTCAGGCCGCCATCGGTGCCGTTCTTGAAGCCAACCGCCGAGGAAAGGCCCGAGGCCATCTCGCGGTGGGTCTGGGATTCGGTGGTGCGCGCGCCAATGGCCGACCAGCTGATCAGGTCTTGCAGGTACTGCGGTGAGATCGGGTCGAGCGCTTCAGTGGCGGTCGGCAAGCCCATCTCGGCCAGGTCCAGCAGCAGTTGGCGGCCGATGTGCAGGCCGTCCTGGATCTTGAACGAGTCATCCAGATAAGGATCGTTGATCAGGCCTTTCCAGCCCACCGTGGTGCGCGGCTTCTCGAAATAAACACGCATTACCAGGTACAGCGTGTCGGAAACTTCCTCTGCCAGCACCTTGAGACGCTCGGCGTATTCGTGAGCGGCCTTGATGTCGTGGATCGAGCAGGGGCCGACCACTACGAACAGGCGATGGTCTTTGCCGTCGAGGATATTGCGCACCACTTCGCGGCCGGCAGTAACGGTCTGCAAGGCTTTGGCGCTGAGAGGGATTTCCTTCTTGAGCTGATCGGGGGTGATCAAAGTCTCGTTGGAGGCAACGTTAAGGTCGTCGATCGGTAAATCAGCCATCGTGTTACTCGTCAGGTCACGGTGCCGGCCGCCAGCAATCCCCGTGCGGCCCAGCAGCAAGAATGTTCGCAGCGGGGAGCCGAACCTTAGCGCGTTACAGGGGGCGCGACAATGGGCTGCAGTGCGCCTGTGCAGGGTTTTTCCCTGGTGCAATAAGCTTGTACTGCTATTTAGGTGCGCAAAACGCCTCAATCGGTGTAGAAAAGCACACCGACATTGATCAGGAGATCAGCATGGACCCTCGCAAACCACGCATCGGCATTATTGGCAGTGGTGCCATCGGCGGCTTTTATGGCCTGATGCTGGCGCGGGCCGGGTTCGACGTGCATTTTCTGCTGCGCAGCGAATTTGCCGAGGTTCGAGCGCATGGCCTGAGGCTGGAAAGCGCTGTGCACGGGGACTGGCGCATGCCGGTTCAGGCGTATTCCAGCGTTGCCGACATGCCGCCGTGCGACTGGTTGCTGGTAGGCACAAAAGCCACCAGCAATGGCGAATTGGCGCCGCTGATTGCGCAGGCTTCGGCACCCGATGCCAAGGTGGTGCTGCTGCAGAACGGTTTGGGTGTCGAGGAACAGCTACGGCCAGCGTTGCCCGACAATCTGCACTTGCTCGGTGGCTTATGCTTCATCTGTGTCAACCGTGTGAGCCCTGGTGTGATACGCCATCAGGCGCTGGGCGCAGTCAACCTGGGCTATCACAGCGGCCCCGCCAGCGATGGGGGGGTGAGCATCGTAGAGGAGGGCGCCAGGCTGTTCCGCGCTGCGGGTGTCGACTCCCAGGCCATGGACGACCTCGGCCAGGCGCGCTGGCAGAAGCTGGTGTGGAACGTCCCCTACAACGGCCTTTCGGTGTTGCTCGGTGCCAGTACTTCGCCGCTGATGGCCGATGCTGACAGCCGTGAGCTTGTTCGGGCACTGATGGCCGAGGTGGTTCAGGGCGCTGCTGCCTGCGGTCATGAGCTGCCAGCCGGTTATGCCGAGCACTTGTTCCGGATCACCGAGCAGATGCCCGACTACTGGCCGAGCATGTACCACGATCACGTCCAGCAGCGGCCGCTGGAACTCCAGGCTATCTATGCCGAGCCTCTGGCCCGGGCGCAAGCGGCAGGCTGCAGCCTGCCGCGCATGCAGATGCTCTACCAGGCACTGGCTTTCGTCGACCGCGCCAATCGTGCTGGCTGAACCTCTACAGCCCGCATTGGCAGTGCGCCGGGCGGCCGAGCGCGCGCCCGGCGCGCTGCTAAGCTGAAGCTTGCTCTGCCGCCACGGCAGTCGAGGAGGTCGAATGATCCGCTCCATGCTGTACGCCACCGACCTCGGTGTCTACGCCCCTTTTGTCATGCAGCACGCATTGGCCCTGGCCCGCACGTTCGGCGCGGAACTGTATGTGATTCATGCCGTAGAGCCCATGGGGCAGTTCGCCGAATCCCTTTTGCAAAGCTACCTCGATGAGCAGACGCTCGACGCGTTGCACAGTGAGGGTGTCAATACAGTGATGGCTAACATCGAGCAGCGTGTGCTGGAGAACTTCCGTGAGGAATTGGGCGAGGACGCGGACCTGGCGGTGATCAAGGCGGTTCGGGTGCGCCAGGGTGATCCGGCCCAGGTCATCCTGGAGCAGGCGCAGCGTTTGAGTGTCGACCTGCTGATTTTTGGCAGCCACAGCGCCGGTGCCGGGGTGGACGTGCCAGTCGGTCGAACGGCTGTGCGCTTGCTGCAGTTATCCACGGTGCCGGTGTACATGGTGCCACTTTCGCAACATCTCGGTCGTAGGAAAACGTGAAGGTGGTGGTAGGCAGTTTCGGAGTGGCATGTAACAAAATAGTTCTATTTTTATTTCGGTAGCCACTAATATAGTTATATATCGTCGCTGCTTGCTGCCGCTGACTTACCGCTGATTCGAGGGGAACCTATGAAGCTTCAACAATTGCGCTACATCTGGGAAGTGGCGCACCACGACCTCAACGTCTCCGCGACGGCGCAAAGTCTGTATACCTCACAGCCGGGGATCAGCAAGCAGATTCGCCTGCTCGAGGATGAGCTGGGTGTTGAAGTGTTTGCCCGCAGCGGCAAGCATCTTACGCGTGTCACTCCCGCGGGGGAGCGCATCATCAATACCGCTGGCGAAATCCTGCGCAAGGTCGAAAGCATCAAGCAGATCGCCCAGGAATTCTCCAACGAGAAGAAGGGCACGTTGTCCATCGCCACCACCCATACTCAGGCGCGCTATGCGCTGCCGCCGATCATCAGCAGCTTCATCAAGCAGTACCCGGAAGTGGCCCTGCACATGCATCAGGGCTCGCCCATGCAGATTGCCGAGATGGCTGCGGACGGTACCGTCGACTTCGCCATTGCCACCGAGGCGCTGGAGCTGTTTGGCGATCTGATCATGATGCCGTGCTACAAATGGAACCGTTGCGTGGTGGTGCCGCAGGGCCACCCGCTGACCAAATTGCCGAAGCTGACGCTGGAAGCGGTCGCCGAATACCCGATCGTGACCTATGTGTTCGGTTTCACTGGCCGCTCCAAGCTGGATGAGGCCTTCAATCACCGTGGCCTGACACCTAAGGTGGTGTTCACTGCTGCCGACGCCGACGTGATCAAGACTTACGTGCGTCTGGGGCTGGGCGTGGGCATCGTGGCGAAGATGGCGGTGGACAGCAAGCTGGACAGCGACCTGGTGGCGCTCGATGCCAGTGAACTGTTCGAGGCCAGTATCACCAAGATCGGCTTCCGCCGCGGCACCTTCCTGCGCGGTTTCATGTGCGATTTCATCGAAAAATTCGCGCCGCACCTGACCCGTGAAGTCATGGCCAAGGCCATCCAGTGCCACAACAAGCAAGAGCTCGAAGAACTGTTTGCCGGGGTTGAGTTGCCTGTGCATTGACGGCAGCTGCGGGGGGGGGGGCAGCCGCAAGCTTCAAGCTGCAAGCTTCAAGAAAGAGCAGTCCGCGTGGGCTGCTCTTTCTTCTTGAGGCTGGAGAGTTGCAGCTTGAGGCTTGCAGCTTGCAGCTTGCAGCTGCTTCAGGCCTTGCTGATGAGGTTGCCGGCGTGCAGGCCGCATTCCTTTTGGGTCGACTCTTCCCACCACCAGCGGCCTTCACGCTCGTGCTGGTTCGGCAGCACCGGGCGGGTGCATGGCTCGCAACCAATGCTAATGAAACCGCGTTCGTGCAGGCTGTTGTACGGCAGCTCGAGCATCCGAATGTAGCCCCAGACTTCCGCGCTGGTCATCTGCGCCAGCGGGTTGAATTTGTACAAGGGGCGTTCTGCTGTGGAGAACGCACTGTCGAGTTCCAGTGCTGCCACCTGGCTGCGGGTGCCCGGGCTCTGGTCGCGGCGCTGGCCGGTGGCCCAGGCGCTGACGGTGGCTAGCTTGCGCCGCAGCGGCTCGATCTTGCGGATGCCGCAGCACTCGCCATGGCCGTCCTTGTAGAAACTGAACAGGCCCTTTTCCTGGACGAACGGGTCGAGTTTCGCGCGATCCGGGCTGAGGATCTCGATCGGCAGGTTGTACTGCTCGCGCACCTGGTCGATGAACCGGTAAGTCTCAGGGTGCAGGCGGCCTGTGTCGAGGCTGAACACCTTGACCTGCTTGTTCAGTTTCCAGGCCATGTCGACCAGCACCACGTCCTCGGCGCCGCTGAAAGAGATCCATAGGTCGTCGCCGAAGTGCTCGAAGGCGAGCTTGAGGATGTCCTGCGGGGATTTGCTGGCATAGGTCGCGGCCAGGGCGGCGACGTCGAAGGGTTGGCTCATCAGGCGGTTTCCATCTTGGCTGTGGCGCTGTGCGCTCGTAATGAAGTGATGGTAACAAAAAATGGCAGGCTAGACGCTGTGCCTGTACCGGCCCTGGGCTGGGGTAGCCAGCGCTGGGTTACAGACTCTGCAAGGTTTCCATCAATACCCGCACCTTGGCGATCGACTCTTCGTATTCCGATTGCCAGTCAGAGTCCGCCACCACCGCGCCACCGCCCCAGCAGCTGACCTGGCCGTCCTTGATCAGTAGGCTGCGAATGGCAATGGAGCTGTCCATCTCACCGCGCACATCCACGTACAGCAAGGACCCGCAATACAGCGCGCGACGGCTGGGCTCCAGCTCGTCGATGATCTGCATGGCGCGGATCTTGGGGGCGCCGGTGATCGAGCCGCCAGGGAAGCTGTCGCCGATCAGGTCCAGTGCGTCCTTGTCGATGGCCAGTTGCCCGGTGATGCTGCTGACCAGATGGTGCACGTTGGGGTAGCTTTCCAGGCTGAACAGCTCCGGCACCCTCACCGAACCGATCTGGCAAGTGCGACCCAGGTCGTTACGCAGCAGGTCGACGATCATCAGGTTTTCCGAGCGGTCCTTGGGGCTGTGGCGCAGCGCCTCGGCATTGCGGGCGTCTTCAGCCGGGTCGGCCGAGCGCGGGCGGGTGCCCTTGATCGGCCGGGTCTCCACCTGCCCCTGGCTGACGCGGATGAAGCGTTCTGGAGAAAAACTCAACAGAGCGCTGCCGTCGGCCAGTTGCTGGTAAGCAGAGAACGGCGTCGGGCAGGCCTTGCGCACTGCCTGGTAGGCGCCCCAGGGGTCGCCCTGGCACGGTGCACGAAAGCGTTGGGTCAGGTTGATCTGGTAGCAATCACCGGCCTGTATGTAGCGCTGAACCTGGTCGAATGCTGCCTTGTATTGCCCAGGCTGCAAGTCGCCTGTCATGGCGGCGAGCAGGTGGAAATCGCCGCTGGCAGTGTCATCGGGTTTTTCAAACAAGGCGATCAGCCGCTCACGCTCGTCATCAGCCAGCTGGGGGTGGAACACCAGTTGGCTGGTGCCATGCTGGTGATCGGTCACCAACGCCCAGCCATACAAGCCAAGCTGGGCGTCGGGCAGGCCAAGATCATCCTTGGCCAGGCACGGCAGGTGTTCCAGGCGTCGGCCGAAGTCGTAGCTGAGGTAGCCGATCAGGCCCCCGGCAAATGGCAGCTCGACACCCTCGGGCAAATGGGCAGGGCCAAGTTGTTTCAGGCTGGCGCGCAGCCGTTGCAGGAAGGCACGGCCATCTTCATCGGGCAGTACCCGCAAGTGTTGCAGCGGCCAGGCGCTGAGCAGGTCGAAGCGGCCGCGCTCGGCGCCTGGCCGGGCGCTGTCGAGCAGGATCGCTCCGGGCGCCTGGCGCAGGCGGGCGAAGTACGCGGCGGGTTCGGGCTGGTAGGGCAGGGGGTAGAGCGTACAGGTCGGCATCAGTGTGGACGGCGATGTAAAAGCGAGGAGGGCGATTGTAGCCCTGTGCTGGAAATGCGCCTAGCGCCAGTGTGATTTTCCGGCAGTGTATTGAAGCCATCGCCGGCAAACCGGCCCCCAGAGGCTGCGTAGCCATCCTGCGGGGGCCGGCTTGCCGGCGATGGGGCAAGGCTATCCGTGCGGATGCACGTGCCCGAACAGGCTTTGCGCCACCCGCACGCGCTGTTCGGCATCCTCGGTTACACCGTCCTTGGCCAGCGCCTCGATGTGCGCCTCGATGGCATGGGTGCGCTGGGTCAGTCCGGTGTCGTTGGCGATCTGGATGTTCAGCCCTGGGCGAGCATTGAGTTCGAGAATCAATGGCCCCTTGTCCTGGTCCAGCACCATGTCCACACCGATGTAGCCCAGGCCGCACAGCTCATAGCAGCCGGCGGCCAGCTTCATGAAGCCTTCCCAGTTCGGCAGCTGTACGCCATCTACCGCATTTGTAGTGTCCGGGTGCTTGCTGATGATGTTGTTCAGCCAGGTGCCGCGCAGGGTCACTCCGGTGGCCAGGTCCACGCCTACACCGATGGCGCCCTGGTGCAGGTTGGCCTTGCCGCCGGACTGGCGGGTTGGCAGCCGCAACATGGCCATCACCGGGTAGCCCATCAGCACGATGATGCGGATGTCAGGCACGCCTTCGTAGCTGATGCTCTTGAAGATCTGGTCGGGGGTTACCCGGTACTCGATCAGCGCGCGGTCGCGATGCCCGCCGAGCGAGTACAGGCCGGTAAGGATGCTGGAGACCTGATGCTCGATCTCTTCATGGCTGATGATCTTGCCGGAAACGGTGCGGTAGCGGTCCTCGAAACGGTCGGCAATCACCAGGATGCCGTCACCGCCGGCGCCCTGGGCCGGCTTGATGACGAAATCGTTGCGCCCGCCGATGATCTGGTGAAGCTTGTCGATCTGCTTCTCGGTCTCGATGATGCCGTACATTTCAGGCACGTGAATGCCTGCTGCCAGCGCACGCTCCTTGGTGATGATCTTGTCGTCGACGATCGGGTACAGGTTGCGCTTGTTGTACTTGAGCACATAGTCCGCATTGCGGCGGTTGATACCCATGATGCCCCGGGCCTCCAGGGCTTTCCACGTCTTGATCAGGCCAAACATCAGGCGTCAGCCTTCTTCAGGAATGCCTTGAAGCGCACCAGCTCGGTCAGGCGGTAGCCGCGGTAGCGACCCATCGCCAGCATGAAGCCCACCAGGACCAGCAGTACCGCCGGGAAGGTGAAGACGAAGTACACCAACTCCGGCACCATCATCAGCAGGTGGGCAAGCGACGCTGCGAACAGGGTGCCGATCGCCACTTTCATGGCATGGCCGCCGCCACGTTCTTCCCAGGTGATCGACAGGCGTTCGATGGTCATGGTCAGGATCACCATCGGGAACAGCGCCACCGACAGGCCGCGCTCCAGCCCCAGCTTGTGGCTGAACAGGCTGATGGCGGCAATCAATACCACGACGAAGGTCAGTACCACCGAGAGGCGCGGCAGCATCTGCAGCTTGAGATGCTCCAGGTAGGAGCGCAGCGACAAGCCCAATGCCGTGATGACGGTGAACAGCACGATGCCGAAGCCCAGTTGGGTCTCGCGGAACGCCAGGGCGATCAGGACCGGTGTGAACGTGCCCAGGGTCTGGATGCCGATCAGGTTGCGCAGCACCAGGATCACCAGCACGCCGATCGGGATCATCACCATGATCATGAAGGTCTGCTGGGTCTGCAGCGGCAGGCCGTACAGCGAGTATTCGAGGAAGTCGGCGTCGGTGTTCTCGTCGGTCAGCTTGGCCAGGCGGATGGCGTTCATCTCGCTGTTGTTCATGCTGAACGTGACGTTGGCTTTCTTGCCGCCATCGACGGTGACCAGGTTGTCATCACCGGTCCACCACAACAGGCGGTCGCTGGGCAGGCCCTGCTCACCGGTGTCCGGATTGAAGTACAGCCAGTCGTTGCCGTTGAAGCTGCGCAGCCAGAGCTCGGGGGACTGCGGCGTATCGGCCACCAGGCGGATGGTATGGACCTTCTCCATCGGCACATGCGCGATCGACAGCAGCAGGTCGATGACCTGGGCCTTCTTCATGGGCGAGGTATCGCCGGCCAGCAGCAGCTTGACGTTGTCGTCGTTGAGGTTGTTGACCCGCTTGATGGTTTCGCTGACGAAGGTCTCGACGTCGGCGGAATGCTGGCGGATCGGCGCCATCAGCGCTTCCGCGGCGATCTTCTCAGGGCCTTCTACCGCCAGGCTATCGCGGAAGGTCGGGCCTTTGATGGCGGACTTTTCGCTGCTGTAGCGCTTGGTCAGCACCAGGCGGTAGTAGAGGGTCTGGTTGCCGCTGGCGCGGCGGGCCGACCAGGTTACCTTGCGGTTGCCATCGGCGCGGTTGACGCTGACCCCGTAGTTGTTGGAGATGAAGCTCTCGTTGAGGCTGACGTAGTCGCGGTTCAGCGGCGGTACGAACATTTGTACCTTGACCGGGTCCTTGCTGTTGGCGACGAACTCGACCTTGGCGTCGATGTTCCAGAGGTCGTCGGTTTCGTCTTCGGTCACCGGGATGCCGAGGAAGAAGATCTGATAAGCCGTGACCGCCACGCCCAGCAGCACCAGTGCGGTGATCAGGACTTTCAGATGGAGGGTAAGAGAGCGCATCGGGATTACTCTGCTTTGGGAGCGTCGGTGGCACAGGCAGGTTTGCCGGCCGCGTATTTAAGGCTTGGGTCGACCAGCGCGTCGAAGTGCTTGAGCGCCTCGGAACCGATCAGCAGCGGGAACTGGAACGCGCTACGGTCGGTGAGGTTGACTTCGATGGTGCGAAGGGCCTGGCCCATGCAGATTTCGAGTTCGATGACCGGGCGGGCGGTATAGGCCTTGCCCGATTCGGCATCATAGTCGCCTGCGCGGCGCTTGATCTTGCTGACGCGCGCCAACGGGCGTTCGATGGGATGCGAATGGGCGGCGTCAATGGCCAGGTAGAAACGCACCCAGCTTTCGCCGTTGCGCTTGAAACGCTTGATGTCGCGGGCACTCAGTGACGCGGTCTTGGCGCCGGTGTCGAGTTTGGCGGCCACTTCCAGGTCGAGTTCGCCAAGGCGGGCATATTCATTAAGACCGTACACGGTCTTGCCCGCCGCCTGGCCAAGGGCCGGTAGCAGGGTGAGGCATAACAGCAATAAAACGGGTGTAAGTCTCATAGTCCTGGCGCGGTGCTGTGCTGGGTTCGGGGCAAGGCGACTGGCAGGTACTGCGCAAGCTTCCTCGGTTCATCTGTCAACAACATGAATGGATGACAGAAACGCTATCCATACTCCGTTGGAGGCGCGGCATTCTATCACGCCGAGGCCTTGGCGCCAGCGCGTCGCGATCTGACAACGCCATCACTCACTAAGTTCGGGCCTGGAAGATTGTCGACAATATTCATTTTTGCTTTGACTGCTTGAGCTTGTTTCGTTAGTTTCTGTGCAAGAGCTTACCAAGGTGTCAACAATATGCTGGACCTCATGACCCCCAGCCCATCGATGTCGGATGAAACGGAAACCTTGTCCGAGAACGTTTTTCGGCGCATCCAGGCTGCGATCGTCAGCGGGGAAATTGCCCCAGGCAGCAAGATCTCCGAGCCGGAGCTCGCGCGAACCTATGGCATCAGCCGGGGCCCGCTGCGTGAGGCCATCCATCGCCTGGAGGGCCAGCGCCTGTTGGTGCGGGTGCCGCATGTGGGGGCGCGTGTGGTATCGCTCAGCCATGCCGAACTGATCGAGCTGTACGAAATCCGTGAGTCGCTCGAGGGCATGGCATGCCGCCTGGCCGCCGAGCGCATGAGCCAGGGCGAAATCGATGAGCTGCGCCGGGTGTTGGACACCCACGAGCGCGACGCAGCGTTCCAGGCGGGGCTGGGCTATTACCAGCAGGAAGGCGATTACGACTTCCATTACCGGATCATCCAGGGCAGTGGCAACCAGACCCTGGTCAAGATGCTCTGCGGCGAGCTGTACCAGTTGGTGCGCATGTACCGCATCCAGTTTTCCGCCACGCCCAACCGCCCGCGCCAGGCTTTTGCCGAACACCACCGCATTCTCGATGCCATCGCCGACCGTGACGGCGAGCTTGCCGAACTCCTGATGCGCCGCCACATCGGCGCGTCCAAACGCAACATCGAGCGTCACTACCTGGACGCCAACAACAACAGCCTTTGAGGTGAGAAATGACTGTGAAGAGCACCCCTGGTCAGCGTTTTCGCGATGCCGTTGCCGCCGAACATCCTCTGCAGGTGGTCGGTGCCATCAACGCCAACCATGCGCTGCTGGCCAAGCGCGCCGGCTTCAAGGCCATCTACCTGTCCGGTGGGGGTGTCGCCGCGGGTTCGCTGGGCTTGCCGGACCTGGGCATTACCGGCCTGGATGACGTGCTGACCGATGTGCGGCGCATCACCGACGTGTGCGACCTGCCATTGCTGGTAGATGTCGACACCGGCTTTGGCGCCTCGGCCTTCAACGTTGCGCGCACCGTGCGTTCGATGAGCAAGTTCGGTGCTGCCGCCATTCATATCGAAGATCAGGTAGGCGCCAAACGCTGCGGCCATAGGCCGAACAAAGAGATCGTCTCCCAGCAGGAGATGGTCGACCGCATCAAGGCTGCGGTCGATGCCCGTACCGATGACAGCTTCGTGATCATGGCCCGTACCGATGCCCTGGCCGTGGAAGGCCTGAACGCAGCGCTGGACCGTGCTGCCGCCTGCATCGAGGCCGGAGCCGACATGATCTTCCCTGAGGCCATTACCGAACTGCAGATGTACAAGACCTTTGCCGACCGGGTGAAGGCGCCGATCCTGGCCAATATCACCGAGTTCGGTGCCACGCCGCTGTTCACCACCCAGGAGCTGGCTGGGGTGGACGTGTCGTTGGTGCTGTACCCGTTGTCGGCGTTCCGCGCCATGAACAAGGCCGCCGAAAATGTCTACACCGCACTGCGTCGCGACGGCACGCAGAAGAATGTGATCGACACCATGCAGACCCGCATGGAGCTCTACGATGCCATTGGCTACCACGCGTTCGAGCAAAGCCTCGATGCGCTGTTTGCCCAGAAGAAAGGCTGAGCCCATGCTGGCCTCATCGTTGGCAAGCCGGCTCCCACAGGTACAGCGCCTGCCAGGAGCTTGCACACAGGTCAGCACCAAGCTAGGAGCTTGCACACAGGTACAGCACCAATACAGAGGCTTGCACAGTTGACTGTGGGAGCCGGCTTGCCGGCGATGAGGCCGGTACAGGCAGCCTGAATCAGCCAGAACGATATCCATAACAAGTTCAAGAAAGGAGAAACACCATGGCCGAAGCAAAAGTACTCAGCGGCGCAGGCCTGCGTGGCCAGGTGGCCGGTCAGACCGCACTGTCGACCGTAGGCCAGGCCGGGGCCGGCCTGACCTACCGGGGCTATGATGTGCGCGACCTGGCAGCAGGCGCCGAATTCGAAGAAGTGGCGTACCTGCTGCTATACGGTGAGTTGCCCAGCGAAGCAGAACTTGCCGATTACAAACACAAGCTCAAGGGCCTGCGCGACCTGCCGCAGGCACTCAAAGAAGTACTCGAGCGCATCCCGCGCGACGCCCACCCGATGGACGTCATGCGCACCGGCTGTTCGGTGCTGGGTACGCTGGAACCCGAATTGACCTTCGACGCCCAGCGGGACAAGACCGATCGCCTGCTGGCACTGTTCCCGGCGGTGATGTGCTACTGGTACCGCTTCACCCACCATGGCGTACGTATCGACTGCACGAGCGATGAGGACACCCTTGGCGGCCATTTCCTGCACCTGTTGCATGGCAAGAAGCCGAGCGAGTTGCACGTCAAGGTAATGAACGTTTCGCTGATCCTGTATGCAGAGCACGAGTTCAACGCATCGACCTTCACCGCCCGGGTCTGCGCCTCGACGCTGTCGGACCTGTACTCCTGCGTGACGGCAGCCATCGGCTCACTGCGCGGCCCACTGCACGGCGGCGCCAACGAGGCGGCGATGGAGCTGATCGAGCGCTTCCAGAATCCCCAGGAAGCTACCTCAGAGTTGCTGCGCATGCTCGAGCGCAAGGACAAGATCATGGGCTTCGGCCATGCCATCTATAAAGAGTCCGACCCGCGCAACGAGGTGATCAAGGGGTGGTCGAAGCAACTGGCCGATGCCGTCGGTGACAAGGTGCTGTTCCCGGTCTCCGAAGCCATCGACAAGACCATGTGGGAGCAGAAACGTCTGTTCCCCAACGCCGATTTCTACCATGCATCGGCGTACCACTTCATGGGCATCCCGACCAAGCTGTTCACCCCGATCTTTGTCTGCTCGCGCCTGACCGGCTGGGCCGCGCACGTGTTCGAACAGCGCGCCAACAACCGCATCATCCGCCCGAGCGCCGAGTATGTCGGTGTCGAGCAGCGCCCGTTCGTGCCGATCGAGCAGCGCTGAAACAGCAGGCCCTGTAGCGAACCTGTGGGAGCCGGCTTGCCGGCGATGAAGGCGCCGCCTGATCCGGCCCGATCGCCGGCAACCCCGCTCCCATGATGACTGCAGCGCCTGTGCGTGTATCCACGACCGTAACGTGACCGAGCCTGATAATTCTATGAACACCGCATACCGCAAAAACCTGCCAGGCACGGACCTGGACTATTTCGACGCCCGTGCCGCGGTCGAGGCCATCAAGCCGGGTGCCTACGACAACCTGCCTTACACCTCGCGGGTGCTCGCCGAAAACCTGGTGCGCCGCTGCGACCCTGCAAGCCTGGATGCCTCGCTCGGCCAGCTGATCGAACGCAGGCGCGATCTCGACTTCCCGTGGTTCCCGGCCCGCGTGGTGTGCCACGACATCCTCGGCCAGACCGCGCTGGTCGACCTCGCCGGCCTGCGCGACGCCATCGCCGAGAAGGGGGGCGACCCGGCGGCGGTCAACCCGGTCGTGCCGGTGCAACTGATCGTCGACCATTCGCTGGCCGTCGAGTGCGGTGGCTTCGACCCGCAGGCCTTTGACAAGAACCGCGCCATCGAAGACCGTCGCAACGAAGACCGCTTCCACTTCATCAACTGGACCAAGAAGGCGTTCAAGAACGTCGATGTGATCCAGCCCGGTAACGGCATCATGCACCAGATCAACCTGGAGAAAATGTCGCCGGTTGTCCACAGCGATGGCGGTGTGGCCTACCCGGACACTTGCGTGGGCACCGACAGCCATACCCCGCATGTCGACGCCCTGGGCGTGATCGCCATCGGCGTTGGCGGCCTTGAAGCCGAAAACGTCATGCTGGGCCGCGCCTCGTGGATGCGCCTGCCGGAAATCGTCGGCGTGGAGCTCAGCGGCAAGCTGGCAGCCACTATCACCGCTACCGACCTGGTGCTGGCCTTGACCGAGTTCCTGCGCAAGCAGAGGGTGGTTGGCGCCTACCTCGAGTTCTACGGCGAAGGTGCACGCGCCCTGACGCTCGGCGACCGTGCGACCATCTCCAACATGGCGCCGGAATACGGTGCAACCGCTGCAATGTTCGCCATCGACCAGCAGACCATCGACTACCTGAAACTGACCGGCCGTGAAGATCAGCAGGTCAAGTTGGTGGAGACCTACGCCAAAGCCGCGGGCTTGTGGGCTGACGCCCTGGCCAACGCCGAGTACGAACGCGTGCTGAGCTTCGACCTGTCGAGCGTGGTGCGCAACATGGCCGGGCCGTCCAACCCGCATGCCCGGGTTGCCACCAGCGACCTGGCGGCCAAGGGTATCGCCGGTGCCTGGGACGAGGTGCCGGGGCAGATGCCTGACGGCGCAGTGATCATCGCTGCGATCACCAGCTGCACCAACACCAGCAACCCGCGCAACGTGATCGCCGCCGGCCTGCTGGCGCGCAATGCCAACAAGCTCGGCCTGGCGCGCAAGCCGTGGGTCAAGTCGTCGCTCGCCCCAGGCTCCAAGGCCGTGCAGCTGTACCTGGAGGAAGCGGGGCTGGAGAAGGAGCTGGAGCAATTGGGCTTCGGTATCGTCGCCTTCGCCTGTACCACCTGCAACGGCATGTCCGGTGCGTTGGACCCGGTGATCCAGCAGGAAATCATCGACCGTGACCTTTATGCGACGGCGGTGCTCTCGGGCAACCGCAACTTCGATGGACGCATCCACCCGTACGCCAAGCAGGCATTTCTGGCCTCGCCGCCGCTGGTAGTGGCCTATGCCATTGCCGGCACGATTCGCTTCGACATCGAGAAAGATGTGCTGGGCGTGGTCGATGGTCAGGAAATCCGCCTCAAGGACATCTGGCCGAGCGACGAAGAGATCGACGTGGTAGTGCGCGCTGCGGTCAAGCCGGAGCAGTTCCGCAAGGTGTACATCCCGATGTTCGCTATCGAGCAAGACCGAGGGCCGAAAGTGGCGCCGCTTTACCAGTGGCGTCCGACAAGCACCTACATCCGCCGCCCGCCTTACTGGGAAGGCGCCTTGGCCGGTGAGCGCACGTTGCGCGGCATGCGTGCGTTGGCGGTGCTGCCGGACAACATCACCACCGATCACCTGTCACCTTCCAATGCCATCCTGCTCGACAGCGCAGCGGGTGAATACCTGGCCAAAATGGGCCTGCCGGAGGAGGACTTCAACTCCTACGCCACCCACCGCGGCGACCACCTGACGGCGCAGCGTGCCACCTTCGCCAACCCCAAGCTGTTCAACGAGATGGTGCGCAAGGCCGATGGCAGCGTGCAGCAGGGTTCGCTGGCGCGCCTCGAGCCGGAGGGCAAAGTAATTCGCATGTGGGAAGCCATCGAAACCTACATGCAGCGCAAGCAGCCGCTGATCATCGTCGCCGGTGCCGACTACGGCCAAGGCTCGTCCCGCGACTGGGCGGCCAAGGGTGTGCGGCTCGCCGGAGTCGAGGCGATCGTTGCCGAGGGCTTCGAGCGCATCCACCGCACCAACCTGGTGGGCATGGGCGTGTTGCCGCTCGAGTTTCTGCCGGGCACCGACCGCAAGACCCTGGGCCTGGATGGCAGCGAGACCTATGACGTGGCAGGTGAGCGCAAGCCGCGTGCAACCTTGACGCTGGTGATAACGCGCAGCAATGGCGAACGGCTCGAAGTGCCGGTGACCTGCCGGCTCGATACTGCCGAAGAGGTGTCTATCTACGAGGCGGGCGGGGTACTGCAGCGCTTCGCCCAGGACTTCCTCGAGGCATCGGCCTGAGTAGTCGGCGCCTGTCATGCGCCCGTCGCCGGTAAGCCGGTGATGGGCTGCAGAACAGGCGCCAAGGGTTATTGCATATTCAGACAGGACAGCACAGCCATGGCACACGTACCGCAAATCAAGATCCCCGCCACCTACATTCGTGGCGGCACCAGCAAAGGCGTGTTCTTCCGCCTGCAGGACCTCCCTGAGCGAGCGCAAGCCCCAGGGCCGGCCCGTGACGCACTGCTGCTGCGGGTCATCGGCAGCCCTGACCCCTACGCCAAGCAGATCGATGGCATGGGCGGCGCTACCTCAAGCACCAGCAAAACCGTGATCCTGTCGCAAAGCACCCAGCCCGACCATGACGTCGACTACCTGTTCGGCCAGATCGCCATCGACAAGGCCTTCGTCGACTGGAGCGGCAACTGCGGCAACCTATCTGCTGCTGTCGGATCGTTCGCCATCAGCAGCGGCTTGGTCGAGCCGTCGCGCATCCCGCGCAATGGCGTGGCCACCGTGCGTATCTGGCAGGCCAATATCGGCAAGACCATCATCGCTCATGTGCCGATCACCGAAGGCGAGGTGCAGGAAACGGGCGACTTCGAACTCGACGGCGTGACGTTCCCGGCCGCCGAGGTGCAACTGGAATTCCTTGATCCGGCGGCCGATGAGGGCGAGGGCGGCGGTGCGATGTTCCCTACCGGCAACCTGGTGGATGAACTGGAGGTGCCCGGTATCGGTACCTTCAAAGCCACCTTGATCAACGCCGGTATCCCGACCATTTTCCTCAATGCCGCCGACATCGGTTATGCCGGCACCGAACTGCAGGATGCGATCAATGGTGATGCGCAGGCGTTGGCGCGTTTCGAGGCGATCCGTGCCCATGGCGCCGTGCGCATGGGGCTGATCGAGCGTGTCGACCAGGCGGCCGGGCGTCAGCACACACCGAAGGTGGCTTTCATTGCACCGCCAAGCACCTACACTGCCTCCAGTGGCAAGGCTGTCGAGGCGGCTGACATCGACCTGCTGGTGCGTGCACTTTCCATGGGCAAGTTGCACCACGCGATGATGGGTACTGCTGCGGTGGCCATCGGTACCGCTGCTGCCATTCCAGGTACGCTGGTCAACCTCGCTGCTGGCGGGGGCGAGCGCAGTGCTGTGCGCTTCGGCCATCCCTCCGGCACCTTGCGGGTCGGGGCTCAGGCCAGCCAGGTGGAGGGCGAGTGGACGGTGACCAAGGCAATCATGAGTCGTAGTGCCCGTGTATTGATGGAAGGCTGGGTGAGGGTGCCTGGCGACAGCTTCTGACGCACTTGGCGCTTGGCTTTGAATCAGCAAGGCCGCTACGCGGTCCAGCGCCGGCAAGCCGGTTCCTGCATCGACCTTGTGGGAGCCGCATTGCCGGCGCCGGGTGGCGTAGCAGCCCCAATCAAAGGAGCTGCAAATGAGCGCCAACGTAGACCTGAACGAGCGCCCTGACTATGACGGGGTGCTGCAAACCCTTGCCGATTACGTTCTTAGCTACCGCGTCGAGTCCTCCGAAGCGCTGGACACCGCACGCAACTGCCTGATGGACACCCTGGGCTGTGGCCTGTTGGCCCTGCGCTTTCCAGAGTGCACCAAGCACCTCGGCCCGCTGGTGGAGGGTACGGTGGTACCCAATGGCGCCCGGGTGCCCGGCACCAGTCACCGGCTCGACCCGGTCAAGGCCGCCTGGGATATCGGCTGCACCGTGCGCTGGCTGGACTACAACGATACCTGGCTTGCCGCCGAGTGGGCCCACCCTTCCGATAACCTCGGGGGGATCCTTGCGGTAGCTGATCACCTGTCGCAAAAGCAGGTGGCCAGGGGTGAAAGCCCGCTGCTGATGCGCGCAGTGCTTGAGGCCATGGTCATGGCCCATGAGATTCAAGGTGTGCTGGCCCTGGAGAACGCCTTCAATCGTGTCGGGCTGGACCACGTGCTGCTGGTCAAGGTGGCGTCCACGGCCGTGTGCGCCAAGCTGATGGGTGCCAACCGTGAACAACTGCTCTCGGCCCTGTCTCATGCCTTCGTCGATGGCCAGGCGCTGCGCACCTACCGCCATGCACCCAATGCCGGCTCGCGCAAGTCGTGGGCTGCCGGCGATGCGTCCAGCCGGGGCGTGCGCCTGGCCGATATCGCGCTGCGGGGCGAGATGGGTGTGCCTGGTGTGCTGACTGCGCCGCAGTGGGGTTTTTACGACGTGTCGTTCAGCCACACCAACAAGGACCTGGCGCTCAAGCCTTCTGCCCAGCAGGCGCTCCGCGTACCGCAGGCGTTGGCCAGTTACGTGATGGAAAACGTGTTGTTCAAGGTCAGTTTCCCGGCCGAGTTCCACGCCCAGACCGCCTGTGAAGCGGCAGTCAGCCTGCATCCGCAAGTGCGTAACCGCCTGCACGAAGTCGACCGTATCGTCATCACCACCCAGGAATCGGCCATTCGCATCATCTCCAAGGTCGGCCCGCTGGCCAATGCTGCCGATCGCGACCACTGCCTGCAGTACATGGTGGCGGTGCCGCTCATCTTCGGTCATCTGGTGGCCGAGCATTACGAGGATGCTTTCCACGCTGCCCATCCGAGCATCGACCGTCTACGGGAAAAGATGGAAGTGGTCGAGGACCCTCGTTTCAGCCGCGAATACCTGGAGCCGGACAAGCGCTCGATCGCCAATGGCTTGCAGGTGTTCTTCAAGGATGGCAGCAGTACCGAACAGGTAGTGGTGGAGTACCCGGTCGGGCACCGGCGCCGACGCGGGGAGGGCATCCCCTTGCTGGAGGCCAAGTTCAGGGACAACTTGGCGACGCGGTTTTCGCGTCAGCGTTGCCTGGAGATTTTCGCGCTGTGTGGCGATCAACAGCGGCTGGAGGGCACGGCGGTCCACCGGTTCGTGGATTTGTTCGTGATTTGAGGCGAGCAAGGGCAATAAAAAACCCGGCATGAATGCCGGGTTTTTTTGTGGCTTACAGCTGATTAGGCTTGAACAACCGGGATCTTGGCGTTGGCCGCAGCTTCGCGGAACTCTGCGATCTGGTCGAAGCTCAGGTAGCGGTAAACGTCGGCAGCCATGCTGTCGATGTCTTTCGCGTACTGCATGTACTCCTCGACGGTCGGCAGTTTGCCGATGATCGATGCGACAGCAGCCAGCTCGGCCGATGCCAGGTAGACGTTGGTGGCGTCGCCCAGGCGGTTCGGGAAGTTACGGGTCGAAGTGGAAACCACGGTCGAACCGGTCTGCACACGTGCCTGGTTGCCCATGCACAGCGAGCAGCCTGGCATTTCCATGCGCGCACCGGCCTTGCCGTAGATGCCGTAGTAGCCTTCTTCGGTCAGCTGGTGAGCGTCCATCTTGGTCGGCGGAGCCAGCCACAGACGGGTCGGAATACCGCCCTTGACCTTCTCCAGCAGCTTACCGGCAGCGCGGAAGTGGCCAATGTTGGTCATGCACGAACCGATGAACACTTCGTCGATCTTCTCGCCCTGTACCGACGACAGCAGGCGGGCGTCGTCCGGGTCGTTCGGCGCGCAGAGCACAGGCTCCTTGACGTCGGCCAGGTCGATTTCGATGATTTCGGCGTATTCGGCATCGGCGTCAGCCGACAGCAGCTCAGGCTTGGCCAGCCAGGCTTCCATCGCCTGGGCGCGACGCTCCAGGGTGCGGGCATCGCCGTAGCCTTCGCCGATCATCCAGCGCAGCAGGGTGATGTTCGACTGCAGGTACTCGGCGATGGCCTTCTCTGGCAGCTTGATGGTGCAGCCGGCAGCGGAACGCTCGGCCGAGGCGTCGGACAGCTCGAACGCTTGCTCGACGGTCAGTTCGTCCAGGCCTTCGATTTCCAGGATGCGGCCGGAGAAGGCGTTTTTCTTGCCTTTCTTCTCAACGGTCAGCAGGCCCTGCTGGATGGCGTAGTAAGGGATGGCGTGTACCAGGTCACGCAGGGTGATGCCTGGTTGCAGTTTGCCCTTGAAGCGCACCAGGATCGACTCTGGCATGTCCAGCGGCATGACGCCGGTAGCGGCGGCGAAAGCCACCAGGCCGGAACCGGCCGGGAACGAGATGCCGATCGGGAAGCGGGTGTGCGAGTCGCCACCGGTACCGACGGTATCAGGCATCAGCATGCGGTTCAGCCAGCTATGGATGATGCCGTCGCCTGGGCGCAGCGACACGCCGCCACGGGTGCGGATGAAGTCTGGCAGGGTGTGGTGGGTGGTGACGTCGATCGGCTTCGGATAGGCCGCGGTGTGGCAGAACGACTGCATCACCAGGTCAGCGGAGAAGCCCAGGCACGCCAGGTCTTTCAGCTCGTCGCGGGTCATCGGGCCAGTGGTGTCCTGGGAGCCGACGGTGGTCATCTTCGGCTCGCAGTAAGCACCTGGGCGCACGCCCTGGCCTTCCGGCAGGCCGCACGCACGGCCGACCATTTTCTGGGCCAGGGTGAAGCCCTTGCCGGAATCGGCAGGCTGCTCTGGCTTCTTGAACAGGTCGGATGCACCCAGGCCCAGTTCGGCGCGGGCTTTTTCGGTCAGGCCACGGCCGACGATCAGCGGGATGCGGCCGCCAGCGCGGACTTCATCCAGCAGTACTTCGGTTTTCAGCTCGAAGCTGGTGACCAGCTCGTCGCTGTCGTGACGGCGTACTTCACCTTTGTAGGGGTAAACGTCGATGACGTCGCCCATGGCCAGGTTGGTGCAGTCGAATTCGATCGGCAGGGCGCCGGCGTCTTCCATGGTGTTGTAGAAGATCGGGGCGATCTTGGTGCCGAAGCAGAAGCCACCGGCGCGCTTGTTCGGTACGTACGGAATGTCGTCGCCGAAGAACCACAGCACCGAGTTGGTGGCGGATTTACGCGAAGAGCCGGTACCGACCACGTCACCGACGTAGGCGACCGGGAAACCCTTGGCCTTGACGGCTTCGATCTGTGCCAGCGGGCCGACCGAGCCAGGCTGCTGCGGCTCGATGCCGTCGCGGGCCATTTTCAGCATGGCCAGGGCGTGCAGCGGGATGTCAGGGCGCGACCAGGCGTCCGGGGCAGGGGACAGGTCGTCGGTGTTGGTTTCGCCGGGCACCTTGAACACGGTCAGGGTGTACTTATCGGCGATGGCCGGACGCGAGGTGAACCACTCGCCGGCAGCCCAGGATTCCAGCACGGCCTTGGCGTGCGCATTGCCCGCCTTGGCTTTTTCGGCCACGTCGTGGAAGGCATCGAACATCAGCAGGGTGTGCTTGAGCTTTTCGGCCGCGACGGCGCCCAGTTCGGCGTCATCCAGCAGCGCGACCAGCGTTTCGATGTTGTAGCCACCTTGCATGGTGCCCAGCAGCTCGGTGGCGTGCTTGCGGTCGATCAGTGGCGAGGTGGCTTCACCCTTGGCCACGGCAGACAGGAACGCAGCCTTGACGTAGGCAGCCTCGTCGACTCCTGGTGGAACGCGGTGGGTGATCAGGTCTACGAGGAAGGCTTCTTCGCCGGCCGGCGGGTTTTTCAGCAGCTCGACCAGGCCTGCAGTTTGTTCGGCGTTCAGCGGCTGGGGCACGATACCCAGGGCGGCACGCTCTTCGATGTGTTTGCGGTAGGCTTCAAGCACAGTTATTACCCTCATCAGTGGTCCCTAAAGGGAGTCCGGGACGCTCATCCAGCATTCTCTGCACCCATGCGCCATCACGGCTTCTTGGGCCGCACAGCCAGGGTCGCAGAGAATCCTTACAGAAGCTGCTTTCAAAGTTTTACGCCTGCAGAACGGGGGCTGATGAGGGCTGGCACGGGCATGCGGGGGGTGCATGGCCCGGGCCAACGCCGTTCTACCGGATCAACTGTGCTCGTGACGCTTTGAAAACAGCTTCCAACGGACATTGTTGCCTTGAAAAGGCGGGATGATTCTACGGCAAATTGTCGCAGAAGGTAAGGCGGCGAGCGTGACTTTAACGAGTGACCCTGGTTAGACAAAGGGCTAACATGGGCCTGTGTTCCACCGCCAAGCCGTTGTTTTTCCATGCCCAACCAGTCCATCAAGACCCCTTGCGTCGGCCTTTGCTCCACGGTGTATGGAGACACGGTGTGCCGTGGCTGCAAGCGTTTCCATCACGAAGTCATCCACTGGAACGCGTACGACGACGATCAGAAGCGTGCCGTTTTGCTGCGCCTGGAGCAGTTGCTGGTACAGGTGATGATGGCCAAGCTGGAGGTGTTCGATGCCAACCTGCTGCGCCAGCAGCTGCAGCAGCGCGCCATACGCTTCGTCGAGCAGCAGTCCGAGTACTGCTGGGCGTATCAGCTGATTGCCCGCGGTGCCCGCCTGATTCGCGACCTGGAAGCGTACGGGATGGCGTTGCTGCCCGAGTTTCGTGACTGGGAGCTGCCGCAGTTGCGCGATGCCATCGATCGGGAATTCTTTTTGCTGTCCGAGGCGCATTACCAGCGCTACATCGCGCCTGGGTTCCTGCGTGCCGAACTGAGGTAAGCCTTCTACCTGCCCCATGCCTTGAAAGGGCGCCATTGTGCGTTTTTGACGAGCGTACGGAGTAGGGATGATGGCTGAGCTGTATTTTGAACCGCTGCTGTGTTTTACCGCGGCATGCCGCTGGCAATTGCTGGATGAACCGTTGCGGGCCGCCCAGTTTGACGATGATGGCATCACCCGGCCGTTCTGGACCGAATTCGATGACTGGAACGGTGACGATGGCTGGCTGATCACCAGCCTGGACTATGGCGAAGAAATCCTGCAATCGTTCCTGATTGACTCGTTATGGGGGCCCGAGGCTCGTCCGCGCGTGTTTTGTGACAGGTTCTGGTTCGGTGTCTACCGGCTTGCAACAGGCTTCGTCTATGAGATCCGCCTGGCGTATGAGGGCAGAAACGCCGACCTCTGGCCGTCACTGGACTGCTGGCTCGACGTCAGTCGCAACGGTTATCTTGGCTTTTACCCGGCCCGCTCGGCTGCCGGTGTGAGCACGGACGAGCCAGCCAACCTGGCGTTACGAGACCCCTTCGGGACCTCCGTGGTGCTTCCCGTCGACCCGCCTGTGGATCTGGATACGGCACTGTACAAGTTGACCGCCGGGCGGCGAACGCCCCTGTGGCACATCCCTGGCCTGGACCCGCAGCGGTTGCAGGAAGGGCAGTTGTTCTTGAACCTGAAGCTTTACAGCGCGGACGGTCGGCAAGTGAGGCGGCGGGTCGAGCGGGTTGCATACCTTAACAACCGTCAAGGCGAGCGTGGCCGGTTCAGCTTGCAGGTGTCGAACCCTTGCGTGCCGCCTCACCCCCGCCCGCTGGTTGCCAAGGATTGACCCCGTGCCCCTGTAGCGCGGCGCCCATCAATCGCCGCTGTATTCGCAGCCGCTGGTGCAGGTTTCATGAATACGCACCTTGGACAGCTCCGGCAGCAGCGGCTTGACCTGCTCCCAGATCCACTTGGCGATGACTTCGCTGGTGGGGTTTTCCAGGCCAGGAATGTCGTTGAGGTAGTTGTGGTCCAGCTGCTCGTAGATCGGCTTGAAGATCGCCTTGATCTCGGAAAAGTCGCGGATCCAGCCGGTGTGCGGGTCCAGCGGGCCGGTCAGGTGCAGGCCGACCTTGAACGAGTGGCCATGCAGGCGGCCGCATTTGTGCCCGGCAGGGACGTTGGGCAGGCGGTGGGCCGATTCGAAAGTAAATTCCTTGAAGATTTCCACGGTCAGAACTCTGTGTGTATCGAAGATGCGCGCAGTCTACCAGCATGGTCGCTACAAGGCTTGCAGGCGTTCGTGCAGCCGCCCGGTGGCAATCAGTTCCAGCAGTTCGTCTCCCAGCCGTTGGCTTTCTGCAATGGCCTGGTACCAGTAGCGTTTGCGGCTGGGGGCATCGCCCATGAAGCGCTTGAAGTCGTTGCGATCGGGCAACTTGCCGAAGGGCAGTGCGGCCAGATACTGCGGTGACGGCGTCACCAACAGCACATTGCGCAGGCGTGTGGCATCGCCCTTGCGCCATGGCAGGGCTTTGTCGAACCAGCCCGGCACGACCTTGTCGGTGAAATGCGGGTAAAGCACCAGGTCGTCGCCGCGGTAAGGCAGGTCGAGGTGATAGTCGAGCAAGCCGCCGTCGCGATAGGTGCCCGCACCGGCGCCGGGGATGTCGCGCACACCTTCCATGACCATGGGAATCGAGCCGGACGCGAGCAGGGCATGGCGCAGGTTGCCCAGGCCCAGCGGCAGGTAGCGTGAGGGAAAGTCTGTGAGCGGATCCAGCGGCGGGGTGGCACGCTCATCGTGCAGGATGACCCGTTCGAAATGCCGCGCCAGGCGGGAGCGCCCCAGCAGGTTGCTGGCGACCACCGAGCCCAGCCCCATCCCCAACCGGCCGCGATGGTCATGGGCAAGATGGCCGTGGCTCTTCACCACCAGGATGTTCAGGCGGTAGTGCGGTGATGCCAGGATCTGCCCATCACGCCCTTGCAGCAGGTCGTCGAGCATCTGCTGGCAGCTGCGGCTGATCTGGGCCGCGGTCACACCTTTGGCAAAGTCCTGCTCGGTATACAGCTCGCCGAGGCGGCGGATGCCTGCGACCGGGTCGTCAAGGCAGGCGCTGGCGAAACGCCAGGAGCCGATCGATGCGCCAATCAAGGCCCGTTGGCGAGGGGCCGATGGCAGCCACTCGCCGAACAGCGCCAGGTCCAAGCCTTGAATCCCCAGTGGCTTGGGCCCGCCAGCGGCACCCGGCACCACGCCGACATCCGCTGCCTGCAGCCCGCGCTCGCGGATGCGCTGCAGGGCACGTTTGCCGGCCTTGAAGGTCAGAGCCGGGTACTTGATATGGATGGCGCTCATAGACTGCCTCGCAATTCACGGGCGGGCATTATAGGAAACGCATGGTCGATGCGCTGCGCTATCATGACGCCAGCTTTTTTCAGGTTGAGTTAAGGACCGGTGGATAATCTTAACCCCGTAGACAAATTGCACACCCTGATGGAGAGAATCTGATGAAAACTCTGACTGCCTTGTTCACTGCCGCTGCGCTTGCTTTCGGTGCCAACGTCGCCCTGGCCAAGGACGTCCGACCTGACGAAGTGGTCAAGCTGGTGAATGCCAAGACCATCAAATCGCTGGATGAGCTCAAGGCCGCTGCGGTTGCCAAGCACCCCGGCGCCACCGTCACCGATTCGGAGCTGGAAAACGAATACGGCCGCTACATCTACAAGGTCGAAATGCGTGACACCCAGAACGTCGAATGGGACGTCGACCTGGACGCCAAGACCGGTGAAGTGCTGAAGGACGAACAGGACAACTGATGATCCACGTGACCCGGTCGGCGCGCTACCTGGCTCTCTCGCTGCTGGCGGTCTGTTCCTTGGCCGTTGCGCGCGACCTGGACCAGGATGAGGCCCTGCAGCTGCGTCGCAACGGCGTGATCCTTCCGCTCGAGCAATTGCTCGAGACCGCCCTGGGGCGTCACCCCGGGGCGCGGTTGCTGGAGGCGGAGCTGGAGGAAGACGATGATCGCTACGAATATGAAGTCGAGCTGCTGACCACCGAGGGTGTGGTGCGTGAGATCAAGCTCGATGCCAGCACCGGTGCCCTGCTCAAAGACGAGGAAGATGACTGAATGCGCCTGTTGCTTGTCGAGGACAATGTCCCCCTGGCGGATGAGCTGACCGCTGGCCTGCAGCGCCAAGGCTATGCCGTGGACTGGCTGGCCGACGGCCGCGACGCCGTGTACCAAGGCCAGAGCGAGCCTTACGACCTGATCATTCTGGACCTTGGCCTGCCGGGGTTGCCGGGCCTGGACGTGCTTTCGCAGTGGCGTGCCGCAGGTCTGGCCACGCCGGTGCTGATCCTGACCGCACGGGGCTCATGGGCCGAGCGCATCGAGGGCTTGAAGGCGGGGGCGGACGATTACCTGAGCAAGCCCTTCCACCCGGAGGAGCTGCAACTGCGCATTCAGGCGCTGGTGCGCCGGGCGCGGGGGCTTGCCAACCAGCCCAGGCTCGAAGCTGCCGGGCTGCACCTGGACGAAAGCCGCCAGTGCGTGAGCCGCGAAGGGGTTGATATCCAGCTCACCGCTGCTGAATTTCGCCTGTTGCGTTACTTCATGCTGCACCCGCAGCAGATCCTCTCCAAGAGCCACCTGGCCGAGCACCTGTACGACGGCGAGACCGAGCGTGACTCCAACGTGCTCGAAGTGCACGTCAATCATCTGCGCCGCAAGCTGGGCCGCAGCGTCATCGAAACCCGCCGCGGGCAAGGCTACATCTATGCCGGGAGCGCCGGGTGAAATCGATCCAGGCACGCTTGAGCCTGGGCCTGGTGGCCGTATTGGTAGTGGTCGGGGTGGTGCTTGCGCAGCTTACCTTGTGGCTGTTCGAGGCGGGTTTGCAGCGCTATCTGGAAAACGGCCTGCGCAAGGAAAGCGAGAACCTGCTGGTGGCGCTGGTGCGTGGGCCTTCGGGGTTGCAGCTGGATGAGCGGCGCATTTCCGCCGCCTATCAACGGCCGTTTTCCGGTTACTACTTTCGCATCGATTTCGACAAGGGCACCTGGCGCTCGCGCTCGCTGTGGGACCTGGACATGCCCAAACCAGCCGCGCCCGGCCTCTCCGACAGCCACGAACTGGGCCCGGAAGGCCAGCAGTTGCTTGCACTGCGTGCCGACTACCGGCGGCTAGGCCAGGACATCTCGATCAGCGTCGCTCAGGATTATTCGCCTGTGCGCGAAGGGTTCCGGCGCTTGCAGCAGATTGGCCTGGGCATGGGCTTGGTGGCGCTGATCCTGGTGCTGGTGCTGCAGCGCATCACCGTCACCCGTTCGTTGCGCCCGCTGGAGCGCGCGCGTCAGCAGATTGCCCAATTGCAGCAAGGCCAGCGCTCGCAACTCGACGCCCAGGTACCCAGCGAACTGGCCCCGCTGGTGGGCCAGATCAACCATTTGCTCAGCCATACCGAAGACAGCCTGCGCCGTTCGCGCAACGCCTTGGGTAACCTGGGCCATGCCTTGAAGACGCCATTGGCGGTGCTGCTGAGCCTGGCGTCCAGCGAGCGCCTGAATGACTTGCCCGAGGTGCGTGCGCAACTGCGCGAGCAGCTGGAGCAGATCCAGCAGCGCCTGGCACGCGAGCTGAACCGGGCGCGCCTGGCTGGGGATGCGCTGCCTGGCGCCCAATTCGACTGCGACACCGAGCTTCCGGGGTTGCTCGCCACCTTGGGCATGATCCATGGCGAAGGCTTGCTGCTCGAACGCGATGTACCACCCGGGTTGCTGCTGCCTTGGGACCGGGAGGACTTCCTTGAACTGCTGGGCAACCTCTTGGATAACGCCTGCAAATGGGCAGACAGCGAAGTGCGCCTGGGCATTGCCCCGACGGGCGAAGGCTACCAGGTGTGGGTCGACGACGACGGCCCGGGCATACCTGAAAGCCAGCGCCTGCAGGTGCTGGAGCGCGGTTCGCGGCTGGATGAGCAAGTGGATGGCCATGGCCTTGGGCTGGGGATCGTGCGGGATATCGTCGATGCCTGGGGTGGCTCTTTGGCCTTGCAGCAGAGCCCTTTGGGCGGTCTGCGGGTGAGTATCGATCTGCCGCGCAAGGTACGCTGAAGCGCTTTGGCCCTGTCGCGGCAGCGGCACTGCAAAAAAACTGCAGTGCAGGCGCATTTTTTTGAATTGGCCCAAGCCCGGAGCTGCGCGGCACAATCACCTGAAGAAACCCTGCGGTTTCCATCTCTCCACGGACGGAGCCCCTAGGGCCCAGGCCAGGTCGGCTGGGCTTTCTTTTGATCAGCACCACGAACACGATTACTTGAATGACTGCCTTGCGTTCCGAAAGTCGTCTGCAGCGGTTGTTGCCGCCGCCCCTGAATATCCCTCCAAAACAATGGCTGCGTGCCGGCATCGGCGCGCTGCTCGGTTTGTTTCTCGCCGGCTGGTTGACCGGTATGGCCTACGGGCCCGGCATCGCCTTGCACCTACTGGGCCCTCTGGCGGCCTCGGCAGTGCTGGTGTTCGCCGTGCATTCCGGGCCCTTGGCACAGCCTTGGCCGGTGCTGGGCAGCTACGCGCTGGCCGGCGCAGTGGGCCTTTTCATGCGCGAGGCGTTCGGCCCCCACCTGTGGGTCGCGGCGACGGCCTTGGGCCTCTCGCTTGTGCTGATGTGCCTGTTGCGCTGCCTGCACCCGCCGGGGGGCGGTGTTGCGGTGAGCGCAGTGCTGGCCGATTCAGGGCTGACGGCGCTGGGCGACCACCTGCTGGAGCCCGTGCTGCTCAACGCGCTGATTCTGGTGCTGGTGGCCGTGGTGTACAACCGTTTGACCGGGGTGCATTACCCCAAGGGCGCTGCGCCACGCAAGGACCAGCACCACACCCACGACCCGTTGCCCAGCGAGCGGGTCGGGGTCACGGGTGCGGACCTGGATCAGGCATTGGACGAGTTGGGGGCGTTCGTCGACGTCACCCGCGATGAACTGGAACGCATCATCCTGGCCACCGAGCAGCATGCCCTGCAGCGCAGCCTGGGCGGGATCACTGCAGCGTCGGTGATGTCCCGCGACGTGCAGTTCGCCGCACCCGATACCACCCTGGAGCAGGCCTGGAAGATGCTCGCCAGTCATCACCTGAAAACCCTGCCGGTGCTGCAGCAGGGCAAGCTGGTGGGTATCGTGAGCCTCAGCGATCTGCTCGGCCCGGCCATGCAACGTGGCCGGTTCAGCTGGCGGGGGCTTTTCGGGCGCAACGCCGTGCGTATGGAGCAGGTGATGAGCCGGCAGGTCATCAGTGTCAGCAGCCAGGACCCCTTGGTACGTCTGTTACCCCTGCTGTGCGAACAAGGGCTGCACTGTCTGCCGGTGATCGATGGCGACCAGATGGTCGGTGTGATCACCCAGACCGACCTGATCGCGGGCCTCAAGCGCCAGTTGCTCAGCGCCGCTGGCGGCGTTTCAGATCAGCGGGTCCCAGCGTTGTGACCAATCGCTGGTGCCGGAGGCTATCAGCCGGCGCAGCAGCGTGAAGGCCTGTTGCAGTGCCTCGCTGTCGCACTTGCGTGGGTATACCAGGAAGGTTGGGTAGGTGAACTCCGGGGCTTGCGGCACCCGTTCGAATACCCCGCTGTCCAGATACGCCTGCACCACGCGGGTACGGAAATAGCCGCTGCCGCCTTTGTCGAGAATGAACTGCAGGGCCAGCGGCCCGAGGTTGAAACTCAGCGCCGGTCGCGCGCAGTCGGGCAGGGCGGCGTCGTGCTGGCGGCGGAATGCCTCGCCCCAGTCGATATAGATATACGGGTCGGGTTGCGCGACACGGCGTATGCGGATCAGCTTTTCTTCCATCAACTGTTCCACCTGCAGGCCCGGACCGTAGGTAGGCTGATAGACCAGCGCGGCGTCCAGCAGGCCCATCTCCACCTTGCGCAGCAAGGACTCACCGTCGCTGACCTCGCTGCGGATGGCGTGGCTGGGTAACGCGCAGTGCAAGGCGCTGACCCAGTCGAGCAGCATCGGGTTGCCCAGGCTCACTTCTGCCCCTACGTGCAGCACTTGCTGGCAGCCTTCGGGCAGTGGCAGATCACGGCGCGCCGCTTCCCACGTCTGCACCAGCTGGTTGGCATAGCTGACGAAGGCTTCGCCATCACTGGTCAGGCTGGCGCCGTTGCGGCTGCGCACGAACAGCTGACAGCCCAGTTGCTGCTCAAGGCGCTGCACCCGGGCGGTGATCGCGGTCTGTGACACGAACAGGCGCTCGGCGGCGGCGACGAGGCTGCCGCACCGTACGACTTCCAGAAAGGTTCGGGCCTGCTCGATATCCATGGGCTGCTCTGTGGCGGGGAGGGTGGCTTATTCTAGAGGCTTTGCACCGTTGTGGGGCGCTTTCGCCGGCGCTGCAAATCTGCATATGCGTTGTGACTTTAGTCCCATGGCAGCCGGGGCGTGGCGGTCCATACTCAAGGCTCGCCCTTCAATAACAACAAGTACCGGGTTGCCATCGACATGACCTACCAGCACGACTACGCCCATTCCATTGCCGACCCTGCTGCCTTCTGGGCCGAACAGGCCAAACAGCTGGCCTGGTATCGCCAGCCCACCCTGACCCTGCAGGAAAACCCCGACGGCACCCATCGCTGGTTCGCCGACGGTCGCCTGAACAGCTGCTACCTGGCCCTCGATCGGCAAATCGAGCTGGGCCGTGGCGAGCAGGCGGCGCTGATCTACGATTCTCCCGTGACCGGCGTGCAGCAGGTGTTCAGCTACAACCAGCTGCGTGACGAAGTAGCGCGCCTGGCCGGGTTGCTGCGCCGGTTAGGGGTTGGCAAAGGCGATGGGGTGATCATCTACATGCCGATGGTGCCGCAGGCGGCCATGGCCATGCTCGCCTGCGCGCGTATCGGTGCAGTGCACTCAGTGGTGTTCGGTGGCTTTGCAGCCAATGAACTGGCCCTGCGTATCGATGATGCGCGGCCAAGCGTGCTGCTGACGGCGTCCTGCGGGCTGGAGTTCGACAGGGTGATCGAGTACAAGCCGCTGGTCGACCGCGCGCTGCAACTGGCTCACCACCAGCCGCGTCAGGTGCTGGTGCTGCAGCGGCCCCAGGTTCGCGCCCAGTTGCAGCCAGGGCGCGACCTTGACTGGCAGCAAGCGCTGATGAAAGCCGAGCCTGTGCCTGCGGTCGAGCTGACAGCGGCAGACCCGCTGTACATCATCTACACCTCGGGTACCACGGGCAAACCCAAGGGCATCGTGCGTGAAAACGGTGGCAACGCGGTAGCCCTGTGTTATGCCATGCGCCATATCTACGGCATGCAGGCGGGCGACGTGTGGTGGGGCATTTCCGATGTGGGCTGGGTGGTCGGGCACTCGCTGATCGTCTATGGCCCTCTGATGAGCGGCTGCACCACGGTGTTCTATGAAGGCAAGCCGATCCGCACCCCGGATGCTTCGGCCTATTGGCGTGTGGTCGAGCAGTATCGGGTCAATGCCCTGTTCTGTGCGCCGACCGCCATGCGGGCGATCCGCAAGGAGGACCCGGATGGCGAGTTGATCCGCCGACATGACCTGAGCTCGCTGCGCCAATTGTTCCTGGCCGGGGAAAAACTGGATTCAAGTACCCACCAGTGGCTGGAGCGGGTGTCCGGCAAGCCGGTGCACGACCATTGGTGGCAGACCGAGACGGGCTGGCCAGTCACCGCGCCGTGCGTGGGGCTCGAGGGCAGCGCGGCGCGGCCGGGTTCGAGCAACCGCGCAGTGCCGGGCTATCACGTTCGGGTGCTGGATGACGATGGGCACCTGCTGGGCCCGAATCATCAGGGCGCCATCGTCATCGCGCTGCCGCTGCCACCCGGTTGCAGCCAGACCTTGTGGGGCGATCATGAGCGCTACCTGCAGGCTTATCTGCAGACCTACCCGGGTTACTACCACACCGGTGATGGTGGCTACCTGGATGACGACGGGTTCGTCTACATCATGGGGCGAACCGATGATGTGATCAACGTCTCTGGCCATCGCCTCTCCACCGGCGAGATGGAGGACTTGGTGGCGTGCCACCCTGCGGTGGCCGAATGCGCGGTGATCGGTGTGCACGACCAGATCAAGGGCCAGGTGCCCTTGGCGCTGGTGGTGCTCAAGGACGGTGAGGGTATTGGCGAGGCGCAACTGTCGGTGGAGTTGGTGGGCAAGGTGCGTGAGCAGATCGGCGCGTTGGCGTGCTTCAATCAAGTGCGTTTGGTGAAGCGGCTGCCCAAGACCCGCTCGGGCAAGATCCTGCGGGCGGTGTTGCGCAAGATTGCCGATGGCCAGGCGTATGTGCCGCCCTCGACACTGGATGATCCGGCGGTGCTCAGAGAGATCGAAGCGGTGCTGGCGGATCTGCCCAGAGCAGGCTGACCGTTGGCCTGGCCAACGGGCGAATGCGCGTGTTCAGCCGGGGAACGTCTGCGGGCCGACCTGATGCAACTGCCCCAGCCGGCTGCGGGTGCGCATCAGGTCGGCAACGTGGCCGCCCAGGCTCTCTTCCAGCCGCCGCTGCCCGATCACCGTCACCTGGCAGTCCTGGTCGTACAGTACGTCCACCAGGTTGACGAAGCGCTGCTGCGCTGCCAATGAGCACTCCGAGAGGTCATCCAGCCCGTCGATGACCCAGGTATCGAAATGCTGGGCAAGCTGCAGATAATCGATCACCGCTGTGGGCTGCTCGCACAGGTCGTCAAAGGCGAACATCACCGTCCTGCCGTCACTGACGAGCGCCCGAAGGTTGCGTTTGTTCACCTCCAGCGTGAGCGGTTGCGCGGCCGGCACCTTCAGCGCCTGGCGCTGGGCCGCATCGCCAGGCCATACATAGTGGCCTTGGGTAAAACGCTGGTGTTCACGGTTGGCCGGCAGGCTGCGAAAGTCGGTGTCACCGCCGACTTCAAGTACCTCCATACGGCCATTGATCAGGCGGATCACCGGCAGGAATCGCTCGTGGTACAGCGGATTGGGCAGCAGCCCCTCGGGTGCGTAGTTCGAGGTCACCAGCAGGAAGATGCCACGTGCGAACAAGGCATTGAACAGGCGGGTGAGCAGCATGGCATCACCGATGTCATGCACATGGAATTCGTCGAAACACAGTACCTGGCAGTCGCCCAGTAATTCGTCCAGCGTCGCGCCCAAGGCATCGTCGAGCAGCCTGTGACGATGCATGCCCTGATGCAGGCGGGCAAAGAAATCATGAAAGTGCAGGCGTTTTTTTGCCTCGACCGGCACTGCCTGGAAAAACCCGTCCAGCAGCCAGCTCTTGCCGCGGCCCACCGAGCCGTACAAGTACAGACTGCGGGGTTCGCCCCCTGGCAAGCGGGCAAGCTGCGCGGCCATGGCATGGATGACCCGGCGCTGGCCGTCGCTGAGCTGATAGCCACGGCTACGCGCCTTGTCTTCGAACCATGCGAGCAGTTCACTCTGGTTGGAGGTGGCGGTGCGCAGGCGTTGGCTCAGTTGGCGCAGGGGGGAGGGGATCCAGGCAGACAAAAGCTAAGCTCCTTGGGCAAAGGAAGGTCAGCGCGCAGCTTGCCTGAGGTCGGCCCTTTAAACCAATAGAAAAAGTGCGGTGCTTCTATCAGTTGGCCGGATGACTCAAACCTTGCGCTCCAACTGGCGCTCGATCATGTATTTGATGGTCAGCCGGCGCTCCTTGAGCAGGCGCAGGTCGTCGTCCTGAAAGTTGCCGGCCGAGATCGCCTCAGCTGCAAGGACCTGATTGTCGATGTCGATGTATTCGTCGAGCAGACGGTCGAGGGTCTTGTCTTGCTGACGGCGTTGCTGAACGATTTCGCGGGGGTAGTGCAGGTCTTGGTACAGGTCGTGGGAAACAGGCATGGCATCCTCCTTGGTCAATGCAAATTGCTTATCTGATTGGAAGGGCGCAATGCGATTGTGTTGAAGCGAGGCGGTATAAATGCGACGGATGGTCACTTTGGTACGTGTGAAAGGCCTGCAAAACACTAACCTGCTGTTTTAAAGCATTTTTTTTGCGAAAGGGGCTTCCCACGTCCAGAGAATGTTGTTAAAGTGCCGCGCATTCCAAGACAACAACCCAGTTGTCACTCAGTTGGAAAAGTCAGAGCAGCTAACGCTGCATCCGATACAGGGGCGTCGCCAAGCGGTAAGGCAGCAGGTTTTGATCCTGCCATGCGTTGGTTCGAATCCAGCCGCCCCTGCCATTTTCTCTTTGCAATACACCTTCTTGATTCAGTGCAGATGACCATCGGCGCTGGGTTTCGTCGTGTCTGGCGTGCGTAGAAGCCGGTCGCCAGCGTACTGGCGATGGCCTCTGCGCTCAAGCCCTACTGCCTGTTCACCCGCAGCAGTTCATCCAGCACGCGGGCCAGCTCCTCAGCCTGCACCGGCTTCTGCATCACCAGGCTGTCCGGTAAATCCAGACCCTCCAGCTCGGCATACCCGGTCAGGAACACCACCGGCAAGCGCGGATGCCTTTCACGTGCGGCCAACGCCAACTGGGCACCGTTGAATTCAGGCATGGCAAAGTCGGTAAGCAACAGGTCGATCTCGTCGTCCAGCTGGGCCAATGCCTGTTCGCCGCTGTGTGCCTGGCGTACCTGATAGCCGTATTGGCGCAACACATCGCCGAGCATGTCGCGCACCAGGTGGTCGTCATCCACCAGCAGCACCGTGCGGTCGCGGCCCGTGTCACTGACCGACTGCGATGCAGCCGGGACCACCGGGTCCACCGCCCGTTCATGCTTCACTGCAGGCAGGTAGACGGCAACCTGAGTGCCATGCCCTGGCGCGGTGTCGATGCGCACACCGCCACCCGACTGCTTGGCAAAGCCGAACACCTGTGCAAGCCCCAGGCCCGAGCCTTTGCCGATGTCCTTGGTGGTGAAGAACGGTTCGAACACCTTGGCCACCACCTCTTCGCTCATGCCGCAGCCGGTGTCGCGAATGCTCAGCATCACGTACTCACCCGGCTCTGGGTCTTCCGGCCGCTGCGGGCGGGCCTTGATCCGCGTATTACGGGTGGACAGCGTCAGCTGGCCGCCGTCGGGCATGGCGTCGCGAGCGTTGATCGCCAGGTTGAGGATGATCATTTCGGTCTGGGTCGGGTCGGTCAGCGCTTGCCACAGGCTGTGGTCCAGGTCCAGGCGCACAGAAATGCTCCCGCCCAAGGTGCGGCGCAGTAATTCCTCCAGGCCGCTCAACGTGCGGTTGAGGTTCAGAGGCACCGGTTCCAGACGCTGGCGGCGGGAGAAGGCGAGCAACTGTGAGGTCAGCTTGGCGCCGCGTTCACCGGCCTCGCGGATGTGCGTCAGGCGCTTGCGGGCTTTCTCCAGGTCACCTTTGTCCAGGTCACGCTCGAGGAAGCTTGAGCCGGTAAGGATGACGGTCAGCAGATTATTGAAGTCGTGGGCAACACCGGCAGTGAGCTGGCCAACCGCCTCCAGCCGTTGCATCTGCTGCAGCGCCGCTTCGATGCGCTCGCGCTCGGCGATCTGTTCGCGCAGGCGCTCGTTGGCGTCCGCCAGCCCTACGGCTGCTTCGCGCTCGCTGGTGATGTCGCGGGCCACCACATAGAGCAGGGTGTCCTCCGGTACCACCACCCATGACAGCCAGCGCAACTGACCGCCTGCATGCTGGATGCGGCCGACGAAGCGGGCGCTGGTGCGGCCATGAGAGAGGGCGGCCAATTCGGTCAGCAGCGCTTCCTGGTCCGGTTCAGGCAGCAGATGCAATAACGAGGTCTGGCTCAGGCGCTCGCGGGAGAAGCCCAGGCTGGCCTCCCAGGCAGGGTTCAGGGCGACCGGCGTGAGGTCTTTGTTGAGCACCGCGAGCAGGTCCTGGGACAGTTCCCAGGCCCGGTCGCGCTCGCGGGTGCGCCGCTCCACACGTTCGCCGAGCATTTCGTTGAGTTGCTTGAGCGCCTGGGTGGCCAGGCGCTGTGCGTGGATGTCCTGCAGCACGCCCGAAAAGCGCGTGCAGCGGCCATCGACGAACTGGCTCTGGCCACTGCTGAGCAGCCAGCGCGGCTCCAGGCCGTTGGGCTGGGCAATGCGGAATTCGGCCCGGTAAAGCCCGTCGCTGTCCGGGCGCATGGCGTATTCCACCGCTTCACGTACGCGGGGCACGTCTTCGGGGTAGATGCCTGCATAGAAAACATCGAGGTTCATCTCGGTGTCTACCGGCAGACCGAACAGCGTCTTGCAGCGGGCATCCCACACCAAAAGCCCTTCCTGCGGACGGAAATCCCAGGTGCCCATGCCGGCGGCATCGATGGCGATCCGTGCACGTGCCTCCACATCCGCCAAGGCTTCCTCGGCACGGCGCCGCCGTTGGCGCTCCTGCACTTCGGTAAGCGCCCTGCGCACTGCCTTGGGCAGCATCGGCAGGTTCTTTTTCAGGACATAATCGGTGGCACCCAGGCGGATCATCTCCACCGCGTGCTCTTCACCGTAAATGCCCGAAAGGAAGATGAACGGCGTGTCCGGCGCCAGTCGCTGAGCGATGGCCAGTACGTCGGTGCCGGACGAGCCCGGCAGCACGCAGTCACACAGGATCAGGTCATAGCTGGCTTCGCCCAGGGCGTGCTCGGCGGCGACATGGTCGAACACCAGCTGCGATTGCAGCTGCAAGCCGCTGCGCTCGAGGCTCAGCAGGGTCAGCTCGGCATCCAGCGAGCTGTCTTCAACCATCAGTAATTTGAGCGGCGTTGGCAGCATCTTTGCGGTTGGCCTCAGTTGCTGCCACGCCGGTTAAGGCGCAGCGAGCCGGGTGGGGGTTCATTGAGTACGGCCCAGAACACCCCAAGGTCGGAAATCGCCGCAACGAACTCCTTGAACTCCACAGGTTTGACCACGTAGGCGTTCACCCCCAGCTCATAGGCACGCAGCAGGTCCGGCTCCTCCCGCGAAGACGTCAGCATCACCGTCGGGATGCTGCGCAGTTCGGGGGTGGCGCGTACTTCCCTGAGCACTTCCAGGCCATCGACCTTGGGCAGTTTCAGGTCCAGCAGCAACACCGCAGGGTTGCCGTCGGCACGCTCGGCATAGGTGTTGCGGCGCAGCAGGTAGTCAAGGGCATCTGCGCCGTCGCGCAGCACGATGACCTCGTTGGCCAACTGGCTACGCTCCAGGGCCAGGAGCGTGAGTTCCAGGTCCCTGGGGTTGTCTTCTACCAGCAGGATAGGCTTGAGCATGATTGTACGGGTGCCTCAGGTTGTTTCTGGATGACGGGGAAGGGTGAAATGGAAGCTGGCGCCTTGGTCGACCTGACCTTGGGCCCAGACTCGGCCATCGTGACGCTCGATGATCCGGCGCACGCTGGCCAGGCCGATCCCGGTGCCCTCGAAGTCCTCCATGCGGTGTAGCCGCTGGAACACACCGAAGAGTTTGTTCGCATAGGCCATATCGAAGCCCACGCCATTATCGCGAATATAGACTTCGATTTCCTCTTCGTGCAGGTGGGCGCCGATGTCGATGCGTGCAGGCTCGCGGCCACGGGTGTATTTGATGGCGTTGGCGATCAGGTTGTGCAGCGCCAGGTTGATGAAGGCCGGGTCACCGATCACCTTGGGCAGCGGCGCCACGTTCCAGATGATCTCACGCCCTTCGTAATCGGGCGCCAGTTCCTGGCGAATGGCTTCGACCAAGGCATTGAGGTCGACATCGGACAGGCGCAGCGCCGAGCGGCCCATCTGCGAGAAATTCAGCAAGTTGTCCACCAGGCTGCCGGCGAACTGCGCGGCCTCCTCGATGTGTTTGAGAAAGCGCCGGCCGCGCTCACTCAGGCCCTGGCCTTCGATCTCGCCAAGCAGTTCGCTATAGCCGGCGATATGGCGCAACGGTGCGCGCAGGTCGTGGGACACGCTGTAGCTGAAGGCTTCGAGCTCTTTGTTCGAACGGCGTAGTTCATTTGCCAGCTGCGCCAGTTCTTCTGCCTTGCGCAAGACGATGCCGAGCACTGCAGTGCGCAGTTCGAGCACGCCTTCGATCGTCAGCGGGTCCCACGGCTCGCAGTAGCCGCTTAACTGTTCCTGCCAGTGTTCGAAGCTGTGCCGCGGGTTCAGTGCCCCCTGCGGGCCTATCTGTTTGTCGGGCCGCCCGGCCCAGTTGACCGTGCGTACCTGCTCGGGGCGGAACCACAGCAGGTAGTGCGAATGGATCTGGGAAATGGCCACCGCCAACACGCCACCGGCATGCTCGGCCAGCTCGGGCAGTTCGTCGATGTCGCGGCGCACGTTGTCACTCTGGAACACCGTCTCGTCATCGCGCTGGGCCAACCAGTGCACCAGCGCAGTGACCTGCGCCGCCGGCGGCGTCTGGCCAATCAGGTCGCAGCGCTCGGCGGAAATGACCGCCGCGCCGCTCGCCCCGGCGAACGCCAACAGCACCTCGGGCAGGGCGCGCAGGCCCTCGCTGACGCTGTCATGGTCGGCCATCGAGGAGATCATCCGGACGATGTGCTGGCGCAGGTCGAGCAGCTTGCGCGTATTGGCGTGGGATTCACGCGATTCGATCTGCAGCGACAGCACGCTGGCCAGCAGCTCGCAGGCCGTGCGGGTGCGCAGATCGACCGGGCGAGGTTGCTGGTGATGGCACGACACCAGCCCCCACAGTTGCCCATCGACCACGATCGACAGTGACATCGACGCCAGGGTGCCCATGTTGCGCATGTATTGCAGGTGCACCGGCGACACGCTGCGCAACGCGGCAAAACTCATGTCCAGCGATTGGCCGGTGCGCGGGTTGGCCGCCGGTACCATCGGCACGGCCTGGTAGTTGGCATCTTCGATCACGCGGATGCGGTTGACCCGATAAAGCTCCCGGGCCTGGCGGGGGATGTCCGAGGCCGGGAAGCATAGGCCCAGGTAGCGGGGATAGCCGGCATCGGCCACTTCAGCCAGCACCTGGCCATTACCTTCCGAGTCGAAGCTGTAGGCTTTGACTCGGCCAAAACCTGTGATCTGCTTTATTTGCAGCACGGTCTGCTGCAGCAACTCTTCCAGGCTGGCGGCGTTGTTCAGGCTGCTGACAAAACTACGCACCAGTGGGTAATAGTCGCCTTCAAGGGCCTGGCCCGCGGGCTGGCGAGCGGGTTCGAACTCGGCGATCAGCACCTGGTCATGGCGATGCGTGAGCAGGCGCAGGCGGTCGCTGAAGGGCGCGCCCTGGCGCAGGTACACATCGCCAATGTAGAACGGGAAAACGTCATCCCCGGGCAAGCGCTCAAGATGGGCGCGCAGGTCGAAACTGTCGCTGACCACGTCGGCGAAGGTGCACCCCAGCACTTCTTGGGCGGGCACGCCTAGCCAGCGGGCGACATTGTCGCTGGCCTGGAGGATACGCAGGTCCTGTTCGTCCAGCACCAGCAGAAAACCGTGGGGTTGAATGCTGCCGGGAACCTGAATGGGCTCCTGGGCACAGCGTTCCACGGCTTCGGCAAGTGCGATGTCTGTGGTCGTCAATGGATACGCTCCTGTCATGTTCGTCCATGCATGGCGCGCATGCGTCTGATGCGGGCTCGGTGGCTGCTGCGCACCGTAACAGAATGCGCAAAGGTTTGCCGGCCTATGGCCATTGGAGGCGCTGGATGGGCATGGGTTCGATGCCGCTCGGAAATTTCTTGGCCGTGGCAGGGCAGCCATCTAACCCTTTGTTGTTACTACCAAAGAATGGCGGGCAGCGGCCACGGGTAAGCCACCGGCTGCTACGCTCAGACACAGGACCTTGAAAGGGGCGTGTCAGTGACGGGACGCTGTGTGGTGACGCTGTGGGGCCTGCTGTTGACTGGCAGTGCCGTAGCAGCGGACTTCCTCGTGGAGGTGCGCGTGCAGGTGCAACGAGGCTGCATGCTGGTCAACCAGCAGCGCGAGGCGGGGGCGCAGGACCTCGGTCGGCTCGACCTGGGCACTGCCGCACGCCTGGATGGGCCCGGTACGCCCTTGAGCGCGGAGCTGCTCAACCAGCGGCCACCGCGCCTGGAATGCAACCCCGATACGCCCTACCAGGTGCGTGTCGACGGTGGCCAGCACGGTGGTGCCGGTGAACTGCGCTTCTTGGCCAGCAGCGACGCCAGGGCGCGGCCGATCCCCTACCGGCTGTACCGCGATGCGGCCTGGCGCGAGCCTGTGATCGTGGGCCAGCCCCACGCCGCGCGCGTGCCGGACAGCGGTACGGTCGAACTGCCGCTGTACGCCCGTATCGACAAGCTGGCCTGGGTGCCGCACGCCGGCGTGTATGCCGACCTGCTCAAAGTCACGGTCACCTGGTAGCGAGCCAACATGCACAAGGACGTCATGCCATGAACCGTACATCCATCCTGCTGCTCAGCCTGGGCCCGCTGCTACTGCCCAGCGGCGCAGCACATGGCACGACCACCGGCTTCATCCAGGCCCGTCTGGTGATCAGCGCCGCATGCCAGATCAGCAGTGGCGACCAGCCCCCGGCCACGCTCGGCAACCCTGGGCTGATGGACTTCGGCGAGCGTGGCCCGAACTGGGACCAGCCGCTGCGCAGCCGGGTCGACGAAGCGAACGGCGAGGGCAGCCTGCAAATCAGCTGCACGCCCCAGGTCAGGGCTTTCAACGTGCGCATCAACGGCGGCCTCAACGGTAGCGATGGCGTCCGGCGCCTCAGCAATGGCCGTGAAATGATCCCCTATCAACTGGCGCTCGACCCCGGCGGCAATAGCCGTTATGGCATCGGCCAGGCGCGTGCCTTCACCATCAGCAGCACCGAACAGATTCCCATCCCCATCTTCGGCGTTGTGGTGGCGCAACCGCGTGCGCTGCCGGCCGGGTTGTACCGCGACACGCTCAGAGTGACTTTGGACTGGTAATTCCCGCAAGGAGACCCCGATGCGAACGAACCTCACCCACTGCATGCTCGCCGGCCTTGGCCTGGCGATGGCATGCCACGCCCAGGCCGCCACGGTGACCGGGACCATCAGCTCCACCCTGACATTGACTTCCGCTTGCCAGGTCAACGGCACCACAGGCACCTCGGGGTTGAATTTCGGTACCCTCAGCTTCGGCACTCAGGAAGCGTTGTTCACCACCGCCAACGGCGAGGTGCTCGGTGGCGGCGGCGGTGCGATGAGCATCCTCTGCTCCGCAGGTACGGTGCCAGCCATCCGCGTGCGTGCGGGGGCCAACGACGGTGCCTCGACTGGCGGTACCCGGGCGCTGGCAGACGGCAACGGCAACTTCGTGCCCTACGACTTCTATACCGACACTGGGCGTACCCAACTGCTGGCCATCGACGGCACCATCACGCTGCCGACCAGCACCGGGGTTGCTCAGACCGTCAACCTCTATGGTCAGGCGCGCGGCAAGGCCGGCCTGCCAGCCGGGGTATACACCGATACGGTGGCCGTCGAGCTGTCGTTCTGAGCCGCAGCCATGCGCTATTGGCTGGGTGGCTCCCTTGCAGGCCTGGGCATCCTGTTGGCGACGCCACTGGATGCGGCGACCAGCAGCAGCTTCCAGGTCACCGCGACGATCACCGCGGGCTGCCTGGTGGTGGGCGGCGTCAGCCAGTATGGCGTGCTCGATTACGGCACCCAGTCGGCCTTGGCGACCGGGACCCTCGGCACGTCCCTGGGCGGGACCACGGTGACTTTCCAGTGCACGCCCGGCGTTAGCCTGAGCATGAGCCTGAACGGTGGGCAGAACGCGGTGAGCGGCACGCGCTACCTCAAGCGCGGCGGCGGCACGCAGCTACTGGCCTACCAACTGTACCAGGACGCGGCCTACAGCCAGAGCATCGCCGTGGGCCAGAGCGTGGCACTGAACAACAGCGACCCGACGGCGATCAAGCTGTCGGTGTATGGCCGCACGCAGCTCACCGGCCTTGTGCCGGCCGGCACTTACACCGACGTCGTGCAGGTGGCGGTGACCTGGTGAAACGACCGGGGCCCCTGACAATCAATCAAGGAGAGCGGTATGCAGGCAGGCGCGAAGTGGGCGCGGGGTTTGATCGGGGCATTGCTGCTGGCGAGCTTGCCAGCGGGGGCTGCCACCTCGGTGCTGATCTGGCCGATCGACCCGGTGCTGGAGGCTGACCAGAAGGCCGGCGCGCTGTGGCTGGAGAACCGCGGCAGCGCCCCGGCGAGCCTCCAGGTACGCGTGTTTGCCTGGCGACAGGGCGATAACCAGGAGCAGTTCCAGGCCCAGCGGGAGATCATCGGCAGCCCGCCGGTAGCGACCATCGCCCCCGGCCAGAAACAACTGATCCGCCTCACCCGCACCGGCAGTTCACCGGCCGGCCAGGAACAGGCCTACCGCATCATCATCGACGAAATTCCCTCGCCACTGCCCACGGACAACGCCAACCAGGGCGCCACTGCGGCCATCCGCCTGCAGATGCGCTATTCGGTGCCGTTGTTCGTCTATGGCGAAGGTTTGTGGGGCAAGCCGGATCCGCAAGGCAAGCGCAGCGCCAGCGGCGTGGGCAAGCCGCAGCTGAGCTGGCGACCGGTAACGGTGCAGGGCAAACCCTATGTAGAGCTGCGCAACACCGGCCCGGTGCATGCCCGGCTGACCGATGTGGTGGTACAGCAGGGCGGCCAGGCAAGGCCACTGGCCGAGGGCCTGCTGGGGTATGTACTGCCCGGGGCCAGCATGCGCTGGCCGGCACCGGTTGCACCGAACGCCAGCGGCGTACTCAAGGGCAGGGTGAACGGCCAGGAGGTGGCCGAGGCGATCCGCCAAGGGCAATGAAGCCACTATTGAATGAATGTCAGGGGCCAGGGAGGACCCGGCAATGGTTGGAATGCGTGTGTGAAATGGCTGGCGCGGGCGACACGCCGCTGGTACCTGGGGCTGGCGCTCATCGGCCCCGGCCTGGCGGTGGCCGACGAGCTGCCGCCGCCGCCTACCGAGGCCGCCGCCATTGCCGACGCCACACTGTATCTGGACCTGCTGGTGAACCAGGTGCCCAGGGCTGAGCTGGTGCCGGTGCAGCAGCGCGCCGGGGGGCTGTTCCTCGACAGCCAGGTGCTGCGCGCTGCCGGCATCGCCCTGCCGGGCAACCCGCAAGGCGAGGTGGCCCTGGATGCCATCGCGGGCCTGCACAGCGACTACGACAGCCAGAACCAGCGCCTGCTGCTGCAAGTGCCACCGGCCTGGCTCCCGGACCAGCAGGTCGGCGACCGTAACCTGTATCCGGCCAGCGATGCACGCAGCAGTTTCGGCGCGCTGTTCAACTATGACCTGTACCTGAACGACACCGACGAGGGGGGGACTTACCTGGCAGCCTGGAATGAGCTGCGCCTGTTCGACCGTTGGGGCACCTTTGCCACCACCGGCCAGTGGCGGCAGTCGTTCAACGGCGCTGCGGCCGACGACAGCCGTCAGGGCTTTTTGCGCTACGACACCACCTGGCGCTACACCGACGAGCAGCGCCTGCTGACTTACGAAGCGGGCGACTTCGTCACCGGTGCGTTGCCCTGGACCAGTTCGGTGCGGGTGGGCGGCCTGCAACTGTCGCGTGACTTTGCCGCCCGCCCGGACCTGGTCACGTATCCGTTGCCTGCCTTCGCGGGGGAGGCGGCAGTGCCAACCTCGCTGGACTTGTTCATCAACGGCTACAAGTCCAGCACCACGGAGTTGCAGCCTGGCCCCTACACCCTGACCAACGTGCCGTTCATCAACGGTGCCGGCGAGGCCGTGGTGGTCACCACTGATGCCCTGGGGCGCCAGGTGTCCACCACGTTGCCGTTCTACGTCACCAGCAGCCTGCTGCAAAAAGGCCTGTCGGATTTCTCCATGGCCGCCGGCAGCCTGCGCCGTGACTATGCCGTGCGCGACTTCAGCTACGGGCCTGGCGTCGCCTCGGCCAGCCTGCGCCATGGCGTCAGCGATGCCTTCACCCTCGAAAGCCATGTCGAAACCGCAGAATCGTTGCTGCTTGGCGGTTTGGGCGCGAATGTGCGCCTGGGCACTTTCGGCGTACTGAACGCTGCCTTAGCCCAGAGCCAGTACGACGGTGAAAAGGGCCACCAGGTCGCCCTCGGCTATCAGTACAACAGCCAGCGCCTCGGTTTCAGCTATCAGCGTTTGCAGCGCCATGATGCGTACGCCGACCTGAGCCGGGTCGACAGCCCGGACCTGCAATTGAGCCAGCGCAGCGAGCAGGTCACCCTGAGCCTCAACCTGGAACGCTTCGGCAGCCTTGGCGCGGGCTACTTCGATGTGCGCGCCGGTGACGGCTCACGCACCCGGCTGATCAACCTCAGTTGGAGCAAGCCGCTGTGGGGCAACAGCAGTGTCTACCTGTCGGCCAACCGCGAGGTCGGCGACAGCCAGTGGGCGGTGCAGGCGCAATGGGTGATCCCGATCGACTTCAGCGGCACCCTGGCGGTGAGCATGGAGCGCAGCAAGGAAGGCGAGGACCTGCAGCGGGTCAACTTCAGCCGCGCGGTGCCGGTGGGCGGCGGTGTCGGCTACAACCTTGGCTACGCCACCGGAGGTGATCGTGATGCCTACCGCCAGGCGGACGCCACCTGGCGCCTGCAGTCGGTGCAATTGCAGGCCGGCGTGTATGGCAGCAGCGGTGAGATGACCCGATGGGCCGACGCCAGCGGCTCGCTGGTGTGGATGGACGCCGGGGTGTTTGCCGCCAATCGTATCGACGATGCCTTTGTGGTGGTCAGCACCGGCGGCTATGCCGATGTGCCCGTGCGTTACGAAAATCAGGAGATCGGCCGCACCGACCGCAACGGCCACCTGCTGGTGCCGTACAGCAGCGGCTACTACCGCGGCAAGTACGAGATCGACCCCATGGATCTGCCGCCCGATGTGCTCGCGACACAGGTGGAGCAGCGGGTCGCGGTGCGTCGTGGCAGCGGCTACTTGCTGGAATTCCCGCTCAAGCGCGTGCTGGCGGCGAGCATCGAGCTGGTCGATGGCAACCAGCAGCCGCTCAAGCTGGGCAGTACGGTCAGCCACCGTGAAAGTGGCAGCCAGGCGGTGGTGGGTTGGGACGGGCTGGTCTATCTGGAGAACCTCTCGGCGCATAACCAGCTGCAGGTCAGGCTGGAGGGAGGAGGGCAGTGTCAGGTCGAATTCGACTTGCCCCAGGCAGAAGGCTCGATCCCGTTGATCGGCCCTCTGGTGTGCCGATGAGCAAGGGGGTGCGCGGCCTGCTGATCGGCATGCTGGCGCTGCCGGCGGGGTCGGCCTGGGCGTTATGTTCGTCCGTGGCCACCGCACCAGCGGCGTTCGGCACCGTCAACTCGACCCTGGTGCGCACCGCCATCCAGAGTGCCTCCACCACCAATGCGGGTTTGCAATGCACCGGGTCGTTGTTGTCCCTGCTAGTGAGCAGTGACCACTTCTACCTCACCATCACATCACCTACCAGCGGGCTGGTAGGGCCGACCGGGGATGTCATCCCCTATACGATCTATGCCAATAATACGACCAGCTACCCGATCACTCGCGGCGCCCAGTTCGATTTCGCCCGCAACGGCCTGATCGACGCCCTGGGCCTGCTCAATGGCAATTCCCCGAAGTCTGTGCCGGTGTACTTGAAGACTTCGGTTGGCGCCAACGTGGCGGCCGGCGTCTATACCGAGACGCTGAACCTTGCCTGGGTCTGGAACTACTGCTCAGGCATTGGCCTGGGCAATCTGTGCCTGGGGCGCGACACGGGTTCGGGTAACCAGACCCTCACGGTGAGCCTGACGGTGAGTAATGATTGCCAGATATCGACGCCCACCATCAGCTTTGGCAGTGCGCCGGTAGTGGCGGGGTTCGGCACGGTGAACCAGAGCGTGAACCTGTCCTGTACCAAGGGCAGCAGCTACACGGTCGGGCTGGATGACGGGCAGAATGCAGCAGGCGGGCGTCGGAGGATGAAGTCTGCTGCCAACAACTACCTGGCCTACGACATCTTCAAAAGCGCGGGCGCCGTACGGTGGGGAGCCGTGGGCAGCGCGCGGCGCTCGAGCAGCGATGCCAATGTCAACCCCGGGGCGGGGACTGGCACGGGTAGCCAGGTGTTCAACTACAACGCCAAGGTCTACACCGACCAGGCGACACCGCCGGCGGCGACCTATACCGACAATGTGATACTCGATGTGCAGTTTTGACTGTGCAGGCCTTTTCGCGGGCTTGCCCCGAGAAAAGGCCTGCACTGATCAGCGCAAGTCGTCAGCCATCTTCAGCAAGGTTTCCAGCACCGCCCCTGCCAATGCCTTGGACCGCGCTCCCGACCAGCCGGTCTTCGGGTTGGGGGCATCGTCATGGTCTTTGAACGGCATCTCCAGGGTCAGCGACAGGCAGTCGTACGCCATGCCCACCGCATTGCACGCCAGTGTCGTATTGGCCGTCCCCGGCTCATCGCGGGTATAGCCATGCACGGTCTGGAAGTCAGGCGTGATGCTGCACAAGGTGCTACGGAACTGCTCCTCCAGCCTGGCCAGACGCGTCGTATAGCCGGGGTTGCCCTCGCAGGCCGCCGTGAACACATGCGGGATTTCTTCATCCCCATGCACATCGATGAACGCATCCACCCCGTACTGCTTCATCTGCGCCTGGGCAAAGAACACCTCCGGGCTCGCTTCGACGCTGGCGTCCTGCCAGGCCCGGTTGAGGTCCTGGCCCTTGAAGTTGGTGCGCAGGTGGCCGAGGAAGGCGCCATCGGGGTTCATGTTGGGAATCAGGTACAGGTCAGCCTTGGCCAGCAATTGCTGGACGACTGCGTCATTGCTTTGCAGCCGGTCGATCACCCCCTCCATGAACCACTCGGCCATGTGCTCGCCCGGGTGCTGCTGGGCGATCAGCCAGAGCTTGCGCTTGCCTGCGGCCCCGTCGCCTGCGCGCAACAGCGGAATGTCGCGGCCTTGCACGCTACGGCCATGGGCCAGTAACTCGACACCGGGGATCTGCTGGGCACGCTCGATCAACTGGTTGTGGCGGGCACGCGGGTAGGGCTCGAAGTAGGCGAACCAGATCTGCTCTTGCTCGGCTTCCACTGCAAAGGCCAGCGCCTTGTCATCGAACTGGCTGGGCACACGGAACCAGGTCTGCTGGTCGTAGGAAGCCACGGCGTTGTAGCCGTCCCAGGCGTTCTTGTAGGAAGACTCGCTGGCGTTGTCCAAGCTGAAGCGATGAACCTGGCCGGGCGTGAGGCCGCTGACCTTGAAGTGGAACCACTGGAAGTGGCCGCTGTGGGTGTCCGGGCGAATGGCCAGGTGGACCCGGGCAGGGTTGCTGGCATCCAGGACCTGGATGTTGCCGGAATCGAAAGCGCAGTCGATTTGCAGAGGGGACAGCGTCACGGTCATTGGCGTGGCTCCTTGGGCTTTGTTGTGGGGGTACTGTACACCCCTCGTGAGGGAGGCTGTGTACAAAAACAGCACCCACGATGATTTCCTGTTGTTGAAAAGTTAATGGCTGGCTTGAGTACGCAAGTACTTGAACGCAGTCGGACGGGGGCCAATGGCGTAACGGCACGATGTCGGGCTCAAAAGTCCTACACGTTTTTGGGATATTTCAATGAGCAACTCCGCTTGTGTATCTTGCCGGTGTGGTTTCGTATATGGCCTTAAAAAGTGATGCAACGCTTCGGCGTACGGCTCAGCGCCCTGTGGTCAGAAACCGGAGTTTGTGGCGTGCCTGCTAAAACTACTGCCCTATCGATTTTTCTGGTTCTTATTAGTCTGCTGGGTGTATTCCCGCTCGATGTGATTTTGCCTTCTGTTGCGCACATGGCTGAGTATTTTGCAGTCGATACAAAACGCATTGCCTATTCGGTGAGTTTATTTGCACTGGGTGTGGCGTTATCCCAAGCGGTGATCGGCCCGCTTTCCGATTGCGTGGGAAGAAAGCGCTTGCTGATCGCGGGGCTCCTGCTGGGCATCGTGGGGGCAATCGGCTGCCTGCGCGCCGTACACTATGAGACCTTCATGGTGTTCCGCCTGTTGCAGGCCATGGGCTGTGGCTGTTTCGTACTAAGCCAAGCGCTGGTGCAGGACAGTTACAGTGGCCAACAGCGCGATGCGATGCGAATCCTTCTGACCAGTGCGAGCGGTGTCTTTATTGCGTTGTCGCCGTTGGCAGGCAGTGTGCTTCAGCACTATGGGGGGTGGAAGGCAAGTTTTCAGGTGTTTGTCATGCTGGCAACAGGGGTGCTGTTACTTTGTTTTATGTTGGTGGAGGACACTGGAGCCTCTCGTGATCGAGGCGGTTTTTTGCCGGGCTATTGCCAAGTGCTGAAAGACAGAACGTTCCTTGTGTATTCGCTGTTTTCCTGTTTGGCATTTGCCTGTCATTTTTCATTTGTCGTCATATCCCCCTTGTTATTGATGGGGCGGCTAGGGTTGACGGAGTTCGCCTTCTCCATGGTGTTTCTGCTCTATGGGTTGGCCTGCATGGTCGGCGGTGTCATTGCCAATAAGCTGAATCGAAGGCTGAGTACACAGGCGCAGATTGGTTGTGGGTTTGCCCTGATAGGCGCTGCGGGCGTTGCTCTGCACTTTGCTTTGTCAGGCGATGAACGGGTGCTGATCAAACTAGTGTTGCCCTTAACGATCTGCACCATCGGCACGACCATCGTTCGCCCGGCTGCAACCACCTATGCGCTCAGTCGGCACCCCGATCGCGCAGGGACTGCTGCCTCGGTCAGCAACACATTGCTTTTTGCGTGTGGCGGGGGGGTGAGCCTGCTGGTGGCGTCCTCAGGCGAGGTGAATTTGGCAACGAATCTGGCGGCGAGCTTTATAGTCTCTTGCCTGTCAGGCTGGCTGCTTCTCGCTTACGTGGCCGGGCGATTCAGGCACGAGCCTTGATCTGCAGGTGGGCTGGCTTTGCCTCTGCCGTCCCTGACGGCTTATGCCCAGTAACCAAACAGCACCAGCGCCGCCACGCTCAGCCCTACTGCAATCGAGCAGCCACCCAACGAAATCGCCGCTCGGCCTTGCCGATACCAGCCATCGTGGCCCAGCTCCCGCGCTGGGGCGAGCAGGCTGCGCCAGCGCAGTTCGGTGTCATGGAAGGCTTGCAGGTGCGCTGGATCGGCGTCCAGCCAGCGTCGAAAATCAATGCGCTCGCAGGTAGTGACCTCGGGGCTCTGCAGCCGTACGTACCATTGGCCGGCAACGCTCGCCACGGCATCACCGTGGGGCCGTGCCGTTTGCAGGGCCTGGTTCATGTGCCGTTCGATGCTCAGCAAGGGCAAATCGAGGCGCGTGGCGATGCTGGCGTAGTCCAGCTGGTCCAGGCGGTTGAGCAGGAACACCTGCTGAACCCGGCGTGGCAAGCGCTTGAGCCCATGCAGCAGGGCAGCTTCGGCGTCGTGGCCAGCGGTGGGTGTTGGATGCTCAACAGGCAGCAGCAGGCGGCTCATGGTCAGCTCCTTGCTCAAGAGGGCAGGGGTGGGGGCATCTTCCGTGATGCGGAAACAGAGTAGGCGAAACGAGATTGATTCTCAAGTGCTGATTCCGCAAAGTTTTGTAATGAGCTTTCACGCCCTGAAACATTTTTGCTATCATCGCGGCCATCAACGATCTTCATTAGCCTGAAGAGCCAAAAAAAAGACCCGGCAAAAAGCCGGGTCAAAAACCGTGATTAGCCTGATGAGGAGATAATCTGAGAGCGACCTAAGCTCCAGGTTATCCAGCAGATCTCGCGATCAGCTGAGTGCAATAATAATCGTTATCATTTGCCAGTCAAATGTTTTTTCGCCTATCCGGTGAAAAAAAACGGCTGAAGCACTTCCTTGTCCCGGCAATCGGGGCCTTTGCCGTTACCTGGCCATCACGTCTCTCCCTATTCCAGTTCCAGCCTAACGACCGCTCTGTACGGCTCGCTTGTGCTCCAGCAGTGCCCTGGCCATGTCCATCATATGCATCAGTGCGAAGGTCAATTCGCGGTGGCTGCCTTCCTGATGGGTGGCGGTTTCGTGGGCGGTGGCGGCAGCGCAGCGCAGCAGGGCGATGGCGTGCTCCTGGGCCTGGTCTGCGGTGACGCCTTCGTGGAGTGTCCAGATCTTGTTGTCGATGCTGGGGCGCGGTGGGTTGGGGTTGAGGTAGTAGTCGAGGGCGCGGCGTGCGGCTTCGCTGTCGAGTTCTGTTTCGTCGTTTTTCGGTGGTTTCATCCTGATACCTGCATAAGCCAAGAGGGAAAAGGTCCGCACTGATCTTAATACCTAAAGTATTTGTGTGCTTTATGAGAAATAATACTGAATGTTTATTGAGCGCTAGAAGGCAGTCCGTATCGTGCCAGCGATGAATATGGATAAATGGATTGCCCTCGTCCGTGACCGGATGGAGGAGCTCGATATCTCCCAAGAACAGCTCGCCGAACGCGTTGGGGTTTCCCAGGGCAGCGTGGGGCATTGGGTGAACAAGCGGCGCCAGCCCAAGGTCGAGTCGATGAACCGCGTCTTCGTCGAGCTGGGCATGCCCCACTACCACGTGAGCATGCAGCTGCGGGTACTGGGCCAGGTGGGTGAGGACGCTGGCCGCTATGTGCTGGATGAAGAGGATGACGATGTAGACCTGATGCACTACATCGTGTGTTTTCGTTACCCGGTGCGAGGCTGGGATGCGTTGGGTGAATCAGCGCCCGAGCAGGCCACGGTGTACGAGCAGACCGAGTACATGGCGCAAGGCAAAGCGTTCTGGCTGACGGTGGAGAACGATGCCATGAGTACGGCCAGTGGCCGTAGCGTGCCGCAAGGCATGCGCATTCTGGTGGACCCGGGGCTGGAGGCTGAGCCTGGGCGGTTGGTGATTGCGCGCCAACCTGGCAAATCGGCGATTCTCCGCGAACTGGCCGAAGAGGGCGGGCAGCGGTATCTGCGGGCGCTGAACAGCAGCTACCCGGCGTTGGTGTGTGAGGACGGGTGTGAGTTTCTTGGGGTAGTCGTACGGGCGCACGGTACTTACTAGATTGTCGGGGCTGCTGTGCAGCCCAATCGCCGGCAAGCCGGCTTGTATGGTTAGACTTGAAGGGGTGGTGGGACTAAATGCCGGATTCTGACTGTTGACCCAGTACAGACTGTGGGAGACATCGCCCCACCCCTTCCACCAAAGCGCCGATAAAGAATGCATCGTTTGCAAGCGACGATAGAAGCAAGCCAGCGCCTCTTGGTGAAAACCCTTCAAGCTCAAAAACCATAACGCGAGGAGCCGCCCATGGCAATGCAGGTAAACAAAATGATCGTGGGTGCGGATGTCGCAAAAGCCGAATTAGTGATTCATCACGATGATCGTGATGAAATTATCAGGCTGAAAAATACCAAGCCCGAAATCAAAAGCTGGCTAAAGCAACAGCCCCTCGGCACTGCAATCGCTGTTGAGGCGACCAATGTCTACCATCTGGACCTAGTTGAGCTAGCCCATGGCTTTGGTTTCGACGTTTATGTCATCGATGGTTTCCAACTGAGCAACTACAGGAAAAGTGTTGGAGGGCGGGTTAAAACTGACCCCTCTGATGCTCGGTTGCTGTCCCGATTTTTGAA
>NZ_JBIVGS010000006.1:0-336473 GCF_044748785.1 Pseudomonas sp. NPDC089743
GCCCGCCTGATCGACAAGTTGTGCTGTTCGACTACACCACCAGCCGTGCGCAGGAAGTACCATTGCGTCTGCTGCAAGGCTATCGCGGCTATGTGATGACCGACGATTATGCGGGTTACAACGCTTTGGCGTTGCAGCCCGGTATCGAGCGACTGGCATGCATGGTTCACGCGCGCCGCAAGTTCGTCGAAGCACAAAAGGTGCAGCCCAAGGGTAAGACCGGACGAGCCGATGTGGCGCTGACGATGATCAATAAGCTGTATGACATCGAGCGCGACCTCAAGGAGGTCAGCGACGAACAGCGGTTCATCGGTCGCCAGGAAAGAAGCTTACCGATCCTCGGTCAGCTGAAAAGCTGGCTGGACAAGACGTACGCCCAGGTGACGCCGCAAAGCGTATTGGGCAAGGCGGTGCATTACCTGGCAAACAACTGGAGCCGCCTGGAACGGTATGTCGAAGCGGGCCATTTGCCAATCGACAACAACCTGGCAGAGCGTGCGATAAAACCGTTTGTCATTGGGCGCAAGGCTTGGCTGTTCAGTGACACGCCCAAGGGCGCCACGGCAAGTGCGCAGATATACAGCTTGGTCGAGACCGCCAAGGTCAACGGCCAGGAGCCCTATACGTGGCTGCGCCACGTACTTGAGCGCCTGCCGTATGCGTCGTCGGTCTCAGACTACGAAGCCTTGCTGCCATGGAACTGCTCGCCAGAGATACCACGGTAAGCTGAGGCCCTATCTTTTAGAAGGTGGGGTTCATGGATCGCACTCCTACCTTTTACGCGTCACTCCAACCACACATCAAAACCATAACATATAAAACTTAACTTTCGGATGACCGGCAATAATAATCGCTGAAATTTTAATCCATCTTACTGCCGATCATCTAACGCTCACGAAAACATGATCAAGCTTCATACCTGCTTGAAAACTCCTCATAAACATCCAAAGAATTAAGCCTGCAAGCCGTTCTATTTTCAAGCTCTTCAGCAGCATTGTCATCGGTAACGCTAACAAACAAAATAGGTTCTGTCACCAAGAAGCTCTGAAAGAAGCCTGTCTCTCGCAACGAACTTAAAACTCGTGTCATGACAGAATAAAGCCCCTCCCTGAAGGTCGAGATATCAGTACGCTCACTGTCCTCTCTCAACTCCTTACAAGCATTTTTAAACAGATCTCTACGCCAGCCCTCGTACACCCACTCCGAAGTAGCCCACTTAAAATACGGGACGGAATCCTCGCGATCTTCCTCATCTTCTTTCTGAACTTTTAGATCCAACGCTTCGAGAGAGTTGCCTGCAACGGCAATAGTCATTGCACTGCTGTCAGTATAAAGAGAAAATGCGTAAAATCTCTCGTCAGAGTGCGTCCTCTGCAACTCATCCAAAGCTTGTTTGACAAGCGGCGTAATTTTGCTTTCAAATTCCGTCCAGTTCATCATCCACTCCTACAAAGTACCAAAAACTTCAACACCTATTTTTTGCAGCTCGCCCTTCATGGCTGAAACAGCCTGATTGAAGGGTAAGTCTTGCCCCATGATAGCTCTATCTGCAGCCTCTAGTTTACTCGCAACGAGTTTTGCATTCGCAATGGTGTGACCCTGGTTTTCCGCCCACATCATCGCAGACGTATCATGCACAGGATCGATTTTATACCTAGCCAGTACAGCCCTGCTGCGCTCGAGCGCTTTTTGCATACTTGGCCATTTTGCGAACTCTCCCTTAAATACGATGTGATGTGCGTGGGGTCGCTCCATTGTAACTGGCGGGCGAGTCCCCGTCTGCCGCGCATAATACGCCCCCTAGTCCTTACCAGCGCATAGCCCCCACGCATCAATCCAGATAACTGGATTCGCAGCATATTGATATAAATTAAAACCACCCATCAAGCCTATTGGATCTTGTGACGCAAATCGCCCGACCTCAGGATCGTAATATCTAAAAGTATTGTAGTGCAGGCCCGTTTTACTTTCAAAATACTGGCCTTGGAATCGCAGATTCTGCTCGATTTCATTGATCGTCAGCTGCTCAATCGCCCCCCACGAACGATACGTCGCCTGCCAAACGATCTCACCTTCACTATTGCTCATTTCAAGGGGCGTGCCGATCTGATCGGTGTGGAAGTAGTAGACCTTCTGCTCTTGGCCTTCCGCCTGATCAACCCGAGCCAACGGCGCATAGCTGCCCGGCTCATAGCAATACAGAATACTCTGCCCAGGCGTCTCCTTACGCAGCATCCGCAGCCCTTGCCAGAGGAAGCGCTTCTGCTCCGTGATGCCGTTGATCTCCGATTGCTTGGCTACCCGGCGTCCCAGGCTGTCATAGCGATACGTGCCGGTGCTTTCCAACTTGCCATTGACCAGCGTCTCAGCCCGAACCAGCCGGTTCTCGCAGTCATAGCTAAAGCTCTGCAGCTTGCTGTGCCCCGAGTGCTTCTCGATCAGGTTGCCCCACGGGTCATAGCGATACTCCTGGTCGCGCCAACGCTTGATGCGGTTGTCTTGGACCTTCTCAAACTGACGCGCATTGAAGTCCAGCCTGTTGGCGGCCGGGTCGTAGCGGAACTCTTCACTACCTACGAGGGATCCGGTATCACGGCTGTGCAACTGGCCGTTGGCTTCGTACTCGTATTTGATTTCGCCACGTAATTTGTCGAGGGTGCGTACCAACTCGCCAGCCGGGTCGTACTGGTAACGGCGGTGAATCGGGTTGTACGCATGCTCCACCAGCAACGACGTATTGATCCCGGGGTTGTGCACTTGCGACAGCTTTTCCGCTGGCAAGGTCGACGCAAACTGCCACGCCTTGCGCCCCATGGCATCATAGCCAAAGCAACTGGTTAGCTTGCCCTGGGTGCGATACACCGCGCGGTGTAGGTCATCGCGCTCCATGTCGCTGATGACCTGGCCGTCCAGGTTCAGCTGGTGCAGGTGACCACTGCCGTAGTACAGGTGGTTGACTTTGCGCCCGTCTGTCAGGGTCAGTGTGGTCAGGTTGCTGAGGGGGTCGTATTCATTATCCAGCGCACCGCTCGGGGTCAGTTCCTGCGTCAAACGCCGCAAATGGCTGTTTGCCGACAAGGGCTACGACGCCGAAGCGCTACGCCGCTACTGCGATCAATATCGATATCCCTCTGCGTTCGGTGAAGCGGCAGCCAAAGCCTGATTTACCGGAATTCTTTATCGACCCAAATACCGGCAGCGCAACATCATTGAGCGCACGCTCCACTGGGCCGCCGGATCGTATCGCGCTTCGACAAACCCGTGAAAGCTACGCCGCCATAGTATCCCTGGCTTGTTCCATGCAATGTTTGCGAAGTTTTCGTACAGCACCTAAATCTACACCTCATCATTAACAGTAACATTGAAAAACACTATGCTTCGTCGCGAATAACTCAGCAGCCTGACCAGAACAAAACAGATCACCCAGATATTGACTTGTACATCCCCTTCAATTGAGCCGAATACTTCTTGGCTCCAGGAATTCGAATGGATTTCAAGTAATCCTCCAAGTCACTTGAATTGAAACGCAAGAAATGCAACTCTATTAAATATAAATTTAGGAAGTTCTGATAAAATGCATGTGTCTCTATAATCACGTCATCTTCATCGTCCGGGCTTTTGCCTTCTTGCTCATCAGGCACCTCGCTGAAAGCATTAAGCTTTTCTGCAATGTAGCGACAAGCCAGATCAGCATCCTGAGCGACCGCAATAAGTGCGGACGGCTCCAGCTTTGCCAGATTCAACTTATTAGCATCAAGCTGAAGGACCGTATCAGGAACAGGATCAGAGTTAACACTCAAGTTTAGATTTTCAACAACAGTATCTAGTAAACTTGCATACACAGTACTATTGATCCAAGCACGAACATCTTCTGCAGCTACCATATGTCAAGCCCCTTAATAATTTTAATCAAGTCATTACCTACATGCCTGAACGGGTCAACCGCTTCGTGCTCCCAGGGTGTCAGAGCGTCTAGGTTTTGAGTCTGGTGTACTCCGTCGCCACCTATTCGCTGCGGAATGTCTCTATGATGTAACTCCATAGAAACGTCCTTGGTCTGAGGAAGGCCCGTCCTTCTATTAACCACTTCTACAGTTATTTTTGGTGCCTTACCATCTGCCATGCGAGCCATGTTCCCAGCGGAGTATGTTCTCGTGGGTGCTTTAGCTTCGGCTTTCCAGTAATTTTTTCTTGCACTACTCCAACATTCCCACCCCCAAGGATCGAACCAGCCAGTCGGATTGGACACATAATTATATAGGTTAAAACCACCATCTATACCTATTGGATCCTGTGTGACAAATCGCCCGAGCCCAGAATCGTAATACCGAAACGTGTTGTAGTGCAGCCCTGTCTCATCATCTTGGTACTGCCCCTGGAATCGCAGATTCTGCTCGACTTCATTGATCGTCAGCTGCTCGATCGCGCCCCAAGACCGATATGTGGCCTGCCAGACAATCTCACCCTCGCTATTGCTCATTTCTACGGGCGTGCCGATCTGGTCCGTATGGAAGTAGTAGACCTTCTGCTCTTGGCCCTCCGCCTGATCAACCCGAGCCAACGGTGCATAGCTGCCCGGCTCATAGAAATACAGGATGCTCTGCTCAGGCGTCTCCTCACGCAGCATCCTCAGCCCTTGCCAGAGGAAGCGCTTATGCTCCGTGATGCCGTTGATCTCCGATTGCTTGGCTACCCTGCGTCCCAGGCTGTCATAGCGATACGTGCCGGTGCTTTCCAACTTGCCATTGACCAGCGTCTCAGCCCGAACCAGCCGGTTCTCGCAGTCATAGCTAAAGCTCTGCAGCTTGCTGTGCCCCGAGTGCTTCTCGATCAGGTTGCCCCACGGGTCATAGCGATACTCCTGATCCCGCCAACGCTTGATGCGGTTGTCTTTGACCTCTCAAACTACTGCGCATTGAAGTCCAAGCGGTTGGCCGCAGCGTCATGGCGGAACTCTCCGCTATGTACAAGCGAACCGGTATCGGGGCTGTGTAACTAGCCGTTGGCATCGCGGTTGACAGTCGCCAAAGCACTCGACCTTGGCGTCGCAGTTGAGATACTGGATATTCGAACACATTTAGCGACTGGCGACCTCAGATGTGACGACGCTGCGAATTGTATTTATCAGCTATTGAGGCGGCTACCGCCCCGCTGCCATTTTTTAAAAAACATCCACTTCGTGACGCCCCCTAGACAGACACGCTTAGGAATACAGAAGCATAGGCCGAGAACACTTAACCCAATAATTGCCGTTATTCTAAGCTTGAGACTGAAGTGAAAATGCTACACCACTCTGTGCCTGCCATGCTTAACAAGTATGTTCACAAAGCGCCTCAAGAGCTTTTCCGATCCCACCGCATCGATCAAACTACTTGAATCATCAGGCATGTCATGAACAACCCAAGCTTTTGAAATCATTCCGCCAGCATCCACTAATTGTATACAGCGTCATCCGAGTCGGATGCCAGCATGACCGCCAATTGCTCTTAAGGTCCCAAGCAGGCTCTGCGAACAAATAACTGGCCCAAGCAGCAAATTTCGCACCAAACCTTGCTCGAAATAAAAGTCAAAAGCGCTTTTTGACATCCGGTTTTTTCCATGAAATCAGGATGCCGGCCTCGCCCAAACACTGATTTACGTTTTGAAGCTGATCCGCTTCGAGGTACCACAGCCATGTCGAAGGAGTTAACGGCTCGAGCGCTCCTCGCCCGACACTCTCACCAATCCAATCTTTCAGTACCACCCCCGCAACATCCGCCTCCAAATGCCGGTCACTTAATACATTAACGGGATAAACCATCCTCAATAAATTCTCCTTGTAGCGCTCTCGACCCTGAAATCTGCCAGGAACTTCCTTCTTGAATGCAGATGAATTCTCGCACGGATATATCGTTACCATATTATTACCAGCAGCATAACTAAGTGCTTTACTTACTTTTTCGCACTGATAGATAATCCCATAAGGCACTACAATGTCAGCACTGAGATCTTTGACAAATTTCACCAGGCTCTCTAGCCCCACAGAGTCATCAGAGCATTGACCATCAAAGTGATAGAAACTGCCAAAATCATTCGTAGAATAACCAAAGGATGCAAACCACGGGATAGCACCTGCGGCCTCGTTGTATATTCTAAACGCCGTAGCTGTACCGTTATTCACTCTCTCCTCGAGTTCGGTCAACTCCACCGCTACAAGATCGTGATCGCCAACATGATCCCCATCACACAAATACCTATAATAACCCGCACCTGTAATCGACAGATTAATGCAAGCAAAAAAGTGCTTAGCAAATTTCAGGGCCAATTTAGGGTTAACTTCTTCGACACCGTATAAAGCCAACGCTACAGACATATAACCACCTATATTCCAGAAATCAAATCATCAAGCAAAGACTTCATGTCAGAAGCACTGTATGGATGCTCTAACACTAAAACTTCGCCTTGCTTACTAAGCGGCAAATTACTCATTGCGGTTTCGTTACGCGAAGTAAGCGTCGGAAGTTTTCTGCCCATATCCGTCTTGGAGGCAAGTTCGATCGCATGGACCTTACCGTTCACATCAATAGCCATAACATCTGGACGTCGAGCTGAGACGCCTCGCCCATTCGCGAAGCTATATGAACGATTCAAATACACATCCGAGAACTTTCCACTCATAGCCAATTTATTGGCGATTGCTTCTGAAAACTGATCATGTCCAGGCGTTCCGTCTACCTGCCCACGACCGTGAATCTTTGTGTTATTAACAACTCGCACTTGACATGGAGCGAGCCCCGTTGGATCAATCCAGTAAATCGGATTTACGTTGTATCTGAAAAGATTCACACCCCCGCGCAAGCCAATGGGGTCTGGACCAATGAATCTACCAACTTCAGGATCGTAATATCTTAGGGTATTGTAATGAAGCGACGTCTCGCGATCAAAGTACTGGCCCTGGAACCGTAAATTTTGGTCAATCTCATTGATCGTCAGCTGCTCAATCGCCCCCCACGAACGATACGTCGCCTGCCAAACGATCTCACCTTCACTATTGCTCATTTCAAGGGGCGTGCCGATCTGATCGGTGTGGAAGTAGTAGACCTTCTGCTCTTGGCCCTCCGCCTGATCAACCCGAGCCAACGGCGCATAGCTGCCCGGCTCATAGCAATACAGAATACTCTGCCCAGGCGTCTCCTCACGCAGCATCCTCAGCCCTTGCCAGAGGAAGCGCTTCTGCTCCGTGATGCCGTTGATCTCCGATTGCTTGGCTACCCGCCGTCCCAGGCTGTCATAGCGATACGTGCCGGTGCTTTCCAACTTGCCATTGACCAGCGTCTCCGCTCGAACCAGCCGGTTCTCGCAGTCATAGCTAAAGCTCTGCAGCTTGCTGTGCCCCGAGTGCTTCTCGATCAGGTTGCCCCACGGGTCATAGCGATACTCCTGATCCCGCCAACGCTTGATGCGGTTGTCTTGGACCTTCTCAAACTGACGCGCATTGAAGTCCAGCCTGTTGGCGGCCGGGTCGTAGCGGAACTCTTCACTACCTACGAGGGAACCGGTATCACGGCTGTGCAACTGGCCGTTGGCTTCGTACTCGTATTTGATTTCGCCACGCAATTTGTCGAGGGTGCGTACCAACTCCCCAGCCGGGTCGTACTGGTAACGGCGGTGAATCGGGTTGTACGCATGCTCCACCAGCAACGACGTATTGATGCCGGGGTTGTGCACTTGCGACAGCTTTTCCGCTGGCAAGGTCGACGCAAACTGCCACGCCTTGCGCCCCAAGGCATCGTAACCAAAGCAACTGGTTAGCTTGCCCTGCGTGCGATACACCTCGCGGTGCAGGTCATCGCGTTCCATATCGCTGATGACCTGACCGTCCAGGTTCAGCTGGTGCAGGTGACCGCTGCCGTAGTACAGGTGGTTGACCTTGCGGCCATCCGGCAGGGTCAGTGTGGTCAGGTTGCTCAGCGGGTCGTATTTATAATCCAGTGCTCCGCTCGGGGTCAGTTCCTGCGTCAAGCGTCCCAGCAGGTCATAGCGGTAACTTAGCTTTTCATCCGTGATGCCCAATTGCTTGCCCAGACTGCTCGGCGTGCGCTGAATGCTCAGCAGTCGGTCGGCCTCGTCGTACTCGAAATCCTGGCGGGCATCGCGGTTGACCTTGGCCAGCAAGCGGCCAATCGCGTCACGCTCGAACAGTGTATTGCGTTCCGGGCGCTCGCCGTTTTCGCCATAGCCGATTTCGTCCAAGCGAACCAGATTTCCGCCCGCGTCATAGCTGAAGCGCCGGGTCAGGTTGTCCACCCGCACTTCTTCACTCAGGCGGTCCGAGGCGTCATAGGCAAAGCGGTAGGCCGCGCTGTTTTCGTTGACCAACGCCGTCAGGCGAATCGCTTTGTCGTACTCGTAACGAATCCACTGCCCTTTGGCATCCTGGCGGCTGCTGGGCAGGCCACGCGAGGTGCGCTGCAGACGCGTGGTCTGGCCTTTGCCGTCGGTGTGGGTCAGCACCTGGCCCAGGGCGTTGTAGGTAAAGGATTCGGCGGTGCCATCCGGATGGCAGATGCGCAGCACTTCGCCGTCGGGTTTGCGCTCCAGCGTCGTGGTCTGGTTCAGCGCGTCGGTGACGGCGATCAGGTGCTGCCGCTCATCGTAGCGGTAGTAGGTGCTTTTGCCTGAGCAGTCCTCGAAACGATCGACCTGGGCGTAGGCGTTCCACCACAGGTACTTGGACTTGAAGTTCGCATCGATGATCGTGTGCGGCAGGCCGTCTTCGCCGTTGAGGTACTCGGTCTTGTGGCCTAGGGGATCGATTTCGGCGATCAGGTTGCCCTTGCCGTCGTATCGGGACTTCCAGACGCTGCCATCGGGGAACTGGGTTTCCGTTACCAGCGGGGTGGCGAGGTGGTGCTTGTAGCGGATCGTGCGGCCCAGGGGGTCGGTTTCTTCGACCAAGCGGCCAAAGTCGTCGTACTTGAGCGCCAGGTGATTACCGTCCGGCAAGGTGAAGCCAATGATGTTGCCGAACGCATCGAATTCCATGGCGTAGCGCTCGCCGCCAAAGTCACGGCTGGCGACGACCCGGTGGTCTTCGTTGTAGTGGATCTCCAGCTCCCGGCCCAGTACGTCCGTGGCCCAGCTCGTGCGCAGGGCGAAGTCGTAGCGGAAATGATAATGCTCGCCGTCGCTGGTCCAGTGCTCGACAACGCGGGGTTTGTCGCTCTGGGTTTGCCACCGGTATTCGCAGATCAGGCCGAGGGCATTGCTGTGGCGAATCATCAGGCCTTCAGCGTAATGGAACTGTCGGACCGAATCACCGTTACGGTTGATGACTTCAGTCAGTTGACCGCTGTCGTCATAGCGGTAACGGACCAGGGTTTCCACGGCCCACTGGTCGACGATGCGTTCTTCTTTAACCAGACTATAAATGTGCATGAGGGGAGAATAAATTCCCCCTATGCACCTACCAATATATTAAAGAGCCCTAGCGCTACTATAAAATTATCAATATACGGTAAAAATAGTAAATCTGAAAAACGGCACCAAGTGCATTACGCCTCGCACATCGCACTAGAATACCACCCATCATCACCATCCGGCCCTTATCACAGCCACCACCTAGTGATCAGTCCAGCTCTTTAATAGCCTGCCTGATCATATCACTAAAAAACTCTCTGAAACTTTGGTGGATGACATTTTTTTCACCTGTACGCTTAAAAGAAAGCTCCGTCTCTACCACCACTGGTTCTCCATCGTCACCAATAATTGAGGTGTCTATAGAGTAAATAGGCCCATACCCCGATGCTTTAATTACAATCATCGAGCTGTCAGCATCACCATCTGCACGCGCACTTTTTGTAGCAAAAGCCACACTCGGAATGGCTGTAGCGTCTACACCACTTTTTGTAATACCGTAGTATGTGTCGCCGGCAAAAGAGAGCGCTCCATATTTTTTAAGAAACAATATGTAAGATGGGGGGAAATTAACACCCAGAGCGCTCTCGAAATCACGTATCACGTCATCCGACGCTCCCCCAGCAAAAGCGGGATCCTCTCCACTGGCAATGATTTCAGCTTCCAATTTATCTATATAACTCATCGCATACCTCTCTTAAAAATCCAAAGCGCGAATTTTCCAGTATGATTTTTTCCAAGTATTGAAAGGCCCTCTATTCATACTTGGCGGGGCACTGTTATATAGGCGCCTAACACCATCGTGCCCGACCCAACTTTTATCCCACTGATTCGAATACATATGTAAAACCCTATCATGCTTCGAGTGGAAGCTACTCAAGACCTCCGCCATGGGGCCGGGTTCATCCTGAGTGAGATGATGAAGATTGACTTCTTTACCATCTCTGCCAATCGGTGCGTCGCCTTTCTTCATTCTCTGAATATTGGTCCTACCAAGGTCATCCATATAGTGGGGATCAAATATGTCATTTCGCTGATGGACTTTTCTTCCAGCCACACTTTTTGGTGACCAACATGCCCAACCTAAAGGATCGATCCACGCAATTGGATTCGAGGCGAATTTGTACAAATTTGTGCCACCACCCAGCCCAATTGGGTCCTGAGATGTAAAACGCCCGACCTCAGTGTCATAGTAGCGAAATGTGTTGTAGTGTAAACCTGTTTCACTATCAAAATACTGGCCTTGGAATCGCAGATTCTGCTCAATCTCATTAACAGCAAGGCTCTCAATCGCCCCCCACGAACGGTACGCGGCCTGCCAAACGATCTCACCTTCACTATTGCTCATTTCAAGGGGCGTGCCGATCTGATCGGTGTGGAAGTAGTAGACCTTCTGCTCTTGTCCCTCCGCCTGATCAACACGAGCCAACGGCGCATAGCTGCCCGGCTCATAGCAATACAGAATACTCTGCCCAGGCGTCTCCTCACGCAGCATCCTCAGCCCTTGCCAGAGGAAGCGCTTCTGCTCCGTGATGCCGTTGATCTCCGATTGCTTGGCTACCCGCCGTCCCAGGCTGTCATAGCGATACGTGCCGGTGCTTTCCAACTTGCCATTGACCAGCGTCTCCGCTCGAACCAGCCGGTTCTCGCAGTCATAGCTAAAGCTCTGCAGCTTGCTGTGCCCCGAGTGCTTCTCGATCAGGTTGCCCCACGGGTCATAGCGATACTCCTGATCCCGCCAACGCTTGATGCGGTTGTCTTGGACCTTCTCAAACTGACGCGCATTGAAGTCCAGCCTGTTGGCGGCCGGGTCGTAGCGGAACTCTTCACTACCTACGAGGGATCCGGTATCACGGCTGTGCAACTGGCCGTTGGCTTCGTACTCGTATTTGATTTCGCCACGCAATTTGTCGAGGGTGCGTACCAACTCTCCAGCCGGGTCGTACTGGTAACGGCGGTGAATCGGGTTGTACGCATGCTCCACCAGCAACGACGTATTGATGCCGGGGTTGTGCACTCGCGACAGCTTGTCGGCGGGTAGCGTTGACGCAAACTGCCAGGCCTTGCGGCCCATCGCATCGTAACCAAAGCAACTGGTTAGCTTGCCCTGCGTGCGATACACCTCGCGGTGCAGGTCATCGCGTTCCATGTCGCTGATGACCTGGCCGTCCAGGTTCAGCTGGTGCAGGTGACCGCTGCCGTAGTACAGGTGGTTGACCTTGCGCCCGTCTGGCAGGGTCAGTGTGGTCAGGTTGCTCAGCGGGTCGTATTCATAATCCAGTGCTCCGCTCGGGGTCAGTTCCTGCGTCAAGCGTCCCAGCAGATCGTAGCGGTAACTCAGCCTTTCATCCGTGATGCCCAACTGCTTGCCCAGACTGCTCGGCGTGCGCTGAATGCTCAGCAGTCGGTCGGCCTCGTCGTACTCGAAATCTTGACGGGCATCGCGGTTGACCTTGGCCAGCAAGCGGCCAATCGCGTCACGCTCGAACAGCGTATTGCGTTCCGGGCGCTCGCCGTTTTCGCCATAGCCGATTTCGTCCAGGCGAACCAGATTTCCGCCCGCGTCATAGCTGAAGCGCCGGGTCAGGTTGTCCACCCGCACTTCTTCACTCAGGCGGTCCGAGGCGTCATAGGCAAAGCGGTAGGCCGCGCTGTTTTCGTTGACCAACGCAGTCAGGCGAATCGCTTTGTCGTACTCGTAACGAATGAACTGCCCTTTGGCATCCTGGCGGCTGCTGGGCAGGCCACGCGAAGTACGTTGCAGGCGCGTGATCTGGCCTTTGCCGTCGGTGTGGGTCAGCACTTGGCCGAGGGCGTTGTAGGTAAAGGATTCGGCGGTGCCATCCGGATGACAGATGCGCAGCACTTCGCCGTCGGGTTTGCGCTCCAGCGTCGTGGTCTGGTTCAGCGCGTCGGTGACGGCGATCAGGTGCTGCCGCTCATCGTAGCGGTAATAGGTGCTTTTGCCTGAGCAGTCCTCGAAACGCTCGACCTGGGCGTAGGCGTTCCACCACAGGTACTTGGACTTGAAGGTCGCATCGATGATCGTGTGCGGCAGGCCGTCTTCGCCGTTGAGGTACTCGGTCTTGTGGCCCAGGGGATCGATTTCGGCGATCAGGTTGCCCTTGGAATCGTAACGAGATTTCCAGATGCTGCCATCGGGGAAGCGGGTTTCAGTCACCAGTGGCGTGGCGAGGTGATGTTTGTAGCTGATCTTGCGGCCCAGTGGGTCGGTTTCCTCGACGAGCCTGCCAAAGTCGTCGTACTTGAGCGCCAGGTGATTACCGTCCGGCAAGATGAAGCCAATGATGTTGCCGAACGCATCGAACTCCATGCCGTAGCGCTCGCCGCCAAAGTCACGGCTGGCGACGACCCGGTGGTCTTCGTTGTAGCGGATCTCCAGCTCCCGGCCCAGTACGTCGGTGGCCCAGCTCGTGCGCTGGGCGAAGTCGTAGCGGAAATGGTAATGCTCGCCGTCGGTGGTCGAGTGTTCGACCACCCGGGGTTGGCCATCGATGACTTGCCAGAGGTACTCGCTGATCAGGCCAAGGGCATTGGTGTGGCGGCACATCAGGCCGTCGGCGTAGGCAAACGTGCGGGTGGTATCGCCGTTGCGGTTGACCACCTGGGCAAGCTGCCCCTTGTTGTCGTAGCTATAACGCACCAAGGTCTCGACGGCTGCGTCGGCAATGATGCGCTTGACCGAGGCCAGTCGGCCAAAGGGGGCCTCGTAGTGCAGGTGCAGCCGTATGCCGCCTGGTGCGCTGATGTCGGTGAGGCAGCCATCGGCGTTGCGTGTGAAGTGCAGGTAGTGGCCCAAAGCGTTTTCCATACGCTGCAGGGGCACTTCCTGGTTGTCGTTGGGTACTTCGCCGAAGTAGAAAAACAGGTTGTCGAGTGTCTGCAGGATGTAATGGCCACCGAGGGTGCGCACCAGCGTCAACTGCTCGTGTGGATTGTAGATGCGCTCGCCCGGCTCGACATCGGCGAAAGGAACACTGCGCCCCTGGTTATCCTTGAGGTAAACGAAGCACCCATTGCGGCGCAGGCTCTGCTCCCAGGGCAGAGTCCAGCCGCGCCCTAGCACGCTGCCGGTATCGAGGTCGCTGGCGTAGAAGCGTGACCACTCGATGGGCATGAGGCCGGGGATGACGAAATCAGTTTCGTCCGCCAGTACCTTGCGCCCGCGGGTGAGGTCAACCGGGTTGCCGACGAAACCAGCGATGGCCCGCTCCACGGCAGGGCCGATCAGGTAGCGGCCTGCCAGATAGCTGCCGGCGATGGTCACCCCAACCTGCAAGGCGCAGGGCCCTGCGGCCTTGAGGCCTGCCTGCAAACCCATGGTCGCGACGTTGAATACTGAGCGGCCCATGGAGGCCACGACCATCAGCACATCGACGGTGACGCGCAGCTCGTCCGGCACTTCCTCACTGACCTTGAGGTAGCGCTGCGTGCCGCCGCCGATGAATACGTTGTTCGACCCAGCTGCGATGCTGGCACCACAGGTCAGCTTGTCACCCTTGCGTGCCGCCGCGACGCCGTTGATGAACACGTTGCTGGACCCCTCGGCAACTTGTACGGGGGCTGGGTGCTGCTCGCATACGGCGGTACTTTCGGTGACATGCGCAGCGTTGCGGCCGTTGATGAAGACGTTCGGGGAACAACCGGGCTGCTCGATCTGCCCTGTGGGTGAGCCAAAGGTCGAACCGAGATCCTCACCCAGACCGGGCAGGGCGCTCGCGCCCAGGCCAACGACCATGAGCAGCAGAAAAGCACCCAACCCGCCTGTACAGACCATGAACGTTGCGGCTGCAACCAGCGCCACCCCCGCAACCGCTCCGGCAAGGAACCCTGTGAGGGCTGAGGTGTGCTCGATGTCGTCACCCCAGCGTGCTGCTTCGAACATGGCAACTACTCCCGGGCCACGGCTGGCGCGCTGGTGATGTTGGCCAGCATGGCATCGAAGGTGATCAACCAGCTGGACAAGGGCTCGTGATCGGGGTCGACGATGGTGGTGAGCATGAGCGCCTGCGCTTCCTGGCCAACACGTTCAGGCACCAGAATCATTACCGCTCGACAGTGGCGGGCCTCTGGGCCATTGGTGAAGCGGTAGTCGAGATTGAGCGCGTCGTGCCCTGCCAAGGTGCAGGGGTGCTTGCGGATAAGGGTGACTTCCGTATAGCGCTGAAGCGCCTCTGCCAGATGCTGTTCAAGCAGATGGTCGAGTGTTTGCCCTTGTGCAACGCTTTGGCGTTTTGCAGCCAGGGTCACCTGGTGCGGACCCAGTTGCAGCGTCGTGATGGACTCGTGGAGGTTCAGGCCTGGCGGCATGACCAGGCGCAACCCGGCAGCATGCAGTTCGTTGTGATCGGCTACCAGTGGCAAAGGTCGGGCGCGCTCGGCAAGTGTTGCCGCTTGCAAGGCCGCTTCAGCGGCGGCCTGTCGTTCTGCTTCTTCCTTGGCGAGTGCTTCAGCGGCTTCGCGCCTTTGTGAGAGGCGGTCGTACATGTTCCCTTTAATCATGGCCTACCGCTCTTGTTCAACGGTGCTGAGACGGCCATGCGCAGTATTGCAATACTCATATCAGACGTATCTCCCTGTCAGTATGGCCAGCCCGTCAATGCGGTGCTCCGTGCTCTGGCCTTGAAACGGGGGGAAGTAAATACCTGGATAGACAGAGCTGTCAACGCGGGCATCTAGCAAAATCGCGGCATTCATGGAAGTTACGAGATATCGAATTACCGCTTTGGCTAGGGTTCAAGCGATGTTGTGTCCACCACGATAGGGGAGGGGGAGGGCGAATTTCAGAAGGGTCTGTAGGATGTGTTACTGCACGTCGGTGGCTGTTCCCCACCCGCATCCGTGGCTCGGGGCAGGGGTTCTGCTACAACGTCGGCAAGATCATCGCCGCGATGTTCCCCTTGCTGATCGGCCTGCTTGGCCAGAAGGTGCCGCTGGGGCTGGGCATTGGCGGGTTCGCCGCGGTGTCGTACGGTGTGGTGATCCTGGCGGCCTTGAGCCTGCCGGAAACCCGCGGCAAACACCTTCAGGCGCGTTAAGGTAGGCACATGAACATCGACACGGGAGCTCGCCAGGTGAAACGCCTGCTACTCAATTGTGACATGGGGGAAAGCTTTGGCAGCTGGCGCATGGGCCTGGATGCCGAGGTGATGCCCTACATCGACTGCGCCAACATCGCCTGCGGCTACCATGCCGGCGACCCCGGCACCATGCGCCGGACCGTGGCGCTGGCCCTGCAGCATGGCGTGACCATCGGCGCCCATCCGGCCTACCCGGACCTGGTCGGCTTCGGTCGCCGCTCCATGGCCTGCAGTACCGAGGAGATTCGCGACCTGCTGCACTATCAGATCGGTGCTCTCGACGGTATCTGCAAGGTCCAGGGTGGCCGCGTGGCCTACATCAAGCCCCACGGCGCGCTCTACAACGACATGATGGCCGACCCGCTCAAGCTGCGTGCCGTGCTCGAAGCCGTGGCGGGGTATGACCCCAGTTTGCCCTTGATGCTCATGGCCACGGCCGACGACAGCGCAGCACGGGCCTTGGGTGACGAGGTTGGCGTGCCGTTGTGGTTCGAGGCGTTCGCCGACCGCGCCTACACCGCCAGCGGCCATTTGCTGTCGCGGCGCCTGCCGGGTGCGGTTCACCACGATTCGGCCCTGGTGGTCGAGCAGGCCTTGCGCCTGGCCCGTGGTGAAACGCTGGTGGCCGACGATGGCAGTGCCTTGCGCCTGCAGGCGAGTACGTTGTGCGTGCACGGTGACAATGACAGCTCGGTAGCGGCGGTGCGGCAGATCCGCCAGGCGCTCGATGCGCTGGGGTCGGCATGAAGCTGCGTATCGAGGCGGTCGCGATCGATAGCCTGATGGTGCGCCTGTTCGACCGTATCGATGAGGCCAACATGCCGTGGCTGCTGGCGGCGAGCCAACGTTTGAGTGCCGCCTTCGGTGAGCACCTGGTGGACCTGGTGCCGTCCTATACCACGCTGATGGTGCAGTTCGATATGCCGCCAGGGCAGGCGAGGGCGTTGATCGGCCAGGCGCTGGAGGGGCTGCAGCCAAGCTCGGGCAGCAGCGGCCGCCGGCACGAGATTGCCGTATGGTACGACGCCTCCGTTGGCCCTGAGCTGCCCTTGCTGGCCGCACGCAGTGGCTTGAGCGAGCAAGCGGTGATCCGCTTGCACAGCGAGCGCGAGTACCCGGTGTTCGCCCTTGGCTTCGCTCCGGGGTTCGGCTTCATGGGGCTGGTGGACGAACGCCTGGCCTCCCCGCGGCTGAGCACTCCGCGCAAGCGCGTGGCGGCCGGCAGTGTCGGCATTGCCGAGCGCCAGACAGCGGCCTATCCGGCGGTGTCGCCGGGCGGCTGGAACCTGATCGGGCGTACCCCGGTTCGCCTGTTCGATCGCGAGCGCGAAGGCTACAGCCTGCTGCAGCCGGGTGATCGGGTGCGTTTCGTGGCGGTGTCCCATGCCGAGCTCCTGGCATTGGGCGGCGATGACAGCCCGTTGGAGGCACAGGCATGACGCTGTTGAAGATCGAAGCCAGCACTGCCTTGTGCCAGTTGCAGGATGCCGGGCGCTTTGGCGTGCGGCACCTGGGGGTAACCCAAGGCGGGGCGCTGGACTGGGTGGCGATGCAGTGGGCCAACTGGCTGCTGGGCAACCCGCTGGGCGCGCCGGTGGTCGAGGTGGCGCTGGGCGGCTTCACCGTGGTGGCCGCACAGGATTGCGTGCTGGCCCTGGCCGGTGCCGACCTGGATGCTCGCGTCGATGACCAGCCGCTGGCACCCTGGCGCAGCTTTGCCCTGGCCAAGGGCCAGCGGCTGACCTTGAAACAACCCCGGCAGGGCGTGCGTGCTTACCTTGCGGCGCCGGGCGGCTTCGAAGGTGAAGCCGTGCTGGGTAGCTGCGCCACCGTTGTGCGTGAAGCACTGGGTGGCATCGATGGGCGAGGGGCGGCGCTGGGCAAAGGGCAATCGCTGGCGTTCGCCGGCTCGCAGCCAGCCTTGCGCGAAGTGCCAGAGGTGCTGCGGCCCTGTTATCCGCACAAGCCCGTGCTCGATCTGGTCATTGGCGCGCAGATCGGTGATTTCAGCGGTAACAGCCTGTTCGAGGCGTTCAACCGTGACTGGACGCTGGACAGCCGAGCAGACCGTATGGGCATTCGGTTGCTCGGGCCGCAGTTGGTTTATCAGGGCGCGCCGATGATTTCGGAGGGTATTGCGCTGGGGGCGGTGCAGGTGCCACCGGATGGCCAGCCGATCGTGCTGCTCAATGACCGGCAGACCATAGGTGGCTATCCGCGGCTGGGGGCGCTGACGCCGTTGGCGTTGGCGCAGCTGGCGCAGTGCATGCCGGGGGCGTCGGTGCGGTTCAGGGCGGTGGTGCAGGAAGAGGCTTGGCGGGAGCAGCAGGCTTGTCTGAACCGGTGGCGGTGACCCGACCGGCCCTATCGCCGGCAAGCCGGCTCCCACCGCGACCGCACAGTTCTTCAGGCCTGCGCCAGGCAGCTGTCTTGCGCAATTTCTGAAAGCCGGCGTAATCCATGTGGCCGGCTTGCCGGCGATAGGGCCGGTACAGGCGAAACTACTTGGACAGATACCGCATCCCATCCTCCAACCCTTGCAAGGTCAGCGGATACATCTTGTCCTCGATCAGGTCACGCACCAGGTGTGTCGATGCGGTGTAATCCCACGCCTGTTTCGGGTAAGGGTTGATCCAGATGATCTTCTTGAATTTCTCCATGAAGCGCTGCATCCACACATACCCGGCCTCCTCGTTCCAGTGCTCCACACTGCCACCGGGCTGGGTGATCTCATAAGGCGCCATGGCGGCGTCGCCGACGAACACCACCTTGTAGTCATCGCCATACTTGTGCAGCAGGTCGAAGGTGGAGAAGCGCTCCGAAGTACGCCGCAGATTGTTCTTCCAGACCGACTCGTAAACGAAGTTGTGGAAGTAGTAGTACTCCAGGTGCTTGAACTCGGTCTTGCAGGCCGAAAACAGCTCTTCGCAGACTTTGACATGGGCATCCATCGAGCCGCCGATGTCGAACAGCAACAGCAGCTTGACCGTGTTGCGCCGCTCAGGGCGCATCTGGATGTTCAACAGCCCGGCGTCACGTGCGGTATGGTCGATGGTGCCATCGATGTCCAGCTCTTCGGCGGCGCCTTCGCGGGCGAACTTGCGCAGCCGGCGCAGGGCCAGCTTGATGTTGCGCGTGCCCAACTCCACTTGGTCGTCGAGGTTCTTGTACTCGCGCTGGTCCCAGACCTTCACCGCCTTGCCCTGGCGTTTGCCGGCGTCGCCCACGCGGATGCCTTCAGGGTTGAAACCGCCAGAGCCGAACGGGCTGGTACCGCCGGTGCCGATCCACTTGTTGCCACCGGCGTGGCGTTCCTTCTGCTCTTCGAGGCGTTTCTTGAATTCCTCGATGAGTTTGTCCAGGCCGCCCAGCGACTGGATCTGCGCCCGCTCCTCATCTGTCAGCGAGCGCTCGAACTCCTTGCGCAGCCAGTCTTCCGGGATCAGTGCTTCGAGATGCCGGTCGAGGTTTTCCAAGCCTTTGAAGTAGGCCGAGAAAGCCCGGTCGAACTTGTCGAAATGGCGCTCGTCCTTCACCAGGATGGCCCGTGCCAGGTAGTAGAACTCGTCCATGTCGGCGAACACCACACGCTGTTGCAGGGCGTTGAGCAGGTCGAGCAGTTCGCGCACCGATACCGGCACCTTGGCCGCACGCATTTCGTTGAACAGGTTGAGCAGCATGGCCGGCTCCTGTCAGCGGTTGCCGCGCCGGCTCATGAAGGCCAGGCGTTCGAGCAGTTGAACGTCCTGCTCATTTTTCACCAGGGCCCCGGCCAGCGGCGGGATGGCCTTGGTCGGGTCGCGCTCGCGCAATACCGCTTCGCCGATGTTGTCGGCCATCAACAGCTTGAGCCAGTCGACCAGCTCGCTGGTGGAGGGTTTTTTCTTCAGCCCCGGCACCTTGCGCACGTCGAAGAACACGTCAAGCGCTTCGCTGACCAGCGATTGCTTGATGTTGGGGTAGTGCACATCGACGATCCGCTGCAGGGTGTCGCGGTCCGGGAAGGCGATGTAGTGGAAGAAGCAGCGGCGCAAGAACGCGTCGGGCAGCTCTTTTTCGTTGTTGGAGGTGATGATGATGATCGGGCGTTGCTTGGCCTTGATGGTTTCGTCGATTTCATAGACGTAGAACTCCATCTTGTCGAGTTCCTGCAACAGGTCGTTGGGGAACTCGATATCGGCCTTGTCGATCTCGTCGATCAACAGGATGACCCGCTCTTCGGCCTCGAAGGCTTCCCAGAGCTTGCCCTTCTTCAGGTAGTTGCGCACATCGTGGACTTTTTCAGTGCCCAGCTGCGAGTCGCGCAGGCGGCTGACCGCGTCGTACTCATAGAGGCCCTGGTGGGCCTTGGTGGTGGATTTGATGTGCCAGGTGATCAGGCGCGCGCCGAACGAGGCGGCCAGCTGTTCGGCAAGCATGGTCTTGCCGGTGCCTGGCTCGCCCTTGACCAGCAATGGGCGTTCGAGGGTGATGGCCGCGTTGACCGCCAGTTTCAGGTCGTCTGTGGCGACGTAGTCGCGGGTGCCTTCGAACTTCATTGGGAATGTCCTCTGCGGGGTGCCTGTTGCGGCCCTATCGCCGGCTTGCCGGCGATAGGGCCAGTACAGGCAACACATGTTTATCGTTTGTCAGCGACTATACCCCGGCCCCAGGCGGCTGCAAACGCAGACCGGGTATTCAGTCCCTGAATGGCTCGTCACGCCTGTTCAGTCGGAATCAGGCGCAGGCTGCTCATAGCGTGCGTTGAACGCCTGGACGAAGCCGTTGCGCAAAATCTGCAAAAACGCCTCGAAGGCGCTGATGTTCTGCTGGTGCACGCTGCCGCTGAGCTCCACACGGGTGGCGAACTGGTTTTTCGGCTGGTTCTTCAACACCGTTTCGCTGGCCCCGACCAGTGCTTCCCACACCGAGCGGAAAAAGCCCTTGTCCTTGTCCTCTATGTCCTGCTGCCAGTTGAACACGTCCACGTCGCGCAGCAACGGCTTGATGTAGCCGTTGAGCCGGCCGTTTTCCGCCTGGGCCTCGATCACCACATCGCCGTGCCCGGCATTGAAATCGAACTTGCCATAGGCACTGGCGAAGTCGTTCAGCCTGCGCAGCTCCATGCCAGTTGCGCGCAGCCGGAATTCGAAATCATCGAAGTCGCTGAACGGGTCGAAGGTCGCGCGGCTCTCGACCTTGGCGTCGCCCAACAGCAGGGCCTTGGCTTCGAAACTGGCGTCGCGCCGGCCTTTTTCGTCACGTACGTTGGTCAGGTTGCGGATGTTGGCGTCGAGCCGGGTGGCCTTGAGATCGACCGGCGGCTTGGAGTTGAAGTTGTGAAACGTGAGCGTGCCGTCATCGATGCGCACATCGTTGAGGGTGATCGGCAGCAGCTTCTCCAGCTGTTGGCGCCAGTCGGTACCTTGGCCGGTCTGAGAGTCCTGCTTGTCGCCGCCGTCGACGAAGTTGAGCTCGGGGCGTAGGAAGGTGACTTCGGCCACCACGGCATGGTCGTACCACAGCGCGTGCCAGCTCACCGACAGGTCGATCAGTGGCGCATCGAGCAGTGGCACCGGGACTTTGCCGCTGGTCTTGACGATCTTCAAGCCGTCGATCTGGTAGGCACCGCGCCACCAGGCCAGCTCGACGTCCGTGACCTGGCCACGGTACTCACCCATGTCTGCCAGCTTGTCGTTGAGGTAGTCGCGCACCAGGTAAGGCAGCGCCAGGTGCAGTGCCACCAACAGCACGACCAGGCTGGCCAGGCCGACCAGTGGCCAGCGATAACGGGCTTTCATCGCAGCAATCTCCAAGGCGGGTTGTGAGGTTGACCGCACGCCGCCTGGGCGAGTTCGAACGGACTTTACGGGCCAGCGGGGCAGGCTTACCCTTTAAGTCTTTCCCTGCCACTTCATGCCAAGGACCCTGCCATGAGCCGTATCTACGCAGACAACGCCCATTCCATCGGCAATACGCCGCTGGTGCAGATCAACCGCATCGCCCCGCGCGGGGTGACCATCCTTGCCAAGATCGAAGGGCGCAACCCTGGGTACTCGGTCAAGTGCCGCATAGGCGCGAGCATGGTCTGGGACGCCGAGGGCAGCGGCAAGCTCAAGCCCGGCATGACCATCGTCGAGCCTACTTCAGGCAACACCGGCATTGGCCTGGCCTTCGTCGCCGCCGCCCGGGGTTACAAGCTGCTCCTGACCATGCCGGCCTCGATGAGCCTGGAGCGTCGCAAGGTGCTGAAGGCCTTAGGCGCCGAGCTGGTGTTGACCGAGCCTGCCAAGGGCATGAAAGGCGCGATCGAGAAGGCCAACGAGATCGTCGCTTCGGACCCGTCGCAATACTTCCTGCCAGGCCAGTTCGACAACCCGGCCAACCCGGCCATTCATGAAAAGACCACTGGCCCGGAAATCTGGAACGACACTGACGGTGCGGTCGACGTGCTGGTGGCCGGTGTGGGCACCGGTGGCACCATTACCGGCGTGTCGCGCTATATCAAGCACACCCAGGGCAAGGCGATCCTTTCGGTGGCGGTCGAACCTGTGGCCTCGCCGCTGATCAGCCAGACCTTGGCCGGTGAGGAGCTCAAGCCCAGCCCGCACAAGATCCAGGGCATCGGTGCCGGCTTTGTGCCGAAGAACCTTGACCTGTCGATCGTCGATCAGGTCGAGACCGTGACCGATGACGAGGCCAAGGCGATGGCCATCCGCCTGATGCAGGAGGAGGGGATCCTCTGCGGCATTTCCTGTGGCGCGGCGATGGCGGCGGCGGTGCGGCTTGCGGAAAAGCCGGAGATGCAGGGTAAGACCATCGTCGTGATCCTGCCCGACTCCGGTGAGCGCTACCTGTCGAGCATGCTGTTTGCCGACATGTTCAGCGAGCAGGAGAATCAGCAGTAAGCGGCAAGCGGCAAGCGGCAAGCTGCAAGCTGCAAGCTGCAAGCTAAAGCGGACTGTGGGGGCCTTTCGCTTGAGGCTTAAAGCTTAAAGCTTGAAGCTTGAAGCTTGAAGCTTGAAGCTTGAAGCTTGCGGCTTGCAGCTTTCGTTTATTGCAAAATCTTCATGAGTGAGTTCTCGCCCGGGTTGTTTTTACCTGGGCGTGATGGGTTTATGATGGCCGGATGATTTTTATTGGGGGTAGGCAGCGCTGGCCTGCGCCCTCTCCAAGGAGTGTTGCATGACCTTTTCCTTCGTCGCCAAGGCAGGTGTTCTGCTGGTTTTTTTCGGCAGCGTGCTGTTCGTTCACCTGCGCGGCAAGGCTCGGTTGCCGGTCCTGCGCCAGTTCGTCAACCATTCCGCGTTGTTCGCCCCCTACAACGCGTTGATGTACCTGTTCTCCGGGGTGCCGTCCAAGCCGTACCTGGACCGCCAGCGCTTCCCTGAACTGGACGTGCTCAAGGACAACTGGCAGCAGATCCGTGAGGAGGCCATGCGCCTGTTCGATGAGGGCTACATCCGCGCTGCTGAAAAAGACAACGACGCAGGCTTCGGCTCGTTCTTCAAGAAGGGCTGGAAGCGCTTCTACCTGAAGTGGTACGACAAACCGCTGCCGTCGGCCGAGGCGCTGTGCCCCAAGACCGTCGAACTGGTCAGCGCCATTCCCAACGTCAAAGGCGCGATGTTTGCCCTGTTGCCCGGTGGCAGCCACCTCAACCCGCACCGCGACCCCTTCGCCGGTTCGCTGCGTTATCACTTGGGCTTGTCCACGCCGAACTCCGACAATTGCCGCATCTACGTCGACGGCCAGGCCTACGCCTGGCGCGATGGCGAAGACGTGATGTTCGACGAAACCTACGTGCACTGGGTCAAGAACGAAACCGACGTCACCCGGGTGATCCTGTTCTGCGACATCGAACGCCCGCTCAGCAGCCCGCTGATGACCCGCATCAACCGCAAGGTCAGCGACTTCCTCGGCCGTGCCACTGCACCGCAGAACACCGATGACGAGCGCGTGGGCGGGATCAACCAGGCGTACGCCTGGAGCAAACGCTTCAGCAACCGGATCAGCACCCACGTGAAGCAGTTCAAGCGTGCCAACCCTAAGGCCTACCGCATTCTGCGGCCGGTGCTGGCGGTGGTCGTGGCCTACCTGCTGTATCGCTGGTTGTTCTGAAGGTTCGGTGCCTGTTGGGCTCAATCGCCGGCGGCGATGGGGCCCACCAGGCATCACAGCCGCCCGCTATTGTCCCGGCTCTGATTCACCGCTATAGTCCAGAGCATTCACCTCCCCGAAGATCTGCTCATGCCTGCCAATCTGTCCACCACAAGCTTTGCCCTCGCGCCAGTCGCGGGCATGGTCGTGCGTGGCAGCCAGCAGCCGGTCATGGTCAGTCATTACCCACCACCTGTCAGTGGCGTTGTAGGCGGCGTAGCTCCGCCTCCTTGTGTGGTCGTGCTGGGCTGATCGGCTTTTTGCCGAACCCCTTCACACACGCAACCTACTGAATACGGTCGGCTACTTCCCTCGCTGAAGCGCACGCCGTCCGTTTGGCTTATCTGCCTACTATCAGGTGGCAATACATGTCTGTCTTTACCAAAGCATCCGTGGCCTCGGCGGCCACTACCAGCCTGTTCGTCCTGCTGTGGAGCAGTGGCGCCATCGTCTCCAAGCTCGGCCTGGCCCAGGCCAGCCCGTTTGCCTTCCTGCTGCTGCGCTCAGCGCTGGCACTCACCGGGTTGCTGCTGATCGGCCCGTTGCTTGGGCTGCGCTGGCCGCGCACACGGGGCGCGATGCTGCGCGCCCTTGGCACCGGCTGCGTGCTGCTCGGTGCCTACCAGATCTTCTACCTGCTGGCGCTCAATACCCACGTGACCCCCGGCGTGATGGCCACGGTGATGGGGGTACAACCGATCCTCACTGTGGTGCTGATGGAGCGCCAGCGCTCCTGGCGTCGGCTGTTCGGTCTGGGCCTGGGGCTGGGCGGGCTGGTGATGGTGGTCTATCAGGGTATGAACCTGGGCGGTGTGTCGCTGGCCGGGATGCTGTTCGCCTTGCTGGCGCTAGGCAGCATGACCTTGGGTTCGATCCTGCAAAAACGCATCACGGAAAACCCCATGGGCACGCTGGGGCTGCAGTATCTGGCGGGGTTTGCCCTGTGTGCGGTGATCGCGCCGCTGCAGCCGCTGCACGTTACATGGAGCGGCAGTTTCATCGGTGCGCTGCTATGGATGGGGCTGGTGGTTTCGCTGCTGGCGACCCTGCTGCTGTACCGTCTGATCGCCAACGGCAATCTGGTCAACGTCACCAGCCTGTTCTACCTGGTGCCGGCGGTGACTGCGGTGATGGACTTGCTGATCTTCGGTAATCGCCTGGCACCGCTCAGCCTGCTGGGCATGGGGCTGATCGTGGTCGGTTTGCTGTTCGTGTTCGGCAAGCCTGCCAGTCGTCTGGCCCGAGCCTAGGCCGTCAGCGAAACTCTTCGGGGATGGGGTGGCGCAGCACGCCTTCCTCGAAGTCCAGGTTGCCGGCCTCGCGCTGTGTCAGCAGGTAGTAGAGCAGGGTGTCGAGTGAGCGCGAGGGCGGGACTTCGACGGCCAGCATCCTGACCGCTTTTTCGACTTCGCTGGTGCAGCCGAACTCTTCGAGTGCTGCACGCACCTGCTCAAGGTCGCCGGCTGCTTTCACAAGAATGCGAAATACCGAAGCGCCGCCACTGCGCAGCAAACCTTCGAACCAGCACTGCTCGCCCTCTTCGCTGATGCTGATGGTATCGCCGGGAGCGATGCCGTAGGCATAGAACGGGAGGCTGTCGACCTGGTAGCCAGCCGCGGTGCGTTTTGCCCACAGGCCTTCGACCGATGCGGGTGGATAGCCTTGGGCATCCTGCTCCAGGCGCCAGAGCACGATCTTGTAGGCTGGGGTTTGCTCGGGGGGCATGGGCGTTACGTGTCTTGAGGGCTGCTTATCGTAATGCCCTTTGGCGGCGTTGTCTGTACTGGCCCTATCGCCGGCAAGCCGGCGATAGGCTGCGCAGCAGCCCCCATAGCAGAGCTGTAATACCCCGAGCGTGCTCGATGGGACCAGCGAGCATCTGGGGCCGCTTTGCGGCCCATCGCCGGCGCAGGCAACCAAGGCGGTTAGAAGTAATAGCCGATATTGATATTGGTTCGGTAATACCAGTCATTGCTGCCCACCGAGCTGGTGCTGGTCCAGCCTGTGCCATTTTCCGCCCCACCAAACGGGTTGGCATTGCGCGCCCAGGTCAGGTCCACCCAGGCCATGATCGGCATGGCCAGGAACTGCGCGCCAACAGTGAACATCTGCGAATCATCCCAGCCGTGCTCATCCTTCATCATCCGGCTGTAGTCGGTATAGAGCTTGATTTTCTTAAGCTGCCCCAGCTTCGGGGTCAGTACGTCATAGCCGACGTTGACCGCTGCGAGGGTGGCCTTGGCGGCGATCAGGTAGGCAGGGGTCAGGCCGTTACCGCCCATCAGCACTGCGTCATTGCTGACGCCCGCCGGGTTCTTCGGAGCGTACTCATAACGGATCGCCTGGCCCGTGATCGTCCAAGGGCCTGTGTTGAGCAGCGCGTGGACCCCGCCTGCCCAGTAATCGCCATCGTCATGGGTGGTGGCGTTGTACAGCTCGGCAGCCGCCAGCGAGGCCCCCAGTTCGGTCTTCCAGCCATCACCGCTGAAGGTACGGGCGACACGGGCGTTGACCTGGTTGTGTTTCTCGTTGTCCTGGCGCGATTGGGTAAACGGCACGGCATTGTCGTCCAGGTCGGCATAACGCCCGACTTCTGGTGAGTAGCGCAGGCTTGAAGGCAGCATGCGCGGGAAGTAACCCAATTGCAGATCCCACTGCGCATCCTTGTAGCTGTATTTGAGGCCTGTGCCTGCGCTGACGCCGTAACCCATGAAGAACGGTATGTGATAACTCCAGCCAAACTGTGGGTACGGCTCCAGGCCGAACGGTTTGAACGGCGCCCCGACTTGCAGGTTGGCTTGGGCGCTGAAGCGGTAGCCAATGTAGCCACGGTCGATCGAACGCTTGCCGTCGTCCTGGAACCAGTAGCCGACATCGCTGAACAGCTGGCGATGACTGGCCTGCACGTCGAGGCGGAAAGTATCGAACAGCAAGCGGCCGTTGTTTTCGGTGGTGTCCCAGTGTTCGTCGCGGTAGTTGACGCGCAGGGCGCCACCGATATCCAGGCTGCTCTGGCCGTCCTCGCTGCGCCAGGCGATGTGCGGGAAAGGCTTTTTCGCCGTGGGTGGCTGGTCCGGGGCGGCGGGGCCGGGTTCGGACGCGAAGCTTGCGCAACTGCCGAGAATCAGACCGAGGCTTATCACATATCTTTTCATGCCATGCCCTGCAAGGTTGGGAAGTTTTCCGCAGGCAAAAGGGGAGCGTCGCCCGGTTCTGCGGGTATTTTGTTTTATGGGTGAGATGTTGTTTGACGAAGGGAATGGAGCAGGTTCTGTGCCAAGTTCTCTTGTTAAATAAAAGTGTATAAATAACAATTATTTATATTTGAAACGGCCTTGTTTGTACCGTATCTGGAACAGGCTGAAAGTTTGGTTACTGTTATGCCCAGGCACTGTGCGTCGGTGCACTATTTTGTCTTGGGTTGTATCAGTACCTGCCTTGTCGCTGGCAAATCGCCGATAAGGAATGAACCGTAATAAAATCAGGTCAAAAAAAACCGGCCCTTGAGGCCGGTCAAATTTACGCGTGAGCAAATGCTCGGTTCACAGGTCAAGCACCAACCGCCGGCTCTTGCACCCGGAAACACACACCATCATCGATTGGTTCGCCGCCCGTTCAGCTTTGGTCAGCACCCCGTCCCGATGGTCCACATCCCCCTCCAGCACCCGTGTCTCGCAAGAGCCACACACACCCTCACGGCAGCTGTACTCGATATCGCAACCGGCTTCGAGCAATACATCCAGCAGGTTCAACCCAGGTTCGACGCTGACCGTCCTGCCTGAGCGGCTCAGCTCGACGCTGTAGCTGGCCTGGGCATCGTCCGAGGCCGCCACCTCGGCTGCGGTAAAGCGCTCGATATGCGCATGGGGGTAACCCAGGCGTTCGCAGGTCTGCTCGAAGGCATCGAGCATCGGCGTCGGCCCACAGCAGTAGAAGTGCGTGTCTGCAGGCCGCCCGTCCAGGTAGCCGGCCAGGTCCGGCAGGCCGCCTTTTTCGTCGTTGAAGTGGTAGATCACTTTTGCCCCAAGCCCGCTGATTTCCTCCAGCAGTGCGGCTTCGGCACGCGAGCGTGCACAGTAGATCAGCTCGGCCGAGCGCCCCAGCGCCAGCAACTGGCGGAACATGCAGTAGATCGGCGTGATGCCGATGCCACCTGCCACCAGTACGCTGTGGCTGGCGCGCGTGTCCAAGGCAAACTTGTTGCGTGGCTGGGAGATCTGCAGTTGCGTGCCCACGCGCAGTTGCTCGTGCACATAGCGCGACCCCCCGCGGCTGGCCCGGTCACGCAGGATACCGACCACATAACGGCCCTGGTCGCTTGGCGCGTTCAGCAGCGAGTAGCTGCGTACCAGGCCATTGGGCAGGTGCAGGTCGATGTGCGAACCGGCATCGAACGGCGCGAACACAGTGTCGCCCCAGGGGCGCAGCTCGACGCTGATGATGCCTTCGGCTTCATGGCGCAGGGTGTGCACCCGTGCGCTGATGGTTGCGGAGTTGGACATCGGGCACCTCAGGCCAGTTGCTGGGTTTCGATCAGGGCCAACTGTTCCTTGGCCTTGCCCTTGAGGTAGCGGCGCAGGCGCACCACGCCAAGGTCGTGCTGGTAGAGGTTTTCCCGTTGGTTGGCGTCGAACTCCATGAACTCCAGCAGCACCCGGTCCTGCTCCAGCACCGCCCAGTGGCGCGCTTCCAGGCGGTTCTTGTAGAGGAAGCGCCAGGTGTCGCGCTGCCAGCCGGTCAGCGGCCGCGCGCGCCAGTGGAACACGGCCGACAACGCTCGGCTGCTCGGCGTGTAGCTGCCGATGATGGTGAAGTTGCCGCCTGGGCCACCGGTCTTGGGGTATGGGATTTCCAGGCGCAGCCAGTGGCAGCCATTGTCGAGGAATTCGGTCCAGTCGAAGTTGACCCCGCGCTGGCCTTCTTTCTCGAAGACAAAGCCTTGTTCGGTATCGCGGGTGACGAACCTGGCGGTGGCTTCGCCCTCGCTCATGGAATGGGACATCTTGTGCAAGTAGGTGCCGTGCATCGGGTCCATGACGTTGTCGAGCACGTAGCGGTAGTCGCCTTTCCATTCGGTGTAGCAAAGGAAGCTGCTCCACTGGGGCGAGGTCAGCTGCTCGGGCAATACCAGCTCTGGTGGTGTGTCCAGGTGCGGGTCGGCGGCGTTGAACAGAAAGATTGCCCCTGCAGCCTCGCGGGTGTGGAACATCCGTGTAGGGCGGCTGCCTTCGAGTTTGCAGCCTGGGCTACCGGGCACTTTGGTGACAGTGCCGTCGCAGCGCACCTCGATGCCGTGGTACGGGCACTGCAGGCGATCACCCAGCACCGGCCCTTGGGACAGCGGCGCGCCACGGTGCGGGCAGTGGTCCTCAAGCGCGTGCACCTGGCCATCGTTGTCGCGCCACAGGGCGATCTTGTAGCCCAGGCGACGGATGGAAAGGGGTTTTTCGTTCAACAGTTCCGATGGCAGCACCGGGAACCAGAGGTCTTTCAGGCCATTGGCCAGGTGTTGTTCAACAGGGTCGACGGTTATATGCATGTTCATCTTGTTCTTCTCCGCAGGCTCATTCGCCCAGCCGTGCCATCAGGGTTACAAAGGCGTCTTCAGTCCACTCTCCGCTGGTCAGCGGGCAAGGCGGGCCGGCCAGGTTGAGGTGGGCGAGCAATTGCGCCAGCTCGCTCACGCCATTGCCGTAGGCGCGCTCGATGGAGTCGCCGAGCAGGTCCTCGAACGGTGTGTTGGGGCGTTTGCGTGCCTGATGCGGCTGCAGGTAAACCTCGGGTGTGCTCATGGGATCGACCTCAGTTGTGCTTGGGCTTGTCGGTGAGGAATTTGCCTTGCGGTGCTTCTGCGTGCTGCTGGCGCCGGGTGTTGCCGTCGATGCCGCCGGCAATCGCCCATTCGGCGAACACCGTCGGGCCGGGTTCGAACTCGCGTGGCTGCCAGTCGCCGGTCAGCTGGTCTTCGTCGGCGTAGTACTCGACCAGCGCCCCGGCCGGGTTCTTGAAGTACCAGAAGAACGCCGATGAAACCGGGTGGCGGCCCGGGCCGATTTCGGTGGCCCAACCGCAGCGGGAGATATGCATGCCGCCGCCGAACACTTCGTGCAGGTCACGTACGGTGAACGCCACGTGGTTGAGGCCGGCGCGCGGGGCTGGCAGCTGGAGCATGAACAGGTCGTGGTGGCCGCCTTCCTCGGCGGTGCGCAGGAAGGCGCCGCGGTTGGGGTAACGGTCCGATGCCTGGAAGCCGAAACGTTCGTGGTAGAAAGCCTCGCAGGCGTTCACGTCCTTGACGAAGAACACCACGTGGCCCACTTCGATGGGCGTGGCGCGGTCGTAGATCGGCGCCGGTTTGTTGATCCGGCCCTTGGTCTGCCAGGTGTTGTGGCCGCTGCACTCGATGTCCAGCGTGCGTTTGCGGGTGACCTGCAAGCGGATCGCCAGGCCGTTGGGGTCGGTGCAGCCGATGCGGCCATTGCCTTCGACAAAGCCCGGGTCGTTGGCGATGCGCTGGCTGTACAGGGCAAGGTCCGCCTGGCTTGCCACTCCCCACACCACTTCACGCACGGTCGAACCGGGCTCGATGGCTGGCGGCAGGTCGGGTTTGTCGAGGGCGGCCAGCACCACGCGGCAGCCATTGAGGGTTTCGAAGATCACCTCGTCAGGCTGATCGCTGACCTTGCTCAAGCCCCAGTCGGTGAAGAAGCGGACGCAGGTGGCGAGGTCCTCCACGCCATAGGTGACTTCGTCGATGCCCAGTACGCTCATTGCCCTGCCTCCACGCCGGCCCAGGCCAGCGGCTGTTGGTTCATGCCCCAGTAGAGGCTTTTCTGTTCCATGTACTGCAGGATGCCCAGACGGCCTTTTTCTCGGCCAAGGCCACTGTCCCGCCAGCCGCCGAACGGCGTCGAGATGGAGAACTGCTTGTAGGTGTTGATCCACACCGTGCCGGCCTGAAGCTTGCGGCCAAGCGCCCAGGCACGCTTGTAGTCACGGCTCCAGATACCGGCGGCAAGGGCGTACAGGCTGTCGTTGGCCTGGGCCAGCAGGTCTTCTTCGCTGTCGAACGGGAGGGCCACCAGTACCGGGCCAAAGATCTCCTCCTGACATACCTGCTGGTGGTTGCCCAACCCTTCGAGGATGGTCGGCGGGTAGAAGTAACCCTGGTCGTACAGGCCGCCGCTCGGGCGCTCACCGCCCAGGCGCAGGCGGCCACCTTCGGCCAGGCCCAGGGCCACGTAGCGCTCCACCGACGCGCGGTGGCCGGCACTGATCAGCGGGCCCATCTGCGTGCGCTCGTCAGCCGGGTCACCCAGGCGCAGTTGCGCGGCGGCAGTGGTCAGCCGGGCCATGAACGGCTCGTACAGGGCACGGGCGACAAACAGCCGGGAGCCTGCAATGCATGCCTCGCCCGAGGAGCTGAAGATGCCGTACAGCACACCGGCAACGGCATGGTCGAGGTCGGCGTCGTCAAGGACGATGGTCGGCGACTTGCCGCCCAGCTCCAGCGACACCGGCATCATCTTGTCGGCGGCGATATGGGCGATGTGTTTGCCGGTGCGGGTACCGCCGGTGAAGGACACACGTTTGACCAGCGGGTGGCGGGTCAATGCGTCACCCAGTAAGGAACCCTTGCCTGGCAGCACGCTGACCAGGCCTTTGGGCAGCCCGGCGTCTTCACAGATGCGGGCCAGCTGCAGGGCCAGCAGCGGGGTGATTTCCGCCGGCTTGATCACCACTGCATTGCCACCGGCCAGGGCCGGGGCGACCTTTTGCGCCTCGCTGGCGATAGGTGAGTTCCATGGCGTGATCGCCGCGACCACACCCATCGGCTCGTACACGCTCATGCTGACGAAATCGCCGCGCGATGGGGTGATGGTTTCCTCCAGGGTTTCGCAGGCCGCGGCGAAGAACTGGAAAGTCCCTGCCGCGCTGGCGACCAAGGCGCGGGTTTCGTTGATCGGCTTGCCGTTGTCCTGGCGTTGCAGTTGCGCCAGCTCTTCAGCGCGCTCGCGGATCAGGCCGGCGATGCGGTACAGCACCGCGGCACGTTCGTGCGGCTTACGCTGGGCCCAGCCGCTGTGCAGGAAGGCCTGGTGGGCCCCTTGTACGGCGGCTTCGACATCCTCGAGGCTGGCGGCATTGAGCCAGGCGACGGGCTCACCGGTCGCCGGGTAGCACGAGGCGTAACGCTCGCCGCCGCCCAGGCGCCAGGTGCCGGCGATGCAGATCGGTAAGGTCTGTTCCAGAGTCATTGGCAGTTCCCTAGATGGAAATGGCATGGGCGTGGTTGCCGAGGGCGCGTACCACGCTGTAGACGGTCAGTGCCGAGGTCTTCGGGTTGGCCGGCAGCGGTTTGCCGCGCAGGCTCATTTCGAAGCGGCCGAAGGCGCCGTGGGCTTCGACCTTGTGCACGTTTTCTTCGCTGAGCGGGTCGGCGATCAGGGTCACACGGGTGCGGTCGAGGCCCAGCCCGGCCAGTGACAGGGTGGCCGCGACGTTGGCGTTTTTCGGGTACAGCCGCGCCGCCTCACGGGCGCTGCCGTCGAAGATCACGGTCGCTTCTGTGAGGGCGTCCAGCGCGCAGACCTGCTCGGCGGGTGTGTTTTGCCAGGCCTGTGCCGGTTTGCGGCCGGTGTAGCTGACCGCGTCCAGGCCGCCGACCTTGGCGGCCGACAGTGCGTCGATGCCACCAATGGCGCCGGGCAGCAGCTCGATTCGTGTGTTGCCGTGTGCCGCTGCCGCTTCCAGGCGCTCGACCAGGCCAGGCTCGGACAGCGCACCAACCGAGACGATCAGGCAGGCGATGCCGCGCTCCAGCGCTGGCAGCACGTGCTCTTCGATCGCCTTGTGGCCGGCGCATTCGACCAGCAAGTCAGGGCGCGCGTCGGCCGGCAGGGCGGTGAGGACCTGCGGTGGCCGGCGCAAGCTCGCCAGTCGCTGGCGTACCAGCGCTTCAGAGCCGGCCGAGGCAATCACCGCATCGACGCACAGCAGCGGGTCTTTCTCCAGCAGTTCAAGCACACCGACGCCAATGGCACCGCAGCCGATCATGGTGATATGCAACATGGCGGGGTCCTCAGGCCGTGGCCTTCTGCGCCTTGGTTTCGCTGTTGGGCGGGCCGGCGAACTGGGTAGCGAAGCCACCCACGCTGAGCATGTCCACTTCCAGCAGGAACGGGCCTTGCGCGCCCAGCGCGCCTTCGAGCACCTCACCGAACTGCTTCAGGTCGCTGACCAGCCCATGGCGCAGGCCCAGCGATTCCGAGAGCTTGCTGTAGTTCGGCGTGTGCAGTTCGACGTAGGCGTGGCGGGCACCGTAGATGGCGTCCTGGATGTTGCGGATCACGCCATAGCGCTGGTCGTTCATGAGCAGGATGACCACGTTGGCGTTCTCCTGCACCAGGGTCGCCAGCTCACCCAGGTTGAGAATGAAGCCACCATCGCCTGCCAGGGCGAACACCTTGCGCTCCGGCGCCGTCTGCGCCGCCGCCACGGCAGCGCCGATGCCCATCGCCAGGCCTTGGCCGATGCCACCGCCGAGCGCGTGCACACCGGACAGGGGGTGATAGAGGTTGAGCAGGCGGTTGCCCCAGATGCTGTTGGACAGGGTCACGTCGCGCACCCAGGTGAAGTTGCGCCCAGTCTGCGCCTGCAACTGCTCCACCAGCGATGCGTACGGGCCCAGGTCGGCGACCAGCTGTTTGCGTGCCTGCTCGCGCACGGCCTTGAGTTCGGGCAGGAAGCTTGGGTCTATGTTCAGGCGGCCCTGCAGGCGGTCGGCCAGGCCCTGCAGGGCCAGCGCGGCGTCGCCACAGATGAACAGATCGCTGGGGTAGCTGCGGCCTTCGATGGCCGGGTTGACGTCGATGCGCAGGGTCGTGCGCGGCAGCTTCAGGGCGTACTTGAAGGTCTCATTGCTGCGCAGGCGCGAGCCCGCTACTACCAGGGCATCGCAGGTCTGCATGAAGCCTTCGACCAGCTTGTTCTGCGAGAAGGCTCCCAGGCAGCGCTCATCGTCTTCGTTGACCACGCCACGGCCTTGAGTCGAGGTGATCACGCCGACGCCCATGTCCAGCAGGCGCTTGACCTGTGCGCCGGCATGCCGGGCACCGCCGCCCAGCCACAGCAGTGGGCGGGTGGCGCTGGCCAGGCGTTCGGCAACCAAGTCGAGGGCTTCGGCGGCAGGTGCGGCGACCGGGATAGGCAGTGGCGACAGGTCGGTCGGCATGGGGATGAAAGCTGACTGGATATCGATCGGGATCTCTACACTGACCGGGCCGGTTGGGGCGGTCAGTGCGGTCTGCACGGCCAGCTTCAAGGTGCTCAGCGCGGTTTCGACGCTGCGCACGCGAAACGCTGCCTTGGACACGGCCTTGAGCATGGTCAGCTGGTCGCGGGCCTCGTGAATGTAGGCCAGCTCCTGGTCCAGGTAGGGGGTTTCGATCTGCCCGGTGATGTGCAGCAGTGGGGTACCGGCGGTCAGCGCTTCGACCATGGCCCCGGCGGCGTTGCCGGCAGCCGTACCGGTGGAGGTCAGGCACACGCCCAGGCCGCCGATGCTGCGGGCATAGGCATCGGCCATGTTGGTCGCCCCGGCTTCGCCGCGGGCCATGACGAAGCGGATATTGCCGCGCACAGCGAAGGCATCGAGGATCGGCATGTTGTGGATCGAGATCACGCCGAACGCCGCCCTGACGTCGCATTGCTCCAGGAACGCGGTGATGACGGCACCGACGGTGACAGTATTTTCGTTACGCATGACGGGACAGGCCTCCGGATACATCGATATGACTGCCAGTGGTGTAGGCCGACAGAGGCGAAGCCAGGAACAGGATCGCCTGCGCCGCTTCCTTCGGCAGGCCAAGGCGGCCCAAGGGAATGTGTTTGCGTTGCGCCAGCTGTGCGGTCCATTGCGACCAGTCCAGGTCGCGCTCCTCGCGGGCTTCGAAGCGGCGGCGCCATTGCCCGGACTCGACCAGGCCGATAAGGATGCCGTTGACCCGGATGCCGTGTTCGGCGAATTCGAACGCCATCGAGCGGACCAGGTTCTTCAGCCCGGCACGGGCGGCCGAGGTGGCGACCATATGCGGTTCGGGCTGGCTGGCCAGCAGCGAGTTGACGCACACGATCGAGGCGTTGGGCTGGCCCTGCAGTTGCGCCATGAACGCGCGTACCGGGTGGATGACCGAAAAGAATTTGAGTTGCAGCTCGTCGTTCCAGGCCTGGTCGGTGGTGTCGGCAAACGTCGACACACGGCCTTGGCCGGCATTGTTGACCAGCGCCTGGGCCGGGCCCAGCGCGGCTTGGCTGGCGGCGGCGAAGGCCCGTACCGACTCGGCATCGAGCACGTCGCACACCTGGGCCAGCAGGCCTGCCTCGGGGAAGCGTTGGCGCAGCCGGGTTTCGGCACTGCGCAGGCGGTCTTCATTGCGCCCGCAGAAGGCGACGCGGGCGCCGGCTTCGAGCAGCAGCTCGACACAGGCGTAACCGATGCCGGACGAGCCGCCGGTGACGATCACCGTGCTGTCTTGAAGTGGGTAGGGGTTCATCTCAGTCCCTCATCAGCGCGGTGACGCGGTGGTGACCGGTGTTGGGCGTGTAGTTGAGCAACCGCGACAACTCATCGGCGCTGCCCCGTACCTGGCCCAGCAGGTTGTCGAAATTGACGTGGCCGATCTGCACGGTCGGGATGGTCAGGCCGAGCGCGGCGACTACCTGGCCACTGTCATCACGCACGGGTGCAGCCACCGTGGAGATGGTCGACTCGAAGAAGCCTTCGCCACTGACATAGCCGCGCAGGCGATCGGCCTGGACCAGGTCGAACAGCTCCAGCACGGTTTTGGGCGTGCACGGCGAGAACTGCTCCAGGTGTTCTTCGGGATACAGCTCCCGCAACTCGCTCAGGCTCAGGTCGGCCAGCAGGATGCGCCCAAGCACCGTGGCATGGGCAGGCAGGCGTGTGCCGACGGTGACTACGCTGGAGAACACCGAGGGCGGTGAAACCTTGGCCACGTAGACGATCGAGCGGCCGTCGCGCACCACCAGGTTGCTTGGATAGTTCAGGCGATCGCACAGCCGTGCCAGCAGTGGCTGGCCCAGTTCGGTCAGCTCCAGCGAGGCCAGGTATTCGAAGCCCAGGCGCAGCACCGACATGCCCAGGCGGTATTCGTTGCCGCTGCGGGTGACGAAGCCCATGGTTTCCAGGGTGGTCAGCAGGCGGAAGATGGTCGAGCGCGGCAGCGACAGGCGCCGGGCCAGCTCGGGGGCGGTCAGGGTACGGTTCTGCCGGCTGAATTCGCACAGCAGCAGCAGGCCGCGTTCCAGGCCCGGGACAATGTACTTGTCCTGGTTTTCCTTCGACGGATCCATTTCGTTCATAGCGCGCTACCTGTGAGAGAGGCGTCGAGGGCGCGGGCCAGCAGGCCCGTCACCGTGTCAGGTTGTTCGATGGCGCAGGCATGGCCAGCGCCGGGTATCAGTTGGAAAGGGGCGCCCAGAGCGTCGGCCAAGGCCTGGCAGTCGTCGGCGCGGGTGATGCTGTCGGCGCTGCCGCAGTGCACTTCGCAGGGCACTGCCAGCGGCGCGTGGCGCAACAGGTGGTCGCCGCACAGCAGCTCGATGGCCTGGCGGTAGCCGTGCGGCTGTAGCCGCGCCATGTTCCACTGCACCCAGGCCAGCGCCTGGGCACCTGCGTCTGGCGAGAGCAAATGTGCACTGCGCTCGCGGGCCATTTGCCCGATGCCCAGGTGCGCCAGGCTGTGCAGGCGTTTGCTGCGCACGGCCAGCCCTTGCGCCGGTTGCGCGCCGTAACCGCGTGCCGGGCTGAGCAGTACCAGGCGCTTGACCCGCTGCGGGTGGGCCTGGGCGAACGCGGCGGCAGTCAGCGCCCCCAGGGAATGGCCGACCAGCACACAGCGCTCGATGCCCAAGGCATCGAGTGTCTGCAGCAAGCGCCCGGCATAGTCGCCGGCGCCCGGCGCAGCCTTGGGCAGTGGCGTGGACTGGCCATAGCCTGGGGCATCCCAGGCGATCACCCGTGCCCGCTCGCTCAGGTTCAAGGCCACTTGCAACCAGCTGGCCGCGCCCGAGCCGATGCCATGCAGCAGCACGATGGCAGCGCCGCTGCCCGCTTCACGTACCGCCTGCAGGCCCTGGTCAAGGCGTAGCAGGCGTTCGGCGAAGCGCTGTTCGAGCAGGCTGAGCAAGGGGGCGATGAGGGTGGTCGGCATCATCGGCTTACCCGCGCTTGATCGAGGCCAGCGGGTGCGCTGGTGGATAGGTCGGGGTCAATGGCTTCTTGGCACCGAGCATCACGCACATCAGTGCGTCCTCGTCACCCACATTGATCTCTTCGCGGTACACCCCTGGCGGCACCGAGATCAGGTCGCGGTCGGTGAGGATGGTTTCGAAGCGCTCGCCGTCTTTTTCGATGATCACCTTGAGCTTGCCGCGCAGCACGAAGAACACTTCCTCGACGTCGGTGTGCAGGTGGGGCGGGCCTTCGTGGCCGGCTGGGATGACCATGGTGGAGAAGGTGAAGTGCTCGGAGGCAATGGTGTTCATGTCACTGCCAACGCCCGTGCCGCCGGTGCCCACGTAGCGCATCTGCGCGCGGCGGTACTTGGGGTCGTAGTCGGCCTGGAACTTCAGCGCATCCCAGTCGTAGCGGCGCGTCTCATAGCGCGCGATGCGCGTCTGCATCCAGCTGGCCAGGTCGGCGTCGGCGGGGCGGTCCCAGGTCTTGGGGGCGTCGTGTTGCACAGAGAGGTCGGTCATGAAGGTCTCCTTTGCTCAGGGCATGACGAACCCGCCGTTGACCGGCAGGGTTTGTCCAGTGATGAAGCGCGACAAGTCGGACAGGGCGAACAGCACCGCGCCACTGACGTCGTCGGGCAGTTGCGGGCGCTGGATGGCCCGTTGTTCGGTGTACAGGCGGTGGCGGGCCTCGGGCACATAGGCGGTGGCTTCGACCAGCACCAGGCCGGGGGCGATGGCGTTGACGGTGATGTTGGCGTTGCCCAGCTCGCGGGCCAGGCTGCGGGTCATGGCGATCACCGCCCCTTTGCTGGCGACATAGGCCAGCAGGTTCGGTGCACCCCACAGGGGGGTGTCGGACGCCAGGTTGATGACCGCGCCACGGCCACTTTCGCGCAGTGCCGGGAGGGCGGCGCGGGTCATCAGCCAGGTGCCGCGCACATTCACCTGCATGACCTGGTCCCAGGTCTCGATGTCCAGTTCCTCGCAGCTCTTGCCGCCGGAATTGGTGATCGAGGCGTTGTTGACCAGGCCGTCCAGGCCGCCCAGGCGTTTGACCGTGCGCTCGATGCAGGCCTCGATGGACTCGGGGCTGGCAAGGTCCAGGCTGACGCCGCTGACATCCAGGCCCATACCGCTCAGCTCGCAGGCAGCCTGTTGCACACGCCCGGCGAGCACATCGGCGATGACCACCCGTGCGCCGGCCTGGGCTATGGCCTGGGCAAAGGCATAGCCCAGCCCGCGGGCACCGCCTGTGACCAGCACGCGGCGGCCCTGGAGAAGGTTGTTGAAGCTGCTCATCATTGGCTACTCAGCATGGCTTTGGGGAGGTAGTGCAGGACGCGCTTCTCGGCCCAGACCACGGCGCCGTAGGCGAGTACGCCGATCAGCGTGAGCATGACGATGGCGACGAACACGCCTGCGGTGTTGCCCTGGCCTTCGGCATCCACCAGCAGGAAGCCCAGGCCCTGGTTGCCGCCCACCAGTTCGCCGACGGTGACGCCGATCACGGCCAGGGTCGAGGCGATGCGCAGGCCGGAGAACAACGCGGCCATGGCCGAAGGGAACTCCACCAGGCGGAAGATCTGCCAGCGGCTGGCGTTCATGGTGCGCACCAGGTTGATCATGTCGGGGTCGACGGTGCGGATGGCCGAAAGCACGTTGATCATCACCGGGAAGAACACGATCAGGATGGCGATGAGGATCTTCGGGTAGATGGTGTAGCCCAGCCACATCACGAACAGCGGGGCGAAGGCCACCTTGGGCGCGATCTGCAGCGCCAGGATGTAAGGTGAAAGCATCGCTTCGGCCGAGGGCGACAGCCCCAGCGAGACGCCGATAGCGACCCCCAGCAGAGCACCAAGGGCGAAGCCGACGATGATTTCGAAGGCGGTGATCAGGGTGTGTTCCAGCAGGCCGCCGGAATGCCACATCAGCACGCTTTCCTGAGCCACCCGGCTCAGTTGTGGCATAACGAACTCGGGCATGCCGACCAGCCCCGGGCCCCATTGCCAGAGCACCAGGAACAAGACCAGCAGGGCGATGCTGCCGGCCACGGAAGGGTTGAGCTTTCTCATCGGGCGCTTACCTTGTCATTGCCGGGCCGTCATTGGGCCGCGGTTCGGGTTTCGATGAACTGGTTGCTGTAGAGCTCTTCGAGCTTGGGTTCGCGGTTGACGATGCCCTCGCTGACGTAGAACTTGCGCACGGTGTCCAGGCGCACCGGGTCGATGCGGCCGAGTACCGGCTGGCCGGCGTAGACGTATTCCACGTACAGGCGCAGGGTCTTTTCCAGCGAGGCCTCTTTGCCGGCGTAAGCCGGGACTGCACGGGCGAAGGTGGCGGCGGCGGCCTTGGGGTCATCGATGATGTCCTGCAGGCCGCGCAGGGTGGCCTGAACCACACCGCGAACGATCTGCGGGTGATGCTCGATGGCGTCGTCTGACGCGAGGATCGCCTGGGCCATGCTTTCGAACACCTGTTCGCGTGGAATCAGCGCGTACTTGAGCCCGGCGTCTTCAGCGTTGACCACCCAGTCCGGTACCCCGGCCATGGCCTGGGCCTTGCTGGCCGAGAACAGTTGCCACACGCCCGAGGGGCCGGCTGCCTGGATATCCACATCGTCCTTGCTCAAACCAGCCTTGCGCAACGAAGCGAGCAGGGCGTAGTAGGTGGTGTCGGAGTAGGACATCACCGTCAGTGTCTTGCCCTTGAGCTGGCTGACCGAGTGGATGTTTTCGCCGGCGTTGGTCGCGATCATGGTGACCCCGCCGCCACCGAGCACCGCCACTGCACGTACCGGGATGCCGTTGGGGCGCACGATGATCGGCGTATCACCGATGGCGCCGCCAACCAGGGCGTTGCCGGCGCCGATCTGCTTGGCCACGTCGACGCCGCCTTTGGCGGCGATGAAAGTCAGGTCCAGATCCTGGGCCTGGTAGTAGCCTTTCTCCTTGGCGATGATCCACGGCGCGAACGCTGGCAGGCTGGGTGGAGCAGGCAGCAGGTAGGTGACCTTTGTCGGCTCGGCCTGGGCCTGGGTTGCCAGGCTCAGTGCCAAGGCTGCCAGGGCGGTATGAGCCATGCGCTTGAGGTGTGTGGTGAACATGCTAACTCCCGAATGGTGAGTGGGGCGTCGGTCAGTGCAGGTCGAGGTCTTCGCCGACCTTCAGCAGATCCATCAGGCGGCCGGCCAGCGGGCCGATTTCCGGCAGCTTTCGGCGTTCCAGCGGGTTGTTGCGATAGGGCAGGTCGATTTCGATCTCTTCGATGATCGTGCCGGGGCGGGCGCTCATCACCAGCAGGCGGTCGGACAGCGCAATGGCCTCGACCAGGTCGTGGGTGATGAACAGGGCGGTCTTGTTTTCCTCGAACAGCATCTGCGCCAGGTCCTGTTGCAGGATCATCTTGGTCTGCGCATCAAGGGCCGAGAACGGTTCGTCGAGAAACAGTACCTGCGGGTCGATCGCCAGGGTGCGGGCGAGCGCGGCGCGCTGGCGCATGCCTCCTGACAGTTGGAACGGGTAGTGGTCGGCGAAGCCTTGCAGGTGGCAGCGCTTGAGCAGATCCTCGGCGATGGCTTTGCGTTGGCTGGCAGGCATGCCCTGGATTTCCAGGCCCAGCTCGACGTTGCGGCGGATGCTGCGCCATGGCATCAGAAGGTCTTTCTGCAGCATGAAGGCGACTTTCGGGACCGGGCCGTTGACGGCTTCACCGCCGACCAGCACTTCGCCTTCAGTGGGCCGGTACAGGCCCGAGCCCATGTTGAGGATGGTGCTCTTGCCACAGCCTGAGGGACCGATGATCGACACCACTTCGCCGCGACGGATCTGGAAGTTCACGCCATGAATGGCGAACGGGGCATCGGCCTGGCCCTTGGCGGGGAACGCCTTGCCGACATTGCGGAATTCGATTTCCGTGGGGGCCGGGTGTTCGTTGCGCTGCGGTTCATGCCATTGCGGGGCGATTGCGTACATCTCTTTCACAGCCATGGGCGCGGTCTCTGGTCTGTTTTATAGGTGATACGCCGTTTAGTGCATGAACAATGCCAGGTGAGAAATTTCCAAAATTAAATATGAAAGTGTTTATTTATTAATGAGTTGCGAATTTCTGATAAGTTTTGCTTTGTTTTATATATGAAACGTAGTTTTCTATGTGGCACAAAAATGCCCAGCAACTGCGCATGAGTTGGCTTCGTGCGTAGTTGCCGGGCATTTTCGGTAACGTGAAACTGTGTGGTTTTACAGGTGAAACGGTGTTGCGTTCATCGCCGGCAAGCCGGCTCCCACCGGGATCGCGCCAACTTTTAGAAGTTGAGCAAGGCAGTAGCTCTCTCTCAGGCCAGGGCGCGGCGTGTGGGCTTGAGGACCAGCCAGAGGGCGGCTGCAATCAGCACGCCGCCATACAGGTGGCCCATCGACAGCGATTCGTCCAGCAGCCACGCACCCCACAGCACGCCGAAAACCGGAATCAAAAAGGTCACGGTACTGGCCTTGACCGGCCCTATCTCGGCCAGCAGACGGAAATACAGGATGTAGGCGAAGGCCGTGCACACAAGGCCCAGGCCCAGCAGCGACAGCCATACCTGCCAGCCGCCCCAGCTGGCAGGCGGCTGGGTCAGCGCACTCCAGGCAAACAGGGGCGTCATCATCAGGGTGGCACCGAGCATGCTGCCGAGCGCTGACAGGCGGCTGTCCAGGCCACTGATCCAGCGCCGCGCCAGAAAGCCTGCGAAGCCATAGCAGGTGGTTGCCGCCAGGCAGGCCAGGGCGCCCTGCAGCAGTGCCAGGTCCAGCGCCACCGGGCCCGCGCCACTGAGAATGCCGACACCGAACAGGCCAAGGAAGATGCCGCACAGCTTGGGCAGGGTCATGGCCTCGCGGAAGAACAGTGCGCCGATCAGCACACCCATCAGGGGCGTGGTGGCGTTGAAGATCGCCGAATAGCCTGCCGGCAGTACCTGGGCTGCCACCGAATAGAAGGTGGCGGGGATGCCTGAGTTGATCATGCCCAGCACCAGGCAAGCGCCGAGTTTGCCCTCGAAGTTCCAGCGTACGCGCGCTGCTGCGAGTATGGCGATCAGGCCCAGGCAGGCGATTGAGACGCGAAAGAAGGCGGTAGGTACGGTGCCCAGTTCAGGTGCGATGATGCGCATGAACAGAAAGCTCGCCCCCCAGACGGCGGCAAGGGTCAGCAGGCGGGTCAGGGCGATGGGGCTCACGGTGGTCTCCGGGTACAGGGCAGGGCGCGAGTGTACGCGATGGCGCTCGGGCTGATCTTGTCCTTTCTTGCGCTGCAAGCCGGTAGAGGCGTCGCAAAGCTCCACCGGCGGCTAAGCTGTCTATCTCACCCCGCACCGAGGTGTCCTGCATGACCCAGCACTGGCCGGCCGGCGAAATCGCCCGAATGATCCTCGATGGCTTCGATGACTACCGCGAACACTTTCGCCGCATCACCCTGGGCGCCCGCGAGCGCTTCGAGCAGGCGCGCTGGCAGGATATCCAGCGGGCAGCAGCGGCGCGGATCAACCTCTACGAGCAGAAGGTCGGTGAGGTCAACGGCTGGCTGCGGGACGGGTTCGACGAGGAGGTGCTGCTGGAGGTCGAGCAGTGGCCGTTGGTGAAAAGTGCCTATATACGCCTGATCGACCCGCGGCTGGACGATGAGCTGTCGGAGACCTGGTACAACTCCTTGTTCTGCAGCCTGTTCAGCCATGATCAGATCAACGACGGCTGCATGTTCATCCATACCACCCGGCCTTCGATACGCAGCCACGAGCGCGCCGCACAGACCCACACCTATAGACCCGACGGCAGCCTCAAGGGCCTGTTGCGGTCTATCTTCTGCGCCTATGCGTTCGATTACGGTGACCTCGAGAGCGACCTGTCACGCCTTGAAGAGCAGTTGCGCGACTGCCTGCCTGACTGGGTGTGCAAGGACCCGGCGCTGGCCGTTGAGTTGTTCGTGCCGGTGCTGTACCGCAACAAGGGTGCCTACCTGGTGGGCCGGTTGTACAACAGCGATGAGCAGTGGCCCCTGGTGATACCGCTGCTGCACCGCGAAGGCCATGGCATCGAAGCGGATGCGCTGATCACCGACGAGGCCGAGGTGTCGATCATCTTTTCCTTCACCCGTTCGTACTTCATGGTCGACGTGCCGGTGCCGGCGGAGTTCGTCAATTTTCTCAAGCGCATCTTGCCAGGCAAGCACATTGCCGAGCTGTATACCTCGATCGGCTTCTACAAGCATGGCAAGTCGGAATTCTACCGCGCCCTGATCAACCACCTGGCCAGTACCGACGATCGTTTCATCATGGCACCCGGTGTGCGCGGCATGGTCATGAGTGTGTTTACCCTGCCGGGCTTCAATACCGTATTCAAGATCATCAAGGACCGCTTTTCGCCCTCCAAGACGGTCGACCGCGCCACCGTGATCGACAAGTATCGCCTGGTGAAGAGTGTCGACCGGGTCGGGCGCATGGCCGATACGCAGGAGTTCGCCGACTTTCGTTTCCCCCGGGGCAAGTTCGAGCCAGAGTGCCTGGCCGAGCTGCTGGAGGTGGCGCCGTCCACCGTGACCGTGGAGGGCGACACGGTGCTGGTCCGCCATTGCTGGACCGAACGGCGCATGATCCCGCTCAATCTGTACCTGGAGCAGGCCAGCGCAGCCCAGGTACACGAAGCGCTGGAGGACTATGGCCTGGCCATCAAGCAGCTGGCCGCAGCCAACATCTTTCCGGGGGACATGCTGCTGAAGAACTTCGGGGTTACCCGCCATGGTCGTGTGGTGTTCTACGACTATGACGAGATCAGCTACCTGACCGAGGTGAACTTCCGCCATATCCCACCGCCGCGCTACCCGGAGGACGAGATGTCGGGGGAACCGTGGTATTCGATCGGGCCGCACGATGTGTTCCCGGAGGAGTTCCCGCCGTTTCTGTTTGCCGATATGGGCCAGCGGCGTTTATTCAGCAAGTTGCATGGGGAACTGTACGACGCGGACTACTGGAAAGGGCTGCAGGCCTCCATCCGCGAAGGCAAGGTGATCGATGTGTTCCCGTATCGGCGCAAAGGGCGCTGAGGCGGGTTGTCGGGCCGCCTGCCTAGCCCTTCAGGCACTTGAGCTCACTGAAGTCGGTACGCACCTTGGCCAGCCGCTGCTCAAGATACTGCCGCTGGGCCGGGCTACTCTGTTGCAGCAGGTCGATCAACAGGCTGCGTGTCTGCTGTTCGCTGTTCTCAAAGGCGGCGCGGTATTGCGGGGTCCACAGGCTTTCCTTGCGCTGCAGCAATTGCGCCAGGCGCGGTTCGAAACTGGCATCGCTGCGCTGGTTCATGGCCAGCATCAGCTGTTGTTGCCAGTGCGCACGGTTGGCGATCCACTGGCGGTTCTGGTCGCCCAGCGCCTGTGCCCAGGTTTGCACACGCTGGCGTTGTGCGGCGGTGAGTTCGCCGAACCAGGGTGCCAGGCGCTTTTCCATGCGCTCGGCGCGGCGGGCGACTTGTTTGGGCAGGGGGGTATCGACGTATTTCTTTTGCCGTTCACTGATGTCTTCACGGAATGCATCGCCCATCTGTGCGACCTGGGCGTCGCTCATGCCACGCAGCAGCTCGGTGGCCGACGGGGTGATCGCTTCTGCGACGCGACCGATCGCCTGGCGGGCTTCATTCATGCGCTGTTGCAGCGCCTGGTCAGTGACTTGCCCCTCGGCGACCATGGAGCGTATGCGGTCGAGCCAGTCGAGGTAGCCAGGCAGTTGGGTCGTGCAATGCCAGGCCAGGTGCTGCTTGAGGCGTTCGTCGAGCAGCGACCGCTGGTCGCGGTTCATGGCCAGGTAGTCGTCCAGCGACCACGGGACCAGCCGGTCGAGGTTGCGGTAGGCCAGGTCTATACGGCTGCAGGCCACCAGTGCCAGCGCGAATGCCGTGGCGATGATCAGGGCTTTGGACAGGCGTAGAAACATGTGCTGATCCCTTGCAGATGGCTGGCCACACGGTAGTCGCGAGTACCCCGCGACGGTTCCGCCGAATCAGCGGTCGGGCGGCGCGCTGGCTTCAGGTGTAGAATAGCCGCCTTGTCTTGAGGAACATCGGAAATGGCTCTGCTTGGGCGTTACAACAGTTTGCAAATCGTGAAACACGTGGACTTCGGCCTCTACCTGGACGGCGGCCCCGACGGCGAGATCCTGCTGCCCGGGCGCTATATCCCGAAGAACGCCGAAACCGAGGTCGATGACTGGCTCAACGTGTTTCTCTATCTGGACAGCGAAGACCAGCTGATCGCCACCACCGAAAAGCCCAAGGTGCAGGTGGGCGAGTTTGCCAGCCTCAAGGTCAAGGACATCAACGGTGCGGGCATCTTCCTCGATTGGGGCCTGTCCAAGGACCTGCTGATGCCGTACTCGGAAGAGGCGCGGCCGCTGAAGGTCGGCGATTACTGCGTGGTACATGTCTACCTCGACAAGCGCACCCGGCGCATCACCGCCACGTCACGCCTGGACCGCTATCTGGACCGCACTCCGGCCGATTATCAGGTCGGTCAGCCGGTCGAGCTGCTGGTGGCGGGGGAGACGCCGATGGGCTTCAAAGCCATCATCAACAACCGCCATTGGGGCCTGATTCACAAGAATGAGATCTTCAAGTTCATGCGTTCGGGCATGCATGAGAAGGGTTTCATCAAAGAAGTGCGCCATGACGGCAAGATCGCGTTGAGCCTGCAGCCGGTCGGCCAGGCCCTGGCGGACGGGCTGCATGAGCAGATCATGCAGCGCCTGGAGGCCGAAGGGGGCGTTTTGCCCGTGTGCGACAAGAGCGACCCTGCGGTGATCAGCCGCATGTTCAACGTCAGCAAGGGCAACTTCAAGAAGGCCATCGGCGCGTTGTTCAAACAGGGCCGGATCGTCATCCATGACGATCGCATCGAGCGGGTCTGAGGTCAGGCCTGCACGAATGTGCTGAAGTCGAGCTGCTCGCCGCCCGGGCGGGTGTCGCGCAGCAGCGAATCACGGTCGGCGCTCAGCGCCAGGCTGATGGTCGAGCGGCGCTTGCCAGCATTGCGCACTTCCATCTGCTCCTGATGCGCCTTGAGGAAGTTGGTGGGGACCTTCAGGTGCTGCAGTTCGTCGCTTTCAGGGCTGTGCAGCAGCAGGTTGACCCAGTCGGGCTGGCCCTTGCGCAGCAGCGCCACCGGCACTTCGAACCACCACAGGTTGCGTTTGGGGTCGAGGATGGCGAACAGTGTGTTGGCACTGGTCAGCACTGGCTTGGCCAATGCTTCGTTGCGCCGGGCAATGGCGGCGGGTTTGTCGAGTTTCATGCAGGTTCCTGCGGCGTGACGCTATAAAGGGCTGCATTGTGAGGCGTGGCGGGTGGCGGAGCAAGGTTTGCGGGCCTCCTCGTCGCGTACCGGCGAGGAGGCCATCGACACTAACGGCGAAGCGGCTGGCTCAACTCGGAGGTCGCGCCGTCTGCCGTGGTCACGGTGGCGGTGAAGCTGCGCATCCCCTCGGCATTCTCCAGCACCTGGGCAAACTGCGCCTGCCCCTTGGCATCGCTGGTTACCAGCACTTCCCCCAGGTACTGCTCGGCCTCAGTGCCTTGTACCTGGGCATTGCCAAACAGCTCGATCCGCAGCAGGCTCGATGCCGGGCCCTGCACTTCACCGCGCAGCACATTGCCTTCCAGGGCCAGCAGCCGTGGGGCTTGCTGGTTGTGGTTGGGCAACGCCTGGCAGGGCTTGGGCTGGCCCTGGGCATCGCAGATCGCGGCCTGGTCCTTTTTCGGCAGCTCTGCACCGACCCCGCGTGAACCTACGTACAGTGCATGGGCCTGGGCTGGCACGCCAAACACGATGGCGCCTGTGCGCTGATCGGGTACGCAGGAGCCGCCAGCTTCGCAGCGGCGGATAGCCTGGCTGTTGCCCCAGATCCGGTTACCGGTCAGGCGCGTGGTGGTGACCTCCGGCTCTGGGCGCAGGGCCACGCCGATGCGGTTGCCGTGGATCAGGTTGCCGTCGAGGATATTGCCTTGGCCGGTGACGCTGACCCCGATCGAGTTGCCGCTGAAGGTGTTGGCGCCCAGATAGTTACGGTTGCCCCAGTTGATCTGCAAGCCGTCGGAGTAGTTTTCGAAACGGTTGCGGACCACGCTGTTGTCGTTGCCCAGCAGAATCTCGATGCCTTGGGACGGCTCTGGGTTGGCGTCAGTCGAGCGGAACAGGTTGTCGGCCACCAGGTTGAACGCCGCGCCGCGGGTCAGCTCCAGGCCGTCGCCATTGTCGATCAACTGGTTACGCAGCACCTTGTTGTTCACCGTGGTGGTGGCTGTGGGGTTACCGGCACCGTCATCGCCGGTGAGCATGATGCCGGCACCGCCCTTGTTGGCGACGATGCGGTTGTCTTCGATGACGTTGCGGCTGGCGCGGTTGACCAGAATGCCGATGCAGAAATTGCGCACTTCCAGGCCACTGAGGTGGACGCCCTGGGTGTCGCGCAGCACCAGCCCTGGGTTGGTGGTGGTGCGCACGTTGGTGCCGAACTGGCCGGGCAGGGCGCCGGGACAGGTACGTACACCCTGGTCCTTGATGTAGCCGGCGCCGTCAATGGCGATGTATTGGCCGTCGCGCGCCCAAGGCAGGCCGGTGATCTGCACCGGGCCTTTGATTTCAGGCAGCGCGCGGGTCGGCCGAATGACGAACGGCGCTTGGCCGACTGCGGCGATGTCGATGCGGTAGTGGCCGGGGTTCTGGTTGCTGGTTTCGATCGCCCAGCGCAGGGTGCCTGGCTGGCCGTCGTCGGCGTAGCGGTCGACCCGCAGGGTTTCGGTGGCCGGTGCGCCAGCGAGCGCAGGCAGGGGAAGCAGCGGCAGCAAAGCTGCGAGCAGGGGCATCAAACGCATGGGTGCAGGGTTCCGTAAGCTGTTGTTTTTATAAGCATGCAGCCGCCATTGGGCTGCTGTTTGCCCGCGATTCTAGGGCAGCAGGCCGGCAATGCGCAGGCGTAGGTAGCCGATTCAGTGCGGTATTCGCCCGCAGATTTACCGCTCGGCTTGAGATTGCAAAAATGTTTGAAACTCCTGGCGTGGCCGCTGGGTCCACCTTCTGTCGACACGGTTTACGTGTCTCCATTTGCAGGAGATTTGCCATGAGCGGCACTAAAGACAAAGTCAAAGGTATGGCCAACGAAGCAGTGGGCAACATCAAGCAAGGTGTTGGCAAAGTCACCGACAATGACAAGCTGCGTGCGGAAGGCAAGGCCCAGGAAGTCAAGGGCGAAGGGCAGCAGATCAAAGGTGACGTCAAGGATGCTGTGAAAAAGCCTTGATCGAAGTATGACCACAGCCCCGTTGCCTGCAGACGGTGATGGGGCTGTAGTTCAAGAGTGCGAATTTTCTTCAAGTCCAGCAGGGAGCAGCACACCAGTCGCGTGGTCTATTAGACTTCCCTGATGTACTGATCAAGCGGCGAAAGGAGACGCTATGATTTTTCCCGACCTGGGTGGCTTGCCCCTTCACCGTATTCTGGTGCGCACCGTCAAGGAGTTCCTTGACGACGAGATGTCCACTTACGCCTCTGCGCTTGCTTACCAGATGCTGTTTTCTTTGTTCCCGTTCCTGCTGTTCCTCATTGCACTGATCGGCTTTCTGCACTTGCCGGACTTTTTCTCCTGGCTGCGCCTGCAGTCGGAACTGGTATTGCCCCCCCAGGCGTTGGAACAGGTCAACCCCGTCATCGATCAGTTGCAGCAGTCCAAAGGTGGCCTGCTGTCGGTGGGTATCGTCATCGCGCTGTGGACTGCATCTGCAGGCGTACGGCTGATGATGAGTGCCATGAACGCCGCCTATGACGTGCCCGAAGGGCGCCCGGTGTGGAAGCGCATACCGTTGTCGATTTTCTATACCGTCGGCATTGCCGGTATGTTGCTGGCGGCGGCCGCGTTGATGGTGCTGGGGCCGCAGGTGATGGAGTGGATCGCCGCGCAGATCGGCATGCAGGAAGTGATCGTCACGGTGTGGACGATCTTGCGTTGGCCGGCAATCATCATCCTGATGATGGTGGCGGTGGCGGTGATCTACTACGTGATGCCCGACGTGAAACAGAAGTTTCGCTTCATCACCCCAGGCTCGGTGCTGGCGGTGGTGGTCTGGATCATCGCTTCGCTGGCTTTCGCTTACTATGTGAAGACTTTCGCCGATTACAATGCCATGTATGGCAGTATCGGTGCGATCATCGTGTTGCTGTTGTATTTCTACATTTCTGCCGCCGTGTTGTTGTTGGGTGCGGAGATGAACGCTGTGATCGAACACATGTCCGCTGAGGGCAAAGACCCTGGCGAAAAGGACTTCGATGGCGATGAACCCAAGCAGACCCTGACCGTGCTCGGCCATGAACACCCTGCCGAGCCCCAGCCCACCGAGCCGAACCCGAGATGATCCGTGACATCCTCAAGATGGGCGACGAACGCCTGCTGCGCGTCGCTGCACCCGTGCCAGCCCACCTGATCGGCAGCGCCGAACTGCAGCAGTTGATCGACGACATGTTCGAAACCATGCGCCATGTCGGCGGCGTGGGGCTGGCCGCACCGCAGGTCGGTATCGACCTGCAACTGGTCATTTTCGGGTTCGAGCGCAGTGAGCGTTACCCGGATGCCGAAGCGGTGCCACAGACCATTCTTCTCAACCCGGTGATCACCCCGCTGTCCACTGAGATCGAGGAGGGTTGGGAAGGCTGCTTGTCTGTGCCCGGCCTGCGCGGGGTCGTGCCTCGCTACAAGCACATCAGCTATGAGGGCATCGACCCGCAGGGCAACCCGGTCAACCGGGTCGCTGATGGGTTTCATGCCCGCGTGGTCCAGCATGAGTGCGACCACCTGATCGGGCGGCTGTACCCTTCGCGGATTCAGGATTTCGCCAAGTTCGGTTACACCGAGGTGCTGTTCCCTGGCCTGGACGCCAGCGACGATTGACCCTGCACCATCGCTATCAGCCGTTTGCTGCGTTGATAGCGGGCCAGGCGTGACCCCAGCGCTTCAGGCAACACGCTCGCAGGGGAGAAACCCAGGCGGTGGTAAAAGGCTTCGAGGTCCGGGTGGCAGAACAGCCACGTTGGGCCACGCCCTTCGCCCAGTGCTGCGTGGACCAGGCGTGCGGCGACACCTTGGTTTCGCCACGCTGGCGCTATCAGCAGGCCGGTGAGCCACTGGCCACCGGCAACAGCGCTCAAGCTCAAGCCAGCAATGATTGCGCCCCTGCGCGCCACCCACAACTCACCGTCGCTGGCTGCGCGCATACGCGAGCCATGCTGGCGATAGAAGTGGTCCAGCAGCCGCCGTTCCAGGTCGGTCAGTGGGGTACAAAGGAGTGGAGGCATGGCGTTCCGCTGGCAAACAGCTCTAGCCCAATGATTTCGGGCCATCAAACCGTTTCGCTTTGTCGCAGATTGTTGCAAAAACTGCAAGGGTGAATGTCCGAGTTCGGGGTTCAACTATTCCATGCCGGGAGTAGAATTTGACCTATCCCCCCTGGCAGTACGACACAGCGGGATCGGTACTTCGTGTCATCTTTGCAGTTGATGACAACTTCTCCGCGCCATTGACGGCATATGAAGTCAATCGATCAGCTTGATTGATTCAAAGGCCAAACATCCATGAAACCATTACTGATTCTTGCATTGGTCGGTATGTCCTCGTTCGCCCTTGCCGATGAGGCCAAACCCGTCTCCACCGAGCCTGTGGCCCAGCAGTACGACTATTCCATGAACCTTGACATCAAACGGGTGATCAACCTGTCGACCATCCCCAATGTCTGCGAAGTGGTGCCTGCGACCATGACCTATGAAGACCATCAAGGCCAGGTGCACACCATTCAGTACCGGGCCATGGGCGAAGGTTGCCAGCAGGGTTGATGGTCCTGCGTCAGCGGCCTATTCGCACCGGGCAGTAGCGGGCAGGCCGCTTGCGTCACCCTCGGGTCATTGGCGGGTCAGTACCTGCCGTACCACCTCCAGCCCTCGTTTCAGTTCAGCCCGGCTGCTTGCCGCCGACAGGCTGATGCGCACGGCCTGCACCTCGCTCGCGCCAATGGCGAAGACACTCGCCGGGACGACTTCCACACCTTGCTCACGGCACCGCCGTACCACCCCCTCAGCCCCCTGCGGCGTGCCCAGCCACGCGTGGGGTGAAGGCTGGCCTGTGTTGCGCAGCCCATCGGCCAGCAGCCTGCGTGCCAGGCGCCAGCGCTGGCTAAGTTCTGCTTTCTGCCAGGCCAGCCGCCGGGCGGCAGTGCCGTCATCGATCCACTGGCAGGCGACATGCAGGGCCAATGGCGACACAGGCCAGTGGCTGGCCTGGGCGTGCGGGTCGACCTGTGTCAGCAACTTCGGGCTGGCCACGATCCAGCCCAGCCTCAAGCCTGCAGCCACCGTCTTGGACAGGCTGCTGATGTAGATCCCCTGATCGCCCAATAATGGGTAGAGCGGCGGTCGTCCGCTGAGCGCGCCATAAACATCATCCTCGATCACCAGCAGCCCCAGGCGTTTGACCACCCCAGCGATTGCCTGGCGGCGACCATCATCCATGCAGGCGCCTGTGGGGTTGTGCAGGGTGGGGGTGGTTACCAGCACGCGGGCACCGCTGGCGCGCGCCACCCGGTCCAGGTCATCGGGCCGCAGGCCTTGGTCGTCCAGGGCCACGCCATGTACGGGCAGCCGCAGTTGCCGGCAGGCGGCCTTGATGCCCGGCGCGGTCAGAGCTTCAAGCATCACGGGCTCGCCCGCCTGGCAGAATGACTGCAGTACCAGTGCCAGCGCTTGCTGGGCGCCGCCGCACAGCAACAGTTGGTCCGCCGACAGGGCCAGGCCGCGATTGGCCAGCCAGTGGGCGCCACGGATGCGCCCCAGCAGCAACTGCTCGGGGCCCAGGTAATGATCGAGCAAGCCCTGGTCGCGATCTTGCAGCAGCTGGCGCAAGCAGTCGTGCAGATCATGATTGTGCGGATCGGCGACTGGCACATTGGTCGACAGGTCGATCAGCGTTTTTTGCCCTTCGCAGTGCTTGAGGCGAAACAAGGTCGCTTCCTTGCTTCCAGCCAGCACATAGGTCCCACGGCCCACTTCGCCGGCCACCAGGTGGCGGGCGGCGGCTTCACGGTAGGCTTGTTGGGTGGTGCTGGGGTTCAGGCCCAGTTTCCAGGCTAGCCGCCGTTGCGGCGGCAGGCGGTCACCGACCTTGAGTACGCCGCTCTCGATCGCGTTGCCTATTGCATCGACCAAGGCCAGATACCGGGGTTGGTCATCGTCGACGAGTTGCGGGATCCACACGAAATTGCTACCCATGCAATATAAGGTTGTACCCATACAATGCCCGTCGCTTAGGATCGGATCAACTACACACCGAGAAGGGATGATCGCCATGTTCGACCTCGCCGCCCTGCGCGAAGCCGCCGATTACGTTCACCAACACGTACCCGCTACCCCCCAGCACGCCTGGCCGTTGCTGGCTGAGCGGCTGGGCTGCAAGGTGTGGGTGAAGCACGAAAATCACGCACCTACCGGGGCCTTCAAGGTCCGGGGCGGGCTGGTGTATGTGCGCTCGCTGCTGGCCGGCGGCAACCCTCCCCGCGGGCTGGTGACCGCGACACGTGGCAACCACGGGCAAAGCATGGCCCTGGCGGCGCGGCAGGCAGGCATTGCGTTGGTCATCGTAGTGCCTGAGGGCAACTCCTCAGAGAAGAACGCTGCCATGCGCTCGCTGGGCGCCGAGTTGGTCGAGTATGGTGTGGACTTCGATGTGGCCCGTGAGGAAGCGGCGCGGCTGGCTGAAGAATTGGGTTATGCCATGGTGCCTTCGTTTCACCCGGAGTTGGTGCGCGGCGTGGCCACCTATGCCCTGGAGCTGTTTGAGGCTGTGCGTGATCTGGACTGCGTTTACGTGCCGATCGGCATGGGGTCAGGCATTTGCGGGCTGATCCAGGCGCGTAACCTGCTAGGTTTGAGTACCCAGATCGTCGGTGTGGTGTCCAGTGCCGCCGATGCCTATGCACAAAGCTTCGAGCAGGGTCGTATCGTTACCACCGCCACTGCTGAAACCTTCGCCGATGGCATGGCTTGCCGGGTACCCCATCCACAAGCCTTTGCCCTGGTGCATGAGCATGCTGCGCGGATCGTGCGGGTCACCGACAGTGAGGTCGCCGAGGCCATGCGGGTTTACCACGAGGCTACGCACAACACTGCCGAAGGTGCAGGCGCTGCAGCGCTGGCCGCGTTGATGCAAGAGCGCGAACGGCAGGCCGGCAAGCGTGTGGCGGTGGTGTTGAGCGGGGCGAACGTGGACCGGGGCCGGTATGCGCAGATTCTCACGGGTAGTGAAGGTCCTGAATGATTCTTTTGCCATGAGTGCCAGCTGGGTTTGACAGCATTGTTGTGATGGGAACCTGATGCAACCTACTCGTGATAGGCTCTACGGCGCTCTTCAGCGGCCATCGAGTACCCCATGCCTTTCTCCAACGGTTTTCTCCTCAGCCTGTCCCTGTGCCTGGATATCGGTGTGGCCAATATCGCCATGATCACCTTGGCCATGCAGCGCGGTTTCCTGCAAGGCTTCTGGCTTGGCCTGGGGACGTGCGTCGGTGACCTGGTGTACGCAATCGCAGCGCTGGCCGGCATGACCGTGTTGCTGCAGTTCGAGAGCGTGCGCTGGGCCTTGTGGCTGGGTGGTTCAGCGCTGTTGGTGTGGTTCGCCCTGAAGATGCTGCTGGCGGCCTGGCGCGGCGGGCATATGCAAGTGCGTAGCGAGGCGGTGGCGGAATCGGCCTGGCGCGAGTTCATGCGCGGTATCTTCCTGGCCATGTCGTCGCCCACCGCCATTTTGTGGTTCGCCGCTGTCGGTGGCGTGCTGATTTCCCGTTCCGGTGGCGGTAGCGTGCTGGAGGCCGGCTTGTTTCTTGGCGGCTTTTTCGCCGCAGGGCTGGTCTGGTGCCTGAGCCTGTGCGGCATCGCCAGCCATGGTGGGCGCCTGCTCGGTGACCGTTTGCTGACCTGGTCGTACCTGCTTTCGGCGGCGATTTTCTGCTATTTCGCGGTGTACGTGATCCTTTCAGGTTATCGCGAATTCATACTGGCCAGCCCGGCGGTGTAGGCGGCTACTGGGGGCAACCCCGCTCTTCAGCCTTTTTTCTGCCTGTTGTCGATTTGCTGCGCTCCCGTTCGACCAGTGGTGAAGGCGCCGAGTACCGGCGCCACAAGCACGTCGGAGAGCCCCTCATGAATACCCAGGCCGAAAGCGAAATCCGTGAACTGATCGAGCGCTGGATGCAAGCGGTGCGCGATCGTGACATCCCAGCAATCACCGCCCCCTATGCCGACGACATCGTCGCCTTCGATGCGATCAAGCAATTGCAGTTCAAGGGCAAGGCCACGTACCAGGCCCATTGGGAATTGTGCATGGGCTTTTGCACCGGCCCGATGATTTTCGAATTGGCCGAACTCACGGTATACGCCGATGGCGACCTGGGCCTGGCCCATTGGCTCAACCGCTGCGGCCCGTCGGACGACGAAAGCCAGTGCGGTTTCATGCGTGTCACCGTGGGCTATCGCAAGGCCGCCGGCCAGTGGCGGGTCATCCACGAACATTGGTCGGCGCCTTTCGATATGGAAACCCAGAAAGCGCTGTTCGATCTCAAACCCTGATCCGCTATCGCCAAACGCACGTTGCCAATGCCGTGGAGATCACCATGAAATACCTGTGCCTGGTCTATTGTGACGAGGGGCTGCTGCACAGCCTGCCCGACAGCCCCGAAGACGCCGAATGCATGGCTTACGCCGAGTCGCTGCAGCGCTGTGGGCGGATGCTCGCGGCCGAGGCGCTGAAACCGGTGCAGACCGCAACCACGGTGCGCGTGCGCAGTGGCCACATGAGCCTGACCGATGGCCCGTTCGCCGAGACCAAAGAGCAGCTCGCGGGTTTTTACCTGGTCGATGCCCGCGATCTCAACGAGGCTTTGAACATTGCCAAAGGCATCCCGGCAGCACGGGTCGGCAGCGTTGAAGTGAGGCCCGTGCGCGACCTGCAACCCTGACCGCAACGGAGAACAACAAGAATGAGCCTTGCCCAACCTGCGCAAGCGCAGCACGAGTTGTCCATCAGCCGCCTGATCGACGCCCCGCCCGCCAAGGTGTTTCGTGCCTGGACCGAACCCCGGTGGCTGATGCAGTGGTGGGGGCCGCATGGCATGACCACGCCGGAATGTGAAATGCAGCTCTGGGTCGGCGGCCTGTTTCGCACTTTGATGCGTGCGCCCGACGGTACCGAGTACCCCACCCAGGGTGTGTTCCTGGAGATTGCCGCGCCACGTCGTCTGGTGTTCACCGATGCGTTCGGGCCAGGCTGGGTGCCGTCTGCCAAAGCCTTCATGACCGCAGTGGTGACGTTTGACGAGGAACATGGCAAGACCCGCTATACCGCTCGGGCCTGGCACTGGAGCGCTGCCGACTGCACGGCCCATGAAGAAATGGGGTTTCACCAGGGGTGGGGAGAAAGCCTGGACCGCCTGGTGGAGGTGGTGACCCAGCGGATGCCGGACTGATGGCAACGCTGTTGCAGGTGCGCGCTGAAATCGAGGCGGTTTACCGCCGGGACTCACGGCGTATCCTGGCCACGCTGATCCGCCTGCTGGGGGATTTCGACCTGGCAGAGGAGGCCATGCATGATGCCTTCTTCATTGCCGTCGAGCGCTGGCAGCGCGACGGTATCCCGCAAAATCCACGTGCATGGCTGGTATCGACCGGCCGTTTCAAGGCCATTGACGCGGTGCGGCGCCGCGCGCGTTTCGACCGTTCCCAGGCTGACCTGATCATGCTCATCGAGGGCCAGGGGCCAGACCCCAGTGAAGAGGCGTTGCTCGCCGATGATCGCCTGCGGCTGATTTTCACATGCTGCCACCCGGCCCTGGCTGCCGATGCGCAGGTGCCGTTGACCCTGCGCGAAGTCTGTGACCTGACCACCGAGCAGATCGCCCGTGCCTTCCTGCAGAGCCCGGCGACCATCGCCCAACGCATCGTGCGCGCCAAGGCCAAGATCCGCGATGCACGCATCCCTTACCAGGTGCCGGAGCTGAACGAATTGCCTGAGCGCCTGGAAAGCGTGTTGCGGGTGATTTACCTGGTGTTCAACGAAGGCTATTCGGCGTCTTCGGGCGAGGCTTTGTTGCAGCAGGCGTTAAGTGACGAAGCGATTCGGCTGGGCCGCTTGCTGGTGCAGTTGCTACCGGACCCGGAGGCGGTCGGGTTGCTGGCGCTGATGTTGCTGCAGGCCTCACGCCAGCGAGCACGGTGCGATGCCGAGGGCAATCTGGTGCTGCTCGACCAGCAGGATCGCAGCCTGTGGGACAGTGCGCAAATCAACGAAGGTTGTGAACTGGTGCAGCGGGCGTTGCGCAGCCGGGCGTTCGGTGCCTACACGGTGCAGGCGGCCATTGCAGCGGTGCATGCGCAGGCCAGGAGCGCCAGTGAAACGGACTGGGCACAGATTGTCGGCCTTTACGATGTGCTGCAGCGGCAATGGCCGTCACCAGTGGTGGCGCTCAACCGAGCGGTGGCGCTGGCCAAACGGGATGGGCCGCAGGCGGGGTTGGCGGAGGTTGAAACGATCCTGGCGACGGGTGAGTTGCGCGACTACCACCTGGCGCATGCGGCGAGGGCGGAGCTGCATTGCCAGTTGGGGCAGCTAGAAAAGGCCCGTGCGGCCTGGCGGCAGGCGCTGGACTTGACGCGTCAGGCGCCGGAGCGGCGGCATATCGAGGGCAAGCTCAAGGCGTTGGAATGACCCGGCAGCACCGGCCCTGTCGCCGGTACTGCCTGAATGATCAGCTGGCGACGAAATTCGGCGGCGATACCAGCTCTACCGTCTGCTGCTTGCGCGGTGCCAGGATCTCTGCTTCGCCCTCTACCACCAGCTCATCGTTCTGGTTGTACACGTTGGTGGCGATACGCACTTTGAATTTGGGCAGCTTCTCGAGGATTTCCAGGCGTACGGTCAAGGTATCGCCGATTTTCACCGGCTTCTGGAAGCTCATCTTCTGGCCCAGGTAGATGGTGCCGGGGCCGGGCAGGGTGCAGGCCACTGCCGCGCTGATCAGCGCGCCGCTGAACATGCCATGGGCGATGCGCTCACGGAACATGCTCTTGGCCGCGAATTCGGCATCCAGGTGCACCGGGTTGTGGTCACCGGACATCGCGGCGAACAGCTGGATGTCGCGTTCTTCCACAGACTTTTCGTAACTGGCCTTTTGGCCGACTTCTAGAGCTTCGTAAGGCGTGTTGGTGACCTGGGTCATTGGCGCTTCCTTGATGGGCGGACAAGGCCGTTATCATTCACTGCGGGCAGGGCGGCCAAGGGCCAGCGCCTGTTCCAGCCACGCGAGGATATCGGCGGTGACCTCGTCCCGGTTGAGTTCATTGAGCACTTCGTGGCGCGCCTTCGGGTAGACGCGCAGTTGTACATGTCGATTGCCGGTCGCGCGCAGGGCGTCGGCCAGATGGGTGAGACGCTTGCCGGCACTCACCGGATCACATTCACCGCCAATCACCAGCAACGGCAGGTTCGGATCGATCTGCGCAAGGTTCTTTGCCTGGCTGATCTGCGCCAGGCCGAGCAGCAAGTCTAGCCACAACTGGTTGCTGCAGCGAAAACCGCACAAAGGATCGCTGACGTACCTGTCCACCTCGTCAGGGTCGCGGCTGAGCCAGTCGAAGGGCGTGCGGTTGGGTTTGAACGCGTTGTTGAACGAACCGAACGACAGCCACTCGATCAGCGCACTCTTGCCTTGCGGCCCTTGGCGCCAGGCCTCCAGCCGGGCGATCAGGCGCGCCAGGCGATATAGCGCCGGCGGCTGGAAATTGGAGCCACTGAGGATCGCCCCGTGCACGCTGCCGCTGTGGTGCATCAGGTAGGCCTGGGCGATGTAGCTGCCCATGCTGTGGCCGAACAGGAACAGGGGTGCGGAGGGGAACTGCTGGCCGATGTGCTGGGTGAGCAGGGCCAGGTCGTTGACCACGGCATTCCAGCCATGTTGCCGGGCGAACAGGCCGAGGCTGCCCTGTTCGGCGGTACGCCCGTGGCCGCGCAGGTCTGCAGCCAGCAGCGCATAGCCGGCAGCGCTCAGCGCCTGGCCCAGGTGCTGGTAGCGCCCGCCATGTTCGGCCATGCCATGGGCCAGCAGCACCACCGCCTTGACCGGGGTAGCCGGCAGCCATTGGTGCACGTAGAGGTTGCAATGCTCGCTGGCCGGCAGCCAAAAGGCGTCGTAAGGCATGGCGGATCCTTTGCACTGGGGTACGAGCACAGAGTATGCGCAAGCGGCCGGATTGCAGGAAGGGCACAAATAAGATTCACAATGTTAATGGCGGCCCTTGGCATATAGGCCACCTCTGGCTTACCTGCTAACGTCGGTTGAACGCCTTTTTGCCATCAGGCAAAGGGATTACAGGCTAAGAGCGGGTTCAGGCAGAGGAACAATAATAAATGCAAGCCGACTTCTGGAATGACAAGCGCCCGGCGGGCGTGCCTTCCACCATCGATATCTATGCGTATAGCTCGGTCGTCGAGGTTTTCGAGCGCTCCTGCAAGCGCTTCGCTGACCGCCCGGCGTTCAGCAACCTGGGCAAGACCCTGACCTATGGCGAACTCGACCGCCTGTCGGCGGCCTTTGCTGCCTGGCTGCAGCAGCACACCGACCTGGTGCCGGGTGACCGCATCGCCGTACAGATGCCCAACGTGCTGCAGTATCCCATTGCGGTGTTCGGCGCCCTGCGCGCCGGGCTGATCGTGGTCAACACCAACCCGCTGTACACCGAGCGTGAAATGCGCCACCAGTTCAAAGACGCCGGTGCCCGCGCCCTGGTCTACCTGAACATGTTCGGCAAGCGGGTCCAGGAGGTGTTGCCCGATACCGGCATCCAATACCTGATCGAGGCGAAGATGGGCGACCTGTTGCCTACGGCCAAGGGCTGGTTGATCAACACCGTGGTCGACAAGGTAAAGAAAATGGTCCCGGTCTATCATCTGCCGCAGGCCATCTCGTTCAAGCAGGCACTGCGCGAGGGCGCGGCGCTGAGCCACAAACCGGTAATCCTGAGCCTCGACGACATCGCCGTGCTGCAGTACACCGGCGGCACCACGGGCCTGGCCAAGGGCGCCATGCTCACCCACGGCAACCTGGTGGCCAACATGCTGCAGGTGCTGGCGTGCTTTTCGCAGCATGGCCCGGACGGGCAGAAGCTGATCAAGGAAGGCCAGGAGGTGATGATCGCGCCGCTGCCGCTGTACCACATCTATGCCTTCACCGCGAACTGCATGTGCATGATGGTCACCGGCAACCATAACGTGTTGATCACCAACCCGCGCGATATCCCTGGCTTCATCAAGGAACTGGGCAAGTGGCGGTTCACCGCACTGCTGGGGCTGAACACCCTGTTCGTGGCGCTCATGGATCACCCGGGCTTCCGGCAGCTGGATTTCTCGGCGCTCAAGGTGACCAACTCTGGCGGTACGGCGCTGGTCAAAGCCACCGCCGAACGTTGGGAGAGCCTGACTGGCTGCCGCATTGTCGAGGGCTACGGCCTGACAGAAACGTCGCCAGTGGCCAGCACCAACCCTTATGGCGAGTTGGCACGCCTGGGTACCGTGGGAATACCGGTGGCAGACACCGCGTTCAAGGTGATCGACGATGAGGGCAATGAACTGCCGTTGGGCGAGCGGGGCGAGTTGTGTATCAAGGGCCCGCAGGTGATGAAGGGGTACTGGCAGCAACCCGAGGCGACGGCGCAGACCCTGGATGCCGATGGCTGGCTGAAGACCGGCGACATTGCGGTGATCGACCCGGACGGCTTCACGCGTATCGTCGACCGCAAGAAGGACATGATCATCGTCTCTGGCTTCAACGTGTACCCCAACGAGATCGAGGACGTGATCATGGGCCACCCGAAAGTAGCCAACTGCGCCGCCATCGGCGTGCCGGACGAGCGCTCGGGGGAGGCCGTGAAACTGTTCGTGGTGCCCCGTGAGGGCGGCCTGAGCGTCGATGAACTCAAGGCCTACTGCAAGGCCAACTTCACAGGTTACAAAGTGCCCAAGCACATCGTGCTGCGTGAGTCGTTGCCGATGACACCGGTGGGCAAGATCCTGCGTCGCGAGCTGCGCGACATCGCCTAGGGTGTTGGGAGCTGCAAGCTTCAAGCTTCAAGCTGCAAGCCGCAAGCGGGGCGCGCATGGCTCTAGCTTGCAGCTTGCGGCTTGAAGCTCGCCACTTTAAGTCAAATACTCTAAAAATGACTTGTATCGTTCATTGAGTCATTTTTGTGACCGTAAGGCCCGATTTGGCCTCTAGGCGACCCTTTGCAAAGCTGTTACTCTCGGCCCGCTTTCAGATGATTCGGTTTGCAACGAACCGCCATCTCATATCAATAATAAACGCATCGACGCGTAAATCGAACTTCGCTGTTGCTGAAGGAGTGGGCTTCCATGATCGACCATTTTTGGAAGGATAAATACCCAGCCGGGATTACGGCGGAAATCAATCCTGACGAATTTCCCAATATCCAGGCGGTACTCAAGCAATCCTGCCAACGCTTTGCCGATAAACCGGCCTTTAGCAACCTGGGCAAGACCATCACCTACGGCGAGTTGTATGCCCTGTCGGGCGCTTTTGCGGCCTGGCTGCAGCAGCACACCGACCTCAAGCCGGGTGATCGCATTGCCGTGCAGCTGCCGAATGTCCTGCAGTACCCGGTAGCAGTGTTCGGCGCCATGCGCGCCGGGCTGATCGTGGTCAACACCAACCCCCTTTACACCGCACGGGAGATGGAACACCAGTTCAACGACTCCGGTGCCAAGGCCCTGGTGTGCCTGGCCAACATGGCTCACCTGGCCGAGAAGGTGGTACCCAAGACCCAGGTCAGGCATGTCATCGTCACCGAAGTGGCCGACCTGTTGCCACCGCTCAAGCGCCTGCTGATCAACAGCGTGGTCAAGTACGTGAAGAAGATGGTGCCGGCCTACAACCTGGCGAACGCCGTGCGCTTCAACGATGCCCTGGCGCGGGGCAAGGGCCAGCCGGTGGTCGAGGCCAACCCGCAAGCCAATGATGTTGCCGTGCTGCAGTACACCGGCGGTACCACCGGTGTGGCCAAGGGCGCAATGCTCACGCACCGCAACCTGGTGGCCAACATGCTGCAGTGCCGGGCGCTGATGGGTTCGAACCTGCAGGAAGGTTGCGAGATCCTCATCACCCCGCTGCCGCTGTACCACATCTATGCCTTTACCTTCCATTGCATGGCGATGATGCTGATCGGCAACCACAACGTGCTGATCAGCAACCCGCGTGACTTGCCGGCAATGGTCAAGGAGCTGGGCAAGTGGAAGTTCAGCGGCTTCGTCGGCCTCAACACCCTGTTCGTTGCCCTGTGCAACAACGAGGCGTTCCGTGCGCTGGACTTCTCGGCGTTGAAGATCACCCTCTCCGGTGGCATGGCGCTGCAACTGAGTGTGGCCGAGCGCTGGAAAACCGTCACCGGTTGCGCCATTTGCGAAGGCTATGGCATGACCGAGACCAGCCCGGTTGCGGCGGTCAATCCGGCCGAAGCCAACCAGGTCGGTACCATCGGTATCCCGGTGCCCTCGACCCTGTGCAAGGTCATCGATGACAGTGGCAGCGAGCTACCGCTGGGCGAGGTGGGCGAGCTGTGCGTCAAAGGGCCGCAGGTGATGAAGGGCTACTGGCAGCGTGAAGAGGCCACCGCCGAGATCCTCGACAGTGACGGCTGGCTCAAGACCGGGGACATTGCCCTGATCCAGCCCGATGGCTACATGCGCATCGTCGACCGCAAGAAGGACATGATCCTGGTCTCGGGCTTCAACGTGTATCCCAACGAGCTGGAGGACGTACTGGCTGCCCTGCCGGGCGTACTGCAGTGCGCTGCGATCGGTGTGCCGGACGAAAAGTCGGGCGAATTGATCAAGGTGTTCATTGTGGTCAAGCCGGGCATGACCGTCACCAAGGAGCAGGTGATGGAGCACATGCGCGCCAACGTCACCGGCTACAAGGTGCCGCGTTACATCGAGTTCCGCGATGCGTTGCCAACCACCAACGTGGGCAAGATCCTGCGCCGCGAATTGCGTGATGAAGAGCTGAAGAAGCAGGGCCTGAAGAAGATCGCCTGATCCTCGCCAACGCCCGGCACTATCCGCATCACACTGGAAAACTGGGGCCGCTTCGCGGCCCCTTTCGCGACATCCCGCCGCGCCTGCCGGGGAGTGCAATCAGCGCAGTTTTTCCAGCATCTGGTAGTACCACATCCCCGCCGCCAACAGCGGATTGCCCAGCAGGTCCCCCATCGGTACCTTGATGTGCTTGCACCCGGCAAAGGTATCGAACTTCTCCAACGTACCGGTCAGCGCCTCGGCCATGATTTCGCCCATGATGTGGCTGGTGGCGATGCCGTGCCCCGAATAGCCCTGGCAGTACCAGACGTTGTCCGAAAGCTTGCCCAGTTGCGGTATGCGATTGACCACGATCCCCATCGCGCAACTCCACTGGAACTCGATCGGCACCCCTTTGAGGGCCGGGAAGGTGCGCTCGATGCATGGGCGCAGCTCACCTGCGATATCACGTGAATCCTTGCCTGAATAGTTGGCGCCGCCGCCGAACAGCAGGCGTTTGTCGGCAGTGAGGCGATAGTAGTCGAGCACGAAACGGCAGTCGTACACCGCCAGGTCCTGGGGGTTGATCTGTTCGGCCAGTTCGCCCAGCGGCGCGGTGGTGACGATGCCGCCCATGGCGGGGAAGATCTTGCCCTTGAGCTGACGCTTTTCCAGCTTGTGGTACACGTCGCCGGCCAGCATCACCTGGCGTGCTTCGATTCGGCCTTGGGCAGTGACCACTGCAGGGCGCGGGCCGTGCACGATGTCCAGCACCTCGGAGTTCTCGAAGATCAGCGCGCCCAGTGCGTGCGCGGCACGCGCTTCGCCCAGGCACAGGTTGAGCGGATGCAGGTGCAAGTTGCGCAGGTTCTTCAGGGCGCCCAGGTACAACGGGCTTTGCAGATGCTCGGCAACCGCGTTGCGGTCGAGCATCTGCACCTGGTCGCCCATGCCCCGGCGATGCGCCTGGGCTTCGAAGGCGCGCAGTTCATTGAGGTGTGACGGTTTCATCGCTGCATGCAGGTGGCCACGCTTGAGGTCACAGGCGATGCCATAGCGCTCGATCCGCTGCTCGATGATCTGGTGCCCGCGCCAGCGCAAGTGCCAGATAAAGTCATCCACCTCGCTGCCCAGGCGGTCGCGCATCTGCGTGCGCATGGCTTCGTCGCCCGAGAGGCTGCCGGTGACCTGGCCGCCGTTGCGGCCGCTGGCGCCCCAGCCGATGCGGTTGGTTTCCACCACCGCCACTTTCAGGCCGCGCTCGGCCAACTCCACGGCGGTGGCCACGCCGGTGAAACCGCCGCCGATAATCGCCACGTCCACCTGCACAGTGCCCGTGAGCTGCGGGTACTGCGTGTGGTCGTTGAGCGAAGCACTGTAATAGGAGGGCGCGCGCTGGGCCGGGCCGTTGTTCACTGCTGCGTTCATGGGTGTTCCTTATTTTGAATAGGGTGAGGCTCAGGCCTGGTGCAGGTACCAGCGCCAGTCCTGTTCGCTGACTTCGGCCATGAACTGGCGGTACTCGGCGCGCTTGACCTTCAGGTACACCCCGAGGAAGTCCTTGCCGAGTGCTTCGCGTGCCCACGCCGAACGCTCCAGGGCGTCGAGGGCGGTCAGCCAGTCGGTGGGCAGGTGCTCGGTGGCCTGGGCGTAGCCGTTGCCTTCGACCGGTGCGCCCGGGTCGAGTCGTTCGCGGATGCCGCAGTGGCTGGCCGCGAGAATCGCCGCGGCGGCCAGGTACGGATTGGCGTCGGCGCCACAGATCCGGTGTTCGACATGGCGGCTGTTGGCCGGCCCGCCGGGCACGCGCAAGCTCACCGTGCGGTTGTCGACACCCCAGGTTGGCGCCAGCGGTGCATAGCTGTTGGCCTGGAAGCGGCGGAACGAGTTGGCGTTGGGGCAGAACAGCAGCAGCGCGTCGCGCAGGTGGCGCAGCATGCCGGCAACCGCTTGGCGCAGCAGCGGGGTGCCGGCCTTGTCCTGGCTGGCGAACAGGTTGTTACCGGCGCTGTCGGCCAGGCTCAGGTGCATGTGCATGCCGGTGCCGGCCAGATGCTCGAAGGGTTTGGCCATGAAGCACGCCTGCATGCCGTGGGCGTGCGCCACGCCTTTGACCAGGCGCTTGTAGCGCACGGCCTGGTCCATCGCTTCCAAGGCATCGCCATGTTCGAGGGTAATTTCCACCTGGCCGGGGGCGTACTCCGAAATCGCCGTGCGGGCCGGGATGCCCTGGGCTTTGCAGGCCGCGTAAAGGTCGGCGAGAAACGGCTCTATCTGCTCCAGTTCACGCAGGCCATAGACCTGGGTGCTGCGCGGGCGGCCACCGTCGTTGTCCAACGCCGGCTGCGGACGGCCCTGGGCGTCACGCTGCTGGTCGAGCAGGAAGAACTCCAGCTCGCAGGCCATCACCGGGTGGTAGCCATCGGCCTTGAGCGCTTCGATCGTGCGTACCAGTACATGGCGCGGGTCGGCGACGCTGGCCGGCAGGCCTTCGCTGGGGTGCATGCTGACTTGCACGGCGGCGGTCGGCACGCGGCGCCACGGCAGGCGCACCAGGCTGCCCTCCAAGGGGTAGGCGCGACAGTCGATGTCGCCGACGTCCCAGACCAGCCCGGAGTTTTCCACGTCATCGCCGTTGAGGGTCAGGCCCAGGATGGTGCTGGGCAGCGGGCGGCCGCTCTGGTACACCGCCAGCAGTTCCTCGCGGTGCAGCAGCTTGCCGCGCGGCACGCCGTTGGCGTCGAGGATGAACAGTTCGAACAGCTCGATATCGGGGTTGTCGGCAAGGAAACGTTGGGCGTGTTCTACGGGTGCAAAGTGCATGAGAAATTCGCTCGTGAGCATACAGGGCCGCCGCCTGGTGGCGGCCCGGCTGAGTCAATCGGCCGAAGGGTGGCCGGGTTTTGTCAGATGCGCGAGTGAAGTGTCCGGTGGGCGGGCGTGGCGACAGTGCCAGAGAGCCCAGAAGGCCAGGATCACATGGACCAGCGGGTTCTCACCGGCGCAGGTGCGGGCCTTCGGTAGCGAAGGGCGCGAAAGCGGCGGGGCGATGGGCTGGGCACAGATCATGCGTTGGATACTCACATGCGACGTCAGGTTGATTAAAGCAGTGAATGGCAACCTTCACTCTGGTATCGGCTAAACATTCGGGCGGGCCGGTACACACAGCAAAATGCCGGCAAATCTGCGACAATCGCGCATCCTTCGAATGCCGATCATGCACAAGCAGGCTCACCTGCATCACTAAAAAGCCCCATGACTGACCACGCCATCGACAAACTGCTGCAAAACCTCGACCACGCCATGATCGCCGACCGCCATCGCCTGCGCCGGCAACTGCATGAGCTGCGCAAGCGCCCCGACGAGGCCAAGCTCGCGCAGTGGGTGGAGAAGGTCCAGGCGTCTTGCGCCCAGGTCACCGCGCGCCAGCACAGCGTGCCGCGTATCCGCTACGACGACAGCCTGCCGATTGCCGCCAAGCGCGACGAGATCAAAAAGGCATTGGCCGAAAACCAGGTCCTGGTGATTGCCGGTGAGACCGGTTCGGGCAAGACCACCCAGTTGCCCAAGATCTGCCTGGAGCTGGGCCGCGGCAGCCACGGCCTGATCGCCCACACTCAGCCACGGCGGATTGCGGCGCGCAGCGTTGCTGCCCGGGTGGCTGAAGAGCTGGGCACACCGCTGGGCGCCCTGGTCGGTTACCAGGTGCGGTTCGAGGACCAGAGCGACGCCAACACCTTGGTCAAGCTGATGACCGATGGCATCTTGCTGGCCGAAACCCAACATGACCGCTTCCTCGAGCGCTACGACACGATCATCGTCGACGAGGCGCACGAGCGCAGCCTGAACATCGATTTTTTGCTCGGCTACCTCAAGACCCTGCTGCATCGCCGCCCGGACCTGAAGCTGATCATCACCTCGGCGACCATCGACCTGGAGCGCTTCTCCAAGCATTTCGACGGGGCGCCGATCATCGAGGTGTCTGGCCGTACCTATCCGGTGGACACTTGGTATCGCCCGCTGACCAGCGAACAGGACGAAGAAGGCAACCAGGTCGAAGAGGACCTCACCGTCGACCAGGCCATCCTCGCCACCCTCGATGAGATCGCCCACCACGAGCGCAGCGAGGGCAAGGGCCCCGGCGACGTGCTGGTGTTCCTGCCGGGGGAGCGCGAGATTCGCGACGCCGCTGAAATCCTGCGCAAGGCCCAGTTGCGTCATACCGAGATCCTGCCGCTGTATGCGCGCCTGTCTCCGGCCGAGCAGCAGCGCATCTTCCAGTCGCATACCGGCCGGCGTGTGGTGCTGGCCACCAACGTGGCAGAAACCTCGCTGACCGTGCCCGGCATCCGTTACGTGATCGACACCGGTACTGCGCGCATCAGCCGCTACAGCTACCGTGCCAAGGTCCAGCGTTTGCCGATCGAAGCGGTGTCCCAGGCCAGCGCCAACCAGCGTAAAGGCCGTTGCGGCCGTGTCGAGCCGGGCATCTGCATTCGTCTTTACAGCGAAGAAGACTTCAACGGCCGGCCAGCCTTCACCGACCCCGAGATCCTGCGCACCAACCTGGCGGCGGTGATCCTGCAGATGCTGCACCTGCGTCTGGGCGCCATCGATGCCTTCCCGTTCATCGAGCCGCCCGATGGCAAGGCCATCAGCGACGGCTTCAACCTTCTGCAGGAGCTGTCGGCGGTCAACCGTGAAAACCAGCTGACGCCCTTGGGCCGTCAGCTGGCGCGCCTGCCGATCGATCCCCGGCTGGGCCGGATGCTGCTCGAAGGCGCTCGCCAGGGCAGCCTGCAGGAAGTGCTGATCGTCACCAGTGCATTGTCGGTGCAGGACCCCCGCGAGCGCCCGCCGGAGCGTCAGCAGGCGGCTGACCAGGCGCATGCGCAGTGGAAGGATGTGGATTCCGATTTCGCCGCGCTGGTCAACCTGTGGCGTGGCTTCGAGGAGCAGCGCCAGGCGCTGACGGCCAACCCGCTGCGTAACTGGTGCCGCAAGCATTTCCTCAACTATTTGCGTCTTCGCGAATGGCGCGATGCCCATCGTCAGTTGTCGCTGATCTGCCGTGACCTGCAGCTGACGGTCAACAAGGAACCGTCCGACTACCAGAAGATGCACAAAGCCATCCTCAGCGGGCTGCTCAGCCAGATCGGCCACAAGACCGAAGACGGCGACTACCAGGGTGCGCGTCAGCGGCGCTTCTGGGTACACCCTTCCTCGGGTATTGGCCGCAAGCGCCCGCAATGGGTGATGGCCGCCGAGCTGGTGGAGACCACGAAGCTGTATGCGCGCATGGTGGCCAAGATCGAGCCCGACTGGATCGAGCCGCTGGCGACTCACCTGGTCAAGAAGAACCACTTCGAACCGCACTGGGAGAAGAAGCGTGGGCAGGTGGTGGCCTACGAACAGATCACCCTGTACGGGTTGATCCTGGTCGGCCGCCGCCCAGTGCACTATGGCCCGATCGACCCGGTTACCTCGCGTGAACTGTTCATACGCGAAGGGCTGGTTGGCGGCGAGATCCAGTCGCGGGCCAAGTGCCTGGCCGCCAACAAACGCCTGCTTGAAGAGCTCGACGAGCTGGAAGCCAAGGCGCGCCGGCGCGACATTCTGGCGGATGAAGAAACCCTTTACGCCTTCTACGAAGCGCGCCTGCCAGCGGAGATCCACCAGACCGCGACCTTCGACAGCTGGTACCGCATGGGCAGCCAGAAGGATGCCAGCCTGCTGATCATGCGTGAGGAAGACGTGTTGGCCCGTGAGGCCAGTGAAGTCACGGCGGCGCAATACCCGGACAGCTTGCAGGTAGGCGAACTGCGCCTGCCGTTGAGCTACCACTTCGAACCGGGCCACCCCCGCGACGGTGTGACTGTAAGGGTACCTGCGCCGCTGCTGCCAAGCCTGCCGGGCGAGCGCCTGGAGTGGCTGGTGCCGGGCTTGCTCGAAGCCAAGTGCGTGGCGCTGGTGCGCAACCTGCCCAAGGCCTTGCGCAAGAACTTCGTACCGGTCCCGGACTTCGTCAAGGCGTCGCTGGCGCGCATGACGTTCGGCCAGGGTGCCTTGCCTCAGGCCTTGGGCCAGGAGCTGTTGCGCATGACCGGCGCCCGTGTGTCCGATGAGGCCTGGGCAGAGTCGGTAGGCCTGGTCGAAGGGCATCTGCGCATGAACATCGAGGTGGTCGATGGCCAGGGCAAGTTCCTCGGAGAGGGCCGCGACCTGGCCGAGCTGACCGCACGCTTTGCCGCCGCCAGCCAGGCAGCGCTGGCGGTGCCGCGCGAAGACAAGAGCGCGCAGCCGGTTCAGGCCAAGGCTTTCAGTGAGGTCAAGCAGACCGCCCAGCAGAAGATCGCCGGGCTGTCGATGACGGTGTACCCAGCGTTGGTGGAAGAGAGCGGCAGCGTGCGCGAAGGGCGTTTCTCGACCCAGGCCGAAGCCGAGTTCCAGCATCGCCGTGCTTTGCAGCGCCTGTTGCTGCAGCAGTTGGCCGAGCCTGCCAAGTTCTTGCGCGGCAAGCTCCCGGGGCTGACCGAACTGGGCTTGCTGTACCGCGAACTGGGCCGCGTCGAAGCGCTGGTGGAGGACATTCTGCTGGCCAGCCTCGATAGCTGCATCCTCGAAGGGGAGGCCACGCTACCGCGCGATGGCGCGGCATTGGCCGGGCTTGCCGAGCGCAAGCGGGGAAGCTGGGCGGAACATGCCGAGCGCCTGGCCCGCCAGACGCTGGAAGTGCTCAAACTCTGGCACGGCCTGCAAAAGCGCTTCAAAGGCAAGATTGACCTGAGCCAGGCGGTGGCGCTTAACGACATCAAGCAGCAGTTGGCCAACCTGGTGTATCCGGGCTTCGTGCGCGAGACGCCTGGGGTGTGGTTCAAGGAGCTGCCCCGTTATCTCAAAGCGGTGGAGTTGCGCCTTGAGAAGCTTGGCAGCCAGGTGCAGAAGGACCGGGTTTGGAGTGGCGAGCTGGCCAACCTCTGGGCCCAGTACAAGGCCCGTGCCGACAAGCATGCCCAGGAGGGCAAGCGCGACGCGCAGTTGACCTTGTACCGCTGGTTGCTGGAGGAATATCGGGTGTCGCTGTTTGCCCAGCAGTTGGGCACGAAAGTACCGATTTCTGACAAACGTCTCAGCAAACAGTGGTCTCAGGTAGAAGCCTAAACCCGGGAACTTGTGGCAATATTGAAGCAATTCGGGGCCGCATTGCGGCCCCTCGCGGGTTCAACCTGCGCCTTGGACTTGGTACTAAAGTGCTATTACTCCAGCCAGCGCCCTGTGGCGATGGCCTTTGACCAGAGGAACGATCGTGCATAACGTCGTGATCAGCGGCACCGGCCTGTATACCCCGGCCCAGAGCATTTCCAACGAAGAACTGGTGGAATCTTTCAACACCTGGTCGCAACAGTTCAACCGCGACAACGCTGCCGCCATCGAGCGCGGCGAGGTCGAGGCTGCGCCTCTTTCGGACGCTGCCTTTATCGAGAAGGCCTCGGGTATCAAGAGCCGCTTCGTCATGGACAAGGCCGGCATTCTCGACCCGCAGCGCATGAAGCCGAGGCTGGCGGAGCGTTCAAATGACGAGCAGTCGATCCTCTGCGAGATGGGCGTGGCCGCTGCCCGTCAGGCGCTTGAGCGCGCAGGGCGCACGCCTGCCGATGTCGACGGTGTGATCGTCGCCTGCTCCAACCTGCAGCGCCCGTACCCGGCCATCGCCATCGAAGTGCAGCAGGCGCTGGGTATTGAGGGCTTCGCCTTCGACATGAACGTGGCTTGCTCCTCGGCCACGTTCGGTATCCAGACCGCAGCCAACAGCGTGCAGTTGGGCCAGGCCCGTGCCTTGCTGGTGGTCAGCCCGGAAATCTGTACCGGCCACCTGAACTTCCGCGACCGCGACAGCCATTTCATTTTTGGTGACGCCGCCACCGCCGTGCTGGTCGAGCGTGCCGATCAGGCCACCTCGGCGCACCAGTTCGATATCCTCGGTACCAAGTTGCAGACCTCGTTCTCCAACAATATCCGCAACAATTTCGGCTTCCTCAACCGTGCTGCGGAAGAAGGTATCGGGACGCGGGACAAGTTGTTCGTGCAGGAAGGCCGCAAGGTATTCAAGGAAGTGTGCCCGATGGTCGCCGAGCTGATCGGCAAGCACCTGGGTGAGAACGGTCTGCAGCCCTCAGACGTCAAGCGCTTCTGGCTGCACCAGGCCAACCTGAGCATGAACCACCTGATCGTCAAGAAGCTGCTGGGGCGTGAGGTGGCCGAGGAAGATGCTCCGGTCATTCTCGACCGTTATGCCAACACCAGCTCGGCGGGGTCGGTGATCGCCTTCCACCTGTACCAGGATGACTTGGCCAAGGGTTCGCTGGGCGTGTTGAGCTCATTTGGGGCAGGTTATTCGATTGGCAGTGTGATTCTGCGCAAACGCTGACGGTGGGCACTGGCCCTGCGCCGGGTTGCCGGCGGCAGGGCCTGTGTATTTCTGGCAGGCGAAAAAAGGCGGGAAATGCCGGATGGGGTCGGCATTTCCCGCCTTGAGTGAAGCTTGGCCGTTGCAGCTTAGAACTTGGCTTCCAGGTCCACCTGCAGCGTGTCGACATCGGCGTTGCTGTTGGGCAACTGCGACAGGTCGGTCTTGGCCATCAGGTAGGCAGCGCCCAGCGAGAAGTTCTTGTCGATTTCATAACCGACCTTGAACTTGTGGCCGCGCGAGCCGGTGTAACCGTTGCCGAAGTCGGAGTCGGTGAACAGGCTGACCACGGCGTTGCGCTGAACATCGCGGTAGTTGTAGTCCAGGCTCCAGGCGCCGACTTTGGTCTTCAGGCCAGCCAGCCAGGCCTGGTCTTCGCCGTCGGTGCTTTCGGTGTTCTTCACGTACTGGCCATACGCCGACAATGGGATGGCGAGGCCGGTGAAGTCCAGCTGGCCGAAGCCTTCCACCAGGTTGAACTCGTTGGTAGTGTTGCCGAACGACTGCAGGATGGTCGCTTCCTTGTCGTTGTCGTAGCCATAGATGCTCGCGCCGACGGTGAGCTTGAGTACATCGGCGGGGGCGAACTTGGCGCCCAACTGGCCGTGGTAGACCTGGGCGTCGTGCTTGTACTGCACGCCGTCACCGTCCACGTTGTCCTTGAGCGTGTACTGGCCCGCGCTGGCGAAGACTTCGGCGCCGCCGAGGTCGGCCTTGTAGGTAGCGGCAACGCCTTCCGGGTTGATGTCGCCGTCCCAGATGATGTCACCCATGCTCACCCAAGGCTGTGCCATCTTGCCGCCGATCAGGTGCAGGTTCGGGATTGCGGTGGGGTGCCAGTCGAGGTAGGCCAGGTCGACCCACAGCGATTTCTTGTCGAAGTAGTTGTCGAAGCTCTGGTTGGTCGAACGGCGGTCTGCGCTGCTGCCGGTGGCGATGCGGATGCCAGCGTCAACTTGCGGGTTGATCTCGCTGTAGAAACCGACGCGGGCGCGGACGCGCTGGCGGTCCTGGTTGCCGCTGCTGCTGTTCGGGTCGTCGACGTTGACGTCCTCGTAGCGCAGGCGCACATCGCCTTTGACCTGGGTCTTGGCAGCCCATGCCACTTTTTGTTCGAAGGAGCTCATGCGTTCAGACTGAGCTTTCTGGTCGGCCTTTTCCTTGGTTTCTTTTGCCAGGTCACCTTGCAGTTCGTTGTACTGCGCCTGGTTGATCGAGCCGTTGGCGCGGAGCATTTCGAGCAGCTTGGCGTCGACAGCCGCACTGGCCGGAGTACTCAGAGCCAGCATCATGCCGGTAAGGCTCACTCCGGTAAGTGTAGAAACAAGACGCATAAGGTTCTCCCTACTGAAAAATATTGGGGAGGCTCAGCGTCCACCCCCATGTTGGCATGTCTTCGGAAAGGGCCTGAATAGACAGGTTCTGAGGTTCCGGAAAACAGGCGCAAGTATTGCGGGGGCGAATGACAGAATAATGTCTATTTGGTGGCACTGCCGTTAAGTAATTGAGAATCAAAGGGTCGGGCCGGCATTCGGCATTTGAGTGAGAGGCCGGTATTCCCTGATACTGATGCCCTCACTCCGCGAGTCGACATCGTGACCAGCCTCTACAGCCTTGCCCATTTGCGTGACCTCCCTGCTGCGACCTGGGACGCCCTGGTGCCTGCCGGCCAGCCGTTCCTGCGCCATGCCTTCCTGAGCGCCATGGAGGACAGTGGCAGTGTCGCGCCAGCTACCGGCTGGGCGGCAGAACACTTGGTGCTGGAGCGTGACGGGCAGGTGCGTGCGCTGCTGCCGGCGTACCGCAAGTGGCACTCGTACGGTGAGTACGTGTTCGATCATGGTTGGGCCGACGCTTGTGAGCGTGCCGGTATTGCCTATTACCCCAAACTGCTCGGCGCCGTGCCGTTCAGCCCGGTCAGCGGCCCGCGCCTGCTCAGCGTCGACCCGGCCGATGGCCTGCTGGTGCTCCAGGCGTTGCCTGAGTATTTGAGCGAAGCCGGGCTATCCGGGGCTCACATCAACTTCACCGACCCTGGCCTGGATGCAGATATGGCCGGCTTGCCTGGCTGGATGGAGCGCCTGGGGTGCCAGTTCCACTGGCGCAACCGTGGCTACCGCGACTTTCAGGACTTTCTCGACAGCTTGAGTTCGCGCAAGCGCAAACAGATGCGCAAGGAACGTGAGCAGGTGGCGGGGCAGGGCATCGACTTCCGTTCGTACCGTGGCGATGAACTCGAAGAGGCCCAATGGGATTTCATCTACCTCTGCTACGCCAATACCTACGCCGTGCGTAGGCGTACGCCGTACCTGACCCGCGAATTCTTCAGCCTGCTAGCCCAGCGCATGCCCGAGGCCCTGAGGGTAGTGATGGCCCGTCAGGGCGGTCGCGATGTGGCCATGGCCCTGAGCCTGGTGGGTGGCGACAGCCTGTTTGGGCGCTATTGGGGCTGCCTGGATGAGTTCGACCGGCTGCACTTCGAGACCTGCTTCTACCAAGGCATGGACTTTGCGATTGCCGAAGGCTTGCAGCGCTTCGATGCCGGCGCGCAGGGCGAGCACAAGCTGATTCGTGGCTTCGAGCCGGTGCTGACCCGCTCCTGGCATTATCTGCTTCACCCAGGGCTGCGCAGGGCGGTGGGTGATTTCCTGCAGCAGGAGCGGGCAGGGGTCTTGGGGTATGCCGAGCAGGCGCGTGAGATGTTGCCTTACCGCCGGGATTGAGACCTGCCAGGCCTCAATCCACCCCGACGAAGCCGCCCGTCTGGTGATGCCATAGCCTGGCATACAACCCTTGCTGGGCCAGCAGTTCACTGTGGCTGCCACTTTCGACGATATGCCCCTGATCCAGCACCACCAGGCGGTCCATCCGCGCAATGGTCGAGAGGCGGTGGGCGATGGCGATCACCGTCTTGCCTTGCATCAGGGTTTCCAGGCTTTCCTGGATCGCCGCTTCCACCTCAGAGTCCAGCGCTGAGGTGGCCTCGTCCATGATCAGGATGGGCGCGTTCTTGAGCAGCACCCGCGCGATCGCGATGCGCTGGCGCTGGCCACCGGAGAGCTTGACCCCGCGCTCGCCCACATGCGCGTCGAAGCCCGTGCGGCCTTGGGCATCCGACAACTGCGGAATGAATTCGTCGGCACGGGCCCGGCGCACGGCTTCGTGCAGCGCTTGCTCGCTGGCATCAGGGCGCCCGTACAACAGGTTGTCGCGGATCGAGCGATGCAGCAGTGAGGTGTCCTGGGTGATCATGCCGATCTGCGCCCGCAGGCTGGCCTGGCTCACCTCGGCGATATCCTGCCCATCGATCAGGATACGCCCGCCCTGCACGTCGTAAAGGCGCAGCAGCAGGTTGACCAAGGTAGATTTGCCGGCGCCGGAGGGGCCGATCAGGCCGATCTTTTCGCCCGGGCGGATGTCCAGGTTCAGCCCGTCGATCACGTTGCGAGCCTTGCCGTAGTGGAAGTCGACGTTATCGAAGCGCACCGCGCCACGGGTCACTTTCAGCGGCGCTGCCTTGGGTTTGTCGGTGACGGTGACCGGCTGGGCGATGGTCTGCAAGCCGTCCTGCACCATGCCGATGTTCTCGAAGATGCCGTTGACCACCCACATGATCCAGCCCGACATGTTGACGATACGGATCACCAGCCCGGTGGCCAGGGCGATGGCGCCGACGGTGATCAGCGATTGGCTCCACAACCAAAGGGCCAGGCCGGTGGTGGCGACCACCAGCAAGCCGTTAAGGCTGGTGATGACCACGTCCATGCTGGTGATCACCCGCGACGCCAGCTGGGTCTTTTCAGTCTGCTCGCGAATCGCTTCGCGGGCGTACTGCTGCTCGTAGTCGGTGTGGGCGAACAGCTTGAGGGTGGCGATGTTGGTGTAGCCGTCGACGATACGCCCCATCAGCTTGGAGCGGGCATCGGAGGAGATCACCGAGCGCTCCTTGACCCGTGGCACGAAGTAGAACAGCGCGGCGACATAGCTGGCAATCCAGGCCAGTAACGGCAGCATCAGGCGCCAGTCGGCCTCGGCGAACAGCACCAGCGAGGTGATCGCATAGATCAGTACATGCCACAACGCATCCACCGCCTGTACTGCCGAGTCGCGCAGGGAGTTGCCGGTCTGCATGATGCGCTGGGCGATACGCCCGGCAAAGTCGCTCTGGAAGAAGTTCAGGCTCTGCTTGAGCACATAGGTGTGGTTTTGCCAGCGGATCAGGCTGGTCATGCCCGGGTTGATGGTCTGGTGCACCAGCAGGTCATGCAGACCGAAAAACACCGGCCGTAGCAGCAGGATCACCACCAGCATCCAGATCAGCTCACCGCTGTGCTCGCTGAAGAAGTTGGCATTGGGCGTGCCCTGGGCCAGGTCGATGATGCGGCTCAGGTAGCTGAACATCGCCACCTCGATCAGCGAGGCGACCAGGCCGACCACCAGCAGGGCGAGAAAACTCGGCCACACCTGGCGTAGGTAGTAAAGGTAGAACGGCCACACCTGGGTGGGCGGCGACTCGCTGGGCGCATCGCGGAAAATATCGATCAGTTGCTCGAAACGTCGGTACAGCATGGGTGACAACACTCCTGTTCAACCCGACCCTCAGGCGGTTTCACGTCCTTGTGAAGCCTGCGGTCAGTCGATGCGTTTGGCTGACTTGATGAACACCGGGTCGGCCGGCACATCGCGCATGCCTTTCTTGACGGTGGTGGGCGAGTTGACGATCTGGTCGACCACTTCCATGCCCTTGGTCACTTTGCCGAACACGGCGTAGCCGGCGTCGCGGCCCGGGTTGAGGAAGTCGTTGTCGGCCACGTTGATGAAGAACTGGCTGGTGGCCGAGTTCGGGTTGGACGTGCGGGCCATCGACAGGGTGCCGCGGGTGTTCTGCAGGCCGTTGCTGGCTTCGTTGCGGATCGGGTCACGGGTCGGTTTTTGCACCATCTGCTCGGTGAAGCCCCCGCCCTGGACCATGAAGCCCGGGATCACGCGGTGGAAAATGGTGTTGTTGTAGAAACCGCTATCGACGTATTCGAGGAAATTCTTGGTACTGAGCGGCGCCTTCTCGGCATTGAGCTCGATTTCGACCTGGCCGAAGCTGGTGTCGAGCACTACGTGAGGGGTCTTGTCGGAGGCCATGACGGTGGTGGCAAAGGCGACCGAGCAGGCGGTGAGCAGAAGTTTTTTCAGCATGAGCTCAAAGATCCTTGAGAGGTGGAAGCGGCTGCGAGGAACTGCAGCAAAGTCTGGTTGAAGACTTCGGGTTGATCGAGGGGTGTAGCGTGCCGGGAATCATCGATGACTACCAGCCTTGCCTGCGGCATCAGGGCAACGTAGCGCTCTTTGAGTTGGACCGGGGTGTAATCGTGGTCGGCAGCGACCACCAGCGTGGGACAGTGTATCTGGCCGATGCGTTCCTGCACGCCCCAGTCGACGATGGCGTCGAAACTCTTGAGGTAGGCGCGTTTGTCGTTGCGTGCCCAGCGTTGCGCCATCTTCTGGCGCAAGTCGGCTTGCGCCGGTTTGGGGAACAGGCGCTGGGCCAGGCCCTTGCCGACCGTCTCGACACTGAGGATGCGCGCCAGGCCCCAGCGCTTGGCCCACCAGACCCAGTCGCTGCGTGTACGGCGTTTGACCTCGGGGGCGCTGTTGACGATGCACAGGCTGCGCAGCCATTGCGGATGGTCGACGGCGAATTGGAAGCCGACCATGCCGCCCATCGACAGCCCCACGAAGTGCACCGGGCCGGTCTGCAGGTGTTCGAGCAGGGCCAGCAGGTCTTCGCTGAATGTGGCGATCTGGTAGCCCTCGCGGGGCTTGTCGGAGCGGCCGTGGCCGCGGATGTCCATGAGGATCACCCGGTAGTGACGGCTGAGCGCGGGCAGCTGCAGCTCCCAGTCCTGGCTGCTGGAGCCCAGGCCGTGCAGCAGTACCAGGGGGTCGCCCTGGCCGTATTCCTGATAATGCAGCGAGCATCCTTCATGTTCGAAATAGGCCATGGGCGCGGTTCTCTCAGGCTTGCGGCGGGGCTGCGAAGGGCACGTCCAGTGGCGCGGTATCGAAATTGCGCAGCAGGTCGATGAGGATCTGCGTGGCCGGGCCCAAGGTCTTTTCTTTGCTCGAATAAAGGTAGAACAGTGGATGTCGGCTGCCACCCTGGTCCAGTGGCAGCGGCTTGAGCACCCCTTCGCGCAGTTCGCGGTCGATCATGTGCCGCGGCAGCCAGGCAAAACCCAGCCCGCTGCTGACGAAGGTGGTGGCGGTACCCAGGCTACCGACGGTCCAGCGCTGTTCGGCGCCTAGCCAGCCCACATCGCGGGGTTGGGCGCGGCCGGAGTCGCGGATCACCACTTGCAACTGGCTTTCCAGGTCCTGGAAGGTGATCTCCCGGCCCAGCCGGTGCAAGCTGTGCTCGGGGTGGGCGACGGCCACGAACTCCACAGCACTGAGCTCGGTGCCCAGATAGCCGCCGATGCTGTAGCTGCTGATGGCAAGGTCGGCGATGCCTTCATGCATGACCTCCTCCACGCCCGACAGCACTTCCTCGCGCAGGCGCACCCGGCAACCACGGCTCTGTGGCATGAACGCAGCCAGGGCACGTACCAGGCGGGCACTGGGGTAGGCGGCATCGACCACGACCCGGACCTCGGCTTCCCAGCCTTGCTCCATATGGTGCGCCAGGTCTTCCAGCTGGCTGGCCTGCTTGACCAGGTGCCGTGAGCGGCGCAGCAGTACGTTACCGGCCTCGGTCAGCACGGCTTTGCGGCCATCGATGCGCAGCAGTGGCACGCCGAGCTGCTCTTGCATGCGCGCCACCGTGTAACTGACCGACGACTGAGAACGGTGCAGAGCTTCGGCTGCCTGGGCAAACCCACCGTGATCGACCACTGCCTGCAAGGTTCGCCACTGATCCAGGGTTACGCGCGGCGCTTTCATCTTTGGCTCCTGTTGACCTAAGCTGCGCTCTTTCAAGGAGAGCGCCCCATGAAGAAATGTTGTGCGGCAATACTGATGTGCCTGCCCCTCGGGGCCATGGCTTACCCCATCGACGTGGAGAAGGAACTGGCCGGAGTCAAGCTGGACTACACCGCCTACGACACCGCGTACGACATCGGAGCCATCACCCTGAACAACTATGGGCAAGTGCCGGCGGCCTGCAAGGTGACGTTCCGCAACGGCCCGGAGGCGCCACGGGTACGCCGGGTGAACGTACCGGCGGGCAAAAGTGTGGACGTCACGGCCAAGTTCAATCGGCAGATCATCAAGCTGCGTATCGCCTTGGACTGCAAAGCGGTATAAAACTGATTATTCGATAAATTGAACCCACTTTTTACGCTTTTTTATCGATAGGTCAAGCCTTAATCTCACCTCCATCGAATCGCAACCCTTTCTGCCGATGGAGGCACCCATGTCCCGCGTACTGATCATCGAAAGCAGCGCCCGCCAACAGGATTCCGTTTCCCGTCAACTGACCCGCGACTTCATCGAACAATGGCAAGCAGCGCACCCGGCCGACGAGATCACGGTTCGCGATCTGGCGGTGACCCCGGTGCCGCACCTGGACGCCAACCTGCTCGGTGGCTGGATGAAGCCTGAAGAACAGCGCAATGCCGCTGAGCTGGACGCCCTGGCCCGTTCCAACGTGTTGACAGATGAACTGCTGGCGGCCGACGTGCTGGTGATGGCTGCACCGATGTACAACTTCACCATCCCCAGCACGCTCAAGGCCTGGCTTGACCACGTCCTGCGTGCCGGCATCACCTTCAAGTACACCCCGACCGGCCCGCAAGGCCTGCTGACCGGCAAGCGTGCCATTGTGCTGACGGCCCGTGGCGGCATCCACGCTGGCGCCACCAGCGACCATCAAGAGCCGTACCTGCGCCAGGTGATGGCATTCATCGGCATTCACGATGTGAACTTCATCCATGCCGAAGGCCTGAACATGAGCGGTGACTTCCACGAAAAAGGCCTCAACCAGGCCAAGGCCAAGCTCGCCACGATGGCCTGAGCGGCAACGAATTCCCAACCCTGACACCTTGTTTGCTCCTTTGGGTGTACCTGCCCGGCCTCGATGGCCGGGCTTTTTTGTGGGTGAATCGCTCACGCCCATGAAAAGCGCACCCCCCTCATCGCGCAGGGTTGAACACATCGGGCGCAACCCGCTAAGGTCGCGGCCTTGATTTACGAGAGGCAACCATGGGCTACCTGATAATCGTCGCGCTGATCCAGGCGTTTTCCTTCAGCCTGATCGGCGAGTACCTGGCCGGGCACGTCGACAGCTACTTTGCCGTGCTCGCACGGGTGGTGCTGGCGGGCCTGGTCTTCCTGCCGCTGACCCGCTGGCGCCAGGTCGAACCGCGCTTCATGCGCTCCATGCTGCTGATCGGTGCGCTGCAGTACGGCATCACCTATGTCTGCCTGTACCTGAGCTTCCGCGTGCTGACCGTACCTGAGGTGCTGCTGTTCACCATTCTCACGCCCTTGCACGTGACCCTGATCGAGGACGCGCTGAACCGCCGTTTCAATCCTTGGGCCTTGCTCGCCGCCCTGGTGGCGGTCGCAGGTGCGGCGGTGATCCGCTTCGACAGCATCAGTGGCGACTTCTTCATTGGCTTCCTGCTGCTGCAGTTGGCCAACTTCACCTACGCTGCCGGGCAGGTGCTGTACCGCCATCTGGTTGCCCGCCACCCCAGCGACCTGCCGCATTACAAGCGTTTCGGCTACTTCTATCTGGGTGCGTTGATCATCGTGCTGCCGGCCTTCCTGCTGTTTGGCAACACCCAGCATTTGCCGAGCACCGACGTGCAATGGCTGGTGCTGCTGTTCCTCGGGCTGTGCCCGACGGCGCTGGGCTTGTACTGGTGGAACAAGGGTGCGTGCATGGTCTCAGGCGGTACGCTGGCAGTGATGAACAACCTGCACGTGCCGGTGGGGCTACTGCTCAACCTTCTTATCTGGAACCAGCACGAGCCATTGGGGCGCCTGTTCATCGGTGGTGCGATCATCCTGGCCTCGGTGTGGCTGAGCCGTCTGGGCAGCCGTACGGATGCACCGCTGGTGCGCAGGGCCTGACATGCACACCATCCTGGTCATCGTCGCGCCGATCTTTGCGCTGATCCTGGTCGGTTACCTTTGCCGCCGCACCAACAAGCTTGGCGACAAGGCTGCGGCCGAGATCAACAAGATGGTGGTCTGGCTGTGCCTGCCGGCCCTGTTGTTCAAAGTCACGGCCACTGCAACCTGGAGTGAGGTATGGCACCCAGGGTTCATCGTGGCCTTTGGCGCAGGGGCGCTGGCCATGTTCGTGGCCACGCTGGCCTGGCGGCTGTGCAACGGCCACGGGCTGGTCGCGGCCAGTATCGATGGGCTCAGCGCGGGGTATGCCAACACCGGCTATATCGGCATCCCATTGTGTTTGCTGCTGTTCGGTCAGCCCGGATTGCAGCCGGCGTTGATCTCGTCGTTGATCGTGGTCTGCCTGGTACTCGCGATATCGCTGACGCTGATCGAGATCGGTCTACAGGACGAGAAGCGGATCGGCCGCGCCATGTGGGTAGTGGGCAAGGCGCTGGCGAAGAATCCCTTGGTGATTTCGCCCGTGGTGGGGGCTGCTTGGGCAATGACCGGTCTGGGCTTGGCGGAACCGGTGATGCATTTTCTCGACATGCTGGCCGTGGCGACCACGCCGTGTGCGTTGATTTCGCTGGGGGCGTTTCTGGCAGAGAAACGCAGCGGCGCCCAGGCCAGCCCATGGCCACTGATTGCGATGAAGCTGGTGGGGCAGCCGGCGCTGACGTGGGTGTTGGCGTTCAAGGTGTTCAGCCTGCCGACCATGTGGGCCGCTTCAGCGGTGCTGCTGGCTGCACTGCCGACGGGGACCGGGCCCTTCATGCTGGCGGAGTATTACAACCGGGAAGCGGGGCTGATATCGCGCACCATCCTGTTGTCGACGGTGGCTTCTCTGGTCACCTTGACTGGTTTGCTGTACCTGCTGGGGTATGCGGGGTGATTTGGAGTTGCTGTGCAGCCCTTTCGCGACACAAGGCCGCTTCTACGGACGAATCTTGAAGCGCACATGGTCTGCATGCCTTACACGCTGTTACGTCTAGCGGATAACTAAATCAGATTTAGTCCCTTTCCTGTAGGGCATTTCCCAAAGATACTGCCGGTGATTGTGGTGTTTTGGGTTGGCTACTAGTCTCGGCTGGTCGTTGAGTTTCAACGATCGGCTTTGACAGGCCGACTCAAATTGCAATCCATAGCTTTGCCTTCAATGGTGGCTGTGCGTGGGGCGCCTTCGGGTGCGCCGGGTTTCTCAATTTGACCGGTCTGTCAACCCGTGCACAGCTGCCACCCTTTGTTTGACAGCAAAGGGCGGTGGTCCCGATCCACAAATTGAGGGTTACATCATGCTGAAGATAGTCCCCGATCCACCCTACAACCTCCACTCCCTGGAAGACACGCTGCTGATGGCCGCCGACTATGCGCTATGTGCAGAAGCCGTCGCTCAGCAAGCCGTTTTGTTGCAACCGAGGTCACCCGTTTCGGTGTTGATGATGACGTCCATGCACGAACTTGAAACCCTGCGCAGGTTACTTGAATCAGCGCTGGCTCAAGTCCAAAAGCCAGCGGATTCTCAAACGTTACATTAATCCGCATCATGATTTGCCTGGGCTGACCTGTGGTGATAGGGCGAGTCCAGGCATCTGGAAAGTCAGGGAGATGAATCTGTGGCCACCGAAGAAACCAACTTCACTGTTGGCAGAACCATCCATTATTCCGCATCGAACCCGGCATCCCTTGCCAGAGTGCTCGCGAACAGGCCTCAGAACTGATGGGTTATGCCCGTGACCTGTCCATCGACGGGCTGATGGAAGATAAACCCCAGCTACTTTGGGCCTCGCATTACCTCTGCGCCCTAGCCAAGGCCCTGCTTGATGATGCCGAACTGGGGATGATGAAAAACTCTTGAACCAGTCACTGCGCCGTTCCCCTTTTGTGTTTATGCGGGGTAGCTGAGGGCCTCATCGCCGGCAAGCCGGCTCCCACCACGACCGTGCAGTTCTTCAGGTCTGCGCTTTACCTGTGCAAGCAACCGTCTTGTCCAAATTTTTAGAGGCCGGCGCAATCCATGTGGGAGCCGGGCTTGCCGGCGATGGGCCGCACAGCGGCCCCTGGGATCTCAAGCCTCGCTCAGGTCTTCCAGGCGATGCGGCGCTCGCTCCGTCGAAGCGCGCCCCGCCAGCCCGATGCGCATGTCATTGCCGCTCGGCTGCTGGTACAGGCTCAGCCCGAACTCCGGCAACACTGCCAGCAGGTAATCGAAGATATCCCCCTGGATCCGCTCGTAATCCGCCCACACCGTGGTGGTGGTGAAGCAGTAGATCTCCAGCGGCACCCCCTCGGCGCCGGTCTGCATCTGCCGGACCATGCAGGTCATGTCCTGATGCACGTTGGGGTGGTTTCTCAGGTAAGCCAGGGCAAAGGCGCGGAAGGTGCCGATGTTGGTCAACTGGCGACGGTTGGCCGACAGCTCGGCCACAGGCCCCAGTGCTTCGTTCCACTCAAGAAGTTCCTGGCGCTTGCCGGCCAGGTAGTCACCGAGCAGGCGCACGCCGCTCAGGCGCTGTTCTTCTTCCCGGGTCAGGAAACGCACGCCCGATGCATCGATGAACAGGCTGCGTTTGATCCGCCGGCCGCCCGATTGCTGCATGCCTCGGTAGTTGCGGAACGACTCGCTCATCAGCCGCCAGGTTGGGATCGAAACGATGGTCTTGTCGAAATTCTGCACCTTCACGGTATGCAGGGTGATATCGACCACATCGCCATCGGCACCAACCTGGGGCATCTCGATCCAGTCGCCGACATGCAGCATGTCGTTACTGGTGAGCTGCACGCTGGCGACGAACGACAGCAAGGTGTCCTTGTACACCAACAGCAATACGGCCGACATCGCACCCAGGCCAGACAGCAGCAACAGGGGGGAACGGTCGATCAGCGTGGCGACGATGACGATGGAGGCGAAAATCCACAGCATCATCTTCGCCAGTTGCACATAACCCTTGATCGAGCGGGTGCGGGCATGTTCGGTGCGGGCATAGATGTCGAGCAGGCCATCGAGCAGGCACGACAGCGCCAGGGTCATGAACAGCAGGGTGAAGGCCAGCGCCATGTTGCCAAGGAAATGCTGGGCGGTATCGGACAGCTCCGGTACCAGTTTCAGCCCGAACTGGATCACCAGCGACGGTGTGGTCTGCGCCAGGCGGTGAAACACTTTGTTGTGGCGCAGGTCGTCGAGCCATTTGAGCGCAGGCTGACGGGCCAGCAGGCGCGTGCCGTGCAGGATCAGAAAGCGCGCCAGGCGGCCGATTACCAGGGAAACCAACAGCAGCACGGCCAGGCCGATGGCGGCGTGGAGCATGGGGTGTTGGTCGAGGGTGCCCCACAGGTCGAGGCTGTCGCGCCAGAGTTTTTGCATATCCATGAGCTTCAGTACGGTCTTTACTTGCGAAACGAAGCGCCATTAGAGCGCGGTTGGCGACAAAGTTGCCAAAAGAAATTCGGCTCCGGCTGCAGAAAACGTTACCCTATGCAACTGAATTTCCCGCACTTGCCTGAGGTTACCTCCGTGTTCTCCCAATTCGCCCTGCATGAACGCCTGCTTAAAGCCGTGGCCGAGCTTAAATTTGTCGAGCCAACCCCGGTGCAGGCCGCGGCCATCCCCTTGGCCCTGCAAGGGCGTGATCTGCGGGTGACCGCGCAGACCGGCAGCGGCAAGACCGCGGCCTTCGTCCTGCCGCTGCTCAACCGCCTGGTCGACCTCAAAGGCGCGCGCGTCGAGATCCGCGCGCTGATCCTGCTGCCGACCCGTGAGCTGGCCCAGCAGACCCTCAAGCAAGTGCAGCTGTTCTCGCAGTTCACCTACATCAAGGCGGGCCTGGTCACCGGCGGTGAAGACTTCAAGGAACAGGCCGCCATGCTGCGCAAGGTGCCGGATGTGCTGATCGGCACCCCGGGCCGCCTGCTCGAGCAGCTCAATGCCGGCAACCTCGATCTGTCCCATGTACAGGTGATGATCCTCGACGAAGCCGACCGCATGCTCGACATGGGCTTCGCCGAAGACATGGAGCGCCTGTGCAAAGAATGCGAAAACCGTGAGCAAACCCTGCTGTTCTCGGCCACCACCGGCGGCGCGGCCCTGCGCGACATCATCGGCAAAGTGCTGAAAAACCCTGAGCACCTGATGCTCAACAGTGTTTCGCAGTTGGCCGAAGGCACCCGCCAGCAGGTCATCACCGCGGACCACGACCAGCACAAAGAGGCGATCGTGCAGTGGCTGCTGGCCAACGAAAAGTTCGACAAGGCGATCATCTTCACCAATACCCGCGTGCTCGCTGACCGCATCTATGGCCACCTGGTCGCCAAAGACGTAAAAGCGTTCGTGTTGCACGGTGAAAAGGACCAGAAGGACCGCAAGCTGGCCATCGAGCGCTTCAAGCAAGGCAGCTCCAAGGTACTGGTAGCCACCGACGTGGCCGCCCGTGGCCTGGACATCGACGGCCTGGACCTGGTGATCAACTTCGACATGCCGCGCAGCGGCGACGAGTATGTGCACCGCATTGGCCGCACCGGCCGTGCCGGCGGCGAAGGCCTGGCGATCTCATTGATTACCCACAATGACTGGAACCTGATGTCCAGCATCGAGCGCTACCTCAAGCAGCAGTTCGAGCGCCGTGTGATCAAGGAAGTCAAAGGCACGTACAACGGGCCGAAGAAGGTCAAGGCGTCGGGCAAGGCTGCCGGTACCAAGAAGAAAAAGACCGAGAAGAAGGCTGGCGACAAAAAAGCGGCTGCCAAGCGTAAGCCGACCGCCAAGCCAAAGGCCAACGCGCCACTGGCGAGCTCCGATGGCATGGCGCCGTTGAAGAAGCGCAAGCCTGCTGCTGAGTAATACCCTGCGCTAAGGCGCAATCGGCGGCAAGCCGGCTCGCGGGTGTTCACCTGCGAGCGCTGCTTTGCCGGCGATTGCGCCAGCAGCCCTGCTGTCAATCCGCTTTCTTTTCCGCCTCTTTCAATTCCTTGATCCGCTTGTCGATCAGCTGACACTTGTCGGGCAGGTCCTTGCTCGCGGTGCCCAGCTCCATCCCTTGGAGCTCATCATTGATCTCCTTCGCTTTCTGCGGGTTTTGTTCGGTCAACTGGCTCACCAGCCCTGCCAGTTCCTCACGTTTCTGGGTAGCCTCTTCCGGTGTGCAGGCCCAGGCGGGCAGGGCGCAGAACACGGCAGTCGCACAGGCGATGCGCAGCAGCGGTTTCATCCTTTATACCTCCGGCGGTGGTTGTGCTCGGTGGAGAGCTTGTGCGGCCCGGAAGTTCAGCGTCCGTGACGGGCGGCCGTGCCGGCAAATCTGGCTACCCCTGTGCCGAGAACATTGGAACGTACTCAAACCCCGGCTGGTCCCAACCTGTGTACTCCATTCGTACATCGCATGAGGCCATAGCCATGAGCATCACCTACGACTGGGACTTGATCGAGCGTTTGTTGCACGAGGTGCAGAACGGCGCCGGTCATAGTTTTACACCACGCCCCTATGCCGAGCAGCACGCTGCGGCGATCGCCTGCGAAGGTCAGCAAGTCACCGATGTGGATCAACTCAAGACCCGTGCCTGCGAGTACGAGAAGCTGCTGTTCGAGCGCGGCTTCATCGAAAGCCGGCCGCCGGAAGAGGGTGGTAACGGCGAGAACTTCGTGCTGACCGAACGTGGTTCGCGGCTGATGAGCCTGATCGACAGCAGCATCCCGGGCTTCGAGCACCCCCGCCAGGTGCTCGATGAACAGGAGGATGCGCTGGACGAAACCACCTTCGAGCAGGTGTCGGCGAAGGCACAGATCGCTTGAGGTCGTATTGAGGCTGGCAAGGCCTGCTCGGAAAAACCGATAATCGGCAGTTCCTGAATACTGCCGAGCCTTGCCCATGCCATCGATCACCCAAGAGGTCCGCCCATGAGTGCGGCCCGCAAGAATCCCGATGCGTTTGCCTTTCAGGTCATGCTGGGGCTGTGCCTGATCTGGGGTTGCCAACAGGTATTGATCAAATCTGCTGCGGTTGATATTGCGCCGGTGATGCAGGCTGCACTGCGTAACGGCCTTGCCGCCGTGCTGGTTGGCTTGATGATCTGCTGGCGCGGCGGCTGGGGGCAGGTGGGGAGTACTTGGCGAGGCGGGCTGCTGGCCGGCGGTTTGTTTGGCCTGGAGTTCCTGTTCATCGCCGAGGGGCTGAAGCTGACATCCGCGGCGCATATGTCAGTGTTTCTCTATACCGCACCGGTGTTCACGGCACTTGGGCTGCACCTGATGCTGCCCAGCGAGCGGCTGCGCCTGTTGCAGTGGCTGGGCATCGTCTTGGCGTTCGGCGGCATCGCTACCGCATTTGCCGGGGGGCTGTCGTTCGAGGAGATGGACGGGCGCATGCTGCTCGGCGATGCATTCGGTGTCCTGGCCGGTTTGGCTTGGGGGGCAACGACGGTGGTGGTACGGGGTTCGCGATTGTCTGAGGCGCCTGCGACGTTGACGCTGTTCTATCAGCTGGCGGTGGGGTTTGTCGGGTTGGTGCTGATCGCCTTGCTTAGCGGGCAGATCGACAAGGTCGTGTGGACGCCTTTGGCGGTCGGCAGCGTGCTGTTCCAGGGTATTGTGGTTTCTTTCGTCAGCTACCTGACGTGGTTCTGGTTGCTGCGTAAGTACCTGGCTTCGAATCTGGCGGTGTTTTCCTTCATTACCCCGTTGTTTGGGGTGACATTTGGCGTGCTGTTGCTGGATGAACCGCTGAGCGTGAATTTTGTGCTTGGGGCAGTGATGGTTTTGCTCGGCGTGGTGCTGGTCAGTGCCGAGCCTTGGGTGAAGCAGCAGTTGCGCAGGTTTGTGGGATAGGCGTCGTCTTTGCTGTACGTGCCGACCGGATCGGTAATCATCCGATCGCGCTCGACCAGATTAGCGTGGCTTTGGGGCCGCTATGCGGCCCATCGCCGGCAAGCCGGCTCCCACCTCCGTCCGCGCAGTTCTTCAGGCCTACGCTTCACCTGTGGCAGCAACTGTCTTACTCAACTTCTAAAAGCTGGCGCGATCCCATGTGGCCGGCTTGCCGGCGATAGGGCCGGTACTGATCAGCCTCGATCCATCAGGCAACCCGTCCCGCAATCTGGCAGTCCCGGTTGTGGCGTGTGCCCGTAAGCACCAACACCCCCGCCAGCCCCAACCCAGCCGCCGCCGTTGCCAGCGCCGGCTGCAAGCCCCCGCTGTAATGGTTGCTCAACGCCGCCAGCAACGGGCCGCTCAACTGTCCCAGCGCAAAGCACGCAGTCAGCAGCCCGGCATTGCGCTGCGTGGCATGGGGCGCCAGCTCCCGCGAGCGTTGCATCACCAGCTGCATGCATGCCAGAAACGGCGTACCGCAGAGCACCACGCCCAAGGCCAAGCCAAGGCCGCCGCCCATCAGGCAGGCCAGTACGCCAAGGCCTTGCAGCCACAAGGTCGCTGTCAGCCAGGCCGAAGTGCGGCCGGCGCGTCGCACACTCACCAGCACCACGCCCAACGCCGCCGCCACACCAAACCCCGGCCAGAACAGGTCCGCCATCCAGTTGCCTTGGAACTGTTGGTTGGCCATTTGCGCCAGGAACGTGGCCGGCAGGATGTAGCCCACGCCATACAAGCCATACACCAGGCCAAGGCGGCCAATGCCAACGCTGCGTGTCGCCCCTCCTTGCACCGTGCTCGGCACCCCAGCGGGTGCCTGAGCGCGAGGCAGCCAAGGGCGCACCGCCAGTAACATGACCAGCGCGGCAACGCTATACACCAGCCACAACGCCGCGGAGCTCAGCCCAAGCGAATGAGCGACCAGTGCCAGCAGGCCGGTCACGGCGATGCCCAGCCCAGGCCCGGCGAACACCAGGGCGCCAAGGCGCGGACGATTGTTGGCGTTGGCCAGTTGCTGGCTGAGGCTGGTGATCATCACCAGCACCCAGGCACTGGCTACGCCCGTACCGAAACGCAGCAGCAGGTGGCTCCAGAACCCGTCCGCAGCCCAGGATGCCAGGGTCAGCACCACACAGAGCCACAGCCCGCCATGCAGGCACAGCCTGACCTGGGCGGGGGTGCGGGCGACCATGGCATACGCCGCACCAACGAAATAGCCCAGGTAGTTGGCTGCTGCGACAAGCCCGGCGCCGGTCAGGTCGAACTGGCCTTCGGCGATCAGTTGCGGCAGTTGCGGGGTGAGAGCGAAGCGGCCGATGCCCATGGCCATCATCAGCGCCACGGCGCTGGCCAACAGTTGTACGAATGGCGACATGTGAACACTCCCGCAAGGCTGTAAACGATGAAGGGGAGGTTAGGGCGCTTTTATTTTCAATAAAATTGAATAATGATGATGAAGTTGTTCTGTTTTGGAGAATGTCATGGAGTTCAGCCAGCTGCGTATCTTCCAGGCGGTCGCTGAGGAAGGTTCCATCACCCGCGCCGCCGAGCGCTTGCACCGGGTGCCGTCGAACCTTTCGACGCGCTTGCGCCAACTCGAAGAGCAACTGGGCGTGGAGCTGTTCTTGCGTGAGCGCCAGCGCCTGCAGTTGTCACCCGCCGGCAAGGTGCTGCTGGATTACGCCAACCGTCTGGCGGCGCTGCGGGACGAAGCCATGGCCGCCGTGCAGGGCGGGCAGCCGGCCGGCGATTTCATCCTGGGTACCATGTACAGCACGGCTGCCATTCACCTGCCAGCGTTGTTGGCGCGTTACCACCAGGCCTATCCGGCCGTTAACCTGCAGGTGCAGGCTGCCCCCAGTGGCGAGTTGCTCGAGGGGTTGCTCAGCCACCGCCTGGACGCCGCCCTGGTGGACGGGCCGCCCAGCCTGGCGGGGCTGGATGGTGTGCCCTTGTGCGAAGAAGAACTGGTACTGATCACCAGCCCCGAACACCCACCGGTGCACAGCGCCAGCGATGTGGCGGGCAAGGCGGTGTTCACATTTCGTCAGGGGTGCTCCTACCGGATGCGCCTGGAGGCGTGGTATGCCCATGCCCATACGCCGATGGGGCGGGTAATGGAAATCGAGTCTTATCAGAGCATGCTGGCTTGTGTGATAGCCGGCGCGGGCGTGGCGCTGATGGCGCAGTCGATGCTCGACAGCCTGCCGGGGCGGGACCGCGTGCAGGTCCACCGGCTGCAGGCGCCGTTCGATCAGGCGGTGACCTGGCTGATGTGGCGGCAGGGGATGCGTGGGGCGAATTTGCAGGCGTGGATCGATTTGCAACAAAGCGAAACGATTAACCAACCGTCGGAATCCACCGTTTCCGCTTGATCCGCGTCAAACTTGCCCCTATCTGTAACCACAAGGGCATGCGTAATACAGGACATCGGACTATGATCTGTATGAAACATCGTAGGATTGATTGACCGAGAGGCTGACCCGTCAAGGGGGCACTATGAAAAACCAAATGTTCAACTGGCTCCACGACTTGGCTGTCGCCCTGGGGCTGATACCACCACCTCTACAGCCGGTGCCGATCCCGACTGATGAAGAGCAGCGCAGGCGCCAGCCGCGTCGTCGCTGAACACAACGAGGCCGCGATATCAGTGATGATGGCGCGGCTTTTTTCGTTGTTGCCCGGATGCATGCTTTGATTTTGCGCTTGCTTGGAACCGAGCGCTGCCTGCGCGGCACTCGATCCCATAGGCGTTGTTAAGGCCTGCGCCATCCTCAAGCCAGCGTCGCCACTCCCACCGGTTTGCGCGACAGCAGGCTGACCAGCACGAAGCTCACCAGGCCAACCGCCAGGCTGTAGTAGATCGGCGTATTGGCGTCCAGCCCATCCTTGAACATGAACAACAGCGCCGTGGCAAAGCCCAGCGTCATGCTGGCGATGGCCCCTGCGGTGGTCGCACGTTTCCAGAAGATCGCCCCGATCAGCGGGATCAGCATTCCGCCGACCAGCAGGTTATAGGCCAGGGTCAGTGCGCTGATCACATCGTTCACCGCCAGCGCGATGCCCAGCACCACCAAGCCGGTGAGCAGGGTGAACAGGCGGCTGACACCCAGGCTCGATTGCTTGCCGCCACGCAATTTAGGCAGCAGGTCTTCGGTAATGGTGGTCGAGGCGGCCAGCAGACCGGCACTGGCGGTCGACATCATCGCAGCCAGGGCAGCGGCCATCAGCAGGCCACGGATACCATCAGGCAACTGGCTCTTGATCATTTCGGCGAACGCGTTGTTCGGGTTGGCCAGGTCCGGCATCAGCACGTGCGCGGCCATGCCGATCAGGGCACAAGCCAGGCCATAGAGCACGCAGTACAGGCCTGCAGTGGTACCGGCACGTTGGCAGACCTTCTCGTCGCGGGCGGTGAATACCCGCTGCCAGATGTCCTGGCCAATCAGGATGCCGAAGAAGTAGATCAGGAAGTAGGTGATGATGGTGTCCCAGCCGATGGTGGTCCAGGCGAAGCTGGCCGCCGGCAGCTTGGCTACCAGGGTGTCCCAGCCACCAGCGTTGTACAGGCACACCGGCAGCAGGATGAACATCAGGCCCACGGTCTTGATCACGAACTGGACGATGTCGGTCAGGGTCAACGACCACATGCCGCCGATGGTCGAGTAGACCACCACCACCCCGCCGCCGAGCAGCAGCGACATCCAGAACGGCAAGTCCAGCAATACCTGCAGGACAGTCGCCATGGCCAGGGTCGAGGTGACGCCGATCATCAGCGCGTAGGCCAGCATGATTGCCGCACTGGCCTGGCGCGCCATGGGGTTGTAGCGCCGCTCCAGTACCTGGGTCACGGTGAAGATCTTCAGGCGCAGCAGCGGTTTGGCGAGGAACAGGTTGAGGGCGATGATGCCCAGGCCCAAGGCTGCGCATAGCCAGAAGCCGGAGATGCCGTGCACATAGCCAAGGCGTACGGTGCCGACGGTGGAGGCGCCGCCGAGCACGGTGGTGGCCATGGTGCCCATGTACAAGGTCGGGCCCAGGTTGCGCCCTGCCACCAGGTAGTCTTCGTGTGTTTTCGCGCGCCGCATGCCATACCAGCCCAGCCCGAGCATGCCGGCGGTATAGATCATTACAACAATGATGTCCAAGGCCATTGGGGGTCTCCCGATTATCTTTATTATGGCGAGATCGACCACTCAGGCGGCTTCACGGCGCCTGGCGGTCTTGTCTTGTGTTGGCGGGCCTCTGTGGCCCTCCCTCATGGCTCCTGCCGGGGTGCAACACGTTTCAGCGGCGCACGACGCCCGGTAGCACGCAGAGCATTTCGAACAGCAGGTTGGCACCGAGCAGCGAGGTGTTGCCGGTGGTGTCGTAAGGCGGGGAGACTTCGACAAGGTCACAGCCGATCAGGTCCAGGCCGTGGCAGCCGCGAATGATCTCCATCGCCTGGATGGTGGTCAAGCCGCCAATTTCCGGGGTACCGGTGCCAGGTGCCCAGGCCGGGTCGATACCGTCGATGTCGAAGGACAGGTACACCGGGCCGCCGCCGACTTTTTCACGTACTTCGGCCATCAGCGGTTCCAGTGACTTGTGCCAGCACTCTTCGGCCTGCACCACGCGAAAACCTTGGCGGCGGCTCCAGTTGAAGTCGTCGGCGGTATAGCCCTGGGCGCGCAGGCCGATCTGGACCACGCGGTCGCAATCGAGCAGGCCCTCTTCCACCGCGCGGCGGAAGGTGGTGCCGTGGGCGATTTTCTCGCCGAACATGTGGTCGTTGACGTCGGCGTGAGCGTCGATGTGCACCAGGCCAATCTTGCCGTGTTTCTTGTGCAGGGCGCGCAGGATCGGCAGGGTGATGGTGTGGTCGCCACCCAGCGTCATCGGGATGACGTTGTGCTCGACGATCTCGTCGTAGGCTTCTTCGATGATGCGCACGGCATCGAGCAGGTTGAAGGTGTTGATCGGCACGTCACCGATGTCGGCCACCGACAGCGAGTCGAACGGGGCGGCACCGGTGGCCATGTTGTACGGGCGGATCATCACCGATTCGGCGCGGATCTGCCGTGGCCCGAAGCGGGTGCCGGAGCGCAGCGAGGTGCCGATGTCCAGGGGTACGCCGATGAACGCGGCATCCAGGCCTTCAGCGCTTTGCAGGTGGGGTAGACGGAGCATGGTGGCGATGCCGCCGAAACGCGGCATTTCGTTGCCGCCCAGTGGTTGATGGAGAACTTTGTCCACGGTGGGCCTCATCAGTCGGTCGATTGTTTTGTTTGTTCGAACCTGTGCCGCCGCGCGCCTTGAAATACGGTCATGCCGGCGGGCAGGGACATTTCGGCCAAGTCTGCTGAAGGTAGTGCGTGGGAAAAATCGCTACCGGCAAATACTTACTTCAGGAATTTCTGAACTAAACGCCACCGTAGCGGGTAGACTGCGCGCAAACGACACTGCGGAACCGTTGCACCATGGCCTCGACCTTGCCTGACCTGAAACTGCTGCGCATCTTTGTCAGCGTGGTGCGCCACCAAGGCTTTGCCAATGCACAGCGCGATCTCAACCTGTCGACCTCGGCGATCAGTACCTACATGAGCCAGCTCGAAGGTGCCTTGGGCATCGTGCTGTGCCACCGGGGCCGTGGCGGCTTCAGCCTGACCAGCAAGGGCGAGCTGTTCCACCAGGAGACCTTGCGCCTGCTGGCGGAGCTCGATGGCTTCGAGCAATACGCCGCAGCGCTCAAGGGTGAGCTGCGCGGTACGCTCAACCTCGGGGTGATCGACTCAACCGTGGGCGACCGCGCGCTGCCTTTGGCTGAAGCGATCGGCGCCTACAGCCAGGAGCACCCGGCGGTGCACCTGCACCTTTCGGTGTCCAGCCCCTATGAGCTGCAACTGGGCGTGCAGGACAACCGCCTGGACCTGGCGATCGGGGCATTCTCCTCGCGCATGAGTGGCCTGGTTTACCAGCCGCTGTACCGCGAGCAGCATTGGTTGTACTGCAGCAGTCGCCACCCGTTGTTCGTCGAGCGGCGTATCCCCGAGCCGGTGGTGACCCAACAGCGCATGGTCGGGCGTGGTTACTGGAGCCAGGCGGAGTTGGCCCGGCACGGCTTCAAACACAGCGCGGCGACCGTCGAGAGTATGGAGGCGCAGCTGATTCTGATCCTGTCCGGTGCCTATATCGGCTACCTGCCCGAGCACTATGCCCAGGCTTGGGTCGACAAGGGCGACTTGCGTGTACTATCTCCGGCCACTTTCGGCTATCAAGCGCCATTTTCGTTGATCATCCGCCGCGGCCGCAGCCGGGAGCCCTTGATTCAGACCTTCCGCGATTTGCTCAAAAGCCAGCTCAATGTTGGCTGATGTACAAGGCGTTCTGGTCATTCCGTCGGGATGAGTAAATTTCCTACAAACCTGACCACTACGCTGATGGCGTTCTGCTAAACCTCTACTTGCTTTGATGATTTTCCCCTTCATCTATACAAGCAAGGACCGCCCAGATGCGCATGAATTTGCCCGTCACTGAGCATGAAAGAACCTTTTCCAGCGACCAGCGGCTGATCTCTACCACCGACCTGAACAGCCACATCACGTACTGCAACGACGCGTTCGTGGCGATAAGCGGGTTCACCTACGACGAGCTGGTGGGCCAGCCCCACAACCTAGTGCGTCACCCCGACATGCCACCGGCGGTTTTCGGGCATATGTGGGACACCCTCAAACAAGGTAAACCTTGGATGGGCGTGGTGAAGAACCGCGCCAAGAATGGTGATTTCTACTGGGTGAGTGCCTATGTCACCGCCATCTATGAGAATGGCCGCGTCAGCGGTTACGAGTCGGTGCGTTCGGTGCCCAGCCGTGAGCAGATCCGCCGCGCAGAGCGGCTGTATGCGCGCCTGCGCGCCGGGCGCCCGGCCGTACCCTGGGCCGCGCGGCTGGGGCGTGGCGTTGGCGATGGCTGGCCGCTGATCGGTGCAGGCCTGCTGTCGGCCGCTGGCTACCTCTGGTTACCGCCCTATGCAGCGCTGGGCGTACTGATGGCCAGTATGCTGTTGGCCTGGTACCTGATCGAACAGCGGCATAACCAGGCGATCCGCCGCACACTGGCCGAACATCCCAAGGCCTTCACCAGCCCGCTGGTAGCGCTGACGTACAGTGACAACCCGGGCCTGCATGGCCAGCTCGACCTGGCGATCATCAGCGAGGAAGCCAGGCTGCAGACCGCCCTGACGCGGCTGGTGGACGCCGGCGTCGGCGTGAAGTCGCGGGCCGCCCAGTCGGCCGACCTGTCCGATGCCCAGGCGCAGATGCTCGATCGCCAGCGCAGTGAGACCGATCAGTCGGCCACCGCCATTGCGCAAATGGCGGCAACCATTCAGGAAGTGACGCATAACGTGCAAAGCACCGCGCATGCGGCAGGCGATGCCGACCAGTTGGCGCAGCAGGGCAGCGAACTGGCCCAGCAGAGCCTCAAGGCGATGGGCAGCATGAGCGAGGCGGTCAGCGACATTGGCCAGGCGGTCAATGCCCTGGCTGAACAGACCCAGTCGATCGGCAGTGTGGTCGACACCATCACCTCGATTGCCGAACAGACCAATTTGCTGGCGCTCAATGCCGCGATCGAGGCGGCGCGGGCGGGTGAGCAGGGCAGGGGCTTTGCCGTGGTGGCTGATGAGGTGCGCTCGCTGGCGCAGCGCACGCGTACCTCGACCGAGGAGATCCACCAGATCATCGCCTCGCTGCGCGCTGGCGCCGAGCGGGCGGTGAGTACTGCCAGCCGTGGCGAACAGATTTCACGCGACAGCGTGCACAGTGTCGAGGCGGTGCAGTCGGCGCTGGCCGGGATTGCCCAGGCGGTCAGCCGTATCACGGGCATGAGCCAGCAGATGGCGACGGCGTCCGAGCAGCAAAGCCACGTGGCTGAAGACATCAACCAGCAGATCGTGCGCATCGCCCAGTTGTGTGACCAAACGGCGGGGCAGGCCAAGCAGGGGGCTGAGATCAGCCAGGACCTGGAGCGAATGGCGGAGTATCTGCACAGCCTGGCGGAGCGCTTCAACCGCTGATTACAGCCTCTCCCACAAGGATGTGGGGCTTTTCCTCAGGGCTGTGGCACACTGCGCCCGGTAAGGAGAAGCCGATGTCCAGACCCCGCTGCGAGCGCTGCCAGCGCCCGCTCGATCACTGCCTTTGCCCACTGATCCCCTCGCTCGACAGCCGCACCCGTGTGGTCCTGCTGCAGCACCCCAGTGAAACTTCGCACGCCCTGAACACCGCACGCCTGGCTGCGCTTGGGCTGGTCAATGCCGAGTTGCGCGTTGGCGAGGTGTTTGAAGACCTGGGTGATTTGCTGAGCGCACCGGGGTATCGGCCGGTGCTCTTGTTCCCAGGTGAGCAGGCCCAGGTGCTCGCCGCCTATGGCGATGCAGAGGGCAGGCCGCTCATGCTGATTGTCCCCGATGGCACCTGGCGCAAGGCCCGCAAGCTTTTGTACCTCAATCCACTGCTCGAAGCGTTGCCCAGGGTGACGCTGGCGCAGGTGTCGCCCTCGCGCTACCGCGTGCGCAAGGCGCCGGAGCCGGGAGCGGTGTCGACCATAGAGGCGGTGGTGCAGGCCTTGAATGTGCTGGAGCAGCCGGCGTGTTTCGATGCGTTGCTGCGCCCGTTCGAAGCGTTGATCGAAGGGCAGATCAGGGCGATGGGGACTGAGACGTTCCAAAGAAATCATGGTGAAGGCTGATAACGGCACTGGCGGGGGCTTTATCTGCCAACGATTGCAGGCGTTTTTTTAGCCTGTAGCCTCGTGCCAGGGCGGCTGTGCGCGGGAGACCTTAAGGTCTGCCGAGTTCCAGGCTCCCGGTTCACCGCTCCCGCAACGCCTCGGTCCGTGCTTTGAGCACCGGCTTGAGCAGATAATCCAGCACACTCTTCTGCCCGGTGATGATATCCACCGTGGCCACCATCCCGGGGATGATCAGCAGCGGCTTGTTGTCGCCGCCCAGGTGGTTCTTCTCGGTGCGTACCTGAATCAGGTAAAACGCATTGCCTTTGTCATCGGTCACGGTATCGGCACCGATCAGCTCGAGCTTGGCCTTCATGCCGCCATAAATGGTGTAGTCATACGCACTGAACTTCACCATCGCCGTTTGCCCCGGGTGCAGGAACGCCACGTCCTGTGGCCGCACCTTCGCCTCGATCAGCAGATTGTCCTCGATCGGCACGATCTCCACCAGGTCGCTGCCCGGCTGCACCACGCCGCCAATGGTGTTGACCTTGAGCATCTTGACGATACCTCGCACCGGCGACACCACGGTGGTGCGGTTGACCCGGTCGTCGATGGCGATGCTGGTGGCAGTGATCTTCGACAGCTCCGTGCGTTTGTCGTTGAGCTCTTTGGCGGCGTCGGAGCGAAAGGCGGCCTCTGATTCCTGGATCTTGCTCCTGATCTCAGCCACGGCTGCCTCGGCACGGGGGATGGCCAGGTTGGTGGCGTTGAGTTGGCCGCGGGCTTCCACGGTGCGTTGCTTGAGCCGCAGGATTTCCACCGGTGAGATGGCACCTTTGCTCACCAGGGGGGCCGACATGTCCAATTCCTGTTGCAGCAGGCCTACCGCCGAGCGGTACTGCTCGACCTTGGAACGGAACTCGGCCAATTCCTGGGTCTTCTGTCGCAACTGCTCGTTGAGGGTCTGCTTTTCACTGGCCAGGCGACGCTGGCGCGAGTCGTACAGCGACAGCTCGTCCTCGGCCACCTGGGGCGCCTTGGCCCGTACCTCCTCGGACAGCACGAAGGGCCGGCCTTCGGCTTCTGCTGACAGGCGCTCGACCTGGGCAGTCAAGGCATAGCGGTCAGCCTCGCTTTCGCCTTTGTTGGACTGGAACCGCGTGTCGTCCAGGCGCAGCAGGGTGGCGCCTTTGTCCACCATCTGGCCTTCGCGCACGAAGATCTCGGTGACGATGCCGCCTTCAAGGTTCTGCACCACCTGCACCTTGCTCGAAGGGATCGCCTTGCCCTCGCCGACCGTCACCTCGTCGAGCACTGCCAGGCTTGCCCAGATCACGGCCGCCAGCAGTAGCGCCGCCGCCAGCCATACGGTCAGGCGCGACAGGCGCGGGGAATCCTGCAGGGTGGCGCTGGCCAGCTCTGGCATGTAGTCGTGTTCGGTGCGCTTGTCGGCGCTGCTGTGGGTGCTGCGCACGCTGTGGCCGATGGGCATGTGAACCTCCTAGAGAGCTGCGCCGATGCGGCCCTTGCGCAGGGCATCGATGACCGCATCCTTGGGCCCGTCGGCGACGATCTTGCCGTTGTCCAGCACCAGCAGGCGGTCCACCAGGCTCAGCATCGAGGTGCGGTGGGTGACCAGCAGCAGGGTCTTGCCAGGCACCCAGTTCAGCAGGCGTTGGCGCAGTTGCTCTTCACTGCTGTTGTCCATGTGGCTGGTAGGTTCGTCGAGGATCAGGATGGGCGGCTCCAGCAGCAGCGCACGGGCCAGTAGCACGGCCTGGCGCTGCCCGCCAGAGAGCAGCTGGCCGCGTTCGCCCACCGGGCGGTCGAAACCCTGCGGGTGCTGGCGGGCCAGCTCGCTGACGCCGGTCAGCTCGGCCACTTCGAGCATGCGCGCATCGCTCACGTGGCGGGCACCGAGGGTGAGGTTGTCACGCAGGCTGCCGGCCAGCAGGGGCAGGTCATGGGCGACGTAGCCAAGCTGGCTGCGCAGGTCGGCGATGTCCAGTTGGCGCAGGTCGAGGTTATCCAGCAACACCTGGCCTTCTTCTGGGTGATGAAAGCCCATCAGTAGCCGGCCCAAGGTACTTTTGCCCGAGCCGCTGCGGCCAATGATGCCGATCCGCTCACCCGGCTTGATGGTCACATTGACATCCTGCAGTGCCGGGCCGATCTGTGCTGGGTAACGGAAGCTGACATGGCTGAGGGTCAGGCCGCCCTTGAGGGCGGTGTGTTCCAGGGCTTGCTGTTCGGCCTGGCGTTCTTGCGGCAGGGCCATCAGGGCATCGGTGCTGCGCATCGTCAGTTTCGCTTGCTGATAGCGGGTGATCAGCCCTGCGATCTGCCCGAGCGGTGCCAGTACTCGGCTACCGAGCATGTAGCTGGCGACCAGGGCGCCGACACTGAGGTTACCGGCGATGATGCTGTACACCCCGGCGACGATGGTGGCCATGCCGCAGAACTGTTGGATGAACAGCGTGCCGTTGCTCGCCAGCGACGACAGGTTGCGGGCGTGGGCGTCGAGCCGGGCGATGGCGCCATTGGTGTGTTCCCACTGGTACTGGCGCTCGCTCTGAGCACCGCAGGCCTTGAGGGTTTCCAGGCCACCGAGGGTTTCGATCAGCAATGCCTGGCGTACCGCACCGAGGCTGAGGCTTTTTTGCACGGTGTCGCGCAGGCGTGCCTGAATGAGCAGGGCAAAGCCCACCGCCAGCGGGAAGGCGATCAGCGGGATCAGTACCAGCCAGCCGCCCAGCAGGCCGATCACCAGTAGCATGAGGGCGACGAAGGGCAGGTCGATGATGCTGGTCAGGGTGACTGCGGTGAGGAATTCGCGCAGGCCCTGGAAGTCGTGGATGCTCTGGGCGAAGCCGCCGATGCTGGCAGGTTTGGCCTTCATCGCCATGCCGGTGATGCGTTCGAACAGGGCGGCGGAGAGGATCAGGTCGGTCTTCTTGCCGGCCTGGTCCAGCAGGTGGGCGCGGACCATGCGCAGCACCAGCTCGAAGGCGGTGCCGATGAACAGGCCAGCGACCAGCACCCACAGGGTCGACAGAGCCTGATTGGGTACTACGCGGTCGTAGGTCTGCATCACGAACAGCGGCACCATCAGGCCCAGCAGGTTGATCAGCAGGCTGGCCAGCAACGCATCGCCGTACAGCCAGCGGGAATGGCGCAATGTATCGCGGAACCAGGCCTCGACCCGCGGTAGCAGTGGCGAGCGGACCTCCTCCAGGGTATGACGGGGGCGTGCGAACAGGGCGTGGCCTGCGTAGGCCTGTTCCAGCGCCTCGCGCTCTACCCATTGTTCGCCGCCTTCAGCCTCGCAGGGCAGGATCAGCGCCCGGCCATCTTCGCCCCAGCGCTGCAGCACGGCGCTGCGGCCGTCTTTGAGCAACAGCAGCACCGGCAGGTTGAGCGGCGAAATGGCCTCCAGTTCACGCTGCAACACACGCCCTTGCAAACCGGCACGCGCCGCAGCGCGTGGCAGCAAATCCGCCCCCAGGCGTTGCTGGAACAGTGGCAGCCCACTGCTCAGGCTGGCGCGGCTGGCCGGCCTACCATGCAGGTGGCATAGGATCAGCAGGCCATCGAGCAGCGGGTCATCGATATCGGGGCGCGGTTGTGCGCTTTGCATACTGGTCACGATGAACTACTCCCGCCACGATGTTAGGGGGTGAGGTGCGGTACTGCGTGCCAGTTGCGTGCGACTGGCTCAGCGCATGTCAGGCAACCTGGCTTCGATGCGTACGTCGTTGTTGGCAATGGCCTCCGGCGGCAGCGAAATACGCTGTTTGCTCAACAGCTCACCCATGGTCGCCAGCACGCGATACATCGAGTACTCCTCGGTGTAACGCACCTCGGTGTAACGGCGGTTGGCGTTGTAGAGCTCATTCTCGCTGTCGAGCACATCGAGCAGGGTGCGTTGGCCCAGGCCGAACTGGTCCTGATAAGCGGCGCGCACACGCTGCGTCGTTTCTGCGTACTCGCGGGCGGTAGGGGTCTGCTTACGCGCGTTGTTCATGGCGTTCCAGGCCAGGCTGAGGTTTTCGGTCAGCTCGCGCAACGCGTTGTTGCGGATGTCCAGCGCCTGGTTGATCTTGTGTGCGTCGGACTGCAGGCGGGCCTTGTCGCTGCCGCCGCGGAACAGGTTGTAGCTGAGTTCTACGCCGGCCTGCCAGTCGTTGTTGCTGTGGCCTTTTTCACCACCGAGGTTGTTGTTGGCGCCGGTGGCCAGCACCGCGTCCAGGCGCGGGTAGAACGGTGATTTGGCCACTTCGTACTGCTGCTCGGCGGCGTTGACGTCGGCCTGGGCAGATTTCAGGTAGGGGTTGTTCTGGCGCATGCCTTCGCGCGCCTCGTCCAGCGTGCCCGGCATTTGCACCTTGACCGATTGCGGGCCTTCCAGCTCATCCGGCAGGCGGCCGACCACGCTGTAGAAATTGGCTTCGGCATCGGCCAGGTCGACCTCGGCGGTGTCCAGATTGTTTTCCGCCAGAGCCCGGCGTGCGCGGGACTGGTCAAGGTCGGCAGTGCTGCCCACGCCCCGCTCGCTACGCAGGCCTATCTGGTCGCTGACGCGCAAGTGCGCCTGCAGGTTGTTCTTTGCCAGGGTCACCAACTCGCGGCGTTTGAGCACTTCCAGGTACACCTCGATGGCGCGCAGGGCGACATCTTGGGCGACGGCCTGTGTGTAGTAGGCGCGGGAGGTCGCTACCGCCTCGGTACGCCCCACTTCGTTGGCGGTGTTGAAACCATCGAAGATCATTTGCCGAAGACGCAACTCCGACTGGGTGTAGTTCAGGGTTTCTTTGTTGTGGTTGCGCGTACCGTCAGGGTTCAGGCCGCGGGTGTTGAGGTTGTCCGAACGCTGCCTACCGTACCCGGCTACCAGGTCGACGGTTGGGTAGTAGCCGCCACGGGCGAATTTCACGTCCTCGTCGGCGGATAACCGGCTGTTACGGTTGGAGCTTATTTCCGGGTGGTAGTCCACGGCGCTCTGGACGGCCTCGGTGAGTGACATCGCCTGAACGTTGGCGCACGCCATGGCCAACAGAATTGCACTGGTGATGGGGTTGAAAACGCGCATGGGGTACTTCTCCCTGATCTCAAAATGGTCCTGCTATTCGCCAAAAAAATGACGATTTTTTTAGTTAAAACCGTTTCATGTTTGTAACAACAGAGCTAAGAACATTTAGCGCGCGAGCTAAGAAGATTTTTTCATAAGCCCTATGCGAAAAAAAACTTATGCGCTCTATCGAAACCAAGACATTGTTTTACCCAAGTGATTTGGGAAGCCGCTGTAGCCTGCGAGTTTCCTGCATCGCAAAGAGTTCCAGAGTTTTTATGGCTAAGGACGTGGGGTAGGTAGGTAAAAGCGGAATTTGGCGACAAAAATTTGGCATCAACTGATGGCAAATTCACATTGTTACTATCGCCAAATCAGTGACCTTCGCGCACGATTCTCACGGTTGAGACAATCGGACGGACGCGAAGCCGTTGACCTCCCTCTGCCATGTTGTTGGCTGTGTAGCCAATCGGTTAGGGAGGCGTGCGCTCATGGCTAAGTCAGTCGGTGTGGTCAGTAAGGTGGTGGGGCAGGTATTCGCCGTTGGCAGCGATGGCAGCCAGCGTCTTCTGATCGAGGGTGACCGCCTGTACGCGGGCGAGCAGCTGCAAACGGGTGTCGCCGGCGCCGTGGCTGTGCGCTTGGATAACGGCGCCGAGCTGACACTCGGCCGCGATAGCAGCCTTGTGATGACCCACGAACTCCTGGCTAACCAGCCAGCCCACGTTCAGGCGCAGGATGTTGCGCCGAGCCAGGCGCAATTGAGCGACGTCGAGCGTATTCAGCGGGCGATTGCCGCCGGCGACGACCCCAGTGTCAGCACTGAAGCGCCTGCCGCTGGTAATGGTGGCAACGGCGCGCCAGGGGCACTGGGCGGTGGCCACAGTTTTGTGATGCTTACCGAAGTGGCGGATCGGGTTGACCCGGTGGTGGGCTTCCCCACGGCTGGCTTCAATGGCATTCCTGAATTGGCCAACCGCTATGTGGGTGACGAATCTGGCGCTGACAACGCGGGCAACGCGGGCTTGCCGCCCAGTCCGCCGGAGCAGCCCAATCCACCCGTCACGCCGATCGATGAAGACCGCCCGGTAGAGCTTTCCGGGTTGGATGTGAGCCCTGGCGAGCTGACGCTGGATGAGGCCAGTCTGCTCCTGGGCTCGGCCAGCGACCCCGCAGCCCTGACCCAGCAAGGCAGCTTTACCGTGCTGGCGCCAGACGGGGTGTACAACCTCAGTGTGGGTGGCATCAACGTGGTGACGGCTGGTGTGGTCACCGGTGTTGGCCAATCGATAACCACAGGCCTGGGCAACACCCTGACCATCACCGGATATAACCCTGCCACGGGCGTGGTGAGCTACAGCTACACCCTGACCGGTGCCGAGCAGCACGTCGAGGGCGGGGGCAACAACTCCCACAGCGAACATCTCCCGGTACTGGTCAGCGACAGTGACGGCGATGTCGCCCAAGGGTCGCTGGACGTGGTCATCCGTGACGATGTGCCCCAAGCCGTGGATGACAGCAATGCGGTTGCGGCCACCGAACAGCACACCGAATTGACCGGGAATGTACTGGGCAATGACATACAGGGCGCCGACCGTGTGCCCGGTGGCCCGGTAATCGCCGGGACCTTCACCGGTACTTACGGCACCTTGGTGCTCGCCGCAGACGGTTCCTACACCTACACGCTGAACACCAGCGACCCGGACTTCAAGAACCTGGGTGGCGGCGGCCAGGGCGTGGAGAGTTTCAACTACACCATCAAGGACGCCGACGGCGACACCAGCAGCGCGACGTTGACGCTGAACGTGACCAACCTCAATGACCCGGTCTCGCTCGATGGCCTTGGCGTGCAGGGTGGCGAGCTGACGGTCTACGAAAAGAACCTGCAGGACGGCAGCGCACCCGATGCCGCCGCCCTGACCCAGCAGGGCACCTTCAAGATCACTGCACCAGACGGTTTGCAAAGCCTGAGCGTGGGTGGCATCAGTGTGGTCAGCGGTGGCGTGGTGGCGGGCTTCCCGCAGTCGATTGTCACGCCTGAAGGCAACACCCTGACCGTGACCGGGTATGACCCGGCGACGGGCGTGGTGAGCTACAGCTACACCCTCACGGGGGCAGAGCAGCATGCCGACGGCGCGGGCAGCAACTCACTGAGCGAGCACTTCCAAGTGATCGCCAAGGATGTCGATGGCAGCACGGCGACCGGCAGCCTGGATGTGACCATCCGTGACGATGTGCCCCAAGCCGTGGATGACAGCAATGCGGTTGCCGCCACCGAACAGCACACCGCACTGACCGGGAATGTACTGGGCAATGACATAAAGGGCGCCGACCGTGTGCCCGGTGGCCCGGTAATCGCCGGGACCTTCACCGGTACTTACGGCACCTTGGTGCTCGCCGCAGACGGTTCCTACACCTACACGCTGAACACCAGCGACCCGGACTTCAAGAACCTGGGTGGCGGCGGCCAGGGCGTGGAAAGTTTCAACTACACCATCAAGGACGCCGACGGCGACACCAGCAGCGCGACGTTGACGTTGAACGTGACCAACCTCAACGACCCCGTCTCGCTCGATGGCCTTGGCGTGCAGGGCGGCGAGCTGACGGTCTACGAAAAAAACCTGCAGGACGGCAGCGCACCTGATGCCGGCGCCCTGACCCAGCAGGGTACCTTCAAGATCACTGCACCAGACGGTTTGCAGAGCCTGAGCGTGGGTGGCATCAGCGTAGTCAGCGGTGGCGTGGTGACGGGCTTCCCGCAGTCGATTGTCACGCCTGAAGGCAACACCCTGACCGTGACCGGGTATGACCCGGCGACGGGCGTGGTGAGCTACAGCTATACCCTGACGGGTGCAGAGCAGCATGCCGACGGCGCGGGCAGCAACTCGCTGAGCGAGCACTTCCAAGTGATCGCCAAGGATGTCGATGGCAGCACCGCGACCGGCAGCCTGGATGTCAACATAGTCGACGATCTGCCTCAGGCTCATGACGATCACGCCGCCGTGGATAAAGGCGGTGTGGTGTACGGCAATGTGATGTACAACGACGTGGTCGGTGCCGATACACGCGGCGACGGCCAGCACGTGGTCGGCGTGCGTGCCGGCAGCGATACCTCTACGTCGGCTATCGGCCAGCTCAATACCCAGATCAACGGCCAGTACGGCTACCTGATCATCGATGCCCAGGGCAACGCGGAATACCACTCCAACCCCAGTGTCGTTTCTCCACGGGACGCTGTAGACACCTTCGTCTATACCATTCGCGACGCCGATGGCGACGAAAGCACCACGACCATAACCGTGAATGTGCACAATTCGTTGATGGCCTGCGAAGACCGTGACATCACGGTTTACGAGAAAGCCCTGGACCTGCAAAAGGACGGTAACGACCTGGCCGCCGGCAATGTCACGGGCAGCGACCCGGGTTCGAGCCAGGAAACCACATCCGGTACATTGGTCGGCTCAGCCAGCGGCGGAGTAGGTGCGCTCACCTACACACTGGTCGGAAATGCCGTAGGCCAGTACGGCCAGATTCAGCTCAACGCTGATGGCTCCTACACCTATACGCTGACTTCGCCGGCGAACTCCCCGAACCCTGCCAATGACGGCGCCAATACCGTGACCGAAACCTTCACCTACCAGGTGCAGGACTCCCTGGGCAATTCGACCACCAGCACCATCGTCATAACCGTCGTCGACGACGTGCCCACCGCCAACAGCGATTTTGTCAGCGTCTTCAAAGGCGACGTGGTGCGCGGCAACGTGATGCACAACGACGTGGTGGGCGCCGATACCCGCGGCGACGGCCAGTATGTGGTAGGTGTGCGTGCTGGCAGCGATACCTCCAGCTCGGCCATCGGCCAGCTCAACACGCAGGTGAACGGCCAGTACGGCTACCTGACCATCGATGCCTATGGCAACGCGGAATACCATTCCAACCCCGCTATCGCCTCGCCCCGGGATGCCATCGACACCTTCGTCTACACCATCCGTGACGCCGACGGTGACGAAAGCACCACGACCCTCACCGTCAATGTGCATAACGGTCTGATCGTCTGTGCTGACCGTGATGTGACCGTGTATGAAAACGCGCTGGACTTGCACAAGGACGGTAGCGACCTGGCGGCAGGTACGGTCACCGGCAGCAACCCTGGCTCGACCCACGAAACGGCGTCCGGCACGCTTACGGTCGGTGGGGTGGGCGCATTGACCTTTACCCTGGTGGGCAATGCCGTAGGCCAATACGGCCAGATCCAGCTGAACGCGGATGGCTCCTACACCTACACGCTTACCTCGCCCGCCAATTCGCCCACCCATGCCAACGATGGGGCGAATGCCGTGACCGAGACCTTCACCTACCAGGTGCAGGATTCGCTGGGCAATTCGGCCATCAATACCATCGTTATCACCATCGTCGACGACGTACCCACCGCCAACAGCGATTTCGTCAGCGTTGACAAAGGCGATGTGGTGCGCGGCAACGTCATGTACAACGACGTGGTCGGTGCTGACACCCGAGGCGATGGCCAGTATGTGGTCGGCGTGCGCGCCGGCAGCGATACTTCGACCTCTGCCATCGGCCAGCTCAACACCCAGGTCAATGGCCAGTTTGGCTACCTGACCATCGATGCCTACGGCAATGCCGAATACCACTCCAACCCCAACGTTGCCTCGCCGCGTGATGCCGTCGACACCTTCGTCTACACCCTCCGCGATGCCGACGGCGACGAAAGCACGACCACCCTCACCATCAACGTGCACAGTGCACTGATGACCTGTGAGGACCGCGATGTGACGGTGTACGAGAAGGCCCTGGACCTGCAAAAGGACGGCAACGATCTTGCGGCAGGCACGGTTACGGGGAGCGACCCCGGCTCGCCGCAGGAAACAGCTGCCGGCACCTTGGCCGGCTCCACCAGCGGCGGCGTTGGCGCGCTGACCTACACCTTGGTCGGCAACGCTGTAGGCCAATACGGGCAGATCCACCTGAACGCAGATGGGTCCTACACCTACACACTGACTTCACCGGCGAATTCGCCGACCCATGCCAACGATGGCGCGAATACCTTGACGGAAAGCTTCACCTACCAGGTGCAGGATTCCGCCGGCCATTCGACCACCAGCACCATCGTCATCACCATCGTCGACGACGTGCCCACCGCCAACAGCGACTTCGTCAGTGTGTACAAGGGCGACGTGGTGAGCGGCAACGTGATGTACAACGACGTGGTCGGTGCCGACACCCGTGGCGACGGCCAGTACGTGGTCGGCGTGCGCGCCGGCAGTGACACCTCCACGTCTGCCATCGGCCAGCTCAACAGCCAGGTGCATGGCCAGTATGGTTACCTGACCATCGATGCCCAGGGCAATGCCCAGTACCACTCCAACCCGGATGCCGTGGCACCGCGTGACGCGCTCGACACCTTCGTCTACACCATTCGCGATGGCGATGGCGACGAGAGCACCACGACCCTCACCATCAATGTGCACAACCCGGCGCTGCAGCCGTGCGGTGATGGAGGCGTGTGGGTGTACGAGAACGCCCTGGACCTGTACAAGGATGGCAACGACCTAGCGGCCGGCAGCGTCACTGGCAGTGACCCCAGCTCAACCCGCGAGACTGCGTCCGGCAGCCTGGTCGGGCAAGTCGCTGGTGGCGTGGGGGCGTTGACCTACACCCTGGTCGGCAATGCCGTCGGCCAATTCGGCCAGTTGCACCTGAACGCTGACGGCTCCTATACCTACACGCTGACCTCGCCGGCGAATTCGCCGACCCATGCCAACGACGGCGCCAATACCGTCAGTGAATCCTTCACCTACCGGGTGGAGGACACGGTGGGCAACTGGACCACCAGCACGGTCAAGATCACCGTCGTCGATGACGTCCCGCAGGCCCATTGCGACTTTGTCAGCGTGGCCAAAGGCGACGTCGTGCGCGGCAACGTGATGTACAACGACGTGGTCGGTGCCGACACGCTGGGCGACGGCGCCTACGTGGTCGGGGTGCGCGCCGGTCATGACACCTCCAGTTCGGCGGTTGGCCAGCTCGGCAGCCACGTCTACGGCCAATACGGCTACCTGACTCTCGATGCCCAAGGCAACGCGGAGTACCACGCCAACCCCAATGCCGTGGCGCCGCGCGACGCGATCGACACCTTCGTCTACACCCTGCGCGATGGCGACGGCGACGAAAGCACCGCCACCGTGACCATCAACGTGCACGACAAATCGCTGCACCCATGCGGCGATGGCGGCGTCACCGTGTTCGAGAAAGCCCTGGACCTCAACAAGGACGGCCATGACCTGGCGGCCGGTAGCGTCAATGGCAGTGACCCAGGTTCGCCAGCGGAAACCGCCTCCGGCAGCCTGGTCGGGCAGGTGGGGGGTGGAGTGGGGGCACTGACCTACACCTTGATCGGGCACGCCGTCGGCCAGTACGGCCAGATCCATCTGAACGCAGACGGTTCCTACACCTACACGCTGACCTCGCCAGCCAATTCCCAACCCCACGGCAACGATGGCGCCACTACCGTGAGCGAATCCTTCACCTACAGGGTCGAGGACACGGTGGGCAATTGGACCACCAGCACGGTCAACATCACCATCGTCGACGACGTTCCGCAGGCCCATTGCGACACCGTGAGTGTCAGCAAAGGCGATGAGGTGCGGGGCAACGTGCTGTACAACGACGCCATCGGTGCCGATCTGCCCGCTGACTGCGGCTACGTGGTGGGCGTGCGCGCCGGCCATGACACCTCCACCTCGGCCATCGGCCAGCTGGGCAGCCATGTGGCAGGCCAGTTCGGCTACCTCACCCTGGACGCCCAGGGCAACGCGGTCTACCACTCCGACCCGAACGTTGCTGCGCCGCGCGATGCCATCGACACGTTCGTCTACACCCTCCGCGATGGCGACGGCGACGAGAGCACCGCGACCATTACCATCAATGTGCACGACAGCTCGATGTCCGAATGTGCTGACGGCTATGGCAGGGCGCAGGGGCAGCGGGTGATCGATCGCGGCGCGTTCACCCTCGATGCCAGCAGCATGACTGCAGCGTTGGTGGTGCTCGGCTACCTCGGCGCCACAGGCGCGGCTGCGGCGCAAGGCAATGCCGAAGAGGTGATCAACGTCAGCCTGCGCAAGGGTGAGACCCTGCAGCTCGACCACGACCAGCACGGTGGCAACCTGGCGCTGGAGTGGAAGGACGCCGGCGGCAGTTACCAGCCCATTGCCGCCGGTGGCAGCTTCACGGCCAGCCATGACGGGGTGTACAGCATCCATGCCAGCGACCCGACGGGGGCGGGCAAGGCGGGCGAAAGCTACAAGCTGAGCCTGGTCGTGGACTATGCGCAGGCCGCGGCGCCGCACCTCAATGGCGGCAGTGAGCACTCCGCTGCGGGCCTTTCCAGCCCGGTCGACATCGCATCGCTACAGGCGCCTGCACCTGCCGGCGATGAGCACGACGGCCACACTGCCAACTACGCGCAGGCCAAGGCCGCGGTAACAATCGACCTGAACCATGAAGGGGCGCAGGACACCGGTGGTGCCGGTGTGGAGACCTTGAACGGCATCCACAACCTGGTCGGCTCGGACTACGGCGATACCCTCATCGGCAACAGCGCCGACAACGTGCTCGACGGCGGTGCGGGCAATGATGTGCTCAAGGGTGGGGGTGGCAACGACATCCTGATCGGCGGGCCGGGCAACGACAGCATGACCGGCGGCAACGGTAACGACACGTTCGTCTGGCAGAAAGGCGACACGGGGCATGACACCGTCACCGACTTCACCCCGGGCAGCGATAAGCTCGACCTGTCACAACTGCTGCAGGGGGAACACGGCACCGCTGCGTCATTGGACGACTACCTGCACTTCAAGGTCAGCGGCACAGGGGCCGATGTGGTCTCGACCATCGAGGTCAGCAGCGTGGCGGGGGCTGCGCCGGTACAGACCATCGACCTGGCTGGCGTAGACCTGGCTCAGCATTACGGGGTGTCGGCAGGGGCAGGGGGAGTGGTATCGGCGGGGCATGACACGGCGACCATCATCAACGGGATGCTGGATGACCATTCGTTGAAGGTGGATACGGTGTGAGGTGTCCGGACGTGCGTTAAACGGGCTGGCCTCATCGCGGGCAAGCCCGTTCGTACAGGGTTGCCGCTGGCCTGTAGGAGCGGGTTTTCCGCGATCAGGCCAGCACTGGCGACCCAAAACACCAAGCCCAATCACCCAACTAGCCAGTCACTATCGCCCTCGACCAGCATCCCATCGTGGTCCGTCCGATCGCCTTCGCGTGCGACCTCTTTGCCCTCGATCAGATAACTCGCCGAACCACCGGTGATCACCGCACCACAACTGATCCGGTCGCCCACTCGGGCTACGGCCTTGCCATTGAAGGTGTAGTCGGCGCTGCCTGTTTCCACTACGCCAATGCCATGTATCGGGCAATCATGGCGGTGACCCACCAGGACGACGGGATTCATGGGTGTTCTCCTTGGGCGGGGGCGGTGCGGGATTCCAGGTCCATTTCGGGGGGCCATTGAACTTTGGGGGCTAGACGATGAAATGGGTTGCGCAGATCATCACTGTTCCAGTCCGTAGGCGCGTGGGTAAATGCTGGGAGGGCGTCCGGGCCTTCCTGCATAAAAATTCTCGCAAGTGCCCAGAATTGTTTGCCCTGTTCAATATTGCCGGCGAAAAAAACGCGGTCGATCACTTCGTCGGTGCCGGGTTTGCGGACTGAGATCATGACTTTTTCAACTCGCCCACCGTATCCCATTGGGGCAGTAACACTATAGACTTCGGCAGTAAGCTGTTCCCAGTCGTAGGCGATAGGTTTAACGCCCCAGTTTTTCCGACCAAAGGGATGCAGTCGATCATGTCTGTATTGATAGAAATACACCCTCTGGCGGCGCCTGTTGAATCGAATAGGCTCGTTGCGAGGGTATGTAAGGTCCATGCGTATGTACGCAAATGTGATGAAGAAACAAATTGCATAAGTGGCTGCAATTGTGAGTAGTCCGCTAACGTCTGCTCTGGTGGGGGAGGTGAAATCGTCGTAGATGAAGTAAATGAGAATAATTAACCACGCGAGCATGAGTGAGCCGCCTACAATAGGGTTGTATCCTCTGAATTTGAATAGCGATCTCGGAAGCTCAATGTATATTGAGTCAACATGGCTTGGTGGTGCCAGAAATTCTTCTGTCACTGGGCGAAAATCTGAAGGGGTGGCTGGGTCGGGTAAGTCATATTTCCAGCCGAAAGCTCTTCTGGGCAAAATCATTTGTTAACTTCCTGTAGTTCAATTTCGACCTATGCACTTGGGATGTTGCGCTCTGGCCAATAGGTCAAACCTCATCGCGGGCAAGCGCGCTCGTAAAGGTTTGTCGCCGGCCTTTAGGGGCGGGCTTGCCCGCGATGAGGCCAGTAATGGCGACCCCCATCGTGGATCGTCTGATCTCCTTCGCATGCGACCGCTGTGCCCTTGATCAGATAACCCGCCGAACCATCGGTGATTACCTCACCACTACTGATCCGGCCGCCCACTCGGGCAACGGCCTTGCCATTGAAGGCGTAGTCGGCGCTACCTGTTTTCACTACGCCAATGCGATGTTTTGGACAGTCATGGCGGTGATCTACCAGGACGACGGGATTCATGGTTGTTCTCCTTGGCCGGGGGCGGTGCGGGATTCAAGATCCATTTCGGGGGGCCATTGGACTTTGGGGGCTAGGCGTTCGAACGGGTTGGAAAAGTCTTTTGTATTCCAGTCAACGGAGCTATGCACGAACGCTGGAATAGCTTCGATACCGTCCTGCATGAAAAGCTTCGCAAGCTCCCAGTACTGCTTCCCTTGTTCGAGATCACAGGAAAAAAATACCCGGTCGATTACCTCATCAGTTTCCGGGTTGCGAACTGATAACAGGATGTTTTCAATAAGTCCGCCGCCCCCCATGGGTCTGTAGATACGATAGACCTCTGCTGTAAGATCATCCCAGTTGTGAGCGACAGGTTTAACTCCCCAATTTCTTTTGCCTAAAGGGTTAAGTCGATCAAATCGGTACTGGTAGAAGTAGACCTTTCGACGAGCCCTGTTGAAGCGGATAGGTTCGTTGCACGGTGTTTCTATTTCCATTCTTATGTATGGGATTATGAGCCAATAACAAAAAAGGCATGTGGAAAGGGCGATTGCAGTCGTTTCCAAGGCTGTTTGTGACGGTGAGGCCAATGCTTCCAGGGTCGCCCAGCCTATTACGAAGAGGCTCAGTGGCGTCGTTATGATCCCTGTTAGAATCCAGTAGCCTCTGATTCTTATCGTCTTTCTGGTGAGCTCCATGTAGATACTACTCACATGGGTGGGTGCTATGTCCAGTTGAGCTGTGATGCCATCCGTTTTGGCTGGAATGTTTGGGCCGGGTAAGTTGTAAGCCCTACCTCGTGGGCAATAGACGTCTGGCATTAGATGTAATCCTGAATTGTGATCTCGGCGTAACTGTTCGGGCTGTCGCAACTACTGCAGGGTGAACACAGAACGGCCGCGTCATTGGACGACTACCTGAACTTCGAGGTCAGCGGCAGAGGGGCAATGTGGTCTCGACCATTAGAGGTCAGCAGCGTGGCGGGAGCTGCGCCGGTGCTCGCGCAACGGCCTTGCCATTGAAGGTGTAGTCGGCGCTGCCTGTTTCCACTACGCCAATGCCACATTTTGGGCAGTCATGGCGGTGATCTACCAGGACGACGGTATTCATGGTTGTTCTCCTTGGCCGGGAGCGGTGCGAGATTCAAGATCCATTTCGGGTGGCCATTGGACTTTGGGCGCTAGACGATGAAATGGGTTGCGCAGATCATCACTGTTCCAGTCCGTAGGCGCGTGGGTAAATGCTGGGAGGGCGTCCGGGCCTTCCTGCATAAAAATTCTCGCAAGTGCCCAGAATTGTTTGCCCTGTTCAATATTACCGGCGAAAAAAACGCGGTCGATCACTTCGTCGGTGCCGGGTTTGCGGACTGAGATCATGACTTTTTCAACTCGCCCACCGTATCCCATTGGGGTATTAACACTATAGACTTCGGCGGTAAGCTGTTCCCAGTCGTAGGCAACAGGTTTAACACCCCAGTCTTTCCGACCAAAGGGGTGAAGTCGATCAAATCTGTATTGATAGAAATAAACCCTCTGGCGGCGCCTGTTGAATCGAATAGGCTCGTTGCGCGGGTATGTAAGGTCCATGCGTATGTACGCAAATGTGATGAAGAAAACAATTGCGTAATAGGTTGTAAAAATGAGTAGGTCACTAACTTCTACTCTGGTGGGGGAGGTGAATTCTTCGTAGATGAAGTAGACGAGCATAATTAAACCCACGAGCATGAGTGAGCCGCCTACAATAGGGTTGTAGCCTCTGAATTTGAATAGCGATCTCGGAAGCTCAATGTATATCGAGTCAACATGGCTTGGTGGTGCCAGAAACTCTTCTATCACTGGGTGGAAATCTGAAGGGGTGGCTGAGTCGGGTAAGTCATATTTCCAGCCGAAAGCTCTTCTGGGCAACGTCATATGTTAACTTCCTGTAGTTCAATTTCGGCATATGCACTTGGGATGTCGCGCTCTGGCAATAGGTCAAACCTCGTCGCGGCCAAGCCCGCTCGTAAAGGTTTGTCGCTGGCCTTAGGGGCGGGCTTGCTTGCGATGAGGCCAGTAATGGCGACCCCATCGTGGATCGTCTGATCTCCTTCGCATGCGACCGCTGTGCCCTTGATCAGATAACCCGCCGAACCATCAGTGATCACCGCACCACTACTGATCCGGCCGCCCACTCGGGCAACGGCCTTGCCATTGAAGCCTTAGTCGGCGCTGCCTGTTTCCACTATCCTAATGCCATGTATCGAGCAAACACGGCGGTGGCCTAACAGGGCGACGGCGTTCATGTTTTGTCTCCTTGGCCGGGGGCGGTGCGGGATTCCAGGTCCATTTCGGGGGGCCATTGGACTTTGGGGGCTAGGCGTTCGAACGGGTTGGAAAAGTCTTTTGTATTCCAGTCAACGGAGCTATGCACGAACGCTGGAATAGCTTCGATACCGTCCTGCATGAAAAGCTTCGCAAGCTCCCAGTACTGCTTCCCTTGTTCGAGATCACAGGAAAAAAATACCCGGTCGATTACCTCATCAGTTTCCGGGTTGCGAACTGATAACAGGATGTTTTCAATAAGTCCGCCGCCCCCCATGGGTCTGTAGATACGATAGACCTCTGCTGTAAGATCATCCCAGTTGTGAGCGATAGGTTTAACTCCCCAATTTCTTTTGCCTAAAGGGTTAAGTCGATCGAATCGGTACTGGTAGAAGTAGACCTTTCGACGAGCCCTGTTGAAGCGAATAGGTTCGTTGCACGGTGTTTCTATTTCCATTCTTATGTATGGGATCATGATCCAATAACCAAAAAGGTATGTGGAAATGCTGATTGCAATTATGTCCAATCTAAGTTCTGATGGTGAGATCAATGCTTCCAGTATCGGTGCTACTATCAAGAAGAAGCTCAGTAGCGTCATTATGACTCCTGTTACAATCCAGTAGCCTCTGATTCTTATCGTCCTTCTGGTGAGCTCCATGTAGATACTATTGACATGGTTGGGTGGTATGTCCAGTTGAGCTGTGATGTCATCCGTTTTGGCTGGGGTGTTGGGGCCGGGTAAATTGTAAATCCTGCCTCGTGGGCGATAGACGTCTATCATTAGATATAATCCTGAATAGTGATCTCGGCGTAACTGTTCGGGCTGTGGCGATCTGGCCAGTAACTGACGAAAAGACTGGCGGCATGGATGTTGTGTTGGGCGATCTCTGGAATGAGCTCAAGATACCCTTTGAGTTCAAGAGTGTGCGTCAGGTGAGTGGTAGGGTTTTTTATCGGGCGTTCGTTTTTATTGATAATTAAACTTTCTGGTCGGTAGTCAGTGAACTTATGTCGCTTTGAGGGAGCTATCGCATATTGTTTTGAGGTCCGTGTTGGCAAAGGGGGAGTGAAAAAGCTTTCCTCGGCTATAACTTCCCCGCCATTATAATTGGGAGAGCGGCCGTCTCCGTGTCGATGAAGTACGATAACCCACTGATAGCTCGACGTTTTCTCGGTGAACGCTGGGAGCGAGAGGTGAAACTCTATCCACTGCTTTTTTTTCGAGCCCGCTGGATCACCGACTTTAGATGTTATGGTAGAGCTCTTGAATGTGAGCGAGCTTGAGATGTTTAGCGTAGCGGCATTCAGTTCTGCGAAAGCAATATCAGCAAGTTCTGGAGTTTTCCAATGAATCTTTGGGGTCTCTTCCGCTTTGCCGAAGTAGCAGCGCATCATCCAGCGCTCGATGGTGTTTGATTCTGCGGATGCTGCATATTTGATTAAGCTGTATGTGATAATGCTAAATGCAATAGCAGCTCCGAGAGGGCCGTAAAGCAGCGGGTTGAATACTGCTGCGATTGAGGCTGCGGTTCCTAGCAGCGCTGAGAAGGCTGCGGCCTTATAATTAGTATTTGCCCAGGTGTCACCAGCCTGCTTGGACCGATAAGCCGCGAGAATTGCTTGAACACCATCGAACACCCCAGAAGTAGCACTGACTAACGCTCCGATTCTGAATATTGATTGGCCCAGTGGCACGCTAGTTTGCCCTGATTTGCTCAGTATCAACCCTAGCGCCTCAATACCTCCACCGAGCACTCCAACACTTGAGCCATAAAACGCGGTCATGGCTTCAGCAGACTTAGCCCCAGTTTCCTCTTCCACTTTTTTCAGGTTCTTGCCCAGGCTGTCACTCAGCAAATACAACCCGCCCAGCGTGAGCAGCAACTCTCCGCTTCCCGCCACCCCCTTCAGCCCAGAAAAACTGCGTCGCACCATCTGCGACGCCTGCAGCGCGCTGATCCGTATCCCCTCGAGCATTTTCCGCGCACCGGGCTCCAACGTGCCCGCCGCGACCCTTATGTCTACCAGGCTCATCTGCGCCGCGTGACTGAGCTGGTTCACATTCTGGCTGACCTCCTGGAGCAGCTGCTCTCGCAACATCTCAGCCTTGCCCTCGACCCAGACGCTGACGTCGATCAGCGTATGCGCCACCTTGGGATCGAGGACCGCTAGGCTCAACAAACCGCTCTGGATAATCGGTTGTACCTTGCGGGCGTTCATCTGGGCGCCGGCTTTCAGTTCTTCGAGACTAGGCATCATCCGGTCTCGCGCTTTGGCCAGCGTGGCGCTTGCCTTGTTTTGCAATTCCCGAAGGTGCGCATTCTGCAGGGCGTAGTACTCGCCCAGTTTCATCTTTACCTGCAGCTCGACCAGGTGTACGCCGTTATAGAGGTACTGACTGGCGCTGTTCAGATGTCGCACGGCTTGCTGGATACCTGGGCCGAGCAGGGCCTGCAGGCGTTGACTGGCTGCATTCAACGCGCCTTGAGTTTGCGCGACCGCCTGATTGAGCTGATGACGCAGGTGAAGACGACCCTCTTCGCTGGTGATCATCTTGCTCAACGCCGCGTAGAGCTTTTCGCTGTCGTTCCAGTTGATGGGGGCGCTGGCGGAAAAACTGGGCAGCAGTGCCGCCAGTAGAAATTCATTGCGTAGCAACACGGCGCGGTAGGGTGGGCTGTTTGGGTCCTGCAGCCATTTGAGCCACAGCGCTTCGCTGGTGCCGGAGGAGGGCTGGCCATGCGCTGCGCTGGTTGCAGCCGCCTCGGTGACGCCGCCAGCCAGGCAACCGGCCATGGTCTTGCTGTAGGCCACGCCGGACTCACGATCATGGCCGTCATAGTCGTATTGCTCGATCAGCGTGAACATCTGGCTTTGGCAGCGTTCGGCATAGGCGTTGGCGTTCTGGTCGATATAGGCCTGGAACTGGCGTTCCTGCCGATCGTATTCGTCCTGGAACGCGGCACGCTGGGGCTCGTGGTAGCGCTCCTCAAGGCGTTTATCGCTTTGTTGCTCCTGCACCGCGACGAGCCGTTGCCTCTCCACCTCGGGCGCAGCAAAGGCCGGTGCCCCATCACCTGTAGTCGGGGCTCCGAACGGCGCGACCTGCTGCGCCGCCCACTGTCTGTGCGTAGCCCGAATGATCTGCAGAATTTGCGATGTCTGGAATTGGTAGGCGCGCAGCGGGTCCTCGCGCCATGCCTGGCGTTTGACGAGCCAGCTCAGGCGCTGATGGTTGTACTCCTGCACCAGCCCGACCGTGTCATCCAGCACCACGGCTAGTACGCCCTGTTCGAGTTGGTGCCTGTTCATGGCATTGACCACGAAGCCACGCAGGGCGGTTCGGCGCAACAGCCGGCTGTGAAAGCCATGTGCACTGTCGAAGGGTGCGCAACGCTGCTGGGCGTATTCAAAGACCTGCTTGTCTACCTGCAGGTTGTCTGGGGTCATCGCCAAGCCCAGCAGTTGCGGGTGCTCACGCGCCTGAACCAGGTCCAGGCCCTCGAAACGCTGCGCAGGTGCATGGCCGCGCTTGTACGCATCCAGCACGCTGCGCGGCCAGGCGTCACTGGAAAAGGCCAGCCAGGCCGAGCCGTAGGCTTCGCTGTCGAGGGTGAGAAAAGACGAGGGGATATCGTGGTTTTCGTTCAGGCACCGGGCGGGCAGCGAAGGCGGCGGGCCGGGCGGTGGCTCGTAGGGGTTGAAGCGGCGCAGGTGGCCTTGGTCGGTGACCTCGTAGGCCTGCCAGATGCGCTGGTCGAGCAGCACGTACAGGTAACCGGAGCGCAAGGTGCGTAGCCCCATTCGGGTCTCGACATGGGGCTCACCGGCCACGGTGCCGGCGTAGCCCGGGCGCGTGTCGGGCACCAGGGCGCGGCGCAGTGGCAGGATCGGCAGGCCTTGCCGCTCACAGGCCCTGCACGGGTCGACCGAGACTGCGGCTTCGGCGAGGGCGGTGGCGACGCGTTGGCTGATGCTCATGGGCGAACCTCTGAAGGGCCAAGGGTGGCGATCATTTGCCGCCAGTGCGCATCGTCGTGGCGGGCGAGCAGTGGCGCGAGGGGACGTTGCTGTTGCACAGCGGCGTCGATGATCTGGCGCACGTAGGGCGCGGCGTGCAGGCGAGGGTGCAGGTACAGGTGGTACAGGGCGAAAACCAGGATGTCATCGGTTGCGCTCAAGCCCAGCCTGCGAGCGTCATCTATGTGGTTGGAGGCTTTTACCGCAGCGAACGCCGGTAGCGGCCTTGGCTTCGGATCAGCAGGGCCTGATGGCAGGGCTCGCCAGGCCGCGAGGAGCATTTCGATCAACGCCACGTCGTCCTGAATGCGCAAGGCGGACGCAGGCAAGCCGCTGCGAGGACGGGCTTCACCGCTGAAACCAGCCAGCTGCGCGCCGCTGCTCACGAACAGCCAGTGCTTGATCGGCCACCAAGGCCCGCGCTCCACGTGTTCGAAGCTCGCAGCCAGCAGTTCGAGGCGCACGGGTTCGTAGAGGGGGTAGAAACGGGGCTCGCTTGCGGAACCGGGAAGCCGGCACAGTGCTGCCAGGTGCGCAGCGATTACCGATGCCGGTGCTTCGCTCAGCAACCAGCCACACACGTGGCGCTTTCGGCGCTGGTTATCACGTTGTGCTGCATGGGCAGTCATCTTCAGCAGTGGCGGGCTCGGTTTCGCGCCGGGTGATGACAGGCAGGCCAGCACGGGGTGCAGCTGCGGGGCATGGGGCAAGTCGGCTCGAATCACCCGACTCATCGCACCTTCCCCCAACGCTTTCTTCAAGTGTGAAAGCACGGATTGGTCGCTGTTCTCGGGTATTGCCAGCGGGTCGATCAGTACATGGCAGTGCAGCTCTGGGGTGTGGTAGTCGGCGATGAGTTGGAGCAAGGCTTCGGTGCTCATCGGCGTCGTTCCTCGCACTGGCTGCCGGTAACGGCGGCGAGGTCCAGTGCCAGGGCGTTTCCAGCGCCTTTTGCCCCGGCTTTGGTCGGCCCAAGCAGGGTGAGTGACAGGCCATTGAGGGTGATGCCTTCGGCGTCCAGCACGATGCTGCCCCCCGGGCTTCTGAACTCGATACGTTCGCTGGCGCGGAGCTGGTAGACGGTCGTCTGCTGATCCACGCCATCGCCGACGCTGATCTTCTGGCCGCCTTTGACGAGTAGTGCGCTTTGACCTCCGATGGTGACAGAGTGATTGACCCCCGTGGATTCGCAGCGGTCATTGCCGACGTGCTCGATCAGGTCGTGGCCAACCTTCACCTTGCACGTTCGCCCCGTCCGTTCGGTGCGGTCCTGGCCTATGTCCTGGCAAAGATTGTTGCCGACACTCAGCTGTTCATCATTGCCCACTTGCTCTACACGGTTGCGCCCGATGCAGGTCGACTCATCGTTGCCGACTTCGATGTTCTGGTCCCGTTGCGCATGGATATAGAGTTCCTCGCGCCCCAGCTCATCCTCGAAGCGCAGCTCATTGAAGCCTGTGCCCTTGTGAGTCTGGCTCTTGATGGTCATGCGCGTCTTGTGCTGTGGCAAGTCGTAAGGGGGCAGCTGATTACCGCAGTAGGTGCGCCCGGTGATCATCGGTTGGTCCGGGTCGGCGTTGACGTAGTGGATGATCACGTCCTGGCCAATGCGCGGGATGGCCATCGAGCCCCAGCTCCCACCGGCCCAACCTTGCGAAACACGCACCCAGCAGGAACTGAACTCGTTGTTCTTGCTTTCCCGGTCCCAGGGGAAGCTGACCTTGACCCGGCCCCACTCATCGCAATAGATCTCTTCGCCGGCCGGACCGACCACGGTGGCCATGTGTGGGCCATCGATGCGCGGTTTGGGCAGCGGCTGTGGGCGCCACTCGAAGCGGCCGGGTACCAGTACTGCAGTCTGCTGGTAACGGGTACCCTGCTCGGCACCAGCGGCTTCGTCCTCCAGGCTGGAGTACTGGATGCCTTCGTGGGCCACGCTTTTCACGCGCCAGTGCACGTTGAGGTCGTCACGCTCGTGGTTGACGAGGTTGAAACTCAGGCCGGGTTGCAAGCGCTCGTCATCGCCTTCGACCTCGGCAACGCGTGCGTCATGGCGCAAACCGGTGATGCGGGTTTCGGTGAAGGGCTTGCCGACCGCGTCGCGCTTGTAGCGGCCGGGATAATCGAAGCGTTCGTACGCCTTGGACTGGTGCTCGAGGTGAGTACCGGTGGCGCGATGCTCCTGGCGGTACTCGGGGTTGGTGAAGGTATGGTCGCGTTGCACCTGGCGTGCTGTGCGTACTTGTTCGCTGTAGTGGAAACGACGCAGGCAGGGTTCGGCCTGATAGCCGCCGCTGTTTGGGTTGTACAGCACGGTGTAGCCAGCTGCGGTTTCATCGCGCTCGACGCGGGCCAGCTCTCTATCCTTGATCACGCTGATCGTGCCCAGCGAAAGCACCCGGTCAGTGATGACCAGTTCGTGCCGTTCAGCGGTGTGCTTGAAGCGATAGACGAACCCTGCCTCGCCTGCCAGGCGGGCGAAGAAGTCAAGGTCAGTTTCGCCAGCCTGAACACAAAACTCGCGGGGTGGGTCGTCGTTTCTGATAATGAACTGGGACCGGGTAATGCCTTGGCGTTCGAGCATCAGCTCAAGAATCTGTCGTGTGGTTTTGTGCTGGAAGATGCGCCAGTTCGAGCGCAGGCTGGCCCGGGCCAGTTGCGGTTCGACCAGCGCTTTGTAGCGCGTACGATGAAAGCCGGTCTCCCCTTGAGTAAAGCTGCTGACCAGGCCGTGCACATAACGCACCGGGCATTCGTCACGCCAGATCGTGAACAGCACAGGCTTGTCGAGCAGGTGACCGAAGTCGACAGCGTGCTCGAAACTGACCAGTTCCAGCGTCAGGGTGAACGGCTGGCTCAGTTCCTCTTCGAGGGTGAACGACACCACATCGAATTCGCCATCGCCCACGAGCGGCTCAAAGGTGTAACGCAGATCGGATTGGCTAGACACGGTTCCTCCTGGAAGCACTTTTCCAGCTACTGCTGCAAAATGAGGTCGAGCGATTCGAGTACTTCTGCGGTGAGCAGGCCCAGGCGGTAGCTGTAATAGCTGTACGCAGCTACCATGGCCAAAGCCGATATCACCAATGGACTCCACCAAGGCAGCCAATCGCGTGGCTTTTTGTACGGGCGCATGACGACATTGGTGTAAGGGTCGCAAACGTCTTCAGGCACGGGCCCGCGAAGTTGGCGGATGATGCCGTGAAGTTCCGTTATCAGTGCGTCCAGCAGTTCATCGCCTTTGGGCTCTAGGGCGTACTTGCCTTTCAGGCCAAAGCACAGGCACAAGTAGAGAAATTCCAGAACATCCTGGAAACGCTCAGGCTCTTGCATCATGCGCGAAAGCACCGCGAATATTTTTTCGCCACCCTGAGTGTCCTGATGAAAATCGCTGAGCAATGTTCGGCCACTCCAGACGGAGTTGCTGCCCCACGGTGTGGCCATGACGATTTCGTCGAGGTGCAGGCACAAGGCATAGGAGTAGGCCTGCATCTGGATAGCGTCGTAGCCGCGCTGGCCCACCTCTTCGAGAATGGCGCAAATCTGCGTGTGCACCTGCTGGCGTAGCGCCGCGATATGGGGGAGTGCGTCCAGGGTGCGAAGGCGCATGGCCAGGCCGAACAGCGGCATGGCTGCATCGACCATCAGGTTGCTGTGGCCGCCCCTCAGCTGGAATTGCGGGTCGGCTGGATAGCCGCACACGTTGATTTCAGGGCCCGCTGAAGAGCCTTGAGCCGATGAGGGGGGATCGCCCCACACCGCCTGTTTGAGCAGCAGATTCGCTCGGCGCTCGGTTACGTCGTAAGGAGGAGTGTTCGAATCGTCCGTTTCAGTGCAACGCCTCGTTTTATCTGGCATTGGTAATCCTCGCGCACTGTTAGTGTCCATGTTTTAGCTGTGGACCTAACACTAACGGGGAACTGAATCTTAGTGCAGATTTTGGCGTCCTAAAATGATGTAGGAATTGTCGCTAATATATATTTGTAATTGTTGCAGTGAAAATAAACGGCAAAAATTGATCAACAGGAAGTACCCGTTGGCAACAGGGCCAATTCAGTCAGGTTTGCGCAACGTCTTCTGCTTCAGAATGTACAGGCTGACCAGCACCGCACTGGTCAGCATGAATGCCCGCGCCCAAAACAGGGGTACCAGGAAGCACGACAGGCCGATGCTCGCCCACATCAGGCCGATGGCGTACACCTTGCCCTTCAAGGGGATACCTTCACCGCTCAGGTAGTCGCGGATCCACGGCCCCAGGGTGGGGTGGTTGACCAGCCAGTGATGAAAGCGTGGCGAGCTGCGGGCGAAGCAGGCCGCCGCCAGCAGCAGAAAAGGGGTGGTGGGCAACACCGGCAGGAAGATCCCCAGCACCCCCAGCGCAACGCTGAGCCAGCCGATGGCCAGCAGCAGGTAGCGCACAGCCGACTCAGTGGTGGCGGGGCTTGAGCAGCGCAGGCTTCTCGTCAGGCGCGTGCAGCAGCAGGAACAACGCGCTCAGCGCCTCTGGGATCTGCACGATCATGTCGTCCTGCAGGTTGGCGTTGCTGGCGATGTCGGCGAACTCCGGCTGCTCGTCGAACAGGCCCGAACCGACCATGATCGGCAGCAGCATCTCGCTGACTTCTTCTTCGGCGTTCTCGAACCAGGCCTCTTCACGCAGGAAAACGCCTTCCATGAAGCCGATGCACCAGCCGCGCAGGTCGGAGTCGTCCGGCTCGTCGGTCAGGTCCAGGTCGCACGGCAGGTCGAATTCTTCGTCGCTGGCCAGCTGGCGGGCGATGTGGCCCTTCAGTGCCACCAAGGTAGCTTCGATCTCGGTGCGCTGGGCATCGCTGGCGTAATGAGGCTCTTCGGCGAACAGTGCGTCGATCCATTCACGCTCGGGGACGTCTTCCGAGCAGATCGACAGCGCGGTCAGGTAGCCGTGGGCGGCGACGTAGTCCAGCGCTTCTTCGTGCAGCTCGTCGGCGTCGAGGAAGGCTTGCAGGCGGGTCAGTTGCTCGGCGAAGGACATTACAGGGCTACCTTGGGGAATAAACGATAGTGAATTCTAGCACCTTGCGGCGATGGCGGGGCAAAGGGAACGTCTGTCACCGGGCATCCTGTACAGGCTGGCACTGGGGTATACTTCGCGGTTTTTCACCCAGGGGCGGGTTTCCCCGGCTTCTGGCAAAAGCCGCTTACGCATTTGGCGTGTGCGGAGCGGGTTTTTCGTCCAGCCTGTGTCCAGGATGGTACGGCGATTTGTGGAGTTGCACATGCTCGAACAGGCTCAGCGCGTTCTCAAGGATATCTTCGGCTACGACAGTTTCCGTGGGCGCCAGGCAGCAATCATCGAATGCGTGGCCAATGGTGGCGATGCCCTGGTGCTGATGCCCACCGGCGGCGGCAAGTCGCTGTGTTTCCAGGTGCCGGGGTTATTGCGCCCGGGCCTGACCGTAGTGGTGTCGCCGCTGATCGCGCTGATGGACGATCAGGTCGCCACGCTCGATGAACTCGGGGTCGCGGCCGCGGCCCTGAACTCCACCCTCAGTGCCGAACAGCAGCGTGATCTGGCCGGGCGGCTGCGCCGCGGTGAAGTGAAGATGCTGTACCTGGCGCCTGAGCGCCTGGTGCAGCCGCGGATGCTGGATTTCCTGCGCGGCCTGGACGTTTCCCTGTTCGCCATCGACGAGGCCCACTGCGTTTCGCAATGGGGCCACGACTTCCGCCCCGAATACCTGCAACTGGGCCAGCTGGCCGAGCTTTTCCCGCATGTGCCACGCATCGCCCTTACCGCCACCGCCGACATGCGTACCCGTGAGGAAATCGTCCAGCGCCTGCACCTGCAGGGCGCCGAGCGCTTCCTGTCGAGCTTCGACCGGCCCAATATCTTCTACCGCATCGTGCCCAAGGAGTCGCCGCGCAAGCAGTTGATGGCCTTCCTCGGCGAGCGCCGCGGCAATGCCGGCATCGTTTACTGCCTGTCACGCAAGAAGGTCGATGAGACCGCCGCCTACCTGTGCGCCCAAGGCTTCCCGGCGCTGCCGTACCACGCCGGCCTGGCTGCTGAAACCCGTTCGGCCAACCAGCATCGCTTCCTCAACGAGGAAGGGCTGATCATGGTCGCCACCATCGCCTTCGGCATGGGCATCGACAAGCCTAACGTGCGCTTCGTCGCCCACCTCGACCTGCCCAAGTCGCTCGAGGCTTACTACCAGGAGACAGGGCGTGCCGGCCGGGATGGCTTGCCGTCCGATGCCTGGATGGCCTACGGCCTGCAGGACATGGTGATGCTCAAGCAGATGCTGCAGAACTCCGACGGGGACGAGCGCCACAAGCGCGTCGAGCAACACAAGCTCGATGCCATGTTGGCGCTGTGCGAGGAAACCCGTTGTCGCCGCCAGGCGTTGCTGGCCTATTTCGATGAAGTCCTCGAACAGCCGTGCGGGCATTGCGACAACTGCGTCGACCAGGTCCAGACCTGGGACGCCACCGAGCCTGCGCGCCAGGCGCTGTCGGCGGTGTTCCGTACCGGCCAGCGGTATGGTGTCGGCCACCTGATCGATGTGCTGCTTGGCAAGGATACCGAAAAGGTGCGCAATTTCGGCCACGAGAAACTGTCGGTGTTTGGTGTTGGCAAGGCGATGGCCGAGGTCGAATGGCGCTCGCTGTTCCGCCAGTTGGTGGCGCGCGGCCTGGTCGACATCGACCTGGAAGGCTACGGTGGCCTGCGCCTGTCCGACAGCTGCCGGCCGCTGCTGCGCGGCGAAGTGACCTTGCAGTTGCGTCGCGACCTAAAGCCGCAGACCGTGGCGAAAACGTCCTCGGGCGGCGGCAGCCCGGCCAGCCAGTTGGTGCGCGCCGAGGAGCGCGAATTGTGGGACGCGCTGCGCACGTTGCGCCGCAAGCTGGCCGAAGAGCACAGCGTGCCGCCTTATGTCATTTTCCCGGACTCCACGCTGCTGGAGATGCTGCGTAGCCAGCCTACCAGCCTCAGCGACATGGCCCAGGTCAGCGGCGTGGGTGCGCGCAAGCTGGAGCGCTACGGGCAGGCCTTCCTCGAAGTGCTCAATGACGCCGGTGGCACCACGGAGGCGCCCAAGGTGGTACTCGATCTGCGCCACGAACTGGTCAGCCTGGCCCGTGCCGGCATGACCCCGGCGCAAATCGCCGGCCAGCTCAATTGCAGCGAAAAGAACGTCTACAGCTTGCTGGCCGAAGCCATCGGCCGTCAGGAGCTGAGCCTGGACCAGGCGCTGGACCTGCCAGAAGACTTGCTGATGGAGGTGCAGGATGCCTTCCTCGATGGCGAAGGCGAGCTGCCGCCGGTCTCGACCATTGCCCCGCTGTTCGGCGCGCGCCTGCCCGAAGGGGTGCTGTACTGCGTGCGTGCTGCGCTGGCGGCTGAGTTCGAGCTCTGATGATGGAAGACATTTCGGACATCCACTGATCAATGTCATCCTTTTTGACGACTTTCAGACATTTCCGGGCGGGGCAGCCTTGCCTGATGGCCCGGGGCATGGTTAGCTGACTAATAATTAGTTCTAGTCAATGAGTTGTTTATGCCCCTGACCGACAACCAACACCGTTTCGGCATGCAGCTGGCCCAGATGTCCCGTGGCTGGCGCGCCGAACTGGATCGCCGCCTGGCCGGGCTCAATCTGTCCCAGGCGCGCTGGCTGGTGTTGCTGCACCTGGCTCGTTTCGAAGAAGCGCCTACCCAGCGCGAGCTGGCCAAAAGCGTCGGCGTTGAAGGCCCGACCTTGGCGCGTCTGCTGGACAGCCTGGAAAGCCAGGGCCTGGTTCGACGCCAGGCAGTGCTTGAGGACCGGCGGGCGAAGAAGATCCAGCTGTGTCCTCCGGCAAAGCCGCTGATCGAACAGATCGAAACCATCGCCAATGCCTTGCGCCTGGAATTGTTCACCGGGGTTGATGAGGCTGACCTGGATGTGTGCATGCGCGTGCATGCAAAGATTCTGGCCAACCTGGAAAAGTCCTGAGGCCCGATTCGGGCTTCAAGCTTAGAACGTGTTCCCCAGGTTCAAGTAGATTGCCTGCTCATCCGCCGTGTTGGCGCCATAGCTGAGGCTCAGCGGCCCCAGTGGCGTGTCCAGGCCCAGGAAGATACTCGCGGCATTGATGTAGCCACTGTCGAACTCATTGTCATTGTTCCACGCCCGCCCGCGCTCCAGGGACCCGCCGATGTAGAGTGGAAAGTCCAGCGGCAGATAAGAGCGCGGCGTGAGGCGGCGGTAATAGACCATGCGCAGCAGGCTCACGTTCTGCCCGGATACCGAGTCCTGGCGGAACCCGGACAGTTGCCGTGCCCCGCCAAGCACAAAGCTCGACGTCACCACCTCGGTGTCGTCGAGCGTGCGACCATACCCCCCACCGAGCACCAGCGTGTTCGGCCCGCTGCTCAATGCCTTGTCCAGATTGAACATCCATTGGCGGTAGTCCGCGTCCGAGTCCAGCGATTTGTCGTATTTGCGCAGGGTCAGGCCTATGTTCTCGCCACTGTGCGGGAAGTACACATTGTCGAGCGTGTCGAACGAGTATTTCAGCTCGTAGAAGCCTTCGTTGAAACTGACCTTGGGCAGGTCCTGTTCACCGATGCGCACCTCGGCCTCGCCCCAGGCCTTGCCCGCACCCAGGCGCACTTCGCCATAGGTGCCGATCTGGCGGCCGATGTTGAGGCCAAAGCCATAGCGTTCGAGGCGGTATTCGGCTATCGGATCGCTGTCCAGGGTGGCTTCGATATTCTGCGAGCCGAAGTCCAGATAAGGGGCGATGAAGTAGCGTGAACCCACGTCAAGTGGCTGGTAGAACTCGCTGTAAAGCTCTTGCTTGTCCCCGATCTGCGCGCGCGTCAGCCACTCTGCGCCCAGTTGGTTGATACCGTTGACCCGATAGCTGGCGCCCAGGTTGAAGGCACTGTCCCCGCGCAGGTCATCCGACAGGTTCAGGCCCAGGCGCAGGTAATCGGTGCCGCCGCGCTTGCCGCGGGCGTTGATCACCAAGGTGTTGTCGTTGCCTTTGTGGACCACGCGGTATTGCACGCGGTCGAAGTAGTCCAGGCCATACAAGGTGCCCATGTCGGTTTGCAGGCGGTCGAGTTCCAGCGGCTCGCCGATCGGCTGGCGGATGTAATAGCGGATCACGTCATCGCTGACCTTGGAGTCGTTCTCCACCTTGATGGCGGTGATCACCGGGGTGCGTTGGCGCGGTGAGCGTGCCATGGCCAGTTCGGCGTCCCCTTCAGGCTGGCGCAGGGCAGCCAGGCGAGGGTCGAGCAGGCGGGTTGCGCGGTAGCCGGCTTCGATCATGTCGCGCGCGCGGCCGAAGTCAGTGACGCCGAACGCCGCCAGCTGTGGCTGGATGAGGATGTCATCTCTGTGCAAACTGGCCAGCTGCTCTTCGGAATTGCGCCGGGTCATCAGCGTGATGGACTGGTTGAGTACGTCCACCACCGTGGCCAGTTGTTTGCGGTCACGCAGCGGGGTGCCGATATCGACCACGATGGCCAGGTCAACGCCCATGTCCCGGGCGACATCCACGGGTATGTTGTCGACCATGCCGCCATCGACCAGCAGGCGCCCATCAAGCTCGACCGGGGCGAATACCGCCGGGATCGACATGCTGGCGCGGATCACTTGGGGTAGGTGGCCGCGGCGGAATACCACTTTCTCGCCGCTGGCGATGTCGGTTGCCACGGCGCGGAATGGTATCGGCAATTTGTCGAAATCGCGGGTATCGGCGGTGTGGGCCAGCTTGCTTTCCAGCAGCAGTGCGAGGTTCTGGCCTTGAATCACGCCCAGTGGCAGGCCGAGGCTGCCGTCGTCTCGAAAACTCAGCTTCTGCTTGACCAGGAAGTCGCGGTCATCCTGCTTGCGCCGGAAGGGCACGTCCTTGCGCGGCGGGGCATCGGACAAGGCTTCCTGCCAGTCCAGCGTGGTGGCGAGCTTTTCCAGCTCCTCGACGCTGTAGCCGGACGCATACAGACCGCCAACCACGGCGCCCATGCTGGTGCCGGCGATGGCGTCGATGCGCACGCCCTGTTCCTCCAGGGCCTTGAGCACGCCGATGTGGGCCAGGCCACGGGCGGCGCCCCCGGAGAGTACCAAACCGACCTTGGGGCGTGCCGCCTCGGCGAGCACGGTGAAGGAGCTGAGCGTCAGCAGGAGGCAGAACAGCAGGCGGCGCATCGTGAGTCTCAAACAGGGGGCTAAAGACCGCTAGTATAAGCGGCCATCACCTGGAGAAAGCGCACCATGGCCGACAACAAGCCGGAAATCATCATCACCTATTGCACGCAGTGCCAATGGCTGCTGCGCGCCGCCTGGCTCGCCCAGGAACTGCTCAGCACCTTCGCCGATGACCTGGCCAGGGTGGCGCTGGAGCCTGCTACCGGCGGTACTTTCCGCATCACTTGCAATGGCGTGCAGATCTGGGAACGCAAGGCTGACGGTGGCTTCCCTGAGGCGAAGGTGCTCAAGCAGCGTGTGCGTGACCAGATCGACCCGCAACGCGACCTTGGGCACAACGACCGCTGATCAGGCGCCCTCGGCCACGGTGCGTGGCCTGGGCGGCTGCTCGGCGGCAAGGCGGCTGGAGAGCACGATGGCGAAGATGATCAGTGCACCGCCCAGCAGCATGCGCAGGGTTGGGGTTTCGGCGAACACCATCCAGGCAACAGCGATGCCGTAGATCGGTTCCATGCCGAAAACCAACGCGGCAGTACGTGCCTTGATCACCGCCAGGCTGGCGACGAACAGGCTATGGGCGACGCCCGTGCAGAAAACCCCCAGCAGGGCGATCCACAGCCAATCCATGGGCTCTACCGTACCCAGGCCCTGCGCAGCGAACGGCAGCAGGCACAGGCCGACCACGAGGTTTTGCCACAGCGCCGCCTGAACGGCAGGCAAGCGCCCGGAGCCTGCCCGGTTGGTCAGCGACAGTAGCGAAAACAGCAGGCCGGAAAGCAGGGCCCATAGCAGCCCGCCCGTGGCGTCGCTGGCCAGGTCGAAAGAGGGCGTCACCAGCACCAGGCCGATACTCACCAGCAACACCAGCAGCGCTTCATTGCGGCGGATGCGTTCATGGAACAGCAGCCCTTCGAGCATCACGGTGAATGCCGGGAAACTGGCGAAACCGAGGGTGGCGATAGCCACGCCACCGACTTTGACGGCGATGAAGAAGCTGACCCAGTGGCCGGCCAGTAGCACACCGCCCAGCAAGAGGCGCTGTACGTCCTGGCTGCGCAGGCGCTGCCAGCCTGGGCCGGCGATGCTGGCGAACAGCGCAAGGGCAAGCACGGCAAAGGCGGCACGGCCGAAGACGATGATGGCTGGGCTCGCGCTGGCGGCCAGTTTGCCAAAGACGCCGGTCAGGCCGAAGAACAGTGCGCCGATGTGCAGGGCGCCCAGGGCGGTACGGTGGTTCATGGTGATCCTTTGAAATCCGTCTGGTCAGGCCCGGCCTTGTCGTGCGGTTACCCCAACAGGCCGGGGCAGGCACAGTGTAAAGCCGCTGCCAAGCCCGGTCTGTCGCCACCCTAGCGTGGTTTGTCGCCAGATTCTCGTCGCAATGCACTCGGCACGCATCCGAACATGCGCAGCATCGCCGCCGAAAACGCACTTTGTGAACTGTACCCCACCTGCGCGGCGATCTCTCCCATCGGCAGCAATGTCTGGGTAACCAGCTCGCGCGCCTTGAGCAAGCGCCGCTGGCGGATGTAATCCATTGGCGTCATGCCGCACTCGGCCGTAAATCGCGCATGCAGCCGCGCACTGGACAACCCGGCGATGCGCGCCAGGTCGGCGACCTGCAGCGGGTAGGCTGCGTGTTGCTCGATATGGCTGTCGAAAGCGGCGTAAGGCAGGCGATGGCTGGGTGTGACATTGGCCGACGCCGCAGGGTTGAGGCAGGCCAGCAACAGCGCTGCGCCTTGGCGGGCGATCAGCGGGTCGTCCACCGGGCTTGCCGCCAGCCAGTCCACCAGTTGCTGTTGGCGAGGGTCCAGGCCCAGCGCGCCAGAGCGGTCCAGCAGGCGGCGGCTGGCGTCGGCATGCTCGCCGAGTTGCTCGTCCAGCCAATGGTCGCTCGGTACATCGAGCACCAGGCAGTGGCTGCCAGTATCGCTGCCACAGGTATGGTGGGCACCGGCGGGCACCACGATCAGGCCTTGACGGTCGATCCGTGCCCCGTGCCCTTGTACCTCGAAATCCAGCCGGCCGCGCAGGCCGAACACCAACTGTGGGTGGTCGTGGCTGTGAGCGATTACGTCATCGCGGTAGTGGCGAAGGGAAAGAATCGGGCCGGCGGCCATGGTGGGTCCTCGCAGGGCAGAGCGTCATTGTGCATCAATCCTGGCTGGTCAGCACCGGTCACATCGCTGCCACCAGCCTGTCATGTACCGATGCCAGTCTCCAGCAAACAGCGCCGGAGCCCGCCCCATGACCCATGCCGAACTCTCTCGCCCGTCGCGCAAGCAGCGCGTACGCACCCTGTGGATCTCTGACGTGCACCTGGGCACCCGCGACTGTCAGGCCGAACACCTGTCGCGCTTCCTCAAGGGCTACCAGGCCGACCGTATCTACCTGGTCGGCGACATCATCGATGGCTGGAAGCTGCGTGGCGGTATCTACTGGCCCCAGGCCCACACCAACGTGATCCGCCGCTTGTTGACCCTGAGCAAACGCGGCACCGAGGTGATCTACGTGACGGGCAACCATGATGAGTTCCTGCGGCGCTACTCCAGGCTGGTTCTGGGCAACATCCACCTGGTGGACGAGGCTGAGCACCTCACGGCCGATGGCCGTCGGTTGCTGGTGATCCATGGTGACCAGTTCGATGTGATTACCCGCTACCACCGCTGGCTAGCGTTCCTTGGCGATCGTGCCTATGAATGCACCTTGGTGCTCAACCGCTGGCTCAACCATTGGCGGGCCCGCTACGGGTATGGTTATTGGTCACTTTCGGCCTACCTCAAGCACAAGGTCAAAGGTGCGGTGAACTTCATCAGCGATTTCGAGGATGCCATAGCCCATGAGTGCACCCGCCGTGGCTTTCACGGGGTGGTGTGCGGGCATATCCACCATGCCGAAATCCGCAAGGTCGGGAACGTGGATTACCTCAACTGTGGCGATTGGGTGGAGTCCTGCACTGCGCTGATCGAGCATTGGGATGGCAGCATCGAGCTGTACCGGTTGGCCGACGCCCAGCTACGGCAGGCAGAGAGCGTGGCGGCGTCGCGCGAACCTGCGTGACAGCCGCCCGGGCAACTAGAGGCTGATCCTGCCCAGCAGAATGTCGCGGAACATGGCGAAATCGCCAATCAGGCTGTACAGCGGATGCTTGAAGGTCGCTGGCCGGTTTTTCTCGAAAAAGAAGTGCCCGACCCAGGCAAACCCATAGCCGAACACCGGCACCGCCAATAGCAGCAGCCATTTGCCGCTGGCGATGGTGTACGCCAGCAGGGCGATCACCAGGCTGGTGCCGACGAAGTGCAGGCGCCGACAGGTGGGGTTGCTGTGCTCCCCCAGGTAATAGGGGTAGAACTCGGCAAAACTGCGAAACTGCGCTGAGCTGTTCATGGGCAGTGCTCCAGGATTGACACTTTTTGACAGGATACACGGCGTGGAGCCTGAATCGAGTCTAGAGTCATTGGCGGAGCCTACCAGTGACAATAGGCGCCAAATGAGTATCCTTGGGGTTAACCGCATGAAGCGGTCAGCATAAGAAGCCTGTCATGAGCGAGAGAACCACGTCAGCCAGCTGGGCATCAGGGATTGTGAAGGCGCTCGAGCTGGAAGGGCTCGATTGCCCGGCCATGTTCGAGCAGCTCGGCCTGGATTTCGCTGCCCTCGACGACCCCGACGCGCGCTTCCCGCAGGATGCCATGACCCGCCTTTGGCAACTGGCTGTAGAGCTGTCGGGCAATGAAGCGATTGGCCTGAACATGGCACGGGTGGTCAGGCCGGCTTCGTTCCATGTGGTGGGCTACGCCTTGATGTCCAGCCGCACCTTGGCCGAAGGTTTCGAGCGCCTGGTGCGCTACCAGCGCATCATCGCCGAAAGCTCCGATCTGAGTTTCCGCCTGGGGCCTGAGGGGTATTCGCTGATCCTCACCGTGCACGGTGATCACCTGCCGCCGACGCGGCACAGTGCGGAGGCTTCGCTGGCCTGTGCGCTGGCGCTGTGCAAGTGGCTCAGCGGGCGACCCATCCAGCCGCGGCGGGTACTGATCCAGGGGCCTCAACCCAAGGACGTCGAGCCCTACAAGGTGGCTTTCCATTCCCCGCTGGTGTTCGGTGCGCCCCATGATGCGCTGGTGTTCGAGCGCGCCGACATGGAAGCTGCGCTCCCTACCGCCAATGAGGCCATGGCCATTCTGCACGACCGGTTTGCCGGGGAATACCTGGCACGCTTCGCTGAAAGCCGGGTGACCCACCGGGTGCGCCAGGTGCTATGCCGCATCCTGCCTCAGGGCGAACCGAAGCGGGAAACCCTGGCCCAGGCGCTGCACCTGTCCCAGCGTACGCTGCAGCGCCGCCTGCAGGAGGAGGGCACCAGCTTTCAGGCATTGCTGGACGACACCCGTCGTGAGCTGGCCGAGCAGTACCTCGCCCAGCCCGGCATGACCTTGCTGGAAACCGCCTACCTGTTGGGGTTCGCTGACCCGAGCAACTTCTACCGGGCCTTCCGCCGCTGGTTCGACGTTACCCCCAGCGAGTACCGCGCCCGTCTGGGCGCGGGCCCCGAGGCGGTCAGTGACGCCAGAACGCCGGCATGCACAGCACCAGCACCGTGATGATCTCCAGGCGGCCGAGCAGCATGCCGCCGGCAAGAATCCACTTGGCAGCGTCCGGCAGCATGGCGTAGTTGCCTGCCGGGCCGATCACTTCACCCAGGCCCGGGCCGACGCCTGAAACGGTTGCCGCGGCGCCGGTCAGTGCGGTCATCCAGTCCACGCCCAGCAGCGACAATAGCAACGCCATCACGCAGATGGTGATCGCGAAGAAGAACGAGAAGGTCAGGATCGAGCGCACGATCTCTTCGTCCAGGCGATGGCCGTTGTATTTCTGCTTGATCACCGCACGTGGATGGATCAACTGGTTGAGGCTGGCCTTGAGCAGGATGTAGGCCACTTGGAAGCGAAAGATCTTGATACCGCCGGCGGTCGAACCAGAGCAGCCACCGACGAAGCCCAGGTAGAAGAACAGCATCAGCGAAAAATTGCCCCACAGGCTGTAATCGCCCAGGGCGAAACCGGTGGTGGTGACCACGGAGGTCACGTTGAACGCAACGTGGCGCAAGGCATCGAGCCAAGGCAGGTTGGTGGTGACCCAGTACCAGGTGCCCAGCACCAGCCAGGTGACCACCAACAAGCCAAGCAGCCCCTGGACCTGCTGGTCGCGAATCAGCGCCCTGCGGTTGCCGCGCAAGGTGGCCACGTACAAGGCGAAGGGCAGGCTGCCCAGAATCATCACGACCACCGCGACCCAGTGCACGGCAGGGATGTCCCACTTGGCCAGGGACTGGTCAGAGGTGGAGAACCCCCCGGTGGAAATGGCTGACATGGCGTGGTTGATGGCGTCGAACGGCTTCATGCCGGCCCACCAGAAGGCCAGGGCGCCAAGCACCGAGAAGCAGACGTACACCCCGACGATCGACTTGGCGACCATGTGTGAGCGCGGCATGACCTTTTCCGAGCGGTCGGACGATTCGGTCTGGAACAGGCGCATGCCACCGATGCGCAGCAGCGGCAGGATCGCCACCGCCATGGCGATGAAGCCGATACCGCCGAGCCAGTGCAGCATCGAGCGCCACATCAGGATGCCCGGCGACATGGTATCCAGCCCGCTGAGCACGGTGGCACCCGTGGCAGTGATGCCGGACATGCTTTCGAAGAAGGCGTCGGTGTAGCTGATGTGCTGGGTCAGCAGGAAGGGCAGGGCGGCGAATACGCCTACCACCAGCCAGCTGCTGACGGTCAGCAGGTACATGTCGCGCGGACGCAGGTGCACATGCTCTGGACGGCCTTGGACGATCAGGAGCAAGCCTGCGACGAAGGTGATCAGGCTTGACCAGAGGAACGACGGCATGTCGCCGGTACGTTCGAAGATCACCAGCGTCGCCATGGGTACGACCATGCTGACCGCCAGGGTGATCAGGAAGATGCCGATGATGAAACCAATGATCCTTAAGGTCGGCAACGCCATGTGATCTGCTCTGACTTTGAACGGAGGGGCGCCATTCTACCTATGGGCCTGCCAGCTGCAAGCCGAGAGCTACCCGCAGGCGGAAATGGCAGTGTGCACCGGGTGGCTTCTGCGTGGCGCTTGCAGCTTGTGGCTTGCAGCTTGAGAATGGCCGCACATTCAACTGCCAGGAGGGTAGCCGATGGAGGCTCTCGACGCATTGCTCAACCGTGTATCCGTGCCACGCCTGACCGAACCTGCGCCCAATGCCGCCCAGCGTGAGGCGCTGTTCCAGGCTGCGCTGCGCGCGCCCGATCACGGCCAGCTGCGGCCATGGCGCTTTCTGACCATCGAAGGCCAGGGCCGCGACAAGCTCGGCGAGCTGTTTGCCGAAGCGGTGCAGAACAAGGGCGATGCCACCCAGGCTGCGCTGGACAAAGCCCGCGCCATGCCGTTGCGTGCGCCGCTGCTGATCGTGGTGATCGCCAAGCTGCAGGAGCACTACAAGGTGCCGATGTCGGAACAGCGCCTGGCCGCTGGATGTGCCGCGCATGGCATTCTGATTGCCGCGCATGCCCAAGGCATCGGTGCCGTGTGGCGTACCGGCGACATGGCCTTCGATGCCCATGTGCACAAGGGCTTGGGGCTGGGCGAGAACGAAGAGTTGATCGGCTACCTGTATGTCGGCACGCCGCTGGCCGAGCCGCGTACGGCGCCAGTGCTGCAAACCGCCGAGTTCGTCAGCGCCTGGGGCCAGTAACGCCAGGGCCGCTGTGGCTTGATCGCCGGCAAGCAGGCCCCCGCAAGGTGGTTTGCGTCAACGTTTAGACATTGGGTAAGGCAGCTGCTCCCACTGCTGCGGGAACGCTGAATTCAGCTGCCAACCTCCACTTCCAGCGGCAACTCCAGGCGGGCGACAAAACCACCCTGTGGGTGGTTCGCAAGTACCAGGCTCCCGCCATGGCGCTCCGCCGCCTTGCGCGCAATCGCCAGCCCCAGGCCATGCCCCGCTGCTTCCTGCCCGGGGGCACGGAAGAACGGCTCACCCAGCTGCGCCAGGTGCTCGGCCGACACCCCAGGCCCATGGTCACGCACACTCACGACGATGCGCCCCTGCTCGCGCCTGGCGCGCACTTCGATCGGCTGCCCCTGTGGGTTGAAGCGCAAGGCATTGCGCAGCAGGTTGTCAACGGCACGTTCGATCAGCGTTGGCCAGCCTTGCAAGGTCAAGCCTGGTTGCGCCTCCAGCCGAACGTCCTGCTCTGGCGCGCTGAGCTGTGCGTCCTTGCGCACACTGCCCAGCAGGGCGTTGAGGTCGACCGTTTCGGCGTGAGACTGTTCGGCATCGACCCGGGCCAGCGTGAGGATCTCGCTGATCAGGTCTTCCAGGCGGTCACATTCGCGGGTCAGGCGCGGCCACAAGGCTTGGCGTTGCTCGGCTTCAGCCCGTTCGGCGAGCGCCAGGGCGATGCGCAGGCGTGCCAGCGGTGAGCGCAGTTCGTGGGAAACGTCGCGCAGCAACTGGCGCTGGCTGCCGATCAGGCTCTGCAGGCGGGCGCCCATCTTGTTGAAGTCCTTGGCCAGCACGCCGAACTCATCGCGCCGTGCAGCCAGGCGCGCCAGGCTGTTCTGCTGGTAGCTGGCCTGGCCAAGGTCGTGCACGGCACTGCGCAAGCGGCTCAGAGGGCGGGTGATGGACAGGGTCACCAGCAGGCTGAACAGGGTCAGCACCACCAGGGCTATACCCAAGGCACTCAACGGCCAGAGCAGGCTCTCGCGGTGCCAGGCATCCAGTTCCGGGTGTGGAATTCGGTAGATCAGCAGGTACGTCTCGCCGCTCTCGGGGCTGGTGTACTCCTCGGTCAGGCGACGCCACGGCAGGTGCCGCTCGTCATTGCGCTGGCGGGCCTCGAAGGCTGCGGCGCGGCGCGGGAAGGTACCGGGCACCACCGCCTGGCCACTGTCGTCGAGTACCTGTACATCGATCTTGAAGCGCTGCTTGCGACGTTCGAGGAAATGCTGGGCCGACGCCAGGCCTTGGTGTTCATAGTGCTTGACCCAACGGCTGGCGAGGTTGCTGAGGCCGGGGTGGCGGCTGAGTATCCAGGCATCCTGGTTGAGCATGTGGCCCAGCAGGATCGACAGGCCTGCGACCAGGGTGATAGCCAGCCAGAAACTGGCCAGGATGCGCCAGAACAGAGAACGCAAGAGCACCTCCTAAACGGGAAAAGCCCGGCCCGCTTGGGGGCGGGCCGGGCATGGGTGGGACAGCTTACTGGGCCTTGGCGGCTTTTTCAGCTTTCCAGGCCTGGAATTCCTTCCATTCAGCCTTGCGTGCTTCGCGGGCTTTCTGCAGTTCGTCGAACTTCTTTTGCTGCTCTGGCTTGAGCAGGGCGCGGACCTGGCTGTCGGTCTTGTCGCGGCTGGCCTTGAGTTCGTCCTTCATGGCTTTCTGGTCTGCTGCTGGCAGTTTGGCCAGGTAGCGTTCGGTGATGTCGTGGCGGTTTTTCATCTGCTCGCCCATCAGCTTGCCAATCTGCTGGCGCTGGTCGCGGCTCAGGTCCAGTTGGGCGAAAGGCGCGTCACCGCGATGATGCGGGCCGTCGTGACGCGGGCCGCCGTCGGGCATGGCCATGGCCACGGTCGGCAGGGCAGCGGCGAACATCAGGGCGATCAAGGTCTTGCGCATGGTGTCTCTCCTGTCATGGGCCGGTGGTTACCGGATGAGCTCAGTTTAGGGAGATCAAGGTCAGGCGCGGTCAGCGAACGGTAAAGGCTGGGTAAAGAAGGGGCTTTGAGCTGCGAGCTGCGAGCTGCAAGCTGCAAGCTGCAAGCTGCAAGCAAGAGCAAGAGCAAGAGCAAGAGCAAGAGCGAGCGCGCACGCCGGGCTTTTTCTTGCAGCTTGCAGCTTGAAGCTTGCAGCTCAGAGACTGTAGTAGTAGCCGCGGCTACGCAGTGCGACGATGCGGGGGCGGCCGTCGGCGTGGGGGCCGATCTTCTTGCGCAGGTTGCTGACATGCATGTCCAGGCTGCGATCGTAAAGGGTCAGCTTGCGGCCAAGGCCGATTTGCGCAAGCTCCTGCTTGTCCAGCGGCTCGCCAGGCTGGCGCAGCAAGGCTTCGAGGATGCGGCTTTCAGACAGCGTAAGGGTCATCTCGCGGCCATCGATGCTGACCACCCCGCGCACAGGGCTGAAGGCCAGATCGCCGATCTCCACCTGCGTCGTGGTGGCTGTCGGGTGGCTACGGCGCAGCACTGCGCGCAGGCGGGCGGTCAGCTCGCGCGGGTCGCAGGGCTTGGCCAGGTAATCATCAGCGCCCAGTTCCAGGCCAAGAATGCGGTCCAGAGGCTCGCCGCGGGCCGACAACATCAGTACCGGCAGTTCTGCGTGGTCGCTACGCAACTGCTTGAGCAGCTCAAGGCCGCTACCGTCAGGCAGCATCACGTCAAGCACCACAGCTGCCGGCGCATGTTCGGCCAATGCCTGGCGCGCGCTCTGGCCATCATGGCAGGCGCGCACGGCAAAACCTTCCTGGGTCAGCCAGCTGCCGAGCAGCTCGCAGAGTTCCTGGTCATCATCAATCAGTAACAGCTCGCTCATGACTCACTCAATTCAAATCGACGGCGTCTGACGCGCTCGCCAGTGGCAAAGATACCGCAGACGCCGACAATTTATCGATCAGGGCAAGACTTGCTTGAAGGGTTTGACGATGACCTGGTCGTAAACACCCGCAGCGATGTACGGGTCGGCATCGGCCCAGGCCTGGGCAGCGCTCAGGGAATCGAACTCGGCGACGATCAGGCTGCCGCTGAAGCCGGCTTCGCCCGGGTCGTTGCTGTCGATGGCCGGGTGCGGGCCGGCCAGCACCACGCGGCCTTCGCTCTGCAGCTGCTTCAGGCGCTCGATGTGCGCCGGGCGCGCGGCCAGGCGTTTTTCCAGGGAATTTGCGACGTCGCTGGCAATGATGGCGTAAAGCATGTCAATCCTTGGGTTTGGAGGTAGAAGGGTCGTCGTGCAGGTGGCGCGACAGGTACAAGCCTTGCGCTACCAGGAATATCACGGTCATGCCCAGGCTGCCGAACACTTTGAAGTCGACCCAGAAATCCTGGAAGGTGAAAGCGACAAACAGGTTGGCCGCGCCACAGAACAGGAAAAACGCGATCCACGCCACGTTCAGTCGGGTCCAGATGGCATCGGGCAAGCTCAAGGCGTGGCCCATGATGCGCTTGATCAGCACCCGGTCGCCGATGAAATGGCTGCCGGCAAAGCCCAAGGCGAACAGCCAGTTGACTACCGGCGCCTTCCACTTGAGGAAGGTTTCGCTATGGAAGGTCAGGGTCAGGCCGCCGAATACCAGGCAGGCCACCAGCGTCAGCCACTGGCCTTTCTCTAGCTTGCGCTGGCGCAGGAACAGCGCGCCATACACCACCAGCGAACTGATGATCAGCATTGCCGTGGCGCTGTAGATGCCGCCGAATTCGAAGCTGTGCCCGGCAACTTCCATGGGGCGTGGGTCAAGCTTGTAGACGATGAAGAACAGCAGCAGCGGGATGAAATCGATGAATTGTTTCACAATGGCAGCCAGAATCGGGATGTGGCGGCATAATAACAAACATCGAATCCAGCGGTAGCGCTCCTCCATGAATGTTGATCTGCACTGTCACAGCACGGCCTCCGACGGCGCCCTGTCGCCTACGGTCCTGGTCGCCCGGGCCCATGAGCACGGGGTGCAGACCTTGGCGCTGACCGACCACGACACCCTTGAAGGCCTACCCGAGGCCCACCAGGCCTGCGTCGAACGGGGTATGCGCTGGGTCAGCGGCGTGGAGCTTTCGTGCACGTGGGGGGGCGCGACCATCCATGTGCTGGGGTATGACTTCCCGCTTGATGCCCCGCCGTTGCTCGAAGCGATCGAAGCCCTGCACCGTGGCCGCTGGCTGCGAGCCGAGGAAATCGACAAGCGGCTGGCGGCCAAGGGCATGCCAGGTGCCCTCGAGGGTGCCCGCGCCGTGCAGCAGGCGTTGGGCGACAGCGGTAACGCGCCGGCGCGGCCGCATTTTGCCGAGCACCTGGTGCGCGCGGGCCACGTCAAAGACCGTGGTGAAGCGTTTCGCAAGTGGTTGGGGGCCGGCAAGCTGGGTGACGTCAAACTGCATTGGCCGACGCTCGAGGAAACCGTTGCCACCTTGCGCCGGTCCAAAGCCTGGGTGAGCCTGGCCCACCCGATGCACTACGATCTGACTCGCAGCAAGCGCAGGCGCCTGATTGCCGACTATATTCAGGCAGGCGGGCAGGCGCTTGAAGTGGTCAATGGGATGATGCCTGCCGAGCAGGTGGGCACGATGTCCATCCTCACTCGTGAGTTCGGCCTGCTGGCAAGCGCTGGCAGCGATTTCCACGGCCCCGGCACCTGGGGCGAGATCGGTGCCTACCGGCCATTGCCTGAGGATCTGCCACCTCTGTGGCGCCGATTCAGCCATGAACAACCTATGGCGATATGAACAGGAAGACTTCGTGAGCCAATTTTTCCAGATTCATCCGGAAAACCCCCAGCCGCGGCTGATCCGTCAGGCGGTGGAAATCATCCGCAAGGGCGGTGTGGTCGTCTACCCGACCGATTCGGCCTACGCACTGGGATGCCAGATCGGTGACAAGGCAGCGATCGAACGGGTTCGGCGTCTGCGTGGGTTGGACAAGACCCACAATTTCACCCTGATGTGCTGCGACATGTCGCAGCTGGGCCTTTACGCCAAGGTCGACACCGGTACCTTCCGCCTGCTCAAGGCCCACGTACCCGGCCCCTACACGTTCATCCTCAATGGCACCCGTGAGGTGCCGCGGCTGTTGCTGCACGAGAAGCGTCGCACCATCGGCCTGCGCGTGCCGGACCACGGCATCACCCTGGCATTGCTGGCTGAGCTGGGTGAGCCGCTGATGAGCGTGAGCCTGATCCTGCCCGGGGATACCGAGCCGATGACCGACCCCTATGAAATCCGCGAGCGCCTGGAACACCATGTGGACCTGGTGATTGACGGCGGTTTCGGCGACCTCAAGGCCTCGACCATCATCGACCTGTCCGGCGAAGAGCCTGAACTGATCCGCGAAGGTTGCGGCGACCCCACGCCATTTCTGGTCAACGCGTGAGCCAGATGGAGCTACCTGAGGCTTCGGCCATCGAAGCCGAACTGCCTCGGCAATTGCAGTTGGCCCTGGTCTACGGCGAAGCCCTGACCGAGATGCCGGTGGACCTTTACATTCCGCCGGACGCGCTGGAGGTCATCCTCGAAGCCTTCGAAGGCCCGCTCGACCTGCTGCTTTACCTGATCCGCAAGCAAAACATCGACATTCTCGACATCCCCGTGGCGGAGATCACCCGCCAGTACATGGGTTATGTCGAGTTGATGAAAAGCGTGCGCCTGGAGTTGGCCGCCGAATACCTGGTGATGGCTGCCATGCTTGCCGAGATCAAGTCGCGCATGTTGCTGCCACGCTCCGCCGAGGTCGAGGAGGAGGAAGGCGACCCGCGTGCCGAACTGATTCGCCGCTTGCAGGAGTACGAGCGTTTCAAGGCTGCAGCCGAAGGCATCGACGAGCTGCCGCGTGTTGGCCGTGACGTCGTGGTGCCGCGCCTGGAGGCGCCCCAGGCCAAGGTGCGCAAGCTGTTGCCCCAGGTCAGCCTGGAAGAATTGTTGGTCAGCATGGCCGAAGTCATGCGCCGCAACGATCTGTTCGAAAGCCACCAGATCACCCGTGAAACGCTGTCTACCCGCGAGCGCATGAGCGAAGTGCTGGCGCGCCTGAAGGGCGGCGGCTTCGTGCCTTTCGTCGAACTGTTCACGGCTGAGGAAGGCAAGCTGGGGGTGGTGGTCACCTTCATGGCGATTCTTGAGTTGGTGAAGGAATCGCTGATCGAACTGGTGCAAAATGAGCCTTTCGCCGCTATTCATGTCCGGGTGCGTGCCGAGTCTGTCGAAGAACCTGATGAATCTGAATGAACCCCGCGACCTGGCGTCGCTGATCGAGGCGTTTCTACTCGCCTCAGGCAAGCCGCAATCTCTCGAACGGCTGTACGAGCTGTTCGAGGAGGCCGAGCGCCCTGAGCCGAAGGTATTCAAGAAAGCGTTGGAAGTGCTCGGCAAATCCTGCAGTGGTCGGGCCTTCGAGCTCAAGGAAGTGGCCAGCGGCTATCGCTTGCAGATTCGCGAGAATTTCGCGCCGTGGGTGGGCCGCCTGTGGGAAGAGCGGCCGCAGCGCTATTCCCGTGCGCTGCTCGAAACCATGGCCTTGATCGCTTACCGCCAGCCCATCACCCGCGGCGAGATCGAGGACGTGCGGGGTGTTGCGGTCAACAGCAACATCATCAAGACCCTGATGGAGCGTGAATGGATCCGGGTGGTTGGCCATCGCGAGGTACCTGGGCGGCCGGCGATGTTCGCCACCACCAAGGCGTTTCTCGATCATTTCAACCTCAAGAGCCTGGACGAGTTGCCGGCCTTGGCCGAGCTGCGCGAAATGGAGCCGGCGCCCTCGATCGACCCGGATGATGCACCGGTGCCGGCGCATTTGCAGGCGTTGGCCGATGCCAGCCTGGCCGACGAGCAGGCAGTTGCCGAACCTGAGGAGAAAACGAGCTTTCGTAGCCTGCTGGTGGAACTGGATGCGATGGAGGAGGGGCTCAAGACCGATTTCGATGATTTGCCAGAGCAGGATGCGCCAGCGCCAGAGCCAGAGCCAGAGCCAGAGGCCTCGGTCGAGGATCAAGGTAAGCTGCAGCCCTGAGTCTTGTGCGCCAAGATCACAGGCGCTGCGCGGTCGGGTGGGCGCCGGCTTGCCGGCGATGAGGCCGGGGCTTTCAATACGAAACCGCTGGGCAGAAAACCACTTCACCCCCTGAAAACCCTCTAAGCTCCAGTGCGTTCCCCGTTAGAAGCGCGTATGATGCGCGACCTTTTGGCGCGTTCGTCGCCAGAATCTCTGTTTTCATTCCTACACCGGGAGGTGCCCAGATGAGTGAGCAAGACCTGCAAAACACCGAAATCACCCCGCCAGCCGGCGAAAAGCTGCAGAAAGTGCTGGCGCGCATTGGCGTGGGTTCGCGCCGTGACGTCGAGGCCTGGATCAGCCAGGGCCGTATCAAGGTCAATGGCGTCGAGGCCACCCTCGGCCAGCGCGTCGACCTGCACGATGCCATCGCTGTCGACGGCAAGCTGATCAAGCGCGAAGAAGCCGCCGAGGCCACGCGCCGGGTGATCATGTACAACAAGCCCGATGGCGAGATCTGCACCCGTGACGACCCGGAAGGCCGCCCGACCGTGTTCGACCGCCTGCCGCGGCCGAAAGAAGGCCGCTGGATCAACATTGGCCGCCTCGACATCAACACCACCGGCCTGCTGCTGTTCACCACCGACGGTGAGCTGGCCAACCGCCTGATGCACCCGTCCTACGAGATGGACCGCGAGTACGCGGTGCGTGTGCGTGGCGAGGTCGATGACGAGATGATCGAACGCCTGAAGGCGGGCGTGATGCTTGAAGACGGCCCGGCCAAGTTCACCGACATCCAGAAGGCTCCAGGGGGTGAAGGTTTCAACCACTGGTACCACTGTGTGGTGATGGAAGGGCGCAACCGTGAGGTACGCCGCCTGTGGGAATCGCAGGGCATGGTGGTCAGCCGCCTCAAGCGCGTGCGTTTCGGCCCGGTGTTCCTCAACTCCGATCTGCCGATGGGCCGCTGGCGTGAAATGACCCAGGGCGAAATCGACATCCTGGCCGCTGAAGTGGGCCTGCAGCCGGTGGCGCTGCCTGCCATGAACCTGAAGGCCAAGGACAAGATGGAGCGCCTGCAGCGCAAGTCGACGCGGCCGATGGGGCGTAGCGAGCGTGTGCGCAGCCTGCGGCCGGCGCAGGATGCCGCGGCTGCCGAGCGTCCGGCTCGCCAGCCGCGTGAAGAGGCGCCACGCAAAGGCAGCCGCGGCAGCGCCGTTGCTGAGCGTCCGAGCGAGATGCGCAAGCGCCCGGCCAAGCCTGACGGTGACAAGCCGGCAGGGCGTGGTCGCGGCAAACCGCGCGGCTGATCCGCTACGGCCCGTCAGTTAAGCGACTTGTGGCCGCTGTGCGGCCCATCGCCGGCAAGCCGGCTCCCACCCGGACCGCGCAGTCTTCAGATTTGCGCGGTGACCTGTGGGCCGGCGTGCCGGCTATGGGCTGCGTAGCGGCCCCAACAACGCTGACGGGCAATACATCATCCTTCAACCTGGCTTTTTGCGTCCGCAGTAGCTCCGTGCACGCCTCACCGCGCGCCAAGATATTGAAGAAAAAGATTTTTTCGGACGACTGGCAAGTTTTCGAACCGCGCTGTAAAGAAAACTATACAAATTAGCCCGCTTTCTCTACTCGGGCTCCCTCCCTGTAAACAGATCTTGCCGCGCCCCACCGCCCAAGACCCCACCTGCGCCCGTCAACCCTATTGCTCAAACCCCCGTCCCACGCTGATATAGCGACCATTGCCGTGCGCAAAAGCCCGTCCACAGAGCCGGGCACACAGAACAACAAATGGAGGCGCCATGTACGCCGATCACTCCGCCTTTCAAGGCTTCCTACCACAGGATCGCTGCGTTTTTTCTGAGGAAACGACGCAACGCGTTGACGCCTGCGCGCTTGCAGGGGTATACAGTGCGCCGCGTTTTACCTGTGACCCTCTTGCGTACCGCGCACTCTTGCTCACACCCGGCTGATCCGCTCCGGCAGCGGCTGTGTTCAAGAAACCAAGGTAACCACCTTGCCCATTCCGCTGCGCCACGAGCGCGGTGGGTCCGATTCCGTCACAGATAAAAACAATGCAGGTGACTTCGTTCATGAGTGAACACAACATGCATTCAGGCGAGCTCAAGCGGGGCCTGAAGAACCGCCACATCCAGTTGATCGCCCTTGGCGGCGCGATTGGTACCGGCCTGTTCCTTGGCTCGGCAGGCGTGATGAAATACGCCGGCCCGTCGATGATCCTGGGCTACGCCATCTGCGGTTTCATCGCCTTCATGATCATGCGCCAGCTTGGGGAGATGATCGTCGAAGAGCCGGTGGCCGGTTCGTTCAGCCACTTTGCCCATAAGTACTGGGGCGGTTTTGCCGGTTTCATGTCAGGCTGGAATTGCTGGGTGCTGTACATCCTGGTGGGCATGTCGGAGCTGACGGCGGTCGGCAAGTACATTCACTACTGGTGGCCGGAGATCCCGACGTGGGTCACGGCAGCAGGCTTCTTCCTGCTGATCAACGTCATCAACCTCATGAACGTGAAGGTGTTCGGCGAAGCCGAGTTCTGGTTCGCCATCATCAAGGTCGCCGCCATCGTCGGCATGATCGGCCTGGGTGCCTATCTGCTGACCAGCGGCAGCGGCGGCCCCGAAGCTTCGGTGACCAACCTGTGGGCGCATGATGGCTTCTTCCCGAACGGTGTCAGCGGCCTGGTCATGGCACTGGCGTTCATCATGTTCTCCTTCGGTGGCCTGGAAATGCTCGGCTTCACTGCAGCCGAGGCAGACAAGCCGAAAACCGTGATCCCCAAGGCCATCAACCAGGTCATCTACCGCATCCTGATCTTCTACATCGGTGCACTGGTCGTCCTGCTGTCGCTGACCCCGTGGGATACCCTGGTCGCCAGCATCGATGCTTCTGGCGGCAGCTACGGCAGCAGCCCGTTCGTGCAGGTGTTCTCGCTGCTGGGCAGTGACGTGGCCGCCCACCTGTTGAACTTCGTGGTCCTGACGGCGGCACTGTCGGTGTACAACAGTGGTACCTACTGCAATGCCCGCATGCTGCTGGGCATGGCCGAGCAAGGCGATGCCCCCGCAGCGCTGGCCAAGGTCGACAAACGTGGTGTGCCGGTGCGTTCGATCCTGGTGTCGGCAGCCGTTACCCTGATCGCCGTGCTGCTCAACTACTTCATGCCGCATGACGCGCTGGAGCTGCTGATGTCGCTGGTCGTGGCGACCCTGGTGATCAACTGGGCAATGATCAGTTTCTCGCACCTGAAATTCCGCCAGCATTTGAACCGCACCGGCCAGAAGCCGCTGTTCAAGGCGCTGTGGTACCCCTATGGCAACTACATCTGCCTGGCGTTCGTGGTGCTGATCCTGGGCATCATGCTGCAAATCCCGGGCATCCAGGTTTCGGTATATGCCATTCCAGTGTGGGTGCTGATGATGTTCCTGTTCTACATCATCAAGCCCAAACGCCGTGAGCTGGGCAACGGCGCAGCAGCCGGTACTGTTGCCAAGTAAGCGCAGCGGGCGGTGAACGAAACCCGATGTCAGGTAGCTGGCATCGGGTTTTTCATTGCCTGCCCCCAGCGTTTTCGCGGGCATTGCTGGAGGCTGTCTGCGTCGCCTTGGCAGCGACAGGGCCTGTGACGGGAGAAAGCACTCAGATCTGCTCGAGCAGCCAGCCACGAAACGCCCGCAGCGAGGGCAGCGCTTCGTTCCGTGGGGGGTAGATCAGGTAATAGCTGCGCTGGCTGGCGAACGCCGTGCCAGGGCTGAACAGTTCGCCCTTGGCCAGCTCCTCGTCCACCAGTATCCGCGGCACCAGGCCGATGCCGATCCCTGCGCGCACCGCCTGAATCAGGTGTGACGTCAGTTCGAAGCTTGGCCCCAGGCGCATCGCCCGGTGCGCCAGGCCATGGTGCGAAAACCATTCGCCCCAGGCATGAGGATTGTTGGCGACGTTGAGCAGCACCTCGGCACTGACGCGTGCCGGGTCCCAGGCCTGGGCATCGCTGCCGGCTTGCGGCGGGAGGATCACCACCAGCTCCTCGGCATGCAGCCGATGGCAGATCAGCCCCGGCAGGTCATGGCTGGCCACGCCGATGGCGGCATCGATCTCGCTGGTATCGAAGTTGATCGCTTCGATCCTCGAATGAATGTGCACCAGCATGCCCGGGTGGGCGCTGTAGAAGGCATGCAGGCGCGGCAGCAGCCACTTGGAGCCGAAGGTGGGCAGGGTAGCCAAGCGCAGCGTGCCGACCCCGGACTGGTAAGCCAGGGCTTGCAAGGTGGCGCTGCGGATGCGGCCCAACGCTTCGCTCAGTTCGCGCTGGTACAGCCGGCCCACGTCGGTGAGTTGTACCTGGCGGCCTTCGCGGCGGAACAGGGTCAGCCCGAGTTGCTGTTCCAGCGCCTGCACTTGCCGGCTGACCGCGCTCTGGGTCAGGGACAGTTCGGCAGCGGCGCGGGTGTAGCTTTCATGCCGGGCGGCAGCCTCGAAAGCCAGCAGCAATGACATGGAGGGTGTCAGGTGACGGTAATTCATTCATTAAAGTCATTGATAGCGGCAGGATTATCCGTTTGCCCCTGGGGCGAAACTACAGGAACATTGGCCCATTCGTCATCCTTGCGTGGTTCGATCCATGCCAAGGCGACAGGAATCCCGTGAATTAGCCCATTTCAAGAGGCCATCCTTCGATGATCGCCCAACTGCCGATCACTGCGCCAAGCGCCGGTTACCCAGAATTCCTCGAAGCCCTGCGCAACAGCGGCTTCCGGGGCCAGATCAGCGCCGATTACGCCACCCGTACCGTGCTGGCTACTGACAACTCCATCTACCAGCGCCTGCCCCAGGCGGCGGTATTCCCGCTGGATGCCGACGATGTCGCGCGGGTGGCCGCGCTGATGGCCGAAGAACGCTTCCAGCAGGTCAAACTGACCCCGCGCGGTGGCGGTACCGGCACCAATGGCCAATCGCTGACCGACGGTATCGTGGTCGACCTCTCGCGGCACATGAACAGCATCCTCGAAATCAATGCCCAGGAGCGTTGGGTGCGGGTGCAGGCTGGCGTGGTCAAGGACCAGCTCAATGCCGCGCTCAAGCCCCACGGGCTGTTCTTTGCGCCTGAACTGTCCACCTCCAACCGCGCTACCGTCGGGGGTATGATCAACACCGACGCCAGCGGCCAGGGCAGTTGCACCTACGGCAAGACCCGCGATCACGTGCTGGAATTGCACAGCGTGCTGCTCGGTGGTGAGCGTCTGCACAGCCTGCCGATCGACGATGAAGCGCTGGAGCAGGCTTGTGCGGCCCCCGGTCGGGTGGGGGAGGTGTACCGGACTGCCCGCGACATCCAGCAAACCCAGGCCGAGCTGATCGCAGCCACCTTTCCCAAGCTCAACCGCTGCCTGACCGGCTACGACCTGGCGCACCTGCGCGACGAGCAGGGCCGTTTCAACCTCAACAGCGTGCTGTGTGGCGCCGAAGGGTCGTTGGGTTATGTGGTCGAAGCCAAGCTCAACGTGCTGCCGATTCCCAAGTATGCGGTGCTGGTCAACGTCCGCTACACCAGCTTCATGGACGCGCTGCGCGATGCCAATGCACTGATGGCGCACAAGCCCCTGTCGATCGAGACCGTGGATTCCAAGGTGCTGATGCTGGCGATGAAGGACATCGTCTGGCATAGCGTTGCCGAGTACTTCCCGGCCGACCCAGAGCGCCCGACGCTGGGTATCAACCTGGTGGAGTTCTGTGGCGATGAGCCTGCCGAGGTCAATGCTCGGGTTGAAGCCTTCATCGATCACCTGCAGCGCGACACCAGTGTCGAGCGCCTGGGCCATACCCTGGCCGAAGGGGCTGAGGCCGTGACTCGCGTCTACACCATGCGCAAGCGTTCGGTGGGGCTGTTGGGCAACGTCGAGGGCGAGGTGCGCCCGCAACCTTTCGTTGAAGACACTGCGGTGCCGCCCGAGCGACTGGCCGACTACATTGCCGATTTCCGCGCGCTGCTCGACGGCTATGGCCTGGCCTACGGCATGTTTGGCCACGTCGACGCCGGCGTGCTGCACGTACGCCCGGCTCTGGACATGAAAGACCCCGCCCAGGCGGCGCTGGTCAAGCCGATTTCCGATGCAGTGGCAGCGTTGACCAAACGCTATGGCGGCCTGCTGTGGGGCGAGCACGGCAAGGGGTTGCGTTCGGAATATGTGCCGGAGTACTTCGGCGAACTGTATCCGGCTCTGCAGCGCCTCAAGGGTGCCTTCGACCCGCGTAACCAGCTCAACCCTGGCAAGATCTGCACCCCGCCGGACAGCGCCGAAGGGTTGACCAAGGTAGATGGCGTGACCTTGCGGGGCGACCTCGACCGTACCATCGACGAGCGTGTATGGCAGGACTTCGACAGCGCCGTGCACTGCAACGGCAATGGCGCCTGCTACAACTACGACCCCAACGACGCCATGTGCCCCTCGTGGAAGGCCACCCGTGAGCGCCAGCATTCGCCCAAGGGGCGCGCCTCGTTGATGCGTGAATGGCTGCGCCTGCAGGGTGCAGCGAACATCGATGTGCTGGCTGCGGCGCGCAACAAGGCATCCTGGTTCAAAGGGCTGCCGGCGCGGCTGCTCAACAACCGGGCACGCAACCAGGGCCAGGAGGACTTTTCCCATGAGGTCTACGACGCCATGGCCGGCTGCCTGGCGTGCAAGTCATGTGCAGGCCAGTGCCCGATCAAGGTCAACGTGCCAGACTTCCGCTCGCGCTTCCTCGAGCTGTACCACGGCCGCTACCAGCGCCCGGTGCGTGACTACCTGATAGGCTCGCTGGAGTTCACCATCCCCTACCTGGCCCATGCACCTGGGCTGTACAACGCGGTGATGGGGTCGAAGTGGGTCAGCAGGTTGCTGGCGGACAAGGTCGGCATGGTCGACAGCCCGCTGATCAGTCGCTTCAACTTCCAGTCCACCCTCACGCGCTGCCGGGTTGGTGTGGCCAGCGTTCCGGCGCTGCGCGAGCTGACCCCGGCCCAGCGCGAGCGCAGCATCGTGCTGGTGCAGGATGCCTTCACCCGTTACTTCGAGACACCGCTACTGGCGGCGTTCATCGAGCTGGCCAATCGCCTTGGTCACCGTGTATTCCTGGCGCCTTACAGTGCCAATGGCAAGCCGCTGCATGTGCAGGGCTTTTTGGGGGCATTCGCCAAAGCGGCAATCCGCAATGCCACCCAGCTCAAGGCCCTGGCTGACTGCGGTGTGCCGCTGGTGGGCCTGGACCCTGCCATGACCCTGGTCTACCGCCAGGAGTACCAGAAGGTGCCGGGCCTGGAGGGCTGCCCCAAGGTGCTGTTGCCGCAGGAGTGGTTGATGGAGGTGCTGCCCGAGCAGGGGCAGGCCGAGCCTGCAAGCTTCCGGCTGATGGCCCACTGCACCGAGAAAACCAACGTGCCGGCCAGCACCCGCCAGTGGGAGCAGCTATTCGCGCGCTTGGGCCTGAAGCTGGTGACCGAGGCCACGGGGTGCTGCGGTATGTCCGGTACCTACGGGCACGAGGCACGTAACCAGCAGACGTCGCGGACCATCTTCGAGCAATCCTGGGCGACCAAGCTGGACAAGCAAGGGGAGGCGCTGGCAACCGGCTATTCGTGCCGTAGCCAGGTCAAGCGCATGACCGAGCGGCAGATGCGTCATCCGCTGGAAGTGGTGTTGCAGTACGTGCGCTGAAGCAAGGAGTGGGGGCGCTTCGCCCCCACTCAACTCTGCCTGAAACGCCGTGCCTGAGGGTACAGATACAGGCTCAACAGCAGCCCGCTGCAGGCTGCCGCTGCCGCGAACAAAAACATCGAAGCGAAGCCGAACCCCGAGGCCACCGCGCCCACCAGTGGCCCGGTAATCCCCAGCGACAGGTCGATGAACAGCGAGTACGCCCCCACCGCCGCCCCGCGGTTGGCTGCCGAAACCTGGTTCACCGCTTCCACGCCCAGTGCCGGGAATACCAGCGAGAAGCCGAAGCCACTTAGCGCCGCGCCGGCCAAGGCGAGCTCTGCACTGGGTGCCAGCCACAGCATCAACAGCCCCAGTGTCTCGACCGACAGGCACGCGATCGCCACCTTGAACCCGCCAATCCGGTTGATGAGGTTGCCGAACAGCAGCCGCGCACAGATGAAACTGGCACCGAACAGGCTCAGGGTCAGTGCTGCGTTCGCCCAGCCACGGCTGGCGTAGTACAGGGTGATGAAGGTGGCGATGGTGCCAAAGCCGATCGAGCCCAAGGCCAGGCCCGAACCGTGTGGGAACACCTTGCCCAGTACCCGCAGAAACGGCAGGCGCACGCCGCTGACGATCGGCGCAGCGCGTTTTGGCCATGCCAGCAGCAAGCCTGCCGCGCACAGCGCGATGATGCTCGCCCCCATGCTCCACAGCCCCAGGTGCTTGACCATCAGCACGCCCAGTGGGGCGCCGATGGCCAGTGCACCGTAGCTGGCGATACCGTTCCAGGAGATGACTTTAGCGGTGTTTTCGGCGCCGACCCGGCCAATCCCCCAGCCTATCGAGCCCGAGCCCACCAGGCTCTCTGCACTTCCCAGTACCAGGCGGCCGACCAGCAGGCAGACCAGGCTCAGCCAGGGCAGATGGGTGAAAAAGGCGCAGGCGAGCATGAACACGCCACTCAGGCCGCAACCGGCGAGGCCATACATGACGGCCTTCTTGCTGCCCAGGTTGTCGATGATGCGGCTGGCTGTGGGGCGGCTGAGCAGGGTGGCGAGGTATTGCACGCTGATCACCAGGCCGGCGACGACGGTGCTGAAACCCAGATCGTTGTGCACATAGCCAGGCAGTACGGCGAGGGGGATGCCGATGTTCAGGTAGCCGATGAAGGTGAACAGGACGATGGAGACGACTTGCAGGGTGACCGCAAGGGGGCGCGGTGAGTCGGGCATGGGGGCCTACGTGGCAGAGGTTCTGGACGGTGTGAAAACGTGATGACAGCGGTAATCCGAAAGTCAGCCGTTTTCACACAGTCGGGGTTGCGCGGTTATTCCTGGTCAGCGCTGGATTGATCGTCGCCATCCTCGACGGCAGGCGTCGGTTCGGAATGAGCGGCAACGGTTTGCTCTTCGGGGTTCAGGCTTGGGAAGGGAAGATTCGGGATTTCGTGCATCTCGTCGTTCCTCGCAAGTGTGAGTCAAAAGGCTGCGCCAGGCGCGTTTGGAGCTTCGCAAAGCTGACGCAGGATACACAAGTCTGGATGACAGTTTGTAATTTTTCCCGGTCGCTTGTCGGTTTTGCGGGCGGATACCGGACATTGCCCGGGCACGAAAAGGCCGCTGCGCACCCCGCGAACAGGGCGCGCAGCGGCCTTGGCCAGCGCGTTTACTTGCGCCCTTCAGCGGTTTCGGCAACCTTGTCGGTGCGCGCGCACATGATGAAGTCGTTGCGGTGCAGGCCTTTGATGGAGTGGCTCCACCAGGTGACAGTCACTTTGCCCCACTCGGTCAGCAGGCCTGGGTGATGGCCTTCAGCTTCAGCGATTTCGCCTACGGCATTGGTGAAGGCCAGGGCATGCTTGAAGTTCTTGAACAGGAACACGCGCTCCAGCTCCATGTGACCGTCACGTACTTCGATGTTCCAGTCCGGGATCTCGCGGATGAGTTCGGCCAGTTCCTCGTCGGTGACTTTTGGCGCATCGGCGCGGCAGGCTTCGCAGTGGGCTTGGTTCAAGGCATTCATGAGGTGTTTTCCGATTCGAGTTGTTGTCGGCGAGGTCGCTCAGGCGGCGACCTTGGGTGGAAATTTCGGTGCATGCAGCCCCAGCTGCATGGCTTGCTGGACCATGCCCATGATGTCTTCGTGGGCCAGGTCGAACAGGCGCTTGAGGTTCGGTAGCACGAAGTACAGCGGCTGCAGAATGTCGATACGGTAGGGGGTGCGCATGGCTTCGATCGGGTCGAAGGCCTGGTGCTCGGGCTCACCGGACAGACTGTAGACGGTTTCCTTGGGCGACGAGAGGATGCCGCCGCCATAGATCTTGCAGCCCTGCGCGGTTTCCATCAGGCCGAACTCAATGGTCATCCAGTACAACCGCGCCAGGTAGACGCGCTGTTCCTTGGTCGCGGCCAGGCCCAACTTGCCATAGGTGTGGGTGAATTCGGCGAACCAGGGGTTGGTCAGCAGTGGGCAGTGGCCGAAGATCTCGTGGAAGATGTCGGGCTCCTGCAGGTAATCCAGCTCTTGCGGGGTGCGAATAAACGTAGCGACCGGGAAGCGCTTGCTGGCCAGCAGCTCGAAGAAGGTCTGGAAAGGGATCAGTGCCGGCACACGGGCAACTTGCCAGCCGGTGGTGGCGCCCAGCACCTTGTTGATCTCGCCCAGCTGCGGGATGCGGTCATGGGGCAGTTTGAGCTGATCGATGCCATCAAGGTACTCCTGGCATGCCCGGCCTTCGATGACCTTCAGCTGACGGGTGATCAGCGTATTCCACACCGCATGCTCTTGCTGCGGGTAGTCGATGAAGCCTTGCGCATCGGGCTCGCGTGCCACGTATTGCGTCTGTTTCATGTGGCTCTCCTGGTGAGGGCTTTTATTGTTATGTCCACGACATACCCAAGAAATATCCCTTCATCCGACCGATTGCACGGGGTGCCCGAACCCTCGGGCGGCAGTTTGCAGGTGATTTTCGTAACGATAATTTTACAAATGCTGCAGGGTCGCGGAAAATTTGGTGTGTCGGGCTGACCGTTGCTGTGTTTTCGTCAGCTTTTCTTTACGGATTTTATGTGGCCTGTTGAAAAACTTCGCCGCTTCGAGAGCTTTCATGCGTATCAAAGTGCATTGCCAGAACCGCATCGGCATCCTGCGCGACATTCTCAACCTGTTGGTGGAGTACGGTATCAACGTGCTCCGTGGTGAAGTCGGTGGCGACCATGGCAACGCCATCTACCTGCACTGCCCGAACCTGATCAACCTGCAGTTCCAGGCTCTGCGCCCGAAGTTCGAGTCGATCGCCGGGGTGTTCGGGGTCAAGCGCGTCGGCCTGATGCCCAGTGAACGACGGCACATGGAGCTCAACGCGTTGCTGGGTGCCCTGGACTTCCCGGTGCTGTCGGTCGACATGGCTGGCAGCATCGTCGCCGCCAACCGCACCGCGGCGCAGTTGCTGGGCGTGAGGGTCGACGAGGTGCCGGGCATCCCGTTGGCGCGTTATGCCGAGGACTTCGACCTGCCGGAACTGGTGCGGGCTAACAAATCGCGAATCAATGGCCTGCGGGTCAAGGTCAAAGGCGACATTTTCCTGGCCGACATCGCACCGTTGCAGTCCGAGCATGACGACAGCGAGGCATTGGCTGGCGCGGTATTGACCCTGCACCGTGCCGACCGCATCGGTGAGCGGATCTACAGCGTGCGCAAGCAGGAGCTGCGCGGTTTCGACAGCATATTCCAGAGCTCGCGTGTGATGGCGGCGGTGGTGCGTGAGGCGCGGCGCATGGCGCCACTGGACGCGCCGTTGCTGATCGAAGGCGAGACAGGTACCGGCAAGGAGCTGCTGGCGCGTGCCTGTCATCTGGCCAGCCCGCGCGGCCAGGCGCCCTTGATGGCACTCAACTGTGCCGGCCTGCCAGAGTCCATGGCGGAAACCGAGCTGTTCGGTTATGGCCCCGGTGCGTTCGAGGGCGCGCGCGCCGAAGGCAAGCTGGGCCTTCTGGAGTTGACCGCGGGTGGCACACTGTTCCTCGACGGGGTGGGGGAGATGAGCCCGCGCCTGCAGGTGAAGCTGCTGCGCTTTCTGCAGGATGGCTGCTTCCGCCGGGTAGGCAGTGATGAAGAGGTGTTCCTGGATGTACGGGTGATCTGCGCCACCCAGGTGGACCTGTCCGAGCTGTGCGCCCGGGGTGAATTTCGCCAGGACCTGTACCATCGCCTCAATGTGTTGTCGTTGCACATACCGCCGTTGCGCGAGTGCATGGACGGCCTGGAAGGGTTGGTGCAGCACTTTCTCGATCAGGCCAGCCGGCAGATTGGGTGTGCCATGCCGCGCCTGGCGCCTGCGGCGATGGACAAGCTGGCGCACTACCATTGGCCGGGCAATGTCCGGCAACTGGAAAACGTATTGTTCCAGGCGGTATCGTTGTGCGAAGGCACAATGGTGAAGAGCGAACATATTCGCTTGCCGGATTACGGCGTACGGCAACCCTTGGGTGAGTTTACCCTTGAAGGTGATCTTTCGCAGATTGTCGGGCGCTTCGAAAAGGCTGTACTGGAAAGTCTGATCGGTGAATACCCAAGTAGCCGGGCGCTGGGCAAACGGCTGGGTGTTTCACATACGACCATTGCCAACAAGTTGCGGGATTATTCGTTGGGCAAGTCGAACGAATAGTGCTGGATTGAACTCAAGCGGTTCATTATGCAATCGTTAATGAATGGGCCCCGCAGGGCCCAGATCATTCATCAGCCGTTGGAGCAGCCGTTACCCATCACGCGGTATTCGAGAATATGCTTCTGGCCCTTGGAGTCCTCATAGGTCATGCGGGCCGGCACGACTTCGCACACGTTTGGCACTTCGCTCATGGAGATGACGCGGGCGATGTCCAGGTGCTGCGAATAACTGTACTGCTCAACCGGAATCTGCTCGACATCTTTTGCTTCACCGGCGATTGCCGCACTGCAAAGACCGCCAAGTACCAATACCAGTAACGCTTTCATTTTCAATTTACCTGTCTAAGGTCGTAAGAGGGCATGCGGCGCTTGTGGCGCCGCAAGTAAAGCCAAGTGTTCAACTGTCGGATTAGCGTGGGATTAACGTATTGCCTTCGTGGGGGCTGTTACTGTTACCAGTTGTTAATCGCCTTGCCGTTGCTGGCGAGGTGAATGTTATGCCTGGGTAATTACGGGAAACAGTAGGGGTTTTGATAAAGTTTTTTCGCCTTTTGACAGAAACTGTAACAATCCCCCCGGCCAAATCTTGTGCATTCCCTCTCGCCAGGCTGCCAGCTGCGGCCTAGAGCCTTTCCGGCGGGTCACGAGGTGCGCAGCCCGTCGCGTTACTACCATCGTCGTATGGCTTTTGCCGCTCTGGTACAGTTACAAACGGTTCCATACAAAAACAACTATTACACCGAGGTAACACAGATGAGTGCGGCTCCACTGTATCCCGTTCGTCCCGAGGTTGCGGCCACTACCCTGACCGACGAGGCCACCTACAAGGCCATGTACCAGCAATCGGTGATCAATCCGGACGGCTTCTGGCGTGAGCAGGCCCAGCGCATTGACTGGATCAAGCCTTTCACCAAGGTCAAGCAGACTTCCTTCGACGATCACCATGTCGATATCAAGTGGTTTGCCGATGGCACTCTGAACGTTTCCTCCAACTGCCTGGACCGCCACCTCGAAGAGCGCGGCGACCAACTGGCGATCATCTGGGAAGGCGACGACCCTTCCGAACACCGCAACATCACCTACCGCGAACTCCACGAGCAGGTCTGCAAGTTCGCCAACGCCCTGCGCGGGCAGGACGTGCACCGTGGCGATGTAGTCACCATCTACATGCCGATGATCCCCGAGGCCGTGGTGGCGATGCTGGCCTGTGCCCGCATCGGTGCGATTCACTCGGTCGTGTTTGGCGGTTTCTCGCCTGAAGCGCTGGCCGGGCGCATCATCGATTGCAAGTCCAAGGTGGTGATCACTGCCGACGAAGGTTTGCGCGGCGGCCGCCGTACTCCACTCAAGGCCAACGTCGACCTGGCGCTGACCAACCCTGAAACCAGCAGCGTGCAGAAAATCATCGTGTGCAAGCGCACCGGTGGTGACATCGCCTGGCACCAGCACCGCGACATCTGGTACGAAGACCTGATGAAGGTGGCTTCCAGCCATTGTGCGCCAAAGGAAATGGGCGCCGAAGAGGCGTTGTTCATTCTTTACACCTCCGGCTCCACCGGCAAACCCAAGGGGGTGCTGCACACAACGGGTGGTTACCTGGTGTACGCCGCGCTGACCCACGAGCGCGTCTTCGACTACCGCCCCGGCGAGGTCTACTGGTGCACCGCGGACGTCGGTTGGGTCACCGGCCACAGCTACATCGTCTACGGCCCGCTGGCCAATGGTGCTACCACGCTGCTGTTCGAGGGCGTACCGAACTACCCGGACATTACCCGGGTGTCGAAGATCGTCGACAAGCACAAGGTCAACATCCTCTACACCGCTCCTACCGCGATCCGCGCCATGATGGCCGAAGGGCAGGCGGCCGTTGAGGGTGCCGATGGCTCGAGCCTGCGCCTGCTGGGTTCGGTCGGTGAGCCGATCAACCCTGAGGCGTGGAACTGGTACTACAAGACCGTCGGCAAGGAGCGCTGCCCGATCGTCGACACCTGGTGGCAGACCGAGACCGGCGGCATCCTGATCAGCCCGCTGCCAGGCGCCACGGGCCTGAAGCCGGGTTCGGCGACCCGTCCGTTCTTCGGTGTGGTGCCGGCGCTGGTGGACAACCTGGGCAACCTGATCGATGGCGCGGCCGAGGGCAACCTGGTCATCCTCGATTCCTGGCCGGGCCAGTCCCGCTCGCTGTATGGCGATCATGACCGCTTCGTCGATACCTACTTCAAGACCTTCCGTGGCATGTATTTCACCGGCGACGGTGCGCGCCGTGACGAGGATGGTTACTACTGGATCACGGGCCGCGTAGATGACGTGCTCAACGTTTCCGGCCACCGTATGGGTACCGCAGAGATCGAAAGTGCCATGGTCGCCCATGCCAAAGTGGCCGAGGCTGCAGTGGTGGGTGTGCCGCACGACATCAAAGGGCAGGGCATCTATGTGTACGTGACCCTCAACGCCGGTGTGGAGCCCAGCGAGCAGTTGCGCATGGAGCTGAAGAACTGGGTGCGCAAGGAAATCGGCCCGATTGCCTCGCCAGATGTCATTCAGTGGGCGCCAGGGCTGCCGAAGACGCGCTCGGGCAAGATCATGCGGCGTATCCTTCGCAAGATCGCCACGGCGGAATACGGCTCGCTGGGGGATATCTCCACCTTGGCCGACCCGGGCGTGGTGCAGCACTTGATCGATACGCACAAAGCGATGAGCCTGGCATCGGCTTGATGAGCTGAGCAGGGCTGCAGCGCAGTTCTGCTTCAAACGAAAACCCCGTACGGGCGACCGGCGGGGTTTTTGCTTTACTGTTACCCGACATTCATCGGTAACTCTGTTTGTCACCGATTACGCACAGTCACGGGGCGAGCGGGAACACTCATGACTCGTTTCGGTGCGTTCATGGCGCCATTTTTCCCATGGCGGCACGCTGCACTTGCCGTCGTACAAGGCTTTGCCAATAATAGGCCCAGTAATTGCTAGGTCTGTAGGTTGTTTTCCTTGTGCTCTTGCATATCTTGCAGGGGCTGTCAACCTCGCCCGCTGCCGTTTCAAGCGCTTCTGTAAGTAGTTGTCGCTTTGAAGAAATATCGACTACCGGGCTGTCGTTAAAATGCCACTCACTCGCTCGTGGTCTGCGACCTTGGTCGAACCCTGCGCGGCTCGCGTTGTACCCATTCGCATATCGGGCAGTTGTTACTCCTGCCTTGTATTGCCCCGTACCGATGGAGTTACCTGATGAAGAAGCTCGCACTGCTTGGCGCCCTGGCGCTTTCCGTGTTTTCCCTGGTGTCGCAGGCTGATGAAAAACCGTTGAAAATCGGTATCGAAGCCGCTTACCCACCCTTCGCCTTCAAGCAGCCCGACGGCAGCCTCGCTGGTTTCGACTACGATATCGGCAACGCCCTGTGTGAAGAGATGAAAGCCAAGTGCACCTGGGTAGAACAGGAGTTCGATGGTCTGATCCCGGCACTGAAAGTGCGCAAGATCGACGCGATTCTGTCGTCCATGTCGATCACCGAAGACCGCAAGAAGTCGGTCGACTTCACCAAGCGCTACTACCTGACCCCGGCTCGCCTCGTGATGAAGGAAGGTACTGCCGTGAGCGACAGCCTGGCTGAGCTCAAGGGCAAGAAGATCGGCGTGCAGCGTGGTTCGATCCACGACCGCTTCGCCAAGGAAGTGCTGGCCCCGCAAGGCGCTACCGTGGTGCCGTACGGTACCCAGAACGAAATCTACCTGGACGTCGCCGCTGGCCGCCTGGACGGCACCGTGGCCGATGCCACCCTGCTCGAAGACGGCTTCCTGAAAACCGACGCTGGCAAGGGCTTCGCCTTCGTGGGCCCCTCGTTCACCGACGTGAAGTACTTCGGTGACGGTGTCGGCATCGCCGTGCGCAAGGGTGACAAGGCCAACGCCGAGCGCATCAATGCCGCGATCGACGCCATCCGTGCCAACGGCAAGTACAAGGCGATCCAGGACAAGTACTTCAATTTTGACATCTACGGTCCAGACTCGAAGTAAGACGTCGGGTTTCACCTGTGCAATGGTGCAAACAGCAGAGGCTCTGAGGTTTGCACCATTTTTCATTCTCTAGGTCGAGGACCTCATCATGTTGAAAGGCTACGGGGCAGTCATCCTCGACGGGGCGTGGCTGACGCTGCAGCTCGCCCTGTCGTCGATGGCCCTGGCCATCGTGCTCGGCCTGATTGGCGTGGCGCTGCGCTTGTCGCCGGTGCGCTGGCTGGCCTGGTTGGGCGATATGTATGCCACGGTGATCCGTGGTATTCCGGACCTGGTGCTGATCCTGCTGATCTTCTACGGCGGGCAGGACATCATCAACCGTGTGGCGCCGCTGGTCGGCTATGACGATTACATCGACCTGAATCCGCTGGTGGCAGGGATCGGTACCTTGGGCTTCATCTTTGGCGCCTATCTGTCGGAAACCTTCCGTGGTGCCTTCCTTGGTATCCCCAAGGGGCAGGCGGAGGCCGGCGCGGCCTACGGCATGAGCGGGCGGCAGGTGTTCTTCCGCATTCTGGTGCCGCAGATGATCCGCCTGGCGATTCCGGGCTTCACCAACAACTGGCTGGTGCTGACCAAGGCTACGGCGCTCATTTCGGTAGTGGGCCTGCAGGACATGATGTTCAAGGCCAAGCAGGCGGCAGACGCCACCCGCGAACCTTTCACCTTCTTCCTGGCGGTGGCTGCGCTGTACCTGGTGCTCACCAGTGTCTCGCTGCTGGCGCTCAAGTATCTCGAGAAGCGCTACTCGGTGGGCGTCAAGGTGGCTGAGCTATGATCTTCGACTACAACGTCATCTGGGAAGCCATGCCGCTTTATATCGGCGGGCTGCTGACCACGCTCAAGCTGCTGGCGCTGTCACTGTTGTTCGGTTTACTGGCGGCGGTGCCGCTGGGCCTGATGCGGGTGTCCAAACAGCCGCTGGTGAACATGACGGCCTGGCTGTACACCTACGTCATCCGCGGTACGCCGATGCTGGTGCAGTTGTTCCTGATCTATTACGGCCTGGCCCAGTTCGAGGCGGTGCGCCAGAGCATCTTCTGGCCGTGGCTTTCCAGTGCGACCTTCTGTGCCTGCCTGGCGTTCGCCGTCAACACCAGCGCCTACACCGCCGAAATCATCGCTGGCAGCCTCAAGGCCACGCCGCATGGCGAGATCGAAGCAGCCAAGGCCATGGGCATGTCACGCATGAAGATGTACCGCCGCATCCTGCTGCCTTCGGCCTTGCGCCGGGCGCTGCCGCAGTACAGCAACGAAGTGATCATGATGCTGCAGACCACCAGCCTGGCGTCGATCGTCACCCTGATCGACATCACCGGTGCCGCACGTACGGTCAATGCCCAGTATTACCTGCCTTTCGAGGCCTACATCACGGCGGGCGTGTTCTATCTGTGCCTGACCTTCATCCTGGTGCGCCTGTTCAAGATGGCCGAACGCCGCTGGCTCGGCTACCTGGCGCCGCGCAAGCACTGAACGCTCTGTGAGAACCGACAGCATGTACAAACTAGAAGTCCAAGACCTGCACAAGCGCTACGGCAGCCATGAAGTGCTCAAGGGTGTGTCCCTGGCGGCCAAGGCAGGCGATGTGATCAGCATCATCGGCTCCAGCGGTTCGGGCAAGTCGACCTTCCTGCGCTGCATCAACCTGCTCGAGCAGCCGCACGCCGGCAAGATCCTGCTCAACAACGAAGAGCTGAAGATGGTCGCCGGCAAGGACGGCGCCCTCAAGGCTGCCGACCCGCGCCAACTGCAGCGCATGCGCTCGCGGCTGTCGATGGTGTTCCAGCACTTCAATCTGTGGTCGCACATGACCGCGCTGGAAAACGTCATCGAGGCGCCGGTGCATGTGCTTGGCGTGAACAAGAAGGAAGCCCTGGAAAAAGCCGAGCACTACCTGGCCAAGGTGGGCGTGGCCCATCGCAAGGACGCTTTCCCGGGGCATATGTCCGGCGGTGAGCAGCAGCGTGTGGCGATTGCCCGGGCGCTGGCCGTGGAGCCGGAGGTGATGCTGTTCGACGAACCGACGTCGGCGCTGGACCCGGAGTTGGTCGGCGATGTGCTGAAGGTCATGCAGGCCCTGGCCCAGGAAGGCCGGACCATGGTGGTGGTGACCCACGAGATGGGCTTTGCCCGCGAAGTGTCCAACCAGCTGGTGTTCCTGCACAAAGGCCTGGTCGAAGAGACCGGCTGCCCGCGCGAAGTGCTGGTCAACCCACAATCGGAGCGGCTCAAGCAGTTTCTCTCTGGCAGCCTGAAGTAAAGGCTGCACCTTTGCACCAGAATAGGGCATGCTGCGCAGCAGTGCGCAGTCTGCCCTGGCGCCACAGACTCGAACGACTTCAGGTTTCGGACCTTACCCTATGACCACCCAGCGAATCGGTTTTCTCATCTGGCCAAGCACCAAGCCCTTGACGTTGGCGCTGGCGGAGGAAGTATTGCTGGTGGCCCAGCGGGTACATCCTGACGTGGTATACGAGCTGGCCTTTCTCCAGGCCGAGCCTGCGCAGGAAGGCGCCTGGCGCCTGCCGGGCGAGCCCTGGAGCGGGCGCCTGGAGGGGTGTCACAAGCTGTTCCTGCTCGCTGACGAACTGCCCCAGGCACTGGGGTCGGCGCTGTCCACGGCGCTCAAGCAACTGGCCCGCAGCGGCTGCATCATCGGTGGGCTGTCTGCAGGTGTGTATCCGTTGGCCATGCTCGGCCTGCTCGACGGTTACCGCGCTGCGGTGCATTGGCGCTGGCAAGACGATTTCGCCGAGCGTTTCCCCAAGGTCATCGCCACCAGCCATCTGTTCGATTGGGACCGTGATCGCCTGACCGCCTGCGGCGGTATGGCGGTGACCGATCTGCTGTTGGCGGTGCTGGCACGTGATCACGGGGCCGAGCTGGCGGGTGCGGTTTCCGAGGAGCTGGTGGTCGAGCGCATCCGTGAGGGTGGGGAGCGTCAGCGCATTCCGCTGCAGAACCGCCTCGGCTCCAGCCATCCGAAGCTGACCCAGGCGGTGCTGTTGATGGAAGCCAATATCGAAGAGCCGCTGACCACCGACGAAATCGCTCAGCATGTGTGCGTATCGCGCAGGCAGCTGGAGCGCATCTTCAAGCAGTACCTCAACCGTGTGCCTAGCCAGTACTACCTGGAGCTGCGGCTGAACAAGGCACGGCAGATGCTGATGCAGACCAGCAAATCGATCATCCAGATCGGCCTTTCCTGTGGCTTCTCCTCCGGCCCGCATTTCTCCAGTGCCTACCGCAATTTCTTTGGCGCCACGCCACGGGAAGACCGTAACCAGCGGCGTAACAGCAGCCCCTTCGAATTGAGTTCGGCGCCTGCCGAAAAGGGCTGAACGCTGCCCGGTGCACTGCGCCTCTGTCGCCTGCAAGCCAGCGTCCAGGCTGATCGGGTTGCCGCCGGTCCGGTGGCGGCCGGCTTGCCGGTGAGGGCGGCGGTGCAGCCGGCGTATCTTCTTATGTGAACACCCGTTCACCCAGTCCCGCTCTGCCGTTACACTGCGCGATTGCGACAGTGTTTGTCGCATTGCCGAAAGCCTGGGTAAAACTGGGTTTTGCGCTGTAACAAGTTGTCGCTTGGCCGCAAGGACAGGCGTAGATCAGTCCTTACAATCCCCCCATCGCTCGCCACTTCCAGGCCAGCGTTCCTCTTCAGGAGACTCAGATGTCCGTTGAGCAAGCCCCGGTGCAGCGTGCCGATTTCGACCAGGTCATGGTCCCCAACTATTCTCCGGCGGCCTTCATTCCTGTGCGAGGCGAGGGTTCCCGCGTGTGGGACCAGTCGGGCCGCGAGCTCATCGACTTTGCCGGCGGCATCGCGGTGAATGCCTTGGGCCACTGCCATCCGGCACTGGTCAAGGCCCTGACCGAGCAGGCCAATACCCTCTGGCACGTTTCCAACGTCTTCACCAACGAGCCGGCACTGCGCCTGGCGCACAAACTGGTCGACGCCACCTTTGCCGACCGGGCTTTTTTCTGCAACTCAGGCGCCGAATCCAACGAGGCCGCCTTCAAGCTGGCCCGTCGCGTCGCCCATGACCGCTTCGGTCCTGACAAGCACGAAATCATCTCCGCCGTGAACAGCTTCCACGGTCGCACCCTGTTCACCGTCAGCGTCGGCGGCCAGCCGAAGTACTCGGATGGTTTCGGCCCGAAGATCACTGGCATCAGCCATGTGCCCTACAACGATCTGGAAGCGCTGAAGGCACAGATTTCCGACAAGACCTGCGCCGTGGTGATCGAGCCGATCCAGGGCGAGAGTGGTGTGGTCCCGGCCGACAAGGCGTACCTGGAAGGCGCCCGCAAGCTGTGTGACGATCACAACGCCCTGCTGATCTTCGATGAAGTGCAGACGGGTGTGGGCCGTACCGGCTCGCTGTACGCCTATCAGCATTACGGTGTGACGCCAGACATCCTGACCAGCGCCAAGAGCCTGGGCGGTGGCTTCCCGATCGGCGCCATGCTCACCACCACTGAGCTTGCCAAGCATCTGGCGGTCGGTACGCACGGCACCACCTATGGCGGTAACCCGTTGGGCTGCGCCGTTGCCTGCGCGGTATTGGACGTGATCAATACCCCAGAAACCCTGGCCGGTATCAAAGCCAAGCACGAGCGCTTCAAGGCGCGCCTGGAGCAGATCGGCCAGAAGGCTGGCCTGTTCTCTCAGGTGCGTGGTGTCGGCTTGTTGATCGGCTGCGTGCTGACCGAAGCCTGGCAGGGCAAGGCCAAGGACATCCTCAATGCCGCCGAGAAAGAAGGCGTGATGGTGCTGCAGGCCGGCCCGGACGTGGTGCGCTTCGCGCCGAGCCTGGTGATCGAAGATGCCGATATCGATGAAGGTCTGGACCGCTTCGAGCGGGCTGTGGCCAAACTGACCCAGGCCTGATTCGCCGGCGGTCCCTTCGCCGGCCCCGTCGGGCCGGCGATTGCAGAATCCCAGTGCGGGCGCGTGCTTGCAGACTCAACACGCGCCCGCCGTTTTTCCGTGCCGCCAGAGCGGCCAGTTTTTCCAAAGGAGTGACACCATGCTGGTGATGCGCCCCGCGCAAATGGCTGATCTGAACGAAGTGCAGCGCATGGCTGCAGACAGCCCCGTTGGTGTCACTTCGCTGCCAGATGACGCTGCCCGTCTGGGCGACAAGATAGCCGCCTCGGAAACGTCGTTCGCTGCCGAAGTCAGTTTCAATGGCGAAGAAAGCTACTTCTTCGTGCTCGAGGACAGTGTCACCGGCAAGCTGGCCGGTTGCTCGGCAATCGTCGCCTCGGCAGGCTACTCCGAGCCTTTCTACAGCTTTCGTAACGAAACCTTCGTGCACGCCTCCCGCGAGCTGAAGATCCACAACAAGATCCACGTGCTGTCGCTGTGCCATGACCTCACCGGCAACAGCCTGCTGACCAGCTTCTATGTCCTGCCTGAACTGGTGAACAGTGGCTGGGCCGAGCTGAATTCGCGTGGTCGCTTGCTGTTCATGGCTTCGCACCCTGAGCGCTTTGCCGACTCGGTGGTCACCGAGATCGTCGGTTACAGCGATGAGCAAGGCGAGTCGCCGTTCTGGGATGCCATAGGGCGCAACTTCTTCGACCTCAACTACGCCCACGCCGAGCGCCTGTGCGGCCTGAAGAGCCGTACTTTCCTCGCCGAACTGATGCCGCATTACCCGATCTACGTACCCCTGCTGCCGGACGCTGCGCAGGAGGCCATGGGCCAGGTGCATCCGCGCGCGCAAATCACGTTCGACATCCTCATGCGTGAGGGCTTCGAGACCGAGCACTACATCGACATCTTCGATGGCGGCCCCACCTTGCATGCGCGTGCCTCGGGCATCCGCTCGATCGCCCAGAGCAGGGTGGTGCCGGTCAAGCTCGAGGAGCTGCCGGCCAAGGGCGGGCGCCCGTACCTGGTGTGCAACGGCCAACTGCAGGATTACCGTGCGGTGCTGGTCGAGCTGGACTGGGTGCCGGGCAAGCCTGTGAGCCTCAGTGCCGAGGCTGCCGAGGCGCTGGGTGTGGGCGAGGGCGCCAGCGTGCGCCTGGTCGCGGTCTGAGGCCTGGGAACAGAGAGTTTTGCGGTAGCCACAGCTGCCGCACAAGGAGATAGCATGATCGTTCGTCCTGTACGCAGCAGCGATTTACCTGCGCTGATCGAGTTGGCACGCAGCACCGGTACCACCGGGCTGACCACCTTGCCGGCCAACGAGGAACGCCTCGGGCACCGTGTCGGCTGGGCCGAGAAGAGCTTCCGGGGTGAAGCCGAGCGCGGTGACACCGACTACCTGTTCGTGCTGGAGAACGACGAAGGCCTGGTGGTCGGCATCAGTGCCATCGCCGGCGCCGTCGGCCTGCGCGAGCCCTGGTACAACTACCGGGTGGGCCTGACCGTCAGCGCCTCGCAGGAGCTGAACATCTATCGCGAGATCCCCACCCTGTTCCTGGCCAATGACCTGACCGGCAACTCCGAACTGTGCTCGCTGTTTTTGCGCAGTGACCACCGCTCTGGGCTCAATGGCCGCTTGCTGTCGCGGGCGCGCATGCTGTTCATCGCCGAGTTCCCAGAACTGTTCGGCAACAAGATCATTGCCGAAATGCGCGGCATGTCCGACGAGCAGGGCCGTTCGCCGTTCTGGGAGAGCCTTGGCCGGCACTTTTTCAAGATGGAGTTCAGCCAGGCCGACTACCTCACTGGCGTAGGCAACAAGTCGTTCATTGCCGAGCTGATGCCCAAGTTCCCGTTGTACACCTGCTTCCTGTCGGAGGCCGCACGCAGCGTGATCGGCCGTGTGCACAGCGACACCGAGCCTGCGCTGGCCATGCTCAAGCAGGAAGGCTTCAGCTATCAGGGGTATGTCGACATCTTCGACGCAGGCCCCGCCATCGAGTGCGAAACCTCGAAGATTCGTGCCGTACGCGAGAGCCAGACCTTGGTTCTGGCCGTGGGTACGCCTGGCGATGACGCAACCCCTTACATCATCCATAACCGCAAGCGCGATGACTGCCGTATCACTGCCGCGCCCGCACGCCTGGCGGCGGGCACCCTGGTGGTCGACCCGCTGACCGCCAAGCGCCTGCGCATGGGCGCGGGTGACAACGTGCGCGCCGTGCCGCTGTCGGCAAGCCGGGAGGCCCAGTAAATGACCACGCATTACATCGCCGGCCGCTGGCAGGCCGGCCAGGGTGAAGCCCTGCAGTCGCTCAACCCGGTCACGCAAGCCGTTGTCTGGCAAGGGCAGGGCGCCGATGCCGGCCAGGTCGAGGCTGCCGTACAGGCTGCGCGTCAGGCTTTTCCAGCCTGGGCGCAACTGAGCCTGGAGGCGCGCATCGACGTACTGGAAAAGTTCGCCGAACAGCTGAAGCAGCATTCCGAGGCGCTGGCTCACTGCATTGGCGAAGAAACCGGCAAGCCGCTGTGGGAGTCGGCTACCGAAGTGAGCAGCATGGTCAACAAGGTCGCGATCTCGATACAGAGCTACCGCGAGCGCACGGGCGAGAAAAGCGGCCCGCTGGCAGAGGCTACCGCGGTACTGCGGCACAAGCCCCACGGAGTGGTGGCGGTGTTCGGCCCCTACAATTTCCCCGGCCATTTGCCCAATGGGCACATCGTTCCGGCACTGCTGGCGGGTAACTGTGTAGTGTTCAAGCCCAGCGAGCTGACCCCCAAGGTCGCTGAGCTGACCGTCAATTGCTGGATCGCCGCGGGCCTGCCTGCCGGCGTGCTGAACCTGGTGCAGGGCGCGCGCGATACGGGGGTGGCGCTGGCTGCCAACCCGGGTATCGATGGCTTGTTCTTCACAGGCTCCAGCCGCACCGGCAACTTGCTTCATCAGCAGTTTGCCGGCCGTCCGGACAAGATCCTTGCCCTGGAAATGGGCGGCAACAACCCATTGCTGGTGGATGAGGTCAAGGACCTCGATGCGGCGGTGTACACGATCATCCAGTCGGCGTTCATCTCCGCTGGCCAGCGCTGCACCTGCGCTCGCCGCCTGCTGGTGCCGCAGGGCGCCTGGGGCGATGCGCTGCTCGCGCGGTTGGTCGAGGTGTGCAAAGGCATCACGGTCGGCGCTTTCGATCAGCAGCCGGCACCTTTCATGGGGTCGGTCATTTCGCTGCAGGCTGCGCAGGTGCTGATCGCGGCCCAGGCTGAGCTGCTCGCCAAAGGCGCCACCCCGTTGCTGGAGATGACCCAGCCCCAGGCCGATGCCGCATTGCTGACCCCGGGCATCATTGATGTCACTGCCGTGACCGACCGGCCCGACGAAGAATTTTTCGGCCCGCTGCTGCAGGTGATTCGTTACGCGGACTTCGATGCCGCCATCGATGAGGCCAACAACACCCAGTACGGCCTGGCGGCTGGCCTGCTGTCCGACTCCCGTGCCCGCTACCAGTACTTCTGGCTGCGCAGCCGCGCCGGCATCGTCAACTGGAACAAGCAACTGACCGGTGCCGCCAGCAGCGCGCCGTTCGGGGGGGTAGGCGCCAGCGGCAACCATCGCGCCAGCGCCTATTACGCCGCCGACTACTGCGCTTACCCCGTGGCTTCGCTGGAGACTGCCAGCCTTGCCCTGCCGGCGACCCTGACGCCGGGCGTCACCCTATAACAACAGGTCACGGAGCCTAGCCGATGAAATCCTATGAAGTGAATTTTGATGGCCTGGTGGGGCCTACCCACAATTACGGCGGCCTGTCCTACGGTAACGTGGCTTCGCAGAGCAACAGCCAGCAGGCCTCGAACCCGCGTGAAGCGGCGCGCCAAGGCCTGGCCAAGATGAAAGCGCTGGCCGATATGGGCTTCAAGCAGGGCGTGCTGGCGCCGCAGGAGCGCCCGGACGTGGCCGCTCTGCGTCGTCTGGGCTTCAGCGGTAGCGATGCCGAAGTGATCCGGCGCGCCGCCAAAGAGGCCATGCCGCTGTTGGTCGCCAGCTGTTCGGCATCGAGCATGTGGGTGGCCAACGCGGCCACCGTCAGCCCCAGCGCCGACACCGCTGATGGCCGCGTGCATTTCACCGCTGCCAACCTCAACTGCAAGTACCACCGCAGCATCGAGCATCCGACCACCAGCCGTGTGCTGGCCGCCATGTTCAGCAATGAGCAGCACTTTGCCCATCACCCGGCGCTGCCTGCCGTGGCGCAGTTCGGCGACGAGGGCGCGGCCAACCATACGCGCTTCTGCCGCAGCTACGGCGAGGCGGGCGTCGAGTTTTTCGTCTATGGTCGCAGCGCGTTCGACGGCCGTTATCCCGCGCCGCAGAAGTATCCGGCACGCCAGACCCTGGAAGCCTCACAGGCCGTGGCACGGCTTCACGGTCTGAGCGATGACGGTGTGGTCTACGCTCAACAGAACCCATCGGTGATCGATCAGGGTGTATTCCACAACGATGTGATTTCGGTGGGCAATGGCGAGGTGCTGTTCTACCACGAAGATGCTTTCCTCGAGACTGACGCGGTGCTTGGCCAGCTGCAAGCTAAACTGGCCAGCAAGGGTGGCAACTTCCAGGCCATCCGTGTACCACGGGCAGCGGTGGCGGTAGAGGATGCGGTGCGTTCCTACCTGTTCAACAGCCAACTGCTCAGCCGCGACGACGGCTCGATGCTGCTGGTGGTGCCGGAGGAGTGCCGCAACAATGAGCGGGTCTGGGCGTACTTGCAGCAACTGACCCGCCAGGGTGGCGCGGTGAAGGAGGTCAAGGTGTTCGACCTCAAGCAAAGCATGCAGAACGGCGGCGGCCCGGCATGCCTGCGCTTGCGCGTGGCTTTGAAGGAATCGGAACTGGCGGCGGTCAATCCAGGCGTTATCATGACCGCCCCGCTGTACGACACACTGGTGCAGTGGGTCGACAAGCACTACCGCGACCGCCTGGGCGAAGCGGACCTTGCCGACCCGCAGTTGCTGTTCGAATGCCGTACGGCGCTGGATGAGTTGACCCAGATTCTGAAGTTGGGCTCGGTCTATCCGTTCCAACGCCAACCTTGAAGAGAGACTTTTGTAATGACCGACGCCCTGCGCCTGATCCTTGAAGATGTAGACGGCACTCAGCTGGAAACTTCCTGCACCCGCTTTGCCGTTGTCTGGCAGGGCAAGGAAGTGTGGATTCAGCAAGACGGCCGTGGCCAATTGCTGATCGGTGTCGACGTCGATGAGAACGACACCGAGTACGCCAACCTGCTCCTGCGCCCGATGGCTACCAACCTGGTCAGCCTGCAGCTGGAGATGGAGCCGGCAGAAGTCGGTGAAGACGATGACCACGTCCATGGCCCCGACTGCGGCCACGGCCACTAAGGAAGCGCCTATGCTCGCCCTTGGCAAATTGCTTGAGCTGACCCTGACCGATCACGAGCCGGCCGAGAAGACCCAAGTTACACCCAAGGGCGTGCGTTTACGCTGGCTGGGGGAGGGCGCACTCGAGGTGCGTCCGCCCGAAGGCGACGATTGCGGGCTGGACCTGCTGTTGTCGGCCGGTATTCATGGCAATGAAACAGCGCCGATCGAATTGCTCGAACGGCTGCTGCACGGCGTGGCCAATGGCAAGATCAAGCCGCGTTCGCGTGTGATGTTCCTGTTCGGCAACCCAGCGGCGATCCGCAAGGGCGAGCGCTTCATCGAGCAGGACATCAACCGCCTGTTCAATGGTCGTCACGAGCTTTCCAGTGGTTTCGAGGCACTGCGTGCCGCGGAGCTTGAGCAGTTCGCCCGGGTGTTCTTCAGCAAGTCTGAGCGTACCCGTCTGCATTACGACCTGCACACCGCCATTCGTGGCTCCAAGATAGAGCAGTTTGCCCTTTACCCCTATAAAGAGGGGCGCAAGCATTCCCGCCGTGAGCTGGCTCGGCTGGCTGCTGCAGGCATGGAGGCGGTGCTGCTGCAGAGCAAGTCATCGATCACCTTCAGTGCGTTCACCTATGAGCAACTGGATGCCGAAGCATTTACCTTGGAGCTGGGCAAGGCGCGGCCGTTCGGGCAGAACGAGCAGGTCAACCTCGACAAGCTGGAGCAGCGCCTGATCCAGATCATCGAAGGCGATGAGCCTGAGGCCGGGGAGTCGCTCGATGGTCTTAAACTGTTCAGTGTGGCTCGCGAGATCATCAAGCACAGTGAGGGCTTTCGCCTGCATCTGCCGGCGGATATCGAGAACTTCTCCGAGCTGAGCAAAGGTTATCTGCTGGCCGAGGACCTGGCTGAAATGCGCTGGGTGGTGGAGGAGGAGGGGGCGCGGATCATCTTCCCCAACCCCAAGGTCAAGAACGGGCTGCGCGCCGGGATTCTCATCGTCCCGGATTCAGGGCAGCGTCTGGCCTGAGTTTGCGCAGTGCCTGGCAGGAGCGGCCTTGTTGTCGCCAAAGGGCGCTTCTGCCAAGGCCGGTCGTCGCTGAACCTTGCCCATGACAATCATTTAATTCACCGCCTGTTCCATTTTCCCTTCCCTTGAGCGGTAATAGGCTTGCCAGCGGCAAAAGCCTGCATTTAGCATCCGGTCATGTCATTTTCGTTTGCACGCGCTTCAAAAGCCGTCCAATCGACGTTTTGCATCGCATAAACACACTGCACCGAGATTGCAGGACCGATATAATGCGGCCCTTTGCCGTCGTTTCGTCGACGCGTTTGCCCCCAGGGGCCGTCGTTTCCGTGGAAGAACCTATGAAAAGCGCAGAAATCCGTGAAGCCTTCCTTCGCTTCTTCGAAGAGCAGGGCCATACCCGAGTCGCCTCCAGTTCGCTGATTCCGAACAACGACCCGACCCTGCTGTTCACCAACGCAGGCATGAACCAGTTCAAGGACTGCTTCCTCGGTGCCGAGAAGCGCGCCTACACCCGTGCGGTCAGCAGCCAGAAGTGCGTGCGCGCCGGTGGCAAGCATAACGACCTGGAAAACGTCGGTTACACCGCGCGTCACCACACCTTCTTCGAGATGCTGGGCAACTTCAGCTTCGGCGACTATTTCAAGCGCGATGCGATCACTTTCGCCTGGACCTTCCTGACCTCCGACAAGTGGCTGAACCTGCCCAAGGAAAAGCTCTGGGTCACCGTCTACGCCAGTGACGACGAAGCCTACGACATCTGGACCAAGGAAGTCGGCGTGCCGGCCGAGCGCATGGTGCGCATTGGTGACAACAAAGGCGCCCCGTACGCCTCCGACAACTTCTGGACCATGGGCGATACCGGCCCGTGCGGCCCTTGCACCGAGATCTTCTACGACCACGGTGCCGATATCTGGGGCGGCCCACCCGGTTCCCCGGAAGAAGACGGCGACCGCTACATCGAGATCTGGAACAACGTCTTCATGCAGTTCAACCGTACTGCCGATGGCGTGCTGCACCCGCTGCCAGCGCCGTCGGTGGACACCGGCATGGGCCTGGAGCGCATCAGTGCGGTCATGCAGCACGTGCACTCGAACTACGAGATCGACCTGTTCCAGAACCTGCTGAGCGCTGCGGCCAAGGCCATCGGCTGCAGCAACGACGGCCAGGCTTCGCTGAAAGTCGTGGCAGACCACATCCGCTCCTGCGGCTTCCTGATCGCAGACGGCGTGCTGCCGTCCAACGAAGGCCGTGGCTACGTGCTGCGCCGCATCATTCGTCGCGCCTGCCGTCACGGTAACAAGCTGGGTGCCAAGGGCAGCTTCTTCTACCTGATCGTCGCAGCCCTGGCTGCCGAGATGGGCGAGGCGTTCCCCGAGCTCAAGAGCCAGCAGGCCCACATCGAGCGCGTGCTCAAGGCCGAAGAAGAACAGTTCGCCAAGACCCTCGAACAGGGCCTGCGCATCCTCGAGCAGGACCTTGCCCAGCTCAAGGGCGACGTCGTGCCGGGTGACGTGGTGTTCAAGCTCTACGACACCTACGGCTTCCCGATGGACCTGACCGCCGACATCGCCCGTGAGCGCGAGCTGACCATCGATGAAGCGGGCTTCGAGCGCGAGATGGATGCCCAGCGTGAGCGTGCCCGTTCGGCCAGTGCCTTCGGCATGGATTACAACAGCTTGGTCAAGGTCGACACCGCCACCGATTTCGTCGGGTACAACGCCACCGAAGGTCAGGGCAAGGTCATTGCCCTGTACAAGGACGGCCAGTCAGTCGACCAGTTGGGCGAGGGCGAGCAGGGCGTGGTGGTGCTGGATCGCACCCCGTTCTATGCCGAATCCGGTGGCCAGGTCGGCGATACCGGCTACCTGCAGTCCGGCGCCGTGCGTTTTGACGTGCAAGACACCACCAAGACCGGCGGCGCTTTCCTGCACCATGGCGTGGTCGCCAGCGGCGCGCTGCTGATCGGTTCTCCGGTCGAAGCCAAGGTCGATGCCGAGGTGCAGCACGCTACCTCGCTGAACCACTCGGCCACGCACCTGCTGCACGAAGCGTTGCGCCAGGTGTTGGGCGAGCATGTGCAGCAGAAGGGCTCGCTGGTCGACAGCCAGCGTCTGCGTTTCGACTTCAGCCACTTCGAGGCGGTGACGCCTGCGCAGATCAAGGCGCTGGAAGATATCGTCAACCGCGAAGTGCGCAAGAACACGCCGGTGGAAACTGAAGTTACCGATATCGAAACCGCCAAGCGCAAGGGCGCGATGGCCCTGTTCGGCGAGAAGTACGGCGATACCGTGCGCGTGCTGAGCATGGGTGGCGATTTCTCCGTCGAGCTGTGCGGCGGTATCCACGCCAAGCGCACCGGTGATATCAGCCTGTTCAAGATCATCAGCGAAGGCGGCGTGGCCTCTGGCGTGCGCCGTATCGAAGCGGTGACCGGCGCTGCTGCACTGGCCTACCTGAACGCTGCCGAAGAGCAGGTCAAGGAAGCCGCGCAGCTGGTCAAGGGCAACCGTGACAACCTGATCGACAAGCTGTCGGCTGTGCTCGAGCGCAACCGTCAGCTTGAGAAGCAGCTGGAACAGCTGCAGGCCAAGGCCGCCAGCGCCGCAGGGGACGATCTCTCCAATGCGGCTGTTGAGGTCAAGGGTGCCAAGGTCCTCGCCGCCCGCCTGGATGGGCAGGATGGCAAGGCCCTGTTGGCCCTGGTCGATCAGTTGAAGAACAAGCTCGGCCACGCAGTGATCCTGCTGGGCAGCGAGCATGAGGGCAAGGTCGTGCTGGTGGCCGGCGTGACCAAAGACCTCTCCAGCCAACTCAAGGCTGGTGACCTGATGAAACAAGCCGCTGCGGCAGTGGGTGGCAAGGGCGGTGGCCGTCCGGACATGGCTCAGGGCGGTGGCGTCGACGTCGCTGCGCTGGACCAGGCCCTGGCGCTGGCCGTGCCGTTCGCAGAGCAGGGACTTTGAGATGGAGGGGCCGATGGTCTAGTCATCGGCCCCTCCATGTTGGATGGTTTTTTTGAGGCCCGGTATGGGCTGAGGCACCATTGAAATGGCGTTGATCGTACAGAAATTTGGCGGTACCTCTGTCGGTTCCATCGAGCGGATCGAGCAGGTTGCCGACAAGGTCAAGAAACACCGTGAAGCGGGCGACGACCTGGTGGTTGTGCTGTCGGCCATGAGTGGCGAAACCAATCGCCTGATCGACCTGGCCAAGCAGATCACCGATCAGCCGGTTCCGCGTGAGCTGGACGTGATCGTGTCCACCGGCGAGCAGGTCACCATTGCCCTGCTGGCCATGGCCTTGATCAAGCGTGGTGTGCCGGCGGTGTCCTACACCGGCAACCAGGTGCGCATCCTCACCGACAGCGCGCACAATAAAGCACGCATCCTGCAGATCGACGACCAGAAGATTCGCGCCGACCTCAAGGCCGGGCGCGTGGTGGTTGTAGCCGGTTTCCAGGGCGTCGACGAGCACGGCAGCATCACCACCCTGGGCCGCGGCGGCTCCGATACCACGGGCGTGGCCCTGGCGGCCGCGCTCAAGGCTGACGAGTGCCAGATCTACACCGACGTCGATGGCGTTTACACCACCGACCCGCGCGTCGTGCCACAGGCGCGCCGCCTGGAGAAGATCACCTTCGAAGAGATGCTGGAAATGGCCAGCCTCGGCTCCAAGGTGCTGCAGATCCGCTCGGTGGAGTTCGCCGGCAAGTACAACGTTCCGCTGCGCGTGCTGCACAGCTTCAAGGAGGGTCCAGGTACCCTCATTACCATTGATGAAGAGGAATCCATGGAACAGCCGATCATTTCCGGTATCGCCTTCAACCGTGATGAAGCCAAGCTGACCATTCGCGGCGTGCCGGACACCCCGGGCGTCGCTTACAAGATCCTCGGCCCGATCAGCGCTTCGAACATCGAAGTGGACATGATCGTGCAGAACGTTTCGCACGATAACACCACCGACTTCACCTTCACCGTGCACCGCAACGAGTACGAGAAGGCTCACAGCGTGCTGGAAAACACCGCACGTGAAATCGGTGCCCGCGAAGTGATCGGTGATACCAAGATCGCCAAGGTGTCGATCGTCGGTGTTGGCATGCGTTCCCATGCTGGTGTTGCCAGCCGCATGTTCGAAGCCCTGGCCAAGGAGAGCATCAACATCCAGATGATCTCCACGTCCGAGATCAAGGTGTCGGTCGTCATCGAAGAGAAGTACCTGGAGCTGGCCGTTCGCGCGCTGCATACCGCGTTCGAGCTTGACGCTCCGGCCCGACAGGGCGAGTAAGGCGTTGCCTTGAGGGGCGCGGCTTGCCGCGCCCTTCGCGTTTCTGCGCGTCACGCAGGCCCTGTCCTGCCAGCGTGACGCGCTCCGGAGCCCTGTGTCGTCGTCCACGGCCAGGCCCTGTTGTTCCCAGACTGTTATCCCTGAATGTCTTGCGTAAGGAGAAAGCTATGTTGATTCTGACTCGTCGGTGCGCCGAGAGCCTGATCATTGGAGATGGCGAGATCACCGTGACGGTGCTCGGCGTCAAAGGAAACCAGGTGCGTATCGGCGTCAGCGCGCCCAAGGAAGTGGCCGTTCACCGCGAGGAAATCTACCTGCGGATCAAGAAAGAGAAGGATGAGGAGCCAAGCCTTTAATTTTTTTGAAGTTTTTTTCAAAAAAAGGGTTGCAAACGAGGAAGAGCCTGTTTAATATTCGCCTCGTGTTGCGGTGAGGTGGCCGAGTGGCCGAAGGCGCTCCCCTGCTAAGGGAGTATACCTCATAAGGGTATCGGGGGTTCGAATCCCCCCTTCACCGCCATTATTCGCTTAGGGCGCTGTAATCGGTAAGAACGCTAAGTCGTTGAATTTAAACGAAAAAGTTCTTGCAAAAATGTTTCAGCGACCTATAATGCGCGGCAAGACACGGACTCATAGCTCAGCTGGATAGAGTACTCGGCTACGAACCGAGCGGTCGGAGGTTCGAATCCTCCTGAGTCCGCCACTTTTGAAGTGGCTTTGCTTACAAAGCTGCTTCAAGCAACCAGTGGTAATCTGGTCTAAAACTACCAACTACGGACTCATAGCTCAGCTGGATAGAGTACTCGGCTACGAACCGAGCGGTCGGAGGTTCGAATCCTCCTGAGTCCGCCACTTTTGAAGTGGCTTTGCTTACAAAGCTGCTTCAAGCAACCAGTGGTAATCTGGCCTAAAACTACCAACCACGGACTCATAGCTCAGCTGGATAGAGTACTCGGCTACGAACCGAGCGGTCGGAGGTTCGAATCCTCCTGAGTCCGCCACATATCAAGAAGCCCGCTCAATTGAGCGGGCTTTTTGTTGTGCGCCGTTCACTGATTTATCAGTGATGCCCGCTAGACTGAAAATCAACCCGCCCGACACTTCTTTGCGCCGCATGTGTTTTTTCGCTGGCTCGTGCCGTCGCACACATGGCTTCGAGCGTTGTCATAGCTTTATCGCGCAAACGATTGTTCTGGCCAAAAATTTAAGCGATCTGACAGCTTAGGCAGTGTATGATTGCGCCCGTCAGCCCCGCCGGGGCTTGTGGAATACCACCATGGACTTACCCAGTAGTTACTCGTTAACAAGATTCTTACAGCCTGATCTGACCGATTGATTCCCCCGGCGTGCTCCGCTGCTGGGAGTGGAGTTCGCCTATGACTGAAGTAGAAGTAAAGAAAGCGCAAGAGAGCCTGCAGGATCGCCTGGCCCAGGTGGTCGAGCTGTTGCAGCGCCAGCGCGTCGTTGAAGACCTGACCCATCGTCAGGAAGGTCATCACCACGACCTGGTGGAAAACCTCGTCCACCGTCAAAACCTCGTCGAGTTGCAGCGTAAGCTCGACGACCTGCACCCCGCAGATATCGCCTATATCCTCGAAGCTTTGCCCCTGGAAGACCGCCTGACGGTCTGGCAGCTGGTGCGCTCGGATCGTGACGGCGACATCTTGCTTGAGGTTTCCGACTCGGTTCGTCAATCGCTGATCGCTGACATGGACGATCACGAGATCCTCGCTGCGGCCAAGGAAATGGACGCCGACGAGCTGGCGGACCTGGCGCCGGAATTGCCGCGTGATGTCGTCCACGAGCTTATGGAAAGCCTCGATGCCCAACAGCGTGAGCGCGTGCGCTCGGCGTTGAGCTACGACGAGGAGCAGGTCGGTGCGCTGATGGACTTCGAGATGGTGACCATCCGTGAAGACGTCAGCCTGGAAGTGGTTCTGCGTTACCTGCGCCGCCTCAAAGAGCTGCCCAACCACACTGACAAACTCTTCGTGGTCGACTACGACGGCATCCTCAAAGGTGTGTTGCCGATCAAGCGCCTGTTGGTCAACGACCCGGACAAGAAGGTCGCGGAGGTCATGGCGGTTGATCCGGTGTCCTTCCACCCCGACGAAGATGCCTACGACGCTGCGCAGGCTTTCGAGCGTTACGACCTGGTTTCGGCGCCAGTTGTGGACAAGAGCGACCGCCTGATCGGCCGTTTGACCATCGATGAGATGGTCGACCTGATTCGTGAAGAGAGCGAGAGCGAAGTGCTCAACATGGCGGGTCTGCGCGAGGAGGAAGACATCTTCGCCTCGGTCTGGCGTTCATTGCGCAACCGTTGGGCCTGGCTGGCGATCAACCTGATAACTGCGTTTCTGGCCTCGCGGGTGATCGGCCTGTTCGAGGGCTCGATCGAGAAGCTCGTGGCCCTGGCGGCGCTGATGCCGATCGTGGCGGGTATTGGCGGCAACTCCGGCAACCAGACCATTACCATGATCGTTCGCGCCATGGCGTTGGACCAAGTGTCGCCAGGCAATACCAGCCGCCTTATGCGCAAAGAGCTGGCGGTGTCGCTGCTCAATGGCCTGATCTGGGGTGGGGTGATCGGTGCTGTGGCGTTCTGGCTGTATGACAGCTGGTCACTGGGGTTGGTCATGACTGCGGCCATGACATTGAACCTGTTGCTGGCAGCGCTCATGGGGGTATTGATCCCGATGACCCTGACGCGCCTGGGGCGCGACCCTGCCATGGGGTCCAGCGTGATGATCACGGCCGTGACCGACAGTGGTGGCTTCTTCATCTTCCTGGGGCTGGCTACGCTGTTCCTGCTGTGATGGTGCAGGTGTATGCGCCGCCCGTGCGGCGCTGGATACCCAGGCCGCCAGGGCGATCAAGGCATGTGCCCGGCCGGATCGCCACCGACCAGTGAACAACCCAAAAAAAAGCCAGCTTACGCTGGCTTTTTTATTTTTGCTGCGCGCCTCAGGAGGCGTCGGCTGCCATTTCCACATCGTGAGCGATGAGGGCGACCAGCGCGTTCTGCTGTCGGTGGGACAACTGGCGGAAGCGTTGCAGCAACTCGCGCTCATGCAGGGACAGTTCGGGGCTGTCCAGGCGCATGCTCAGCTCGTCGCCCAGCGCACCTTCCTGGATAAGACTCTGCTCCAGGCGTGCGATGATCTCGGAGTTCATGCTGCGGTGATGATTGCGCGCTACCTCGGCAATGCGCTCACGCATTCCGTCTGGCAGGCGGACGACAAACTTGTCAGCGGTGCGGCTCGAATAAATAGCCTGTTTCATTGGGCGCATATAAATTAACCGGTTTTTGGTTCAGGGGAAGCGGTTCACAAATTGGCCGCACGGGATGCTGGTACGACCGTGGCGACGACAAAATGTTCAACCGCCTGGAAAATTTGGTGCTCATCTTGCCTCAAGGTCGCCGTTTCCTTGGCGTCAATTCTGTGACAAATAGTGATCTCGGTAAAGGCTTTTTGCCAGTACCAATTATCAGAAATGAGTACTGGTTGGAAAAGTTTTGCATTTCCAGGATCGCCTTACCGTCAGCCCTCTGCCGTCAAAAACCCGTAAAACGCGGCAAAGGGTAGAGAAAACCCTTAAAATGCGCGGGTTTCCTTCCATAGAGCATAGTGGCTATGCAACATGACGCAAGCTCCCACGATAAAGCCTCGGGTCGCCTGATTTATTTGATAGGCCCTTCCGGTTCGGGAAAAGATTCTCTGATCGAGGCCGCTCGCTCACAACTGGCTGCCGCCGGTGTGGAAATCGCCCGGCGAGTGATCACACGCTCTGCAGAGGCCACCGGTGAGGCGGCGCAGAGCGTCACGCCACAGCGCTTCGAAGCGATGCGTGCGGCAGGCGAGTTTGCCATGCATTGGCAAGCTAACGGCCTGGAGTACGGCATACCCAAGCAAGTGGACATTTGGCTCGCGCAAGGGCGATCGGTGCTGGTCAACGGTTCCCGTGGCTATCTGCCCGAGGCGCGCAGGCGCTACCCCAGCCTGCTGGCAGTGCGCCTGGAGGTTGACCCAGCGGTGTTGCGCGCGCGCCTGGTTGCCCGGGGCAGGGAGGCAGCGCAAGAGATCGATCAGCGCCTGGCGCGCAGCGCCAGGCTCCAGTCCTGCCCCGATCCCCGCGTGCATGTGCTGGACAATTCAGGGCCACTGGCCACGGCGGTCAGCACATTGATGGACCTGCTGCGTCAGCACGGGGTGCCCGTTTGACACAAGCCTCCGAAAAGCCCTACGTGCAAAAAGCCCGATAGATGCATGACAAACGGCTGCCCGCTGGTTAACATGCTCGCCGTCCAGCTGTGCAGCGTTCGCTGCCGGTTCTCGTGTCTCAGTAGCTCAATTGGATAGAGCATCCCCCTCCTAAGGGGAAGGTTGCAGGTTCAAATCCTGCCTGGGACGCCATATCTTCTCTCGCTCCATACGCCTACTTGCAGTTCCCTGCCTTGCGGTATCCTGCACGCTGCGCTTCTGCTTCACTGCCAAAGGCTACCTGGTTTTTCTGAGCGACCTGGCTGTAGCTGGGGCAACCGCTGGCCAGGTGGTACACGTGACTGTTACGGTTGCCAATGATCGCACCGTCAGCTGGCGCATTCGCCAGGGTCGGCTTGCCGACATCTCTCCCAGCCGTTTTCGCGGGAGCCGAAGCTACCACGTCCATCGCCCCGACAGGCTTGTAGCCCAGCGTCCATTTACGCTCGCCGGTGACGAAGGGGTTCGAGTGCCCCATGATCGCGGCGATGCGCTGATTGCGCTGCTTTTCCCATGCCGACACCGGGTGCTGTTTATCCCAGGCCATGAGCACCTGCTGCTGCTGGCGCGACATGCTCAACTTGTACCGGTCGAACATGTAGAACGTGGTACGCGCAACCAGGCCTTTGACTTCGTCACGCGGCTCGGCGGTTTTTTGCTGGAAGTCGACCTTGGTGGTGCACTGTCCATACTGGCGCTCAACGCCGGAAACCATGCCGTAGTTGAAATTGCTGCGGTCACCGTTCACTTCACCCACAGACGGGTAAAGGTTGAACAGGTCCGCCTCCATGGCGCGGAAGGTCGGGTCTTCATTGACGCAATGCTCGCGACCACCGTTCTGCCAGCATTTGCGCTGGTGGCCAAACGTCCAGGCCGGCACGATGTGCTCCCATTCGGTACGTTCGGCGCGGGTCTGCACTTTGCGGGTTTCGTAGCCGCAGGACTTGGCGTCGACACGGCCACCGGACTTGCCGACCCACTTCCATTTGCAGCCACAGTACAGTTCGCCCATTGGGCTGTTTGCCTGGTCGAGGAAGATCTTCTGTTTGGCGACAACCTTGGCTTCGGTAAACGTTGCGGGGGGATTGGCGAAGGCGGCGGGGATGGCAGCGAGGGCGAGGGTTACGACGTACAGCAGTTTCTTCATGAGAAAGCATCATCGGATTTCTGGGAGGCGCGATTATACGGCGTGCCAGCGTCGATTGATGCCCTATCATTTTGGCACCACGCCTACAGACCCAGATACTTCAACACCCATAGCGTCGCCATGCCAACGCCCAGGGTCAGCAACGTGCTGCGCGTGCGCCAGGCCACCAGGCCGGCGACGACTGCGGCGGGTATTTGCGGGTTGCTCCAGTCGACCCCGGCCTGCGCGTCCGGCAACACTCCGAGCCGCGCCGAGGCTTCGAGCGGGTGGTGGCAATCGGTCAGCCGGTGCCGCTCGGCTTGACCATCGCGGCATCGCGGCATCGCGGCATGGCGGCAGCCGGGTGCGGTGGGCAACCCACGGGTGGTTGCGGTGGAAGAGGCGCTGTTGCTGCTGGCGTGAGGCCACCCCGGTCACGGGTGGCCTTGTACTCAGCGTTGGACGGCCTCCAAGGCCTTCTCGCGTTCATCCTTGCCCTGTGAAGCGGCAATGTCCGTGCCCTGGCGAACCTGCTGGGCACGCACTGCCTGTTCCTCCACTTTAGCCTGGGTCTTTAGCGCGATATCTTCCTTGATGCGCTGCGCTATTTGCGCGATGACTTTTTCTTTCTGTTCCGGTGGCAGCGCCTCGAATTCCTCTGGCGTCATGCCCAGTTCAGCGAGCACTTTTTCCTGCATTTTCTGCTCGGGGGTCTTGGCCATGTAGTCGCGGAAGTCCTGCGTGGCGCTGCTGGTTTCCTGGGTGCTGGCGCCGGCCTGCTGGCGTGCGGCAAGGTCAGGGTTCTGTAGCAGCACCTTGAGCTTGGCGAAGGCTTCTTCGCGGGCGTCCTCGGCATTCTGCTGTGACGTGCTGCCTTGGCTGTTCTGTTGCGACGTGGTGTTGCTGGCGGCCAGCGGCGCACGCAGGGGCAGCACCTGCGCCAGAGGCTGTTCAATGTTGATACGGTTCTGCTGCTGGAGCGCGGGCCCCCAGCCTGAGCCATTGAGTGTGATCACGGTGTTTCCTCCTTCTCCCTGGAAGTCTTGAAAGCGCCAGGGACAGGGGCAAAAGCCATGCCAGTCAACTAAACCGGGAAAATAGGGCGTCTGGGCTATTCCGGTAACCGGGCGCACGGCATAAGCTCGCCCGGCAGGGGAACGATCTTGCCGCTTACGGCAATTACGAGCACAGTCGGCAGCACCTTGACCGGGGCGCAGTTGCTGGACACCAGGGAGAGCGTCCATGAGTCAGGAATCAAGGCCGGTGCCGCCCGGCTTCAGTGAGCAACAGTTGCACATGCTGTTCGAATTGATCAGCGATGGTATCTGGGACTGGAATGCCAATACCGGCTACGTCTATCGCAACCCCGGCTGGTACGCCATGCTCGGCTACGCCAGCCATTCCATGGCCAACAGCGTGCTGACCTGGGAGAGCGTGATCCACCCCGAGGATTACCCGCGGGTGATGGCGCATTTCGAGGCTTACATCAACCAGCGCAATGAGCGCTACCTCATCGAATACCGTTGCCGCTGCCAGGATGGCAGCTACCTGTGGATCGAGGACAGCGGCCACATCATCGCCCGCAACGAAGATGGCTCGGTGGCGCGCATGCTGGGTGCGCACCGCAACATCGATGCCGGCAAGCGCCTGGTGGCCCAGCTCGAGCAGAAGAACCAGTCGCTGGAGGCCCAGGTGGCCGAGCGCACGCGCGAGCTGTCCTGGGTCAACCAGCAGCTACAGCGCCAGCTGGACGAAAACCGCGAGCTGGCCGAGCGTGATGCATTGACCCGTATCGCCAATCGCTACCGGCTGGAAAAGGCGCTGCAACAGGAGTGCAGGCGTGCCCAGCGCTTCCGTGAGCCGTTGGCGGTGATCGCCATGGACGTAGATGACTTCAAGCCGATCAACGATCGGTTTGGCCACGCTCAGGGCGATGCGGCCCTGGTTCACGTCGTCGAGTGCTTGCGTACGTGCCTGCGCGACCAGGACCTGCTGGCGCGCTGGGGCGGTGACGAGTTCGTCATGGTGTTGCCGCAGACCACACTGGGTGAGGCACTGGAAGTGGCAGCCCGGTTGCGCCAGGCGATGGTGCAGGTCGAGCAGGTTGGCGCGTGCCGCCTGACCCTGAGCTACGGCGTGGTGCAGTGGCAGGAGGGTGAAGATCCGCATGACCTGCTGGGGCGTGCTGACCAGGCCTTGTACCGAGCCAAGGGGGCGGGCAAGAACAGCATCTGCGAGTGAGCCGGTAGCGGCGCTGAATGAAAAAAGACCCGTGGCGCCTTGGGGGCGCGACGGGCCAAATCGGCCTTGGCCGCTTCAGTGTCAGATGTGCAGGGCGTGGCCCAGCGCCCGCAATGCCGCTTCCTGCACCGCTTCGCCCAGGGTCGGGTGGGCATGGATGGTGCCCGCGATATCTTCCAGGCGTGCGCCCATTTCCAGAGACTGGGCAAAGGCCGTGGACAGTTCCGAAACCGCCACGCCCACCGCCTGCCAACCCACGATCAGATGGTTGTCACGGCGTGCCACCACGCGCACGAAGCCGGTTTTCGACTCCAGGCTCATGGCCCGCCCGTTGGCGGCGAACGGGAACTGCGCGACGATGCAGTCCAACCCTTGCTCACTGGCCTGTTCCGGCGTGGTGCCGGCCACCACCACTTCCGGGTCGGTGAAACACACTGCGGCAATTGCACTGGGCTCGAAGCGCCGCGCCTTGCCGGCAATGATTTCGGCGACCATCTCGCCTTGCGCCATCGCGCGGTGGGCCAGCATCGGTTCGCCGGCCACATCACCGATGGCCCAGACGTTGCGCATGCTGGTCTGGCAGCGTTCGTCGATGGCGATGGCGGCACCGTTCATTTTCAGTTCCAGGCTTTCCAGGTTGTAGCCCTGCGTGCGCGGGCGACGCCCCACCGCTACCAGAACCCGGTCGGCCTCCAGCCGCAACTGCCCGCCCTGGCCGTCGCGGGCCAGCAGGCAGCCGTTGTCATAGCCCTCGACGCTGTGCCCCAGGTGCAGGGCGATGCCCAGCTTCTTCAGCGATTCGGCCACCGGTGCGGTCAGCTCGCTGTCATAGGTCGGCAGGATGCGCTCGCGCGCTTCCACCACGCTGACCCGCGCGCCCAGCTTGCGATAGGCGATGCCCAGTTCCAGGCCGATGTAGCCGCCGCCCACCACCACCAGGTGCTTGGGCAGCGTCTGCGGGGCAAGGGCTTCGGTGGAGGAGATGATCGGGCCGCCCAGCGGCAGCATCGGCAGTTCGACGCTGTTCGAGCCGGTGGCCAGCAGCAGGTGTTCGCACTGGATGCGCTGGCCGTCGACGTCGACATGCTTGCCGTCGATGATCTTCGCCCAGCCGTGGATCACCTTGACCCCGTGCTTTTTCAGCAGCGCGGCGACGCCGGTGGTCAGGCGATCGACGATACCGTCCTTCCAGGCCACGCTCTGGCCGATGTCCAGGCGCGGCGAGGCGACGCTGATGCCCAGGGGCGAGGGTTCGGTAAAGCGCGAAGCCTGGTGGAACTGCTCAGCCACATGGATCAGCGCCTTGGACGGAATGCAGCCGATGTTCAGGCAGGTGCCGCCCAGCGCCTGGCCTTCCACCAGTACGGTGGGGATGCCCAGTTGCCCGGCGCGGATGGCGGCCACGTAGCCACCGGGGCCGCCACCGATGATCAGCAGGGTGGTGTCGATAGTCTGTTGCATGCTTACTCCACGAACAGGCAGGCGGGTTGTTCAAGCAGGCCACGTACAGCCTGGATGAACAGCGCGGCATCCATGCCATCGACCACCCGGTGGTCGAACGAGCTGGACAGGTTCATCATCTTGCGGATCACGATCTGGCCGTCGACCACCATTGGCCGCTCGACCATGCGGTTGACGCCGACGATCGCTACCTCCGGGGTGTTGACCACCGGTGTGCTGACGATACCGCCCAACGCACCGAGGCTGGTCAGGGTGATGGTCGAGCCGGACAGTTCCTCGCGGCTGGCCTTGTTGTTGCGCGCTGCATTGGCCAGGCGGCCAATCTCGCTGGCATTGCCCCACAGGCTGCCGGCCTCGGCGTGGCGCAGCACCGGCACCATCAGGCCGTTGTCGCCTTGGGTGGCGATGCCCACGTGCACCGCGCCATGGCGGGTGATGACCTGGGCTTCATCGTCATAGGTGGCGTTGATCTGCGGGAAGTCGCGCAGCGCCACGACCAGGGCGCGCACCAGGAACGGCAACAGGGTCAGCTTGCCGCGGCTGTCGCCGTGCTTGCTGTTGAGTTGCTGGCGCAGGGCTTCCAGCGCCGTGACGTCGATTTCCTCGACATAACTGAAGTGCGCCACGCGGCGCTTGGCATCCTGCATGCGCTGGGCGATCTTGCGGCGCAGGCCGATCACCTGCACCTGCTCGCTGTCGGTGCGCTTGGCATAACCGCCAGGTGCCTGGCCGGCAGGGCTCTGCGGTTTGCTGATGAAGGCATCGAGGTCTTCGTGCAGGATGCGCCCGGCCGGGCCGCTGCCATGCACGTAACGCAATTCGATACCAGCATCCAGGGCGCGCTTGCGCACAGCGGGGGAGGCCAGCGGCTTTTCGTCGGCCTGGCGCGGCACGATAGGGGCGGCACTGTGCGACGTGGTGGCCGGGCAGGCAACCGGTTGTGCGTCGACACGGGGTTCCGGCTTGGCGGCGACCGGTGCGGCCTGCGGCTCGACCGGCTTGGCCTGCGGCACATCCACGTGGTTGCCGCTACCTTCCACTTCGATGCGGATCAGCTCGCTGCCGACCGCCATCACTTCACCCGGCTGGCCACCCAGGGCCAGCACCTTGCCACTGACCGGCGAAGGGATTTCCACGGTGGCCTTGTCAGTCATGACATCGGCGACCACCTGGTCTTCGGCGATCACATCGCCGACCTTGACGAACCATTCGACCAGCTCGACTTGCGCGATGCCTTCGCCAATGTCCGGCATCTTGATGACGTGCGTGCCCATTCAGACCTCCATGACCCGTTTCAATGCCGCACCAACACGAGAAGGGCCTGGGAAATAAGCCCACTCCTGTGCGTGAGGGTAGGGCGTGTCCCAGCCGGTGACGCGCTCGATGGGCGCTTCGAGGTGATGGAAGCAATGCTCCTGCACCAGCGCTACCAGTTCGGCGCCGAAGCCGCAGGTCCGTGTGGCTTCATGCACGACCACGCAGCGGCCGGTCTTCTTCACCGACGCGACGATGGTGTCCAGGTCCAGCGGCCAGAGGCTGCGCAGGTCGATCACTTCAGCATCCACACCGGTTTCCTCGGCGGCCACCTGGGCCACGTAGACCGTGGTGCCGTAGGTCAATACGGTGACGTCGTTGCCTGGGCGAGTGATGGCCGCTTTGTCCAGCGGCACGGTGTAGTAACCGTCCGGCACGGCACTTTGCGGGTGCTTGGACCACGGGGTCACCGGGCGGTCGTGATGGCCGTCGAACGGGCCGTTGTACAGGCGCTTGGGCTCGAGGAAGATCACCGGGTCATCGCATTCGATCGAGGCGATCAGCAGGCCTTTGGCATCGTACGGGTTAGAGGGCATCACCGTGCGCAGACCGCACACCTGAGTGAACATCGCTTCGGGGCTCTGGCTGTGGGTCTGGCCACCGTAGATGCCGCCACCGCAGGGCATGCGCAGGGTCAGTGGGGAGATGAATTCGCCGGCCGAGCGGTAGCGCAGGCGCGCCATTTCCGAAACGATCTGGTCGGAGGCAGGATAGAAATAGTCGGCGAACTGGATTTCCACCACAGGCCGCAGGCCATAGGCACCCATGCCCACGGCGGTGCCGACGATACCGCTCTCGGAGATCGGTGCGTCGAACACGCGCGATTTGCCGTACTTGGTCTGCAGGCCCTCGGTGCAGCGGAACACGCCGCCGAAGTAGCCCACGTCCTGGCCGTAGATCACCACGTTGTCGTCGCGCTCAAGCATGACATCCATGGCCGAGCGCAGGGCCTGGATCATGGTCATGGTAGTGGTGGCCATGGCGGTTTCCGGTTTGATGCTGTTGTTGTGGTCGTTCATCTCAAACCCCCAGTTCCTGGCGCTGACGGCGCAGGTGGTCGGGCATTTCCTTGTACACATCCTCGAACATCGAGGCTGCACTCGGGATGTGGCCGTTGGCCAGGGTGCCGTATTGTTCGGCTTCCTTTTGCGCGGCGATGACGGCCGCTTCGAACTCGGCGGTGACGGCCTGGTGTTCTTCCTCGGACCAGTGGCCGATCTGGATCAGGTGCTGTTTCAGGCGGGCGATCGGGTCGCCCAGCGGGAAGTGGCTCCAGTCGTCGGCAGGGCGGTATTTGGACGGGTCGTCGGAAGTGGAGTGGGGGCCTGCGCGGTAGGTGACCCACTCGATCAGGCACGGGCCCAGGCCGCGGCGGGCGCGTTCGGCGGCCCAGCGCGAGGCGGCATAGACAGCGACGAAATCGTTGCCGTCCACCCGCAGAGACGCGATACCGCAACCCACGCCACGGCCGGCGAAGGTGGTCGATTCACCGCCGGCGATGGCCTGGAAGGTGGAGATCGCCCACTGGTTGTTGACCACGTTGAGGATCACCGGGGCGCGGTATACGTGGGCGAAGGTCAGTGCGGTGTGGAAGTCTGACTCGGCCGTGGCGCCGTCGCCGATCCAGGCCGAGGCGATCTTGGTATCGCCCTTGATCGCCGAGGCCATGGCCCAGCCGACCGCTTGCACGAACTGCGTCGCCAGGTTGCCGCTGATGGTGAAAAAGCCGGCTTCGCGCACCGAATACATGATCGGTAGCTGGCGGCCCTTGAGCGGGTCGCGCTCGTTGGACAACAACTGGCAGATCATTTCCACCAGCGACACGTCGCGGGCCATCAGGATGCTTTGCTGGCGGTAGGTGGGGAAGCACATGTCGGTGCGGTTCAGCGCCAGCGCCTGGGCGCTGCCGATCGCTTCTTCGCCCAGGCTCTGCATGTAGAAGGACATCTTCTTCTGGCGCTGGGCAAGCACCATGCGGCTGTCGAAAATCCGCGTCTTGAGCATGGCGCGCATGCCTTGGCGCAGCAGTTGCGGATCGATGTCTTCGGCCCATGGGCCAAGAGCATCGCCATGCTCGTCGAGCACGCGGACCAGGCTGTTGGACAGGTCGGCAGTGTCGGCAGCATCGACATCGATGGGCGGTTTACGGACTTGACCCGCGTCGTTCAGGCGCAGGTAGGAAAAATCGGTCTGGCAGCCTGGCCGGCCGGTAGGCTCGGGCACATGCAAACGCAGGGGGGCGTACTCGTTCATGCTTTTTACGCTCGCTCGGATGTTGTTTTTGTGAGCTTTGAAGCGGCCGCCGCTGACTACCGGCTTGTGACTGGCAGGTCAGCGTCAATTACATAGTAGTGACACCCTGGGAGAATTTTTCTCTCAAGTTGATTGCCTTTAGCGAGCGGGCCGGATAAACATTCTGCATAAACACAAAAAACCGGTGAATTTGTCTCATGCGCAAACTCGATCGTACCGATATCGGCATTCTCAACAGCCTTCAGGACAACGCCCGCATCACCAACGCAGAACTGGCGCGGTCGGTGAACCTGTCGCCCACCCCTTGCTTCAACCGGGTCAAGGCCATGGAAGAGCTGGGTGTGATCCGTCAGCAGGTGACCCTGCTGTCGCCGGAGGTGCTGGGGCTGGATGTCAATGTGTTCATCCATGTCAGCCTGGAGAAGCAGGTAGAGCAAGCGCTGCACCGCTTCGAGGAAGAAATCGCCGAGCGCCCGGAGGTGATGGAGTGCTACCTGATGACTGGCGACCCCGACTATTTGCTACGGGTGCTGTTGCCGAGCATTCAGGCGCTGGAGCGGTTTCTCGATTACCTGACGCGACTGCCGGGGGTAGCGAACATACGCTCGAGTTTTGCCTTGAAGCAGGTCCGGTACAAAACGGCGCTGCCATTGCCTGCCAACGGCATGACCCTGCGCGAGTGAGGGGCAAGAACTACGTAGTCGTGGATGCAGGTGCTTGATATTTTAAACACCCCCAGCCTATGTTGTTGCCAGCCCATAACAACAAGGACAAGCGTCATGACCACCGCAGCCCCGCGCTCGCTCGCCGAGCATCTTCAGGGCATCGACCAGATCGAATGTGTCACTCCCGACCTTAACGGCGTTCCCCGTGGCAAGGTCATGACTGCCGATGGCTTCCTCGAAGGCCGGCGCCTGCAGATGGCACGTGGCGTCTTGTTGCAGTGCATCATGGGCGGCTACCCGCCAGCGAAATACTACGGCAGCGACGATGGTGACCTGGCCTTGGTCGCGGAGCCTGCGCAGATCCACCGCTTGCCCTGGAGCGAGGAGGGCCTGGCGCTGGCGATCTGTGATGCCAATGAGCTCGATGGCCGCCCGTCAGGGCTGTCCACCCGCGGGCTACTCAAAGGGGTGATCGCCCGCTATGCCGCGCTGGGCCTGGCGCCGGTGGTGGCCACCGAGCTGGAATTCTTCGTCTTTGCGCCCAACAGTGACCCTGTACAACCGTTTGTGCCGCCGCTGGGCAAGGACGGCCGCCGTGAGCTCGGCCACTCGGCATTCAGTGTCAGCTCCAACAACGGCCTGCGGCCGTTCTTTCAGGAGGTTTACCGGTGCATGGCAGCGCTTGGCCTGCCGCGCGACACCTTCATGCATGAAATGGGCGTCAGCCAGTTCGAAATCAATCTGCTGCACGGCGACCCCTTGCTGCTGGCCGACCAGACGTTCCTGTTCAAGCACTTGCTCAAGGAAGTCGCGCTCAAGCATGGCCTGACGGTGGTGTGCATGGCCAAGCCCCTGGCGCATACGCCGGGCAGCTCGATGCATATCCACCAGAGCCTGGTAGAGACAGCCACGGGGCGGAACGTGTTCAGCGATAACCAGGGGCAGCCGAGCGAGACCTTCCATCATTTCATTGGCGGCCTGCAGGCGTGCATGGCCGATTTCACTGCGCTGTTCGCGCCCAATGTCAACTCGTACCAGCGGCTGTGCCATCCCTATGCGTCGCCGAACAATGCCTGCTGGTCGCATGACAACCGCGCTGCCGGGCTGCGTATTCCGGCCAGCGGCCCCGCGGCGCGGCGCGTCGAGAACCGCCTGCCGGGCGCGGATGCAAACCCCTACCTGGCCATTGCCGCCAGCCTGGCAGCTGGCCTGCACGGCATCGAGCAACGCCTGGCGCCTGCACCGGCCATCCAGGGTGAGTTCCAGGTCCCTGAGCACCTGAGCCTGCCCTGCACCCTGCATGCGGCGCTGGAACGTCTCAAGCGCAGCGCCTTGGCCCGGGAACTGTTCGGGGCTGAGTTCATCGAAGGTTACGCTGCCAGCAAGACGCTTGAGTTGACTGATTTCTACAACGAGATCACGCCGTGGGAGCGGCGCGTGTTGGCGGCACAAGCCTGATCGCGACACGAACGCTACTGCATGCGCCCCTGTTCTGCTATTTCGCAGGCAGGGGACTGCGCCGCGGCTGATTTGCTTTTATGCTTGCCAGCAAGCCAACGCCACCAGACCAGGGAGCCCTACGGGACGTATGCGAAACATCTGGAAGCCGTTTCAGTCGTTGTATTTCGCTGCCTTGATGATGCTTATCGGCTCGGGTCTGCTCAGTACTTACCTGGCTTTGCGCCTGGCGGCCGACAATGTCGACAGCCTGTGGGTCGGTGCGTTGATGGCGGCCAACTATTTCGGCCTGGCTGTCGGCGGCAAGGTTGGCCACCGACTGATCGGTCGGGTAGGGCACATCCGGGCCTATACCACCTGCGCCGGCATCGTCTGTGCGGCGGTGCTGGGCCATGGCATGACCAACTGGCTGCCAGTCTGGGTCGGGCTGCGGATGCTCGTTGGCCTGGGCATGATGTGCCAGTACATGGTCATTGAGAGCTGGCTGAACGAGCAGGCTGACGCCAAGCACCGCGGCGCTGTGTTTGGCGGGTACATGATCGCCTCTTACCTGGGGCTGGTGCTCGGTCAGCTGATTCTGGTGGTGCATCCCGAACTTGGCCCTGAACTGTTGATGCTGGTCGCGATGTGCTTCGCCCTGTGCCTGGTGCCGGTGGCGATGACCCGGCGCATTCACCCGGCGCCGCTGCGCCCGGCACCGATGGAGCCGAAATTCTTCATCAAGCGCGTGCCGCAGTCGCTGAGCACGGTGCTGGGGTCGGGGTTGATCGTCGGCTCTTTCTACGGCCTGGCGCCGCTGTATGCGTCCAGCCAGGGGCTCTCCACCGAGCAGATCGGCTTGTTCATGGGCAGCTGCATCTTTGCCGGGCTGCTGGTGCAGTGGCCGTTGGGCTGGTTGTCCGACCGCTATGACCGGGCCGTGCTGATCCGCAGCGTGGCTGTGGGGCTGGCGCTGGCGGCGGCGCCGCTGGCGGTTCTGCCCAATGTGCCGTTGGAGTTGCTGTTCGGCATCGGCTTTCTGATTTCGCTGTTGCAGTTCTGCCTTTATCCGCTGGCTGTGGCATTTTCCAACGACCACGTGGAAAGCGAGCGGCGTGTCTCGTTGACCGCCATGCTGCTGGTCACCTACGGCGTGGGGGCGTGCATCGGGCCGCTGGCGGCGGGGGTACTGATGAAGGTGCTGGGCGCGCAGATGCTGTATGCCTTCTTCGTGTTCTTCGCCCTGGTGCTGGTGTGGCGGATTCGGCCGAAGGCGGTCACCGGGTTGCACCAGGTACAGGACGCGCCGTTGGGTCACGTGGCCATGCCGGCGGCGGGCTCGCCATTGTCGGCGGCGCTCGACCCGCGGGTGGATGAACAGACCGTGCAGGAGGTAATGCAGGCGCCTGTGGCGGCTGAGGATACCGAGGCTGAAGAGAAGGCCGAACCGGCTGATCCGGGCGAGGTCAGCAAGCCGGTTTGAGGCGGGCCCAGGGTAGGCACAAACGAATAGCCAGTCTCAGGTCAATGCCCGTGAGTACGCTTCATCAGGGCTTCATTAGGGCCGCAAAGCGGCCCTGATCGTTCAAAAGACTGGCATCAGCCTTCAGGGGGGCGTTCTAAGCAGACGATCAATAATCGTCTTTATCGAACCGCCGCGCTTCGCGCTGCAGCTGGTACACGAAGCTCTCTATCTTGCGTTGCGCCTGGCCATTGAGGTTATGGAAGCGTACGCCGGCAAAGGTGGTGTTGATCCGCTCTTCGTAATGCAGGTGGCGCAACTCGACCATCATGTCCACCAGGCCCAGCGGGTTGCTGGCCTTGAAGCGCTCGTAAACCTGGCCCAGTTGCAGACGCGCCTCGACGTCGCCGTCGAACCGCAGCTTGCAGCCAGTGGCGGAGATGTCGAGCAACTTGCCGCGCAAGGCGCCATTACCCTTGAGATGGGTGCCGTCGAGAATCACATCGACCAGCTGCGACAGCTTCAGCGCAGCGCGAAATGCATTGCGCCGCTGGTGGTAGGTCACCTCGTCCGGCAAGGCACCGCGGTAGGAGCGATGGCCATCGACCTCGGTGATCCTCAGTTCGTGGTTGCACTCCCACGCAATGCGTACGCCGTCGTGAAACCCTTCAACGCGGAACGGCTCGCCGTTCTCGATGAATTTTTCGCCATCGCGCGGGATCATCTCGTCCAGCGCCAAAGTATTGCTGTCACGGTCCACATGAACCACGTAGCTCTGGAAACGCTGGCTGCGCTCATGGAAGGTGATGATCAAAGGATCATGGCTCTCCAGCAACTGGCGCAGGTTGGCCGCAATCTCCAAAGGAGTGTTCAGCACCTTTGGCGGTTGCGGAGCATCGGTTTCATTGAACACGGGTTATCAATCTCCAGGCAAAAACGACACACGCAAGTAAAGGCATTTTGCCAGTATGTTCCGTGCCTTGATAGAACTAATCACACTTGGCTGAGCGCCCGAGGCTTGGCCAGTGGCGAAGTGGCGCCACGGCTGTCGTAGAGCGACGGAGAATCGCCGCCCATGAGGATTCTGATCTGGTTGGCCGTGACGTGCTGCTGTACCTGGATGATCCGGCCATTGGTCTCGTTGACCTTCTGGCAGGCGTCCATCAGCTGGGTCAGCACATTGAGCTGCTGCATGATCACTTCACCGTTTGGCGACTGCGCAGCGACGGCCTGAACCCCAGCACGGTCGGCGCTCAGGCCTAGGCTGGTGAGCAGGTGATTGCGCCGCAGGCCTTGCTGCTCGAGCAGAACGATCAGCGATTGCTTGCGGGCCAGGATGCCCTCCAGCGGTGCCATATCGCGCCCATGCAGGGCGACTGCCTCCTGCTGAAGCAGGTCGAGCAGCTCCTGGGTGGGGGCGATGTCGTCTTCGATCAGTTGCAGCAATGTGATGTCGTGCATGGCTAACTCTTGGCTTTTCAAGCGTCCGTGAAGTCAGCGCGCCGAACGGTCAGCGCTGGGCTTCGAAATCGAGCAGTTTGCTGGCGACCCGGCCGGCATCGACCTGGTAGCTGCCATCTGCGATCGCCTGTTTCAACTGTGCCACGCGGGCATTGTCGACAACGGGCTGGTCGCGCAGCTTGTCGCTGACCTTTTGCAACTGCTGGGCCTCTTGGCTGAGGTGTACCGCTTCTCCGCTGGCGCTTGCGCTATTCGGCGCGGTGGTTTCGCCGGACTTGTCGGCGTTGCCGGGCGCGGCATTGCCGCGAACGCCGCCCGTGATGGACGGAGAGTTATTCAAACGACTGAAGTCGATGACCATGATCAGAAACCCCTGGGTATTTGGACGCTTGCCATGTTTTCGGCCATTGCGAAAGAAACTTTAGGCGTAAATGCTCAGCCGCCTCTCGGCAAGCCCGCGAACCCGTTCCTGATACAGTTTAGAAAAAGCGGTAATACACTGCCAGCCCAATCTACATGGCGACCTCCACCTGGCCGGGGGCCGTGACCCGGGCCTTCACTATCCTCTGCGAGTTCAGGTTGCGCACCCGGATCTGTTCGCCCTGGCCGCCTTTGCTGAGGGCCTCGCCGGGCATGCGTACGGCCAGGCTGCCGCTGCGGGCGATGATCACCACATGGTCGCCCTTGCGTACCACCTCGGCCTGCTCCAGGTGCTGTGGGGTCAAAACCTGGTCGATCACCGTCGGGCGCAGCATCTTCATGCCAACCACCTGATCAAGGTCGGTGAGAAAACCTTGGGTGAGGGTGCCAACGTCACGTTCGCGCAGGGCCACGTCACCTTCACCCACGATATTCTGGCGCTTCAGCGGGCGGGTAACCACCACCACATCGCGGAACAGCCGCACCGTGGCCGGCACGAAGACGGTCCACGGCGCGGCGCCGTCGCAGCGTACACGTACCGTGACACGCCCCAATGGCTGCGCCGGGCTTTCCAGCGAAGCGTCCAGTTGCTGGCTGCACAGCGGCATGCGCAGGCGCGGGTCGAGCGAGTTGACCTGTATTTCGTAGCGGCCCGGTGTCTGCGTCGTGGCCAGGTAATCCTCTACGGTGAATTCAAGAAACCCTTGGGTGACACCGATAAGCTGTTCAGGCAAGGTAACCGCGTCCGCCAGCGTTCGAGTGCCGGGTGCCAGCAGGCACAGTGCAGCCAGCGAGCCGCTCAGCAGGTGCGTCAGTCGTCGGAAAATTGTCGTTTTCGTGTACATGACGCTCAAAAAAGCAAAGCCCGTGCCGACTCGCTGTAGGAGTGGCTACGATATGGCAGAAAGAAAAAGGAGTCAGGCATGGCGGGGGTTATGGATTCAGTCAACCAGCGCACACAGCTGGTTGGGCAGAATCGCCTGGAATTGCTGTTGTTCCGCCTCAATGGCGCGCAGCTTTACGGCATCAATGTGTTCAAGGTCCGCGAGGTGCTGCAATGCCCTGAGCTGACCGTGCTGCCCAAGTCCCACCCAGTGGTGCGTGGTGTGGCCAACATTCGTGGGGCGACCATTCCGATTCTCGACCTGTCGATGGCCACCGGCTTGCCCGGGCTGCAGGAAGAGACTCGCAACAGCTTCGTGATCATCACCGAGTACAACACCAAGACCCAAGGTTTTCTGGTGCACTCGGTCGAGCGCATCGTCAACATGAACTGGGAAGAAATCCACCCGCCACCCAAGGGCACCGGCCGCGACCATTACCTGACTGCGGTTACCCGGGTGGACAACCGCATGGTTGAAATCATCGACGTGGAAAAGGTACTGGCCGAGGTGGCGCCGTCGTCCGAGTCGGTGTCAGCCGGTGTGGTCGATGCCGACACCCAGGACAAGGCCGTGCTGCTGCGTGTGCTGACCGTTGACGATTCGTCGGTGGCGCGCAAGCAGGTCAGCCGCTGCCTGCAGACGGTCGGTGTCGAGGTGGTGGCGCTCAATGACGGGCGCCAGGCCTTGGACTACCTGCGCAAACTGGTGGAGGAGGGCAAGCGGCCGGAAGAAGAGTTCCTGATGATGATTTCGGACATCGAGATGCCGGAGATGGACGGTTATACGCTGACCGCCGAAATCCGCAGTGACCCGCGCATGCAAAAGCTGCATATCTGCCTGCATACTTCGCTGTCCGGGGTGTTCAACCAGGCGATGGTCAAGAAGGTCGGTGCCGATGACTTCCTGGCCAAGTTCAGGCCGGACGACCTGGCCCAGCGCGTGGTCGACCGGATCAAGGCAACGCATTGAAGTAGCCGGGAGGCGACTCCCGGTACCTGTGATTGAAAAGAGGCCGCAGTAGTGTCTACGGGTAATTTGGATTTCGAACAGTTCCGGGTATTCCTGGAGAAAGCCTGTGGCATCCTGCTGGGTGAGAACAAGCAGTACCTGGTCTCCAGCCGTCTTAACAAGCTGATGGAGCAGCAGGGCATCAAGAGCCTGGGCGAACTGGTGCAGCGCATCCAGGCTCAGCCGCGTGGAGGGCTGCGCGAGCAGGTGGTGGATGCGATGACCACCAACGAAACCTTGTGGTTTCGCGATACCTACCCATTCGAAGTGCTGAAGAACAAGGTCATTCCCGAGTTCATCAAGAACAACCCCGGCCAGCGCCTGCGCATGTGGTCGGCGGCCTGCTCGTCGGGCCAGGAGCCGTACTCCATTTCGATGGCCATCGATGAGTTCGAGCGCAGCAACCTGGGCCAGTTGAAGATGGGCGCGCAGATCGTTGCCACCGACCTGTCCGGGTCGATGCTGAACAACTGCAAGACCGGTGAATACGACAGCCTGGCGATCGCCCGCGGCTTGTCCCAGGAGCGCCTGCAGCGCTACTTCGACACCAAGGGGCCGGGGCGCTGGGCGGTCAAGCCGGCGATTCGCAGCCGTGTCGAGTTCCGCTCGTTCAACCTGCTCGACAGCTACGCGGCGTTGGGCAAGTTCGACATCGTGTTCTGCCGGAATGTGTTGATCTATTTCTCGGCTCAGGTGAAGAAAGACATCCTGCTGCGTATTCACAGCACCCTGAAGCCAGGTGGGTACCTGTTCCTGGGGGCGTCCGAGGCGCTCAATGGGTTGCCGGACCACTACCAGATGGTGCAGTGCAGCCCCGGGATCATTTACCAGGCCAAGTGACCGGCTGCGAGCGCCCGCCGGTCTGTTTCGGGCAGGCCTGAGCGCGAACGCCGCCCACGCGGCGCTCGCGCTCAAAAGGCTGATGTTCCAAGCAGCGTGTTGCCCCCCCCCAGCGCCACCCCCGCCTGTTGACGTCAATTTTTTGTTTTGCCGCTTTTGCCGCCCGGCAATTGCCGCTTTGCGTTGTTCAGGCGGAAGCCTTTTGCCGCTTTTCTGGCATCGCGCCATCAGCCATCTCCGCCCCAGCCCAGTGTTTCTGGCCTTTCCGAACATTGGCACAGCCCTTGCTATAGCTTGGCCAACGATATTCCGGTCAACCTTCGAAGGTTTCCCCGACATGAGCATCAGTTTCGACAAGGCGCTTGGCATCCATGAAAAGGCACTGGGCTTCCGCGCCCAGCGCGCCGAAGTGCTGGCCAACAACATCGCCAACGCTGACACGCCCAATTACAAGGCGCGTGACATGGACTTCTCTTCGGTGCTCGCCGCCGAAAGCCAGAAGCAGCAGAGCGGTGGCCGCTTTGCCATGGACCGAACCAACAGCCGTCACATCGAGGCCGAAGGCCTGGCCATGGCCGACGACACGCTGCAGTACCGCACACCGACGCAGCCGTCGATCGACCAGAACACCGTGGACGCCCAGATCGAGCAATCGAACTACACGGAAAACGCCATTGGCTTCCAGGCCAGCTTCACCCTGCTCAACAGTAAATTCAAAGGGCTGGTTTCTGCCCTGCGAGGAGAATGACCATGTCCCTGTCCAGTGTCTTCAACATTGCCGGTAGCGGCATGAGCGCGCAGAACACCCGCCTCAACACCGTTGCTTCCAACATTGCCAACGCCGAGACGGTTTCGTCGAGTATCGATCAGACCTACCGCGCGCGGCACCCGGTGTTCGCCACCACCTTCCAGAATGCGCAGGCCGGCGGCAGCCAGTCGCTGTTCGAAGACCAGGGCGAGGCAGGGCAGGGTGTGCAGGTCAAGGGCATCATCGAAGACCAAAGCAACCTCGAGGCACGCTACGAGCCCAACCACCCGGCGGCGAACAAGGACGGTTACGTCTACTACCCGAACGTCAATGTGGTCGAGGAGATGGCTGACATGATCTCCGCCAGCCGCGCGTTCCAGACCAACGCCGAGCTGATGAACACCGCCAAGAACATGATGCAGAAAGTGCTGACCCTGGGTCAGTGATAAGGAATCCGGACCATGGCAGTCGATAGCACCAGCGGTGTGAACCTCAATGATGTCCTGACAGCGTCGGGCGTCGGTGGTACCACCAAGAAAACCACCGATACCGTGTCCAAGACCGGTACCGATACGCTTGGCAAGGACGCGTTCCTGCAGTTGCTGGTTACCCAGATGCAGCACCAGAACCCGCTGGATCCGCAGGAGAACGGTGAGTTCGTGGCCCAGCTGGCGCAGTTCAGCAGCCTGGAAGGCATCACCTCCCTGAACGAATCGGTCAGCAGCATTACCAATGCCATGGCGTCGTCCCAGGCCCTGCAGGCCTCCTCGCTGGTCGGCCGTTCGGTGGTGGTGCAGAACGACAAGGCGGTGGTCGATACCACTGAAAGCTTCAATGCACAGTTCGTCGTGCCGCAGGCAATCAGTGAAGCGAAGATCACCATCAAGGACAAGGACGGCAATACCGTCAAGACCATCGAGCTGGGCGAGCAGAAAGCCGGCTATGCCGACTTCATCTGGGACGGCACCAACGACAGCGGCGAGAAGGTCGACCCGGGCACCTACACCTTCGCCGCCAGCACCACCGTGGATGGCCAGTCAGTGCAGATGAGCACGCTGCTGCCGGCCAAGGTGACCAGCGTCAGCTTCAATGCCACCGGCGAAATGGTGCTCAACCTTGCTGGCGTCGGCAAGGTCTCCCTCTCTGACATACAAACCATCGGTATCTAAGGCCCGCCAGCGCGGCGCAGGAGCGAATTCATGTCTTTCAATATCGGCCTTAGCGGTCTGTACGCAGCCAACAAACAGCTGGACGTTACCGGCAACAACATCGCCAACGTCAATACCACAGGCTTCAAATCCTCGCGTGCCGAGTTCGCCGACGTCTATGCCGGTGCCAACCGCCTGGGTGTGGGCAAGAACCAAGTCGGCAACGGCGTGCGCCTGGCGGCGATCTCGCAGCAATTCACCCAGGGTGATGTCAACAACACGGGTAATGTGCTGGACATGGGTATCCAGGGCCAGGGCTTCTTCGTCCTGTCCGACAACGGTTCGCGGGTCTACACCCGTGCCGGTGCGTTCCAGGCCGACAAGAACAACTTCGTGGTCACCTCGGACGGCCTGCGCCTGCAAGGCTACGCGGCCGATGCGAACGGTAAGATCCAGAAGGGTGTGCTGACTGACCTGCAGATCGACACCTCGGCGCTGCAGCCAAAAGCCACCTCGCTGATTGACCAAGGCATCAACCTGAACTCCTCGGCCACCGATATTCCACTGGAAATCGATGATGGCACGGGTGCGATGGTGCCTAATCTGCCGTTCGACCCTACCGACGAGACGACCTACACCAAGTCGTTCCCGACCAAGGTGTACGACAGCCAGGGTAACGAGCACACCATGGAGCAGTTCTACCGCAAGACCGGTACGAACGAATGGACCATGTACACGTTGGTCGACGGTCGAAACCCGTTCGATCCTGCTTCCACCACCCCGCTGACCGGCACCATCAGTTTCAGCAGCGATGGTTCTGTGAGCAGCATGACTGCCGATAACACGGGCCATCCGGCGGGTGCGTCGTTCACCGTGACCAACAACACCTTCACCATGACCGGTTGGGTGCCAGCGGTCGAGGATTCGGCAGGCAACTGGGCGTCCAATGGCGCTGCGGGTAACGCCGATGGCATGAAGCTGTCGATGAACAGCACCACGTCCTACAACACCGAGACCGCGCGCATGTCGCAGTCCCAGGATGGTTACGCCACCGGTATCCTGTCGAGCCTGAGCATCGACTCCACCGGCGTGATGTTCGCCAGCTTCAGCAACCAGCAGTCGCGCGCCATTGGCCAGGTGGCGCTGGCCAGCTTCGCCAATGAGCAGGGCTTGCAGCAGATCGGCGGCACCCGCTGGACCGAAACCTTCTCTTCCGGAATTCCCGGCATCGACGAGCCCAAGACCGGTACTCTGGGTAGCGTCGAGTCCAATGCCCTGGAGGCTTCGAACGTCAACCTGACCCAGGAGTTGGTCGAGCTGATCAAGGCGCAGAGCAACTATCAGGCGAACGCCAAGACCATCTCCACCGAAAGCACCATCATGCAGACCATCATCCAGATGACCTGATGGTCGCGGGTTGATTGTGTGAAGACGAACCCCTTTGCCATGAAGGGGTTCGTCGTTTTTGTGGGAGGGCTTATGAAAAAGTGGCTTGTCGCCGCGCTTGCCGTGTTCTGCCTATATCAGGCTCATGCGGGTACTGCGCCCTGGTGGCGCTGGGAAAGCCAGGTGGATGGGCGCCTGGTGTGCTCGCAGTGGTCGCCGGGGGAGGGCTGGAAGCGTTTTGCCGGGCCCTACAACAATGGCGGTTGCCGCGATCGGTGATTGCCTGCGCCGGCTTTGCCGCTACCGGCAACCCCGCGCCGGATAACCGGCGTTCTCCTGCCTGGTAGCACCCTTCAAAGCCCGTATTTACGGGCTTTTTCAGCATTTCAAAAAGTTGGTTCGGAACTTGCTTTAGTGCCTGCACAGCAACGGCGAGCGGCAAACGATCGCCAGTGCAGCGGAGGATGACTGTGGACAAGATGCTTTACGTGGCCATGACCGGCGCCAGCCAGAACGCGCTGGCGCAGAAGGCCCACGCCAACAACCTGGCGAACATTTCCACCAATGGTTTCCAGCGTGACCTGGAGCAGGCGCGCTCGATGCCGGTGTTCGGTGACAGCTTTCCGTCGCGGGCGTTTGCCATGACCGAGCGTCCGGCCACCGACTTCAGTGAAGGGCCCATGGTCGAGACCGGGCGTGACCTGGACGTGGCGGTGGCGGGGCAGGGCTTCATTGCCGTGCAGGCCCCCGATGGCAGCGAAGCCTACGTACGTACCGGTAGCCTGAACATCGATGCACTCGGCGTGCTGCGCGCCGGTAATGGCATGCCGGTGATCGGCAACGGCGGGCCTATCGCCATTCCGCCAGAGCAGAAAGTCGAAGTCGGCGCTGACGGCACCATCAGCATCCGCTCCATGGGTGAAGACCCGCGGGTAATGGCTGAGGTCGACCGGATCAAGCTGGTCAACCCGGACACCAAGGGCCTGACCAAGGGCCTGGACGGGCTGATCCACACCACCAGCGGCCAGCCGGCAGCTGCCGATGTCAACGTCAAGGTCGTATCTGGCTTCCTCGAAGGCAGCAACGTCAATGCCGTCGAAGAAATGACGTCGGTGCTGGCGCTGTCTCGCCAATTCGAACTGCACGTGAAGATGATGAACGCGGCCAAGGAAGGCGATGAAGCCATGGCGCGTGTTTTGCAACTCGGCTAACCACACTTGAACGGGTGCCGTAAAACAGGCGCACGAGGAGAATACTGATGCTTCCGGCTCTTTGGGTCGCTAAAACCGGCCTGTCCGCCCAGGACACCAACCTGACGGTCATTTCCAACAACCTGGCCAACGTTTCGACCACTGGCTTCAAGCGCGACCGCGCCGAATTCCAGGACCTGCTGTACCAGATCAAACGCCAGCCAGGCGCGCAGTCCACCCAGGACAGCGAACTGCCGTCGGGCCTGCAGGTCGGTACCGGTGTGCGCATCGTCGGCACCCAGAAAAACTTCCAGACCGGCAGCCTGCAGACCACCGAAAACCCGCTGGACATGGCGGTCAACGGCCGTGGTTTCTTCCAGGTGTTGCAGCCGGACGGTACGGTTTCGTACACCCGTGACGGTACCTTCCACCTGAACTCCGACGGCCAGATCGTCACCGCCAACGGCTTCGCGCTGGAGCCTGCGGTGGTCGTGCCGAACGACGCCCAGACCTTCACCGTAGGCCAGGACGGCACCGTGTCGATCACCACCGCTGGCAACCCGGCAGCGCAGGTGATCGGCAACATCCAGACCGCCGACTTCATCAACCCGGCCGGCCTGCAGGCGATCGGCGACAACCTGTTCCTGGAAACCGCTGCCAGTGGTGCCCCACAGGTCGGTACCCCAGGCCTGAACGGCTTCGGCACCACCCTGCAACAGACCCTGGAAAACTCCAACGTCAGCACCGTGGAAGAGCTGGTGAACATGATCACCACGCAGCGCGCCTACGAGATGAACTCCAAGGTCATCTCCACTGCTGACCAGATGCTGTCGTTCGTCACTCAGCAGCTGTAAGCCCAAGTCCCTGTTACACCGTGAGGTAAGCGTCATGAATCGTCTGTTGTCCCTGTTCGCCCTGGGGGGGGCGGTGTTGCTGGCTGGTTGCGTCGCGCCGACGCCCAAGCCCAACGACCCGTACTACGCGCCGGTTTTGCCGCGCACCCCGTTGCCGGCAGCGGCCAACAACGGTTCGATCTACCAGGCCGGCTTCGAGCAGAACCTGTACAGCGACCGCAAGGCGTTCCGCGTGGGTGACATCATCACCATCACGCTCAACGAACGTACCTCGGCCAGCAAGAATGCCGGTTCGCAGATCCAGAAGGACAGCAGCGCCAACATCGGCCTGACCTCGCTGTTCGGTGCCACGCCGAACACCAACAACCCGTTCGGCGGCGGCGACCTGTCGCTGGAGGCGGGCTACAGCGGTGAGCGTGCCACCAAGGGTGACAGCAAGGCCACCCAGGGCAACACGTTGACCGGCTCGATCACCGTCACCGTCGCCGAAGTGCTGCCCAACGGCATCATCGCCGTGCGGGGTGAGAAGTGGATGACCCTGAACACCGGCGAAGAGCTGGTGCGCATCGCCGGGCTGATCCGCGCCGACGACATCGCCACCGACAACACCGTGCCGTCCACCCGTGTGGCCGACGCGCGCATCACCTATTCGGGTACCGGTTCCTTCGCCGACGCCAGCCAGCCTGGCTGGCTGGACCGTTTCTTCCTCAGCCCGCTTTGGCCCTTCTGAGTACGGATGAACATGTTCAACGTCAGGCAACTGATTGCCGCAACCTTGCTTCTGTCCTGTGCGTTCGGCGCCCATGCCGAGCGCCTGAAGGACATCGCCAGTATCTCGGGCGTGCGTTCCAACCAGTTGATCGGTTACGGCCTGGTGGTGGGCCTCAACGGCACGGGTGACCAGACCACCCAGACGCCGTTCACGCTGCAGACGTTCAACAACATGCTGTCGCAGTTCGGCATCAAAGTGCCCGCCGGCTCCGGCAACGTGCAGTTGAAGAACGTCGCCGCAGTGTCGGTGCATGCCGACTTGCCGCCCTTCGCCAAGCCGGGCCAGGTGGTGGACATTACCGTGTCCTCGATCGGCAACTCCAAGAGCCTGCGCGGCGGTAGCCTGCTGATGACCCCGCTCAAGGGTATCGACGGCAACGTCTACGCCATTGCCCAGGGCAACCTGGTGGTCGGCGGCTTCGATGCCGAAGGCCGCGATGGCTCGAAAATCACCGTCAACGTTCCGTCGGCGGGTCGTATTCCAGGTGGCGCTTCGGTGGAACGTGCAGTACCGAGCGGGTTCAACCAGGGCAATACCCTGACGTTGAACCTCAACCGGCCCGACTTCACCACCGCCAAGCGTATCGTCGACAAGGTCAACGAACTGCTCGGCCCAGGCGTCGCCCAGGCGGTGGACGGCGGCTCGGTGCGCGTCAGCGCGCCGATGGACCCGACCCAGCGTGTGGACTACCTGTCGATTCTCGAAAACCTCGAGATCGACCCGGGCCAGGCCGTTGCCAAGGTCATCATCAACTCGCGTACCGGCACCATCGTGATCGGCCAGAACGTCAAGGTTTCGCCGGCGGCGGTGACCCACGGCAGCCTCACCGTGACCATCACCGAAGACCCGATCGTCAGCCAGCCGGGGCCGTTCTCCAATGGCGAGACCGCCGTAGTGCCACGCTCGCGGGTCAACGCGCAACAGGAAGCCAAGCCAATGTTCAAGTTCGGCCCGGGCACCACACTGGATGAAATCGTCCGTGCGGTGAACCAGGTGGGCGCAGCGCCCAGCGACCTGATGGCCATCCTCGAAGCCCTGAAACAGGCCGGCGCCTTGCAGGCCGACCTGATCGTGATCTGAGGACGCCACGCATGAACTCGAAAAGCCTGGTTTCCAGCGCGGCCGACAGCGGCGCCTACACCGACCTCAATCGCCTGAGCTCGCTCAAGCACGGTGATCGCGACAGCGATGCCAACGTGCGCAAGGTGGCCCAGGAATTCGAGTCGCTGTTCATCAGCGAAATGCTCAAGGCCTCGCGCAAGGCCAGTGACGTACTGGCCGACGACAACCCGATGAACAGCGCGACGGTCAAGCAGTACCGCGACATGTACGACCAGCAGCTGGCTGTGAGCATGTCCCGCGAGGGGGGCGGTATCGGCCTGCAGGACGTGCTGGTGCGCCAGCTGTCGAAGAACAAGAGCGCGCCGGTCAACACCAGCCCGTTCCCCCGTAGCGAAGGCAATGCGCCGGCGCTGTGGGGCAACAAGGTAGCCGACCCGGTACATGCCGTGCAGTCGACTGCCACCCGCAATGACGTTGCCGCGCTCAATTCAAGGCGCCTGGCGTTGCCAGGCAAGCTGACCGACCGCTTGCTGGCCGGTATCGTGCCCTCGGCGGGCAACCCGGCGGCAGCCACCAATACCGCCGCCGTACCGGCCCGCGATGGGCAGCAGGTGGCGCAGAGCTTCGCCGTGCCCGAGCGCGGGCTGCGCATCACCGGCCGTGCCGTGGCGCAGCCGCCTCTGGCGCCGAAAAAAGCGTTCACCGACAGCGACGCATTCGTCGCCACCATGCTGCCGATGGCCGAGCAGGCCGCCAAGCGCATCGGTGTCGACCCGCGTTATCTGGTGGCCCAGGCAGCCCTTGAAACCGGCTGGGGCAAGTCGGTCATGCGCAACAGCGATGGCAGCAGCAGCCACAACCTGTTCGGCATCAAAGCCACGGGCAATTGGGAAGGCGATTCGGCGCGGGCGATCACCAGCGAGTTCCGTGACGGCCAGTTCGTCAAGGAGACCGCAGCGTTCCGCTCCTACGACTCCTATCAGGACAGCTTCCACGACCTGGTCAGCCTGCTGCAGAACAATTCCCGCTATCAAGAAGCGGTGAAGGCGGCCGATAAGCCAGAACAGTTCGTGCAAGAGTTGCAAAAGGCCGGGTACGCCACCGACCCGAATTACGCCAGCAAGATCTCGCAGATCGCAAGACAGATGAAGTCGTACGAGAGCTATGCATCGCTCGGTACTACAACGAAACTTTAAGGGCATGGAACCATGGCGAGTCTGATCAACATTGGTATGTCGGGGCTTGGCGCCGCGCAGTCGGGGATGTACACCCTCGGTAACAACATCTCCAACGCCGACGTCGATAGCTACTCGCGCCAGCAGAACGTGCAGAAGACCAAAGGCGGCCAGCAGGTCGGCCAGGTCTTCATCGGCAGCGGCACCACGCTGGCCGATGTGCGCCGTGTCTACAACGCGTTCCTCGAGAACCAGTTGCGTACCACCACCTCGCTGAGCAGCGAAGCTTCCTCGTACCTGAATCAGATCACGCCGCTGGATACCGCCCTTTCCAGCAGCGACACCGGCATCACCGCGGCCCTGCAGAGCTTCTTCAGCGCCATGCAGGACGCCGCCGCCAAGCCGACCGAAGACGCCTCGCGCCAACTGCTGCTGACCAGCGCCCAGTCCCTGGCCAAGCGCTTCAATACCCTGTCGTCGCAGCTCAATCAGCAGAACAGCAACATCAACAGCAACATGGCCTCGCTGGCTGAACAGGTCAACAGCCTGACCAAGACCATTGCCGACCTCAACGATCAGATTTCCCGCGTCGCCTCCATCTCCGGCCAGCCCAATGACCTGCTCGACCAGCGCGACGGTGCGGTGCGTGAGCTGAGTGCTTTGATCGGCACCGATGTGGTCGAGCGTGACGGCAACTACGACATCTACCTGAAGAACGGCCAGGCGCTGGTGCTGGGCAAGACCACCCAGACCCTGGGCGTGGAGCCCAGTGCCACCGACCCGACCCGCATGAGCCTGATCCTCAACCGCGGTTCGACCAAGATGGACATCACCAACAGCACCACCGGTGGTGAGATGGGCGGCCTGATCCGCTACCGCAAGGAAACCCTCGACCCTGCGCTCAACGAGCTGGGCCGTGTGGCGCTGGTGGTGGCCGACGCGATCAACAGCCAGCTGGCCCAGGGCATCGACAAGAATGGTGAGTTCGGCAGCAACCTGTTCGCCGACATCAACAGCGCCAAGGCCATCAGCGAGCGCAGCATCGCCAAGTCGGGCAACAGTGCCGGGTCCGGCAACCTGGATGTGACCATCAAGGACACTGGCAAGCTGTCTACCAGCGACTACCAGGTGACCTTCACCAGCGCCACCGGCTACAACGTGCGCAAGCTGCCTGAAGGCACCGACATGGGCAGCTTCGATCTGACCGACACCCCGCCACCGGTGATCGACGGTTTCACCCTGTCGCTCAATGGCGGCGCGCTGAGTGCCGGCGACAGCTTCAAGATCACCCCGACGCGCAATGCAGCGGCTGGCATCGAGGCGACGCTGACCGACCCCAAGCGTCTGGCCATGGCCTCGCCACTGACCGGTACCAGCGGTTCGGGCAACAAGGGCACCGGCACCATCACCCAGCCGACCCTGACATCCCAGCTGGACATCTACGACGCTGCCCAGCGCGCCGACCTGCAGACTGGCCTGAAGTATTCCACGCCGGTCAAGCTGGTGTTCGGTGACGACACCGCCTCGCCCCAGGCGTACACCCTGTACGACGCCAAGGGCAACTCCATTGGCAGTGGCACCATCGTGCCCGGCCAGGACAACAAGTTGCAGCTGTCGGTGCCGATGGTCGATGCCAGTGGCAACCCGATCATGGATGGCGCGACCCAGAAGACCTTCACGTTCGAAATGGATGTCTCGGGTGCACCTAAAAATGGCGACAGCTTCACCGTCGGGCTGACTGCAGCCGGCTCTGCCGACAACCGCAACGCCCAGTCGGTGATTGATCTGCAGACCAAGTCGACTGTCGAAGTAGGTGCCGACGGCAAGGGCATCAGTTTTAGCGACGCCTACGCCAAGCTGGTATCGAACGTCGGCGGTAAGGCTGGCCAGGCACAGATGGACAGCGATGCCACTACCGCGCTGCAAACCTCGGCGCTGGACAGCCGTAACGGCTTGTCCGGCGTGTCGATCGACGAAGAGACTGGCAACCTGATCAAGTTCCAGCAGTACTACACCGCGTCGTCGCAGATCATCAAGGCGGCCCAGGAAACTTTCGCCACCCTGATCAACAGTCTTTAAGGAGCCGTAGATCGTGAGCGTACGCATCTCAACTTCGCAGTTCTACAACACCAACAGTGCCAACTATCAGCGCAACTTCGCCAACACGGTGAAGACTCAGCAGGAAGCCACCGATGGTATCCGCGTGCGCACGGCCAAGGACGACCCGGTAGGCGCATCGCGCCTGCTGCAGCTCGAACAGCAGCAGAACATGATCGACCAGTTCAACGGCAACACCACCAGCGTGCGCAACGCACTGGGCACGGCCGAGAGCACGCTGAACGCTATCGGCAACATCCTGCAGCGGGTCAACGAGCTGGCGGTCAGTTCCGGTAACGCAAGTTTCACCGACGAAGACCGCAAGGCCAACGCCGCCGAGCTGGATTCGCTGGAGCAACAGCTGTTCACCTTGATGAACAGCAAGGATGAGAACGGCAAGTACATCTTCTCCGGCTCCAAAGGTGACACCCAGCCGTACGTGCGCAACGCCGATGGTACCTACACCTACCAGGGCGACCAGAGCCAGCTGAAGCTGCAGGTCGGCGACATGCTCAGCCTGGCGGCCAACGAAACCGGTTATGACGCCTTCGAGCAGGCCCTGAACACCAGCCGCAGCGAGACACGCCTGACCAGCCCGGCGGTCGATGATGGCCGTGTCACCCTGTCCAATGGCCAGGTGTCTGGCAGCTCCACCTACAATGATCGTTTCCGCAGTGGTGAGCCCTACAGCATCGAATTCACCAGCAGCACGGAATTCAAGATCACCGACGCCAGTGGCAATGACGTGACTCTGGAAGCTACACAGGGCGGCAAGTTCGACCCCAATGGCGAGAACACCTCGATCAGCTTCCGCGGCGTGGACCTGCGCCTGGATATCACCTTCCAGACCGGTGACGAAGCCGATCCGGATGCTGCCATCGCCGGCCATACCTTCAGCCTCAGCTCCAAGGCCGATGAGATTTCCGGTACCCGCAGCCCGGGTAACCCCTCGTCGACCCAGGTGACCGGCGCGACGATCACCGACCAGGCCGCCTACAAGGCTGCGTTCCCCGAAGGCGCAGTGCTGAAGTTCACCAGTGCCACCGACTTCGAGCTGTATGCTTCGCCGGTCAGCGCCAACAGTCGGCCGATTTCCACCGGCACCCTCAGCGGCACCACCGCGACCGCGATGGGCGTGGAGTTCGAGCTGTCGGGCGCACCGAGTGCCGGTGATTCGTTCGCCATCAAGGTCGATACGCACCAGACGCAGAACGTCCTGGACACCATCAGCCAGCTGCGCGCTGCACTCAGCACGCCGATCGATGGTGACCCGGCGGCGGCGCAGGCGTTCAAGTCGGCGCTGGATTCGGCGATTGGCAATATCGGCAGCGCGACCAACCAGGTGACCTCGTCGATCGCCTCGATTGGCGGCCGTGGCCAGGCACTGGACGTTCAGGCTGAAACCAATGCTGCGCTGAGTGCGGAAAACACCAAGACCCAGAGCTCGATCCGCGAGAGCGACCCGGCCGAGGTGATGATCCGCCTGCAGATGCAGACCAACATGCTGCAGGCTTCGCTGCAGGCGTATGCCAAGGTCGCCGGCCTGTCGCTGGTCAATTACATCTGATAACGCCCTGTGCGTAGTCAAACGTGCGCCGCCACCGTCAGGTGCGGCGCACTTTTTTTTCCAAGGTCGTCAACGTGAACGAAAAGCCTCTCGTCAGTATTGTCATCCCTGCGTACAACCCTCGCTTTTTCGCCCTGGCGTTGCACAGTGCCTTGAGCCAGACCTGCGAAGACCTCGAAGTGCTGGTCTGCGACGATAGCGGCGGCGATGAGATCGAGGCAATCGTTCGGGCGGCCCAGACGGAGCAGGGGCCGCAGCTGCGCTACCTGCGCAACGTGCAGCGCAAGGGGTTCATCGACAACCTGTTGCACGGCCTGACGCAGGCGAACGGGACGCTGGTCAAGGTGCTGTGCGACGACGATCGCCTGTTCCCCCAGTGCGTCCAGCGCCAGGCAGAGGTGTTGCTGGCGCACGACGAAGTCGGGCTGGTGTTGTCGCAGCGTGTGCTGGCCGACGAGAACAACTTCATTCTGCCGATGCGCCTGTGCAATGCCCGTTTTGCCAACGTCGACAGCTTGTTCAAGGGCGAGGACATGCTGGCGTTGCTCGACGGGCGGCCCGTCAATTTCCTTGGAAACTTCTCGGCCGCGCTGATGCGTCGCGAGCAGGCATTGCAGTGGATGCAGGCGTTGACTGCTGAAGGGCAGAGTTTTGTCGCGCTGCTGGACCTTGCGCTGTTCGCCTGCCTGATGCGCCGTGCCAACATGGTGATGCTGAGCGAGCCCGGCCTGCTCGAACGCCTGCACCCCGAGCGCCTGAGCAAGCAACCGGCGCAGGTGCTGGGGGCACCGCAGGAGTGGCGCTGGTTGTTGCAGATGATTGCCGCGCGCAGCGGTGAAGCGGCGCCGGCCAGTGGCTGGGTGCGCTATGTGCCGCTGGCTGATGTCGAGCAGCAGCCGCGCCAGTGGCAGGAGCTATGCGTGGCGCGCATCCTCAGCAACTGGGCCACGCGCTTGAGTGGCCGGGTTGGCAGTGACAGTGAAAGCTATGCCGAGCTGTACCAGCAGTGGTTGGCGGCCCGTCAGTTCAGTGCAGTGCAGCGGCGCTTGTTGCCGCAGACCGTGGCCGCCTGGCCGCGCCAGCCGCGTGTCGTACCGGTGGTGCTGGACACCGAAGGCGATGCCCAGGCAGTGCGTCAGACATTCGACAGTTTGGCCGGCCAGCTGTATCCGGCGCATGCCTGCGTACTGTTGGGCGACCAAGTGCCGCAGACCGACATCCCGCTGGTCAATCAGCCGCTGCAGGCAGACTGGCCACGCCAGCTCAACCAACTGCTGGCGTCGTTGCACGACGCCGACTGGATCTACCTGCTGCGCGCGGGTGATCACTTGAGCGAGTCGGCATTGCTGCTGCTCGCCGAGCGCGTGGCGGTGTTCCCCGATGTGGCCTGTGCCTACAGCGATGAAGGCGCCTGGCTCGATGGCAAGCCGGGCGAGCCGGTGTTCAAGCCTGGATTCAACCTGGACTTGTTGCGCAGCTATCCCTATGTCGGCCGCACGCTGGCGTTCGCCCGTGAGGCCATGCTCGACCTTGGCGGGCTGGACTCAACGTTCGCCGAGCTGGCGCCGCACGATCTGCTGTGGCGCCTGGTCGAAAGCCGCGGGCCCCAGGTCATCGAGCATATTGCCGAGATCCAGGTGCAATCGGCGCTGAGCTTTGCCCAGTGGCTGTCGTTGCCGCAGGTGATCGCGCAGAGCGAGCCGGTGCTGGCCGCCCACTTGAATCGTCTCGGGGTTGCTCACCGGATTCGTCACGATGAGCTGGCACTGCTCAATCGGGTCGACTATGTGCACCACGGTCAACCGCTGGTGTCGATCATCCTCCCGGTGGGAGAAGACCTCGAGCAGTTGCAGCGCTGTGTCCAAGGGCTGATCGAGCGCACTGCCAACAGCCACTATGAGTTGCTTCTGGTCGCCGGCGCGCGGGTCGAGGCTGGCATCGCGCAATGGCTGCAGGGCATGGCCGAGCTGGGCGCCGGCATGCTGCGGGTGCTGCGACAGGGCGATAGCCAGCGCGCACAACTGATCGATGCGGCGGCGGCCCAGGCCCGCGGCGAATACCTGCTGCTGCTCGATGCATCGCTGCAAGTGCTCGACGGCCAGTGGCTCAACGAGCTGCTGCAGCACGCCCAGCGCCCGGAAGTGGCCGTGGTCGGTGCCAAGCTGGTCGATGCCCAAGGGCGTGTGGTCGAAGCCGGGCGCGTGCTGGGTGTGTCCAGTGGCGCCGGGCCTGCGTTCGCCGGGGAAGAGGCGCACGCGCGCGGTTACCTGCAACGCTTGCAGGTGGTGCAGGACTGGAGCGCCGTTGGTGGTGATTGCCTGATGGTGCGCAAAGCGGTGTTCGAGGATGTTGGCGGGCTGGCGGCACAGCCGCTTGGGCAAGGGCTGGCAGAACTTGACCTGTGCCTGCGGGCCGGCCGTCAGGGCTATCTGGTGGTCGGCACGCCCTATGCAGTGATGCTCAAGGCCGAAGGCGTGCAGGCCCAGCCAGAGTTCAGCCATGAACAGCTGCTGGAGCAGCAACAGCTGTTCTGCGACCGTTGGTTGAGCAAGGTGATTCGCGACCCGGCCTACAACCCAAGCCTGAGCCTGGCCAGTGCCGACTTCAGCCTCGAGCCTAGCCTGCGGGGTAGCTGGAACCCTTTGTGCGCCCGGGCGCTACCTGCGGTACTGGGGCTGCCGTTGAACGACACTGCGGTGGGCCATTACCGGGTCAGCGAGCCGTTCAGGCAGCTGGAAGCTGCCGGGCGAGTGGTCGGGCGCATTGCCTTCGAGTCGCCCAGCGTGGTCCAGCTGGCGCGCATGGACCCGGACGTGATCATTCTGCAGTTGCGCCACGCCGAAGATTCGGTGCGTGATATCGAGCGCATCAAGCGTTTCTCCAATGCCCGTCGGGTATTCGAGATCGACGATTACGTGCTCAGTGCGCCGAAGAAGAATACCCACGCACGCAACAAGCCAGCCGATATCGAACAGCACCTGCGCCGTGGCATCGGTCTGTGCGACCGCCTGGTGGTGACCACCCAGGCCTTGGCCAATGCGCTGTCGGACATGCACCACGACATTCGTGTCGTGCCAAACATGCTCGCACCGCGCATGTGGGGCGATCTGCCGAAAAGCCGTCGCGGCACCTCCAGCAAACCGCGGGTCGGCTGGGGTGGGGGCACCAGCCACAGTGGTGACCTGGAAATCATTGCCGAGGTGGTGCGTGAGCTTGCCAACGAGGTGGAGTGGGTGTTCTTCGGCATGTGCCCCGAAGCGCTCAAGCCTTACATTCATGAATACCATCCGGGCGTTCCGCTGCACCTGTATCCCGCGAAGCTGGCAAGCCTGAACCTCGACCTTGCCCTGGCGCCGCTGGAGTTCCATATCTTCAACGACTGCAAGAGCAACCTGCGGCTGCTGGAGTACGGCGCGTGCGGCTACCCGACCATCTGCACGGATACCGAAGCCTACCGGGGTTACCTGCCGTGCACGCGCGTGTACAGCAACAGCACCGAGGAATGGTTGTCGGCGATCCGGTCGCACCTGGCCGACCCGGCTGCGAGTTACCGCATGGGTGACCAATTGCGCGAAGCGGTGATGCGGGACTTCGTGTTGCGTGACGACAACCTGCGGCACTGGGAGTGGGGCTGGCTGGCGGACTGACGTCAGCTTGTACGTGACTGGGGCCGCTTCGCGGCCCTTGTTTTTTCTGGCTCGCACAGATTGGCGCATTTCCTGCAATGCCCCCTGCATATCGCCATAAATCCTTCACCCTGGCGGTTACCGGGGGGCGAAGTACATGAGGAAATCGATGAAGGCAGTCATTCTGGCGGGTGGGCTCGGCACCCGCATCAGCGAAGAGTCGCACCTCAAGCCAAAACCGATGATCGAAATCGGCGGCAAGCCAATTCTTTGGCACATCATGAAGCAGTATTCGGCGCACGGTATCCACGACTTCGTGATCTGCCTGGGCTACAAGGGATACGCGATCAAGGACTTCTTCGCCAACTACTTCCTGCACACCTCGGACGTGACGTTCGACATGCGCGCCAACCGCATGGACGTGCATCAGAACTACAGCGAGCCGTGGCGTGTCACCCTGGTCGATACCGGTGACGAGAGCATGACCGGCGGCCGCCTGCGCCGGGTCGCCCGTTATCTGGAAGACGACGAGGCATTCTGCTTCACCTACGGTGATGGTGTTTCAGACATCAATATCGGTGCGTTGGTCGATTTCCATCTTGGCCACGGCAAGCTGGCCACCGTGACTGCCGTACAGCCACCCGGGCGCTATGGCGCCTTGCAGCGCGAAGGCAGCCTGGTGCATGGCTTCAGCGAGAAACCGCGTGGTGATGGTGGCTGGATCAATGGCGGTTTCTTCGTGCTGTCGCCCAAGGTCATCCCCTACATCGCCAACGATGCCACGCCATGGGAGTCGGAGCCCCTGACCACCCTGGCCGAGCAAGGGCAGCTGATGTCGTTCGAGCATGACGGCTTCTGGCACCCGATGGATACGCTGCGTGACAAGAACCACCTTGAGCAGCTCTGGGCCAGCGGGGAGGCACCATGGAAGCAATGGGACTGAGCCCGGCATTCTGGGCCGGCAAGCGGGTACTGGTCACCGGCCATACCGGGTTCAAAGGCAGCTGGCTGGTGCTCTGGCTACAGCAGCTGGGCGCCCAGGTCACAGGCTTCGCCCTCGATCCATCCACCGAGCCCAGCCTGTTCGAACTGGCCCGTGCTGGTGAGGGTATCGATGACCGCCGTGGCGATGTGCGTGACCTGGGCGTGCTGTTGGAGCTGATCGCTGAAGTGCAGCCTGAAATCGTTCTGCACCTGGCGGCCCAGCCGCTGGTACGCGAGGGTTACCGTGACCCGCTGGGTACTTACTCGAGCAACGTCATGGGCACGCTCAACCTGCTCGAGGCGATGCGCCTGGTGGGTGGCGTGCGTGCCTGTGTGGTGGTCACCACGGACAAGGTCTATGCCAACCAGGAGTGGGCCTGGCCCTATCGTGAGAATGAAGCACTGGGCGGGCATGACCCGTACAGCAGCAGCAAGGCGTGCTGCGAGCTCCTCGCACAATCCTACGCAGCGTCCTTTTTCCCGGCCGAACGCTTTGCCGAACATGGCCTGAGCCTGGCCACGGCCCGTGCCGGCAATGTTTTGGGTGGCGGCGATTTTTCACCGGAGCGCCTGATCCCCGACGTACTCAAGGCGTGGTCCGCAGGCGAGCCGGTGACCCTGCGCCTGCCCCAGGCCGTACGCCCCTGGCAGCATGCGCTGGAGCCCTTGGCGGGCTACCTGCAACTGGCTGCCGGCTTGTATGAGCAGGGCCAGCGTTTTGCCGGCGCCTGGAACTTCGGGCCTGGTGAGGACGACATGTGCAGCGTCGGTGAAGTGGTGCAGTTGCTCGCCGACCAGTGGCCGCAAAGCCCCGGGGTGGAGTTTCAGAAGAGTGACATGCACGAAGCAGGGCTGTTGCGTCTGGACAGCTCGCGCGCGCGCCATCTGCTCGGCTGGCGCCCGCGCTGGTCACTGCACGAGTGCCTGGAGCGGACCTTGGGTTGGCACCTGGCCTGGCGCAAGGGCATGGACATGCGCGCGGTCAGCCTGACGCAGCTGAGCCTGTACCAGGAGTCGCTGTGAGCCAGTATGCCTTGCACCCCTTGCCGCTACCGGGCCTTGCCCGGGTCGAGCACCGTCGCCACGCGGATGCACGCGGCGCCTTCTCGCGGTTGTATTGCGAAGACAGCCTGACGCGCTTTGGCGCGCCGTTTCACATCCGTCAGATCAATCGCTCGCTGACCCGTGAGCGCGGTAGCGTGCGTGGCCTGCATTACCAGGCCGGGCCGCAACCGGAAAGCAAGTACATCACCTGCCTGCGGGGTGAGGTGTGGGACGTGGTGGTCGACCTGCGTGCCGATTCCCCGACCTTTCTGCAATGGCACGGCGAACGGCTCAAGGCCGGAGACGGCAGCAGCCTGCTGGTGCCTGCCGGGTTTGCCCATGGTTTCCAGGCGCTGAGCGACGACGCCGAATTGCTCTACCTGCACAGCGCCGATTACGCGCCGGAGCACGAGGGTGGCCTGTTCGTTCGCGATCCGCGCCTGGCAATCGACTGGCCATTGCCTGTGATCAACCTCTCGGCCCGGGATGAGCTGCATCCTTGGCTGGATGACCGTTTTACCGGAGTGACCCTATGAATTGCCGAGGCTGTGGCAGTGCCGTGCACCTGCCGTTGATCGACCTGGGAACCTCGCCGCCCTCCAATGCCTACCTGGTGCCCGCGCAATTGGCCGAGGCCGAGCAGTGGGTGCCACTGAAAGTGGCGGTGTGCGAGCAGTGCTGGTTGGTGCAGACCGAAGACTACACCCGTGCCGAGCAGTTGTTCGATGCCGACTATGCCTATTTCAGCTCCTACTCCAGCTCCTGGCTGGCCCATGCCCAGGCCTATGTGGCGAGCATGGTAGAGCGCTTCGGCCTGAACACCGAAAGCCGAGTGGTGGAGATTGCCGCCAACGACGGCTATCTGCTGCAGTATGTCGCGCAGCGTGGCATTCCTTGCCTGGGCATCGAGCCGACCCGCAGCACCGCAGACGCGGCGCGTGCCAAAGGCCTGGACATCCGCGAGGTATTCTTCGGCCGGCAAGTGGCAGCGGGCCTGGTGGATGAAGGCTGGAGTGCCGACCTGATGGCGGCGAACAACGTGTTGGCCCACGTGCCGGACATCAATGACTTCCTCGGTGGCTTCGCCACCTTGCTCAAGCCGGGCGGCGTCGCGACGTTCGAGTTCCCCCATCTGCTCACCCTGATGGCCGAGCACCAGTTCGACACGCTGTATCACGAGCATTACTCGTACCTGTCGCTGACAGCCGTGCAGACGCTCTGCCAGCGCAACGGCCTGGAGATCTTCGATGTGCAGCAGCTGCCGACCCACGGTGGTTCGCTGCGGGTCTTCGTGCAGCGTGCCGACGGCGAGCGCCGCGCGACAAGCCCTGCGGTGGAGGAGCTGCTGGCCATCGAAAACGGTGTTGGCGTGCGCACTGCGGCGTTCTATTCGACCCTGGCCCCAGCCGCCGAGCGCATCAAGCTGCAATTGCTGCGCTTCTTGCTCGACGCCAAGGCTGCCGGCAAGCGCGTGGTCGGCTACGGCGCAGCCGCCAAAGGCAACACCTTGCTCAACTACGCCGGGGTCAAGGCCGACCTGCTGGCTTGGGTAGCCGATGCCAACCCGCACAAGCAAGGCAAGTTTCTCCCGGGCAGTCGCATTCCGGTGGTGGCGCCCGAGCGCCTGGCCATGGAGCAGCCCGACTATGTGCTGGTGTTGCCGTGGAACCTGCTGCGCGAGGTCAGCGAACAGCAGGCGGGGATCCGTGAGTGGGGCGGGCGGTTCGTCATTGCCGTGCCCGAGTTGACCATACTGTGAGCGCGCCGCATGTGCTGGTGACCGGCGCCACCGGTTTCGTCGGCCGCCATCTGGTGGCTGAACTGCTGGCGCGTGGCTGCCGTGTGCGAGCCCTGGCGCGTGATGCGCAGCGGGCCCAGCTGATGCCCTGGTTCGATCAGGTACAGTTCGTGGCCGCCGACCTGCAGCAGGCCACGCCCGAGCAGGTTGCCATCTGGGTCGAAGGCATCGATGCATTGGCTCACCTGGCATGGCCAGGGTTGCCCAACTATCAGGCGCTGTTCCATCTAGAGCAGAACCTGATGGCCGACTACCGCTTCATCAAGCAGGTGGTGCTGGCTGGGGTGCCCCAGGTGCTGGTGACCGGTACCTGTTTCGAGTACGGCATGCAGAGCGGCCCTCTGGACGAGCAGGCCCCGTCACGCCCCGCCAACCCTTACGGGTTGGCCAAGCACAGCCTGCACCAGTTTCTCCAGGCACTGCAGCAGCATCACCCGTTTGCATTGCAATGGGCGCGGCTGTTCTACCTGCATGGCGAGGGGCAGAACCCTAACAGCCTGCTGGCCGCGCTCGACCGTGCCATCGACATCGGTGCGGCCACTTTCGACATGTCCGGCGGCGAGCAGTTGCGCGACTTCCAGCCGGCCACCCAAGCCGCGCGCCAGCTTGCAGCAGTGCTGCACTGCCGGCGTTTCTCGGGCGTGGTCAACTGCGCAAGCGGCCAGCCAGTCGCTGTGCGCAGCCTGGTCGAGCAACGCCTGCGCGAGCGCGGTGCCAGCCTGCAGCTCAATCTTGGCCATTACCCTTATCCGACCCACGAGCCCATGGCGTTCTGGGCGGTTACCGACCGTTTGCAACACCTACTGCAATCCACTACCGAGCCTGTGCGCCGCTAGGGCGGCCGGGTCAACACTTTCAAGAGGCTTCACATGAGCGACAAGACGCCAGAGCAGGTATTTGCCGAAGAGTGCCAGGCCGAGATCCGCGACCAAGGCAACAATACCGAACTGTGCAATCTGGCCCAGACCTTCTACAACGAGTCGGCCAAGCATAAGTACACCTACCATTTCAGCTGGATGGGCCGCCCGATCATCCAGTTGCCGCAAGACATGGTGGCCATGCAGGAGCTGATCTGGAAGATCAAGCCCGACCTGATCATCGAGTGCGGCATCGCCCACGGCGGCTCGATCATCTACTACGCGTCGATGATGGAGCTGGTGGGCCATGGTGAGGTGCTTGGCATCGACCTGGACATCCGTGCGCACAACCGCGAGGCCATCGAAAGCCATCCGATGTTCAAGCGCATCAGCATGATCCAGGGTTCGAGCATCGACCCTGAGGTGGTCGAGCGCGTGAAGGCCCTGGCCGAAGGCAAGAAGGTCATCGTCGTGCTCGACTCCAACCACACCCATGAGCACGTGCTCGCCGAGCTGCGCGCCTATGCCCCTCTGGTATCGCAGGGCAGCTACTGCGTGGTGATGGACACCGTGGTCCAGGACATGCCCGAAGATGCCTTCCCTGACCGCCCGTGGGGTGTCGGCGACAACCCGCGCACAGCGGTCTGGGCTTACCTGAAGGAAACCGAGGACTTCGTCATCGACGCCGAGGTCCACGACAAGCTGCTGATTACCGTGGCCCGTGACGGCTACCTGCGCCGCGTGCGCTGAACCCTAGAACCAGCCGGACAACGGGCAGGAACACATATGCAGGCTCATGCACAGCACCCGGGCGATGCGTCGCTCAAGGACCGCCTCACCCTCGTGGTGATCACTCACAATCGTCCGGCGTTCTTGCGCCGGACCTTGTACTACTACCGCAATTACCCGGCGACCATCCTGGTGCTGGACTCCTCGTTGCAGGCCGACGATGAAGTCGTGCGCGACTACCCGCATGTGGATTACCGCCACCTGCCGCAGTTTTCCTATACGGGGCTGCAGGAGAAGCTGACCTATGGTGTCAATGCGGTACGCACGCCATTCATGACCTTTGCGGCCGTGGATGATTTCCTGCTGTGCGACGGCATGACCCAGTCGGTGGAGTTTCTCGAGCAGAACCCCGATTACGGCGTCTGCCACGGCTACGGCATGATGTACCTGGGGCGCGGTACCCAGGTGGACTTCTACAAGCGCGACAATCGGGTGCAGGAAGATTACTGCGCCGCACCCGAGCAGCGCCTGATCGAGTTCATGGGGCAGTTCCTTCCGCCGTTCTACGCGGTGACCCGCACGGACCTGTTGCAGCAGTGGTACGCCTTGCTACCGCCGGGCACCAGCTTCGAGTGGCAGGAAATCGGCCATACCTTCTACCTGCTGGTCAACGCTAAAGCGCGTATCCTGCCGATCCCCTATGCGGTCCGGGAGATCAATTACGGGGGCTCGGAGCACAACACCAACGTACTTACCGTGTTGGCCCTGCAGGATGAGAAGTCGCGCCAGGACCGTGAAGCGTTTGCCGAGTTTCTCGCCTCGATCCCGACCGCGCTGAGCGGGCAGGGCGCCGAGGCGGTCAAGCGGGTCGCCCTGGAGAGCTTCAAGGCGATGGCCGAGGGCCTGCTGACCGGCGTGGCGCTGCAGGGGTGCCTGATCGTGCGTTCGCACTGGAAGCTGGCCGAGCCCGAGCCGCGTCGCGTATTCGGCGAGCAGCAGTTCGTCGAGATGCCGTTCTACAACAAGCCGATGTTCGACTTGCTGGCTGAGTGTGAATTCCTCATCCATACCATGCCTGCCGGTCGCCAGCAGCTCATCGAACTCGAGCCGATCCTGCTGCGCCAGGCGCAACTGATGCAGGTTCATGCCAATGACGATGCTCGCACCCAGCGCAGCCGCCTCTGGGAGGCGTTGACCCTCAGCCCGTTCAACCGCACGGTGGTCGAACGCCTGGTGGCCTCGTTGGAAGAGGCCGGTGACGAGGCCGAGGCCGCGCCGCTGCGTGGCTGGCTGCGCCGCCTGCAGTCGGTACCGTGCTACGACAGCCAGGCACTGCTCGATAGTTTGCCCTCTGGCCAGTTGATGAAGTGGCTGCAGGCGCGCGAGCCTGACGCCGAACAGGCGCGTCAAGCTGCTGCACATCTGGCGCAGCATCAGGGCGGCCCGACGTTCGGTATTCTGTTGCTCGACCTGGAAGCCGATACGGTCAAGTTACAGGCAACCTTCGACAGCCTCATGGGCGGGCACAGCCGCGCCTTCAAGGTCGTGGTGCTGACCACTGGCGAGTTGCCAGCTGTCACCCGGGCGCAGCAGACGGTGCACTTCGTTCAGGTCACCGCGCAGGATTACATCCAGCGCATGAACGAGGCAGCGCGGCACCTGGACACCGACTGGATCATGCTGGCCGAAAGCGGTGACCGCTTCACGGGCACCGGCTTGCTGCGTGCGAGCCTGGAATTGCTGAACGTCGAGGGTGTGCGCGCGGTGGCGATGGATGAGCTGCAGAGCCAGGCCGATGGTTCGCTGCGCGAAGTGTTGCGCCCGGGCGTCAACCTCGACTTGCTGCAGAGCGTGCCGGGCACTATGGCGCGCCATTGGTTGGTGCGTCGCGACCTGTGGCTGGAGGCTGGCGGTTTCGATGCCCGCTACCCGCAGGCGCTGGAGTTCGATCTGTTGCTGCGCCTGGTCGGCGAGGCCGGCCTGGCCGGCTTGGCTCACCTGGCCGAGCCCTTGCTGATCTGCAATGCCCCGGGTGCCGAGAGCCATGATCAAGCGCGTGCCGTACTCGCCCAGCACATTGCCCAGCGTGGCTATGCCGCCTCGGTCGGTTCGGCGCACCCCGGCACGCTGCAGATCGATTATCGCCACCAGGAGCGCCCGGCAGTCTCGATCATCCTGCATTGCCAGGATAACTTCGAAGAGATTCAGGCGTGCATGGTCAGTGTGATCCAGCGTACCCGCTACCAGAATCACGAGATTCTGATCGCCGACAATGCCAGCCGCTCGCCCGCGTTGCGCGATTGGTTGGGCAGCTTGCAGGCGGCCGGCAGCCGCGTGCGGGTGATCCGCAGCGAGCAGGTGATTGCGCCTACAGCCATGATCAATCTGGCCAGTCGTGAGGCCCGTGGCGAGTATCTGGTGATGCTCGACAGTTCGGCTGAAGTGCTCAATGCCAACTGGCTGGAAGGGTTGCTCAACCAAGCCCAGCGCCCGGAAGTCGGGGTGGTCGGTGGCAAGCTGCTGAGCGCCGAGGGCAAGGTCGTCGAGGCGGGCTTGGTGCTCACGGCCCAGGCGGGTGTGCGTGCAGCGTTCGCGGGCCAGGGCAAGGATGCTCCGGGCTACCTGCAGCGGCTGCAGGTGGAGCACGGTGTTTCGGCGGTATCGGGGTGCATCATGCTGCGTGCCGAGCTGCTGCGTACAGTCGGCGGCCTCGATGAGCAGGCGCCGAGCGTACGTGCAGCCCAGGTCGATCTGTGCCTGCAGGCAGCTGCAGCCGGCTTGCTGGTGGTCTACACGCCCCAGGCGCAAGCCGTGCGGCATGCCCAGGCCAGCGATGATGCGATGGGCTGCGCGGCCCTGCGTGAACGCTGGACGCACATGCTGGCCCAGGACCCCTGTTATAACGCAAGCCACAGCCTTGAAGGCGAGCTGTTCAGCCTGGAGCTGGCGCGTGGGGTCGATTGGCAGGCACTGACCGCCTGAGGCCTGCTCGCAGGCTGTTCCGAGCCATGATCGCTTCGCGGTGGTCATGGCTTTTTTGTGGGTGATGCAGTGTGCTTTGTCGATTCGACAAAAAGAGCGTGACTTGAGAGTCAGAACGCGCATCTTCACTGTATATTGTCGAAACCGGGAACCGCCGCGTCGCCCCGGACAAACCGTCAGGGATCGGAAGCCCCCGTATCGCCTGGCGTTTTGCCGTTTATGCCGTGGCGGGTATTTCGCTGTTACTGAATTGGGAAGCCATATGATTGGCATTAAAAGCATCGCCAGTTACGTGCCGACTGAAGGCGTAGACAACTACGCACAGGGCGCGAAATTCGGCAAGGACCAGGATTTCATCTTTGGCAAGATCGGTTCGACCTTCTTGCCGCGCAAGGAAGCCGCCCAGGAAACCTCCGACCTTTGCGTCGAGGCCGCCAGGAATCTGTTCGCTGCCAATCCATCGCTGGACCCGGCAACCATCGACGCAGTGATCGTCATTACCCAGAACGGTGACGCCGAAGGCTTGCCGCATACGGCGGCGATCGTCCAGCACAAGCTGGGGCTGCCCACCGCCATCGCTGCTTTCGATATCTCCCTGGGCTGCTCTGGCTATGTCTACGGCCTCTACGCGATGAAGGGCTTCATGGAAGCCGCCGGCCTGAAGAATGGCCTGCTGATCACTGCCGATCCCTATTCGAAGATCGTCGACCCTGAGGATCGCAACACCACCATGCTGTTCGGTGATGCGGCCACCGCCACCTGGATGGGCGAGGATGCCACCTGGCAGCTGGGCAAGTCGCTGTTCGGCAGTGATGGTGCCGGCGCCGAGCACCTGCGCACCACTGATGGCAAGTTCTTCATGAATGGCCGTCAGGTGTACAACTTCGCCTTGGTCAAGGTGCCTGCGCACCTGCAGCAACTGCTTGAAGCCAGCCAACTGCAGGCGCATGACATCGACCTGTACTGCCTGCACCAGGGCAGCGCGGCAATCGTCGATGCCGTGTCGGCGCGCTTCGTCGAGGGCGAGCACAAGCAGAAGTTCGTCAAGGACATGGTCGAGACCGGCAATACCGTGTCGTCCAGCATTCCATTGCTGCTGGAAAAGCACGTGCTCGGTTCGCAGCACAAGCGTGTAGCGCTCAGTGGCTTCGGTGTGGGCCTGTCGTGGGGCTCGGCCATCATCGAGCGCCGTGACTGACCGTACGTGCTGGTGAAAGACGCCGCCCTCGGGCGGCGTTTTCTTTTCTGAGCCACGGGCGAGGGCGCCTGTAATCTGGCGCCAACTCCTTGAATTCATTGGGCTGGCAGGATGCCAGTAAATTTTTTCGAAAATGCCCTAAAGCAACACGCCCTGACGACGATAACTATTACGAAGGTTCTCTGTGCCACACCCGGCGAATTGCCAAGGCCGGAAGCCGTAGTACCCAATCCAACGAGGAATTCGTCATGGCTTTGACCGTTAACACCAACACCACCTCTCTGGGCGTTCAGAAAAACCTGAACCGTGCTTCCGATGCACTGAGCACCTCGATGACTCGTCTGTCCTCCGGCCTGAAAATCAACAGCGCCAAAGACGATGCCGCCGGCCTGCAGATCGCTACCCGTATGACCTCGCAGATCCGCGGTCAGACCATGGCGATCAAAAACGCCAACGACGGTATCTCCATCGCCCAGACCGCTGAAGGCGCGATGCAAGAGCAGACCAACATCCTGCAGCGTATGCGTGAACTGGCAGTCCAGTCGCGAAACGACACCAACAGCACCGAAGACCGTGAAGCGCTGAACAAAGAATTCGCGCAGATGTCCGACGAGCTGAGCCGTATCGCCAACTCCACCCAGCTGAACGGTAAAAACCTGCTGGACGGTTCCGCTGGCGTTCTGACCTTCCAGGTCGGCTCCAACTCCGGTAGCAACAACCAGATCAGCATCAGCCTGGACAGCGGTTTCGACGCTGCTACCCTGAGCGTTGACTCGGCTACCATCGCCATCACCGGTTCCACCAGTGACGAAGCCGAAGCCAGCATGAACGCTGCGCTGGACGCCATCGACGCCGCTCTGCAGACCATCAACTCCACCCGTGCTGACCTGGGTGCTTCGCAGAACCGTCTGACCAGCACCGTCAACAACCTGCAGAACATCAACGAGAACGCCGAAGCCGCTCGTGGCCGTGTACAGGACACCGACTTCGCTGCTGAAACTGCCCAGCTGACCAAGCAGCAGACCCTGCAGCAAGCTTCGACCTCGGTTCTGGCCCAGGCTAACCAGCTGCCATCCGCTGTACTGAAGCTGCTTCAGTAATCGCCGATGGTGACCGGCGGGGAAGTGCATAATGAGGCGCTTCCCCGCCTTTTCGTTGCGAGGTGGTAAGTCATGGACATGAGCGTCAAGTTGAACCTGTCCTACCCGACTGCTCGATCGGCCGAACAGGTCGGCGACAAGCCGGTTTCCCGGTCGGCCGATGCGCCCCGCGGCAGTGACACGCTTGAACCCAAGGCAGTCAGCGCTGCCGAAAAAGGAACCGATGCCGAAAAGGTCAAAAGCGCCGTATCGGAAATCGAAAAGTTCCTCAGTTCGACCCGACGCAACCTGGAATTCTCCACGGACGAAGAATCCGGCAAGATCGTGGTCAAGGTCATCGCCAGTGAAACGGGTGAGCTGATCCGCCAATTGCCCTCCGAAGAGGCGCTGCGGATTGCCCACAGCCTGAGCGATGTAAACAGTCTTTTGTTCGACGCCAAGGTCTGACCGGCGGCGAATGCTTCAAGGCGAGTTCATGTCAGTCTTGCAGGAGCAGGTCTGACGTTGCGAAGAGAGGGATTACTGTATGGCGAGTACCATTGTCTCCAGTATCGGCCAGGGTACCGGGCTGAACATTACCGAGATGGTCGAAGCGTTGGTGTCAGCCGACACTGCGGCGAAAAAGGCGCAGATTACCCGGCAGACCAGCAACAACACCGCGATGATCTCCGGCGTGGGCTCGCTGCGCAGTGCCCTTACGGCGTTCCAGGACGCCATGAAAAAGCTCAACGACTCAACTGCACCGGCGTTCAACGCCTATGCGGCGACCTCCGCGAACGAAGCGGTGGTCAAGGTCACCTCGAGCAATACTGCCGTGGCTGGCAGCTACAGCATCGTGGTCGACAAGATGGCCACCGGTTCCAAGGTCGCCAGCCAGCCGTTTGCCGGCGGCTCTGCCTCGGCCATCAGTGAAGGTCAGTTGACCGTCAGTCAGGGCGGTAATAACTGGACGCTGGATATCGCCAGCGGCGCCACCCTGGAAAGCGTGCGCGACCAGATCAACAAGGAGCTTGGTGTTCAGGGCGTATCGGCCAACATCATCAATGGTGAGGGCGGCGCACGCCTGGTGCTCAGCTCTACCACTACCGGTGAGGGCACTGACCTTTCGCTCAGTGGTATCCCTGAGCTGGAGATCGACGGCACGGCGAAAATGTCCGACACGGGCGCCGGCTATATCACAGCCCTTGCCCAGGATGCGGAACTGACCATCGATGGCCTGAAAGTCACCAGTGCGACTAACACCATCGACAATGCCATCAGTGGCATGAAGCTGGAGTTGACCGGTGTCAGCGCTTCCCCGACCAGCCCCACTCAGATCACCGTGGCGGCGGACAACGACGGCCTGCAGAAGTCTATCCAGTCGTTCGTCGATGCCTACAACACCCTGCAGAAAGCGATCACGTCGCTGACCACCACCAGCCGTGATGCCAATGACAACCTGGTACTCGGCCCGCTGACCAACGACCCGACCACGCGTTCGTTGCTCAACGATGTGCGCAAGGTGCTCAGCGAGGTGGGGGCTGGCGACCAGCTGACCAGCTTGAGCCAGTTGGGTATCAACACCACCAAGGACGGCACCTTGGAGTTCAACACCACCAAGTTCACTGCCGCCATGAACGACAAGAAGCTTGGCGCCGAGGTGCAGGAGCTGTTTACCGGTACCAACGGTATCTTCGAGCGCATGAACAAGGCGATCGACCCGTACAATGCCACCGACGGCAGCCTGGCTACGCGCAAGGCCAGCCTGGACAAGGTCGCCAAGAACCTGGCTGACCAGCAGACCGCGCTGGATCGGCGCACCGAGTCGCTGACCGAGTCGCTGACCAAGAAGTACGTGGCGATGGACACCGCGGTGGCCAAGCTCAACGCTCAGGCCAACCAGATCAAGGCGGTCTTCGATGCCCTCAACGCTCAGGCCAAGAATTCCTGATCGGCCCTGAGTGATGAAAGCCCGGCAGCGTCTTGCGACGCGCCGGGCTTTTTGTTTTGGGCCTAAAGTTTTTTGACGTACCGGCGATACACAGGGTACAAGCAACCTTTTTCGCAGCAACGAGGTAGATCCATGAACCCGATGTTGGCCCTTCGGCAGTATCAGAAAGTCAACGGCGTGGCCCAGACGTCCGAAGCCAGCCCGCACCGCCTGGTACAGATGCTCATGCAGGGCGGTCTTGATCGCATGGCTCAGGCCAAGGGCGCGATTGCGCGCAACGATGTCGCCCAGAAGGGTATCCTCATCGGCAAGGCCATCGACATCATCGGTGGCCTGCGTGAAGGCCTGGACCTGGACAATCATGCCGACACCCTTGCCGAGCTCGACAGCCTGTACACCTACATGAGCCGGCGCCTGATCGAAGCCAATGTGAAAAGCGACCCTGCCATCATCGATGAAGTGGCGCGTTTGCTGATCACCGTCAAGGAAGGTTGGGACGCGATCGGCGATCCGTCGGCGGCTTCCTGAGCAAGGAGGATGACATGAGCGAAGTAATCACCCGTATCGAGCAAACCCGTGAGCTGCTGCTGTCTGCGCTGGCCAGTCGGGACTGGGATGCGGTGGGGGAGCTGGACCTGGAGTGCCGTCTGCGCATCGGTGACTTGCTCGACGACGCTCAGGGCAAGGAGGCCGAAGTGCGTGACAGCCTGGAGCAGTTGCTGGGGGTCTACCGGCAACTAATCGAAGTTGCAAGCGGTGAACGTCAATCGGTAGTCGACGAGATGGTGCAAATCCGTCAGGCGAAAAACGCTGCTAAGGTATACCATCTGTTCACTTGACCACAGATGTCCTAAAAGCCGTGCGCCATTAATTTGACTGCATGCTTTTTTTTGACTTTACTAGTGGCTGTTTTCGAATTTCAGACGTCCGAACACTGACCATTCAGTCTGAATGATGTCGCGCACGCCTTCGGGCGCCGATATGACTAGGGAAGTTGCTATTGCATGTGGCGTGAAACCAAGATTCTCCTGATCGATGACGACAGCGCCCGCCGCCGCGATCTGGCGGTGGTCCTGAACTTTCTCGGCGAAGAAAACCTGCCCTGCTCCAGCCAGGATTGGCAGCAGGTGGTGGGGGCGTTGTCTTCCAGTCGTGAAGTGCTCTGCGTGCTCATCGGAACCGTGAATGCTCCAGGCAATGTGCTTGGGTTGCTTAAGACAGTGGCTGGGTGGGATGAGTTCCTTCCGGTGTTGCTGATCGGCGAAATTTCTTCTGCGGAGTTCCCGGAAGAGCTTCGTCGTCGCGTGCTGTCCAACCTCGAGATGCCGCCCAGCTACAGCCAGCTGCTCGACTCCCTGCACCGGGCTCAGGTCTATCGCGAGATGTACGACCAGGCCCGTGAGCGCGGCCGTCAGCGCGAGCCTAACCTGTTCCGCAGCCTGGTTGGCACCAGCCGCGCCATCCAGCATGTTCGGCAGATGATGCAGCAGGTCGCCGACACCGACGCCAGCGTACTTATTCTTGGTGAGTCCGGTACTGGCAAGGAAGTGGTCGCGCGCAACCTGCATTACCACTCCAAGCGCCGCGAAGCGCCGTTCGTGCCGGTCAATTGCGGGGCGATCCCGGCCGAGTTGCTGGAGAGCGAACTGTTCGGCCACGAGAAGGGTGCGTTCACGGGCGCCATCACCAGCCGTGCCGGGCGTTTCGAGCTGGCCAACGGCGGCACGCTGTTCCTCGACGAGATCGGCGACATGCCGTTGCCGATGCAGGTCAAGCTGCTGCGTGTGCTGCAGGAGCGTACCTTCGAGCGGGTTGGCAGCAACAAGACCCAGAGCATCGATGTGCGCATCATCGCCGCGACCCACAAGAACCTTGAGACCATGATCGAGGGTGGGACCTTCCGTGAAGACCTGTACTACCGCCTCAACGTGTTCCCGATCGAGATGGCGCCGTTGCGTGAGCGTGTGGAAGACATTCCGCTGCTGATGAACGAGCTGATTTCGCGTATGGAGCATGAGAAGCGTGGCTCGATACGTTTCAACTCGGCTTCGATCATGTCGCTGTGCCGGCACGGTTGGCCGGGTAACGTCCGGGAGCTGGCCAACCTGGTCGAGCGCATGGCGATCATGCACCCGTACGGGGTGATTGGTGTGTCGGAGCTGCCGAAGAAATTCCGCTACGTCGACGATGAAGACGAGCAGTTGGTCGACAGCCTGCGCAGTGATCTGGAAGAGCGCGTGGCTATCAACGGCCATGCGCCGAGCTTTGCCAGCCATGCCATGCTGCCGCCTGAGGGGCTGGACCTCAAGGATTACCTGGGCAGCCTGGAGCAGGGGCTGATCCAGCAGGCGCTGGACGATGCCAACGGTATCGTGGCGCGGGCGGCTGAACGTTTGCGTATTCGCCGCACCACCCTGGTGGAGAAGATGCGCAAGTACGGCATGAGTCGCCAGGGCGGTGAGGAACAGGCGGAAGATTGACTTCGCCTGTACCGCCCATATCGCCGGCAAGCCGGCTCCCACATGGATGTGCGCCGGCTTTAAGAAATGTGCTTGCACAGGTAAAGCGCAGGCCTGAAGAACTGCGCGGTCGCGGTGGGAGCCGGCTTGCCGGCGATAGGGCCCGAGCAGGCAGCACAAACCCCCAGCCCCGGCACGGCTATTGCTACACCGCTGGCATCACACCGTTTTTATGACGGTCAGCCACGCGAGAGAGCACGATGCCCCAGGCCGCCCACTTTTCCCGAGTCCCTGATCCGCAGGGGCCTACCCCCGTCGAACAGGAGAGTCGACAGGGGCTGGAGCAGGCGTTCGCCCTGTTCGACCAGGTCTCCACCCAGCTCAACCAGTCCTACAGCATGCTCGAGGCCCGCGTCAGTGAGCTCAAGGGTGAACTGGCGGTAGTCGGCGCCCAGCGCATGGCCGAGCTGAACGAGAAAGAGCGCCTGGCCAATCGCTTGCAGAACCTGCTGGCCCTGCTGCCCGGCGGGGTGATCGTCATCGATGACCAAGGCCTGGTACGCGAAGCCAATCCGGCGGCCTGCGAACTGTTGGGTGAGCCCTTGCTCGGCCAGTTATGGCGCCAGGTGATCGCCCGCAGCTTCGCCCCGCGCAAGGATGACGGGCATGAGGTGTCCCTGCGCGATGGCCGCCGTTTGTCCATTGCCACGCGTTCGCTGGATGCCGAGCCAGGGCAGTTGGTGCTGCTCAATGACCTGACCGAAACCCGTCGCCTGCAGGACCAGTTGGCACGCCATGAGCGCCTGTCGTCATTGGGGCGCATGGTCGCTTCGCTGGCCCATCAGATACGCACACCGCTGTCGGCAGCCATGCTCTATGCCAGCCACCTGGCCGAAGACGAGCGTGAGCTTGCGCCAGAGACCCGCCGGCGTTTCGCCGGCAGCCTCAAGGAGCGTCTGCACGAACTGGAACACCAGGTGCGCGACATGCTGGTGTTCGCCCGCGGCGAGCTGCCACTGGGTGACCGGGTGAGCCCAAAGGGCCTGTTCCAGGCCTTGCAGCAAGCCGCCCAGCCTCATGTCCAGGGCCATGCCGTGCGTTGGCAGTGTGACAGCCACTTGGGTGAGTTGCTGTGCAATCGCGACACCCTGGTCGGCGCCATCCTCAACCTGATCGAGAATGCTCTGCAGGCCAGCGTTGGCGCTGCGCGGCTCAAAGTGCACCTGTATCGGCGCGAACACACCCTGCACCTGTGCATCAGTGATGCCGGCAGCGGCATCGATGCCGACCTCCTGGGGCGGCTCGGTGAGCCGTTCCTCACGACCAAGGCTACCGGCACCGGGCTCGGCTTGGCCGTGGTCATGGCCGTGGTGCGGGCGCACCACGGTAAGTTGCAGCTGCGCTCCAGGGTCGGGCGCGGCACCTGTGTGAGGGTGGAGTTGCCATTGATCGGCGGGCAGCCTGCGGAGGTCGCATGATGCTCATCAAGGTGTTGTTGGTCGAGGATGACCGGGTACTGCGCCAAGCGCTTGGCGATACCCTGGAGATCGGCGGTTTTGCCTATCGCGCTGTGGGCAGCGCTGAAGAAGCGTTGGAGGCGGTGCAAAGCGACGGCTACAGCCTGGTCATCAGTGACGTGAACATGCCGGGCATGGATGGGCATCAGTTGCTGGCGCACCTGCGCCGCCAGCACCCGCAATTGCCCGTGCTGCTGATGACTGCTCACGCTGCCGTGGAGCGCGCTGTCGAGGCGATGCGCCAGGGCGCTGTGGATTACCTGGTCAAACCCTTCGAGCCCAAGGCGCTGCTGAGCCTGGTCGAGCGTCACGCCGCCGGGCGCCTGAGTGCGGCCGAGGACGATGGGCCGGTGGCCTGCGAAGCTGCCAGCCGTCAACTGCTGGAGCTTGCCGCGCGTGTGGCGCGCAGCGATTCGACCGTACTCATCTCGGGTGAGTCGGGCACGGGCAAGGAAGTGCTTGCGCGGTACATTCACCAGCAGTCGCCGCGTGCGGCGCAGCCATTTGTCGCGATCAACTGCGCGGCCATCCCGGACAACATGCTCGAGGCCACTTTGTTCGGCCACGAGAAAGGCGCGTTCACCGGCGCCATTGCCGCGCAGGCCGGCAAATTCGAGCAGGCTGAGGGCGGCACGCTGCTGCTCGATGAGATTTCTGAAATGCCTCTGGGCCTGCAGGCCAAGCTGTTGCGTGTGTTGCAGGAGCGTGAGGTTGAGCGGGTAGGGGGGCGCAAGCCGATTACCCTGAACATCCGCGTGCTGGCAACCAGCAACCGCGACATGGCCGGTGAAGTGGCGGCCGGGCGTTTCCGTGAGGACCTGTTCTATCGCCTGTCGGTGTTCCCGTTGGCCTGGCAGCCGTTGCGCGAACGTGCCGGCGACATCCTGCCCTTGGCCGAGCGCCTGCTGGCGCGGCACGTGGCGAAGATGAAGCATGCGCCGGTGCGTCTGTCGGCGGCGGCGAAGGCCTGCCTGCAGGCCCATGCCTGGCCGGGCAATGTGCGTGAGCTGGACAACGCGTTGCAGCGGGCGCTGATCCTGCAGCAGGGTGGGGTGATCGAAGCGGCGGATTTTTGTCTGGCCGGCGCCATTCCCTTGTCGGCGGTTGCACCCGCCACGCCGCTGCCCGTCGCGGTCGAGCCGGCAGCTGATGCCGGTGGCCTGGGCGATGACATGCGCCGCCACGAGTTCCAGATGATCATCGACACCTTGCGCGCCGAGCGCGGTCGCCGCAAGGAGGCTGCCGAGCGACTCGGCATCAGCCCGCGTACCTTGCGCTACAAGCTTGCGCAAATGCGCGACGCCGGACTGGACGTGGAAGCCAGCCTTTTTGGGTGAGCTACAAGCTACAAGCTACAAGCTACAAGCAAGAGCAAGAGCGCCGCAGTCCAGCTTGCAGCTTGCAGCTTGCAGCTTGCAGCTTGCAGCTTGAAGCTTGCAGCTTGCAGCTAGCTGGCACTGTTGTTGCTTTAGAAGGGCTATCCGCCGCATGAGTGTCAAAAAAATGCGGCAGCCGGAGAGAGAAGTTCATGAGCCAAGGTGTTGAATTCAATCGTCTGATGCTGGACATGCGTGCCATGCAGGCCGATGCCATGTCGCTGCCCAAAGCCACTGCCGCGCCCGAATTGGCAGAAGGCCAGAGCAGCTTCGCCGACATGCTCGGCCAAGCCATCGGCAAAGTGCACCAGACCCAGCAGGCGTCGACCCAGCTCGCCAATGCATTCGAGATCGGCAAGAGCGGCGTCGACCTGACTGACGTGATGATCGCTTCGCAGAAAGCCAGCGTTTCCATGCAAGCGCTGACCCAGGTACGCAACAAGCTGGTCCAGGCGTACCAGGACATCATGCAGATGCCGGTTTGAGGACGGAAGTAAGTCATGGCTGAAGCAGTCGTCGATAACGTCCCCGCCAAAAGCGGCCCGTCAGCGTCCAAGCCGCCGCTGTTCGGCATGGCGTTTCTGGAAAACATCTCGCAGATGCCCATGCTGCGTCAGGTCGGCCTGCTGGTCGGGTTGGCGGCGAGCGTGGCGATCGGCTTCGCCGTGGTGCTGTGGTCGCAACAGCCCGATTACCGGCCGCTGTACGGCAGCCTTGCCGGTATGGACACCAAGCAGGTCATGGATACCCTGGCCGCTGCAGACATCCCCTACAACGTCGAGCCCAATTCCGGTGCTCTGCTGGTCAAGGCCGACGACCTCTCCCGTGCGCGCCTGAAACTGGCAGCCGCAGGCGTTGCGCCTAGCGACGGCAATGTCGGCTTCGAACTGCTCGACAAAGAGCAGGGCCTGGGTACCAGCCAGTTCATGGAAGCGACCCGTTACCGCCGCAGCCTGGAAGGCGAGTTGGCCCGTACGGTCTCCAGCCTGAACAACGTCAAGGCCGCACGCGTGCACCTGGCGATCCCGAAAAGCTCGGTGTTCGTGCGCGATGAGCGCAAGCCCAGCGCCTCGGTCCTGGTCGAACTGTACCCGGGCCGTTCCCTGGAAGCCGGCCAGGTGATGGCGATCGTCAACCTGGTCGCCACCAGCGTGCCCGAGCTGGACAAGTCGCAGGTCACCGTGGTCGACCAGAAGGGCAACCTGCTCTCCGACCAGCTGCAGGACACTGCATTGACCATGGCCGGCAAGCAGTTCGACTACAGCCGCCGTATGGAAGGCATGCTCACCCAACGTGTGCACAACATCCTGCAACCGGTACTGGGCAACGACCGCTACAAGGCCGAGGTCTCTGCCGACCTTGACTTCAGTGCAGTGGAATCCACGTCCGAGCAGTTCAACCCGGACCAGCCGGCGCTGCGCAGCGAGCAGTCGGTCAACGAGCAGCGTGCCAGCAGCTCGGGGCCGCAAGGTGTGCCTGGCGCGCTGAGCAACCAACCGCCGGCAGGTGCAGCAGCGCCTGAAAACGCCACCGCCGCAGCCCCTGCTGCCGGTGCGGTCCAGCCTGGCCAGCCGCTGGTGGATGCCAACGGCCAGCAGATCATGGACCCGGCCACCGGCCAGCCAATGCTCGCGCCATACCCGGCCGACAAGCGTCTGCAAACCACCAAGAACTTCGAGCTGGACCGCTCGATCAGCCACACCCGCCAGCAGCAGGGTCGCCTGACCCGCCTGTCGGTGGCGGTAGTGGTCGATGACCAGGTCAAGGTCGACGCCGCTGGTGAGACCACCCGCGCGCCGTGGGGCGCCGAGGACCTGGCGCGCTTCACCCGCCTGGTGCAGGACGCCGTGGGCTTCGATGCCAGCCGGGGCGACAGCGTCACGGTGATCAATGTGCCGTTCGCTGCCGACCGCGGCGAAGAAATCGCCGACATTGCGTTCTATCAACAGCCGTGGTTCTGGGACATCGTCAAGCAAGTGTTGGGCGTGGTGTTCATTCTGGTACTGGTGTTCGGCGTGCTGCGCCCGGTACTCAACAACATCACAGGCGGCGGCAAGCAGGCTGCTGCAACGGACAGCGACATGGAGCTGGGCGGCATGATCGGTCTGGATGGCGAACTGGCCAACGACCGCGTCAGCCTGGGTGGCCCGACAAGCATTCTGTTGCCAAGCCCGAGCGAGGGTTACGAGGCACAGCTCAACGCAATCAAAGGCCTGGTGGCCGAAGACCCGGGCCGTGTCGCCCAGGTCGTGAAAGAGTGGATCAACGCCGATGAGTGATAACCGAGCCGTTACCGCCAAGCTGAGCCGCACCGACAAAGCGGCAATCCTTTTGCTCTCGCTGGGTGAAACCGATGCCGCCCAGGTGCTGCGGCACATGGGCCCCAAAGAAGTCCAGCGGGTCGGTGTGGCCATGGCTCAGATGGGCAACGTGCACCGCGAGCAGGTCCAGCAGGTGATGAGCGAGTTCGTCGAGATCGTCGGCGACCAGACCAGCCTGGGCGTAGGGTCCGACGGTTATATCCGCAAGATGCTCAACCAGGCCCTGGGCGAGGACAAGGCCAACGGCCTGATCGACCGCATCCTGCTGGGCGGCAATACCAGCGGCCTGGACAGCCTCAAGTGGATGGAGCCGCGGGCGGTGGCGGATGTGATCCGCTTCGAGCACCCGCAGATCCAGGCCATCGTGGTCGCCTACCTCGACCCTGATCAGGCTGGCGAAGTGCTGAGCAACTTCGACCACAAGGTGCGCCTGGACATCATCCTGCGCGTGTCCTCGCTCAACACCGTTCAGCCAGCGGCGCTCAAGGAACTGAACCAGATTCTCGAGAAGCAGTTCTCGGGTAATTCCAATGCCGCACGCACCACCCTGGGTGGCATCAAGCGCGCCGCCGACATCATGAACTTCCTCGACAGCTCCGTGGAAGGTGCGCTGATGGACTCGATCCGCGAGGTCGACAACGACCTGTCGGAGCAGATCGAAGACCTGATGTTCGTCTTCAACAACCTGGCCGATGTCGATGATCGCGGCATCCAGGCGCTGCTGCGCGAAGTGTCCTCCGATGTGCTGGTGGTGTCGCTCAAGGGCGCCGACGAGCGGGTCAAGGACAAGATTTTCAAGAATATGTCCAAGCGTGCTTCGGAGCTGCTGCGCGACGACCTCGAGGCCAAGGGCCCGGTGCGCGTCAGCGACGTGGAAACGGCGCAGAAGGAAATCCTCACCATTGCCCGACGCATGGCCGAGGCCGGCGAGATCGTGCTCGGCGGCAAGGGCGCCGAGGAAATGATTTAAGCGGCAAGCCACACGCTGCAAGCGACAAGGGAAAGCCAGACGCTGCACAGCCTGCTTCTTCTTGCAGCTTGCAGCCCACAGCTTGCAGCTCATCCCGCTTTCAACACCAGGCATGCCAATGTCCAGCAAAGAACAGCACCCCAGCGACCTGATTCGCGCACGTGACCTGGAAGGCGTCGATGTGTGGGCACTGCCCAGCTTCGACCCTGAGCCGGAACCGGAGCCGGAACCGGAACCCGAAATCATCGAGGAAGAGGTCGAGGAAGTACCGCTGGAGGAAGTCCAGCCACTGACCCTTGAAGAGCTCGAAGCGATCCGGCAGGAGGCCTATAACGAAGGTTTCGCCACCGGCGAGCGCGAAGGTTTTCACAGTACCCAGTTGAAGGTGCGGCAGGAGGCCGAGGAGGCGCTCAATGCCCGGCTGGCCGACCTGGAACAGCTGATGACGCACCTGCTCGAGCCGATCGCCGAGCAGGACACACAGATCGAGAAGACCCTCGTTCACCTGGTGGCGCACATGGCGCAGCAGGTGATCGGTCGCGAACTGCGCAGTGACTCCAGCCAGATCACCCAGGTACTGCGCGAAGCGTTGAAGCTGCTGCCCATGGGCGCGGACACTATCCGCATTCACCTCAACCCCCAGGATTTCGAACTGGCCAAAGCCCTGCGCGAACGCCATGAGGAGAGCTGGAAGCTGTTTGAGGATGACGCCCTGTTGCCAGGGGGTTGCCGCATCGAGACCGCGCACAGCCGCATCGACGCAACCATGGAAACCCGCATCGAAAAGGCCGTGGCCCAGCTGTTCGATCAGTTGCACGACCAGGCCCTGCACCCGGCGGCGCCGGATGTATCGATCGAGTTGGGCGCCGACGATGCGCCTTGACCGCACCAGCTTCGGCAAACGCCTGGGTGGCTACGCCGAGGCGATCAAGCTGCCCGTGCAGCCGGTGGTCGAAGGCCGTCTTCTGCGCATGGTCGGCCTCACCCTGGAGGCTGAAGGCCTGCGCGCCGCAGTGGGCGCACGCTGCCTGGTGATCAATGACGACTCGTACCACCCGGTGCAGGTCGAAGCCGAAGTCATGGGGTTTGCTGGCAGCAAGGTCTTCCTCATGCCGGTCGGCAGCATCGCCGGTATCGCCCCCGGGGCGCGGGTGGTACCGCTGGACGACAGCGGTCGTTTGCCCATGGGCATGAGTATGCTTGGCCGGGTGCTCGATGGCGCCGGCCGAGCCCTGGACGGCAAGGGCGGGATGAAGGCTGAGGATTGGGTGCCGATGGACGGCCCGATCATCAACCCGCTCAACCGCGACCCGATCAGCCAGCCACTGGATGTGGGCATCCGCAGCATCAACAGCCTGCTGACCGTCGGCCGGGGCCAGCGCCTGGGCCTGTTCGCCGGTACCGGTGTCGGTAAATCGGTGTTGCTCGGCATGATGACTCGCTTCACCGAAGCCGACATCATCGTGGTCGGCCTGATTGGCGAACGGGGCCGCGAGGTGAAGGAGTTCATCGAGCATATTCTGGGTGAAGAGGGGCTCAAGCGATCGGTGGTGGTCGCGTCCCCGGCCGACGACGCGCCGTTGATGCGGTTGCGTGCGGCCATGTATTGCACACGCATCGCCGAGTACTTCCGCGACAAAGGCAAGAACGTCCTGTTGCTGATGGATTCGCTGACCCGTTTCGCCCAAGCCCAGCGTGAAATCGCCTTGGCCATCGGCGAGCCGCCGGCGACCCGTGGTTACCCGCCATCGGTGTTCGCCAAACTGCCCAAGCTGGTGGAGCGCGCCGGTAATGGTGAGCCCGGCGGTGGTTCGATCACGGCCTTCTATACCGTACTGTCCGAAGGCGACGACCAGCAGGATCCGATCGCCGACTCGGCGCGTGGCGTGCTCGATGGCCACTTCGTCTTGTCCCGCCGGCTGGCCGAGGAAGGCCATTACCCCGCGATCGATATCGAAGCCTCGATCAGCCGGGTGATGCCGCAGGTGGTCGATGCCGATCACCTGCGCCAGGCGCAGAAATTCAAGCAACTGTGGTCGCGCCTGTCGCAGAGCCGCGACCTGATCAGTGTCGGCGCCTATGTGGCAGGCGGCGACCCGGAAACCGACCTGGCCATTGCGCTGCAGCCGAAACTGGTGGACTTGCTGCGCCAAGGGCTGGATGAAAATGTCGGTATGGAGCAGAGCCGACAGCAGCTGGGGGCTATCTTCACGCCTCCGGCGAACGGTTGATAAGCCATGAGTACGCCTGGTCGTGCCGCGCGTCTGCTGCCAGTGGTGCAGATGGCCGAGGAAGCCGAGCGCAAGGCAGCCCAGCGGCTGGGGCATTTTCAGCAGTTGGTGGCCCAGGCCCAGGCCAAGCTGGCCGAACTTGAGTCGTTCCGTGAGGGCTATCAGGCGCAATGGATCGACCGCGGTGGCCAAGGCGTCAATGGCAGCTGGCTGGTCAACTACCAGCGCTTTCTAGGCCAGCTCGAAACGGCCATGACCCAGCAGCGCCAGAGCCTGACTTGGCACCAGAACAACCTGAAGAACGCCAGGGGCACCTGGCAGCAAGCCTATGCCCGGGTGGAGGGCCTGCGCAAACTGGTGCAGCGTTACCAGGAAGAGGCGCGCCGCGCCGAAGACAAGCGCGAGCAGCGCTTGCTGGATGAATTGTCCCAGCGATTGCCAAGGCAAGGTCACATCTAGCTTGCAGCTTGCAGCTTGCAGCTTGCAGCTTGCGGCTTGCGGCTTGCAGCTTGCAGCTTGCAGCTTGCAGCTTGCAGCTCTGCCCCCTGCCTGCTAAACCTTGAACTGTTGCATTCGCCATCATCGAAGGAATCGCTAGCATGGCAGTCGAGACCGATTTTTCGCAGGACGAGAAAAAGCTGACGATCAAGATCAAGGGTCGTTTCGATTTCGGTAAGCATCAGGAGTTTCGCGATGCTTACGAGCGTCAACCCAAGCGCCCGGACTCGGTTGTGGTCGACCTCAAAGACACAACCTACCTGGACAGCTCGGCCCTCGGCATGTTGCTGCTGCTGCGTGACCACGCCGGGGGCGATGAATCGGACGTGCGCGTGGTGCATGCCAGTTCAGACGTGCGCAAGATCCTTGCCATATCCAACTTCGACAAACTGTTCGCTATCAGTTGAGCGTCATGGCGCCGGCCGAACAGCCATTGACCGTGCTGGTGGCCGAAGACGGGGCCACGGACAGGCTGTTGCTGGCGCAGATCGTGCGGCGCCAGGGGCATCATGTCTATACCGCGGAAAACGGTCAGCAAGCTGTTGAGCTGTTCGCCGAAAAGCGTCCGCAACTGGTTTTGCTCGATGCCCTGATGCCGGTCATGGACGGTTTCGAAGCCGCGCGACAGATAAAGGTGCTGGCCGGCGAAGCCTTGGTGCCGATCATCTTTCTGACTTCGCTCAATGAGGAAGAGGCCCTGGTGCGTTGCCTGGAGGCGGGCGGTGACGACTTCATGGCCAAGCCCTACAGTGCGGTGATCCTTGGCGCCAAGATCCGCGCCATGGACCGCCTGCGCAGGCTGCAGGCCACGGTGCTCGAGCAGCGGGACCTGATTACCCGGCATCACCATCACCTGCTCAACGAGCAGCGGGTGGCCAAGGCGGTGTTCGACAAGGTTGCCCATTCTGGCTGCATCACGGCGCCGAACATTCGTTTCCTGCAGTCGCCTTACGCACTGTTCAATGGCGACTTGCTGCTGGCGGCGTTCACCCCGTCCGGCGACATGCATGTGCTGCTGGGTGACTTCACCGGGCATGGGCTGTCTGCCGCAATCGGTGCCATGCCCTTGGCGGAAGTGTTCTATGGCATGACAGCCAAAGGCTACGGCCTGGCGCACATGCTGCGTGAGATGAACGCCAAGCTCAAGCGCATCTTGCCGGTGGACATGTTCTGTTGCGCACAGCTGCTCAGCCTGAGCGTGCAACGCGGTTCGGTGGAGGTGTGGAACGGGGGCATGCCGGATGGCTACCGCCTGTCGCCTGGCGGTGAGGTGCTTTCCATGCTGGGTTCGCGCCACCTTCCGCTGGGCATCCTGGCGCCTGAACGCTTCGATGACAGTACCGAGGTGTTGCCGCTGGCGCCGGGGGAGCGGGTGTTGCTGCTCTCCGACGGCGTTGTGGATACAGCCGACGAAGCGCAGACGTTGTTCGGTGTCGAGCGCCTGCGCGCGGTGCTGGCGGCCAACCGTGATCCGGCGCGGCTTTTCGACGAGGTGATGGAGGCGCTGGAGCGCTTCGGCGGGCGCCCCAGGGATGACATCAGCCTGTGCGATATCCGAATGTTCACCGCCCAGGAGCGGGTGCCGGCGCCAACCATCTATTCTGATAGTGGGCGCTCCAGCCCGTTGGACTGGTCGCTAGGCTTCGAGTTGCGCGGTGAGAGCCTCAAACGGTTCAACCCGGTGCCGTACCTGGTGCAGTTGCTGCAGGAAATCCACGGTTTGCGGCCCCGCACCGGCGCCCTGCACAGCGTGCTCAGCGAGTTGTATTCCAATGCGCTGGAGCACGGTGTGCTGCGCCTGGATTCGCGGCTCAAGCGGGATGTGCATGGGTTTGCCGACTACTATCAGGAACGCGCCCGCAGGCTCGCTGCGTTGACCGAGGGCAGCGTGCGCATCGATTTGAAAGTGGAACCGATGGCCGAAGGTGGTCGTCTGATGATCGAAGTCCGTGACAGTGGTGCGGGGTTCGATGTGCAGCGGGTGCTGGCGCGTCCTGCCCGTGAGCACGGGTTGAGTGGTCGTGGGTTGCACCTGGTGCGGCGCCTTGGCAGCCGTGCCGGGTGGGGTGAAGGTGGCCGTTGCGCATGGGTGCAGTTCGATTGGTGAGCTGTTTGGCGCTTGAGGCATAATTCTGCTTGATCAGGGAGTGAGCAAGTGACTGACATACATATTGACCACAGGGTGCTCAGTGAGCTGCAGGAGGTCATGGAAGATGGCTACCTGCAGCTGGTTGAAACCTTTCTGGAAGATTCCGGGCGGCGTCTTGACGCACTTCACGGCGCCAGGAACGCCGATGAGCTTGGCGTGGCCGCGCACAGTTTCAAGGGCAGCAGCAGCAACATGGGCGCGGTCGGGCTGGCGCAGCTTTGCCATCAGCTGGAGGAGCGGGTCAAGCAGCGCTCGTTCAATGGCATAGAAGAACTGATCAACCGCATCGACCAGGAGTATCTGGAGGTGCAGCGTTTCTATCAGGGCGAACGCAAGCGTGTTTCCGCAGGCTGATCGGGCAGTTGGCTCGACTTTTGCCTGTATGTGCCTTAACGATACCTTTGTTTCTGGCGCGGAGACCCCTCAATGCCTGTCGCACCTAATCCTTTGTTGCAAACCAGTACGCTGAGCAAGCCGTCGCGTGCGGGTTCCTCGCAGGTGGACAAGCCGCTGCAGGCGGCGGGCGGGCAGGGCGGCGGCTTCGATCAGGTCATGGCCAGGCAGGGCAATGACAAAGCGCAGGTCCGTGATGACAAGGTCGCCCAGGCCAAGCCCAAGGACAAGAATGAGGTCGGCCAAGGCGGCAAGAAAGAGCCTGCCGACAAACCGGCGGCTGCCGATGACGGCAATAAATTGCCAGCGGACGATCAGGCGCAAGCCAGTACCGATAGCGCACCTGGCAGTGATTCGACCTCGCTGGATGCCAGCCTGGTGGCGGGCCAGGTGACCGATGCGCAGCCGGGGGCACAGTTGCTGCAAGCCCAGGCTGAAGCGGTGGCGCCGGTGCTTCAGGCGGCGGGCCAGCTACCGCAAGCTGCGATAACCGAAGCGCTGCCCGAGGATCCGGCAGCGCAAGCCTTCGACCCTGATGCCGACCCGTTGGCCAACTTGCCGACCCTGCGCCTGGCGCTGGAGCAAAGCGCTCACGCCAAGGGCACGACCTCGGCCCACGCCGCCGACCCCTCCCAGGCCAGTGCCGAGGATGGTCAGCCTGCCGTCAATCCCTTGGCGAACTTGATCGACAAGGTCGAGGCCGAGGCAGGGCAATCGGAAACCGGTGACAAGGCCTTTGGTGCGTTGCTCGACGATGGCCTCAAGGATACCAAGAGCGCTTCCAGCGACACCCGGATCGACGATTTCGCCAACCGCTTGGCGAGCCTGACCCAGGCTGCCACGGCCAAGACCGCCAATGCCGTGCCGGTGACCGGCAACCCGCTGCACCAGCCATTGTCGATGAACCAGAACGCCTGGGCTGAAGGGCTGGTCAACCGCGTCATGTACCTGTCCAGCCAGAACCTGAAGTCGGCGGACATCCAGTTGGAGCCGGCCGAGCTTGGCCGGCTGGATATCCGCGTCAACGTCGCTGCCGACCAGGCGACCCAGGTGACCTTCATCAGCGGCCATGCAGGCGTGCGTGATGCGCTGGACAGCCAGGTGCATCGCTTGCGCGAGCTGTTTGCCCAGCAGGGGCTGGCGCAGCCGGACGTCAACGTGGCTGACCAGTCGCGCGGGCAGCAACAGCAAGCGCAGCAGGACGGTTCACAGTTGTCCGGCGTTGCTGCACGGCGGGCTCAGAATGGCGGTGGTAGCGAGCAGGGTGAGCTCGCTGACGCCACCCGGCCGGTCGAGCATCAGGTCGTGGTCGGCGACAGTGCCGTCGACTTTTATGCGTGAGTTGCTGTTCTCTGCCATGGCCGGTCGCAGGCGATAGGGCCGGTCCCGGCAAAAATCCTCAATCTGGCATAACACTTGCTCAAGCCACGTCATCCTCATTTGAAACCCCGATGGACGACGGATTATTGGCATGGCGAAGAGCGACGCAGTGAAAGACCCCGCCACTAAAGGCAAACTCAAGCTGATCCTGCTGTTGGTGCTGGCCCTTCTGCTGGCGGTCGGCCTGTCGGTGGGCGCGACCTGGTTCTTCATGCACAAGAGCGAGTCGGCTCCAGCGGCCGATCCGGCAGCGGCCAACGTCAAGCCGGCGGCAATCTACGAGCCCCTGGCGCCGGCCTTCGTGGTCAACTTCAACCAGAACGGCCGCCAGCGCTACATGCAGGTGAGCATCACCCTGCAAGGGCGCAACCAGGCTGACCTGGATGCCCTGAAGGTGCACATGCCGGTGATCCGCAACAACCTGGTGATGATGTTCTCCGGGCAGGGCTTCGACACCTTGGCCGCCAGCTCCGTGGGCCAGGAGATGCTGCGCCAGAAAGCCACCGCAGTGGTTCAGGAAGTGGCGCAGAAGGAAGTCGGCAAGCCGGTGATAGACCAGCTGCTGTTCACCAATTTCGTATTGCAGTAGGAGTCCGCAATGGCCGTACAGGACCTGCTGTCCCAGGATGAGATCGACGCCCTGCTGCACGGCGTCGATGACGGGCTGGTACAGACCGAGAGCGCTGCCGAGCCTGGCAGCATCAAAAGCTACGACCTGACCAGCCAGGATCGGATCGTGCGCGGTCGCATGCCGACCCTTGAGATGATCAACGAACGTTTTGCCCGGTACACCCGTATCAGCATGTTCAACCTCCTGCGTCGCTCCGCCGACGTTGCGGTGGGGGGTGTGCAGGTGATGAAGTTCGGCGAGTACGTGCATTCGCTGTACGTGCCGACCAGCCTCAACCTGGTCAAGATCAAGCCGCTGCGCGGCACTTCGCTGTTCATTCTGGACGCCAAGCTGGTGTTCAAGCTGGTGGACAACTTCTTCGGGGGTGACGGTCGTCACGCCAAGATCGAAGGCCGCGAGTTCACCCCCACTGAACTGCGGGTGGTGCGCATGGTGCTGGACCAGTGCTTCATCGACCTCAAGGAAGCCTGGCAGGCGATCATGCCGGTCAACTTCGAGTACATGAACTCCGAAGTCAACCCGGCCATGGCCAACATCGTCGGGCCGAGCGAAGCCGTGGTGGTGTCGACCTTCCATATCGAACTGGACGGTGGCGGCGGCGACCTGCACGTGACCATGCCCTACTCGATGATCGAGCCGGTGCGCGAGATGCTCGATGCCGGTTTCCAGTCCGATCTGGACGACCAGGACGAGCGCTGGGTCAAGGCCCTGCGCGAAGACGTGCTGGACGTTTCGGTACCGCTCAGTGCCACGGTTGCCCGCCGTCAACTCAAATTGCGCGATGTGCTGCACATGCAACCGGGTGACGTGATCCCGGTGGAGCTGCCCGAGCACCTTGTGCTGCGTGCCAATGGCGTGCCGTCGTTCAAGGCGCGCCTGGGCTCGCACAAGGGCAACCTGGCGCTGCAGATCATCGACCCGATCGAACGCCGCTGACGGCGTGCCGGTCGCTCACTACGAATTGAATGCCTGTCGAGGACATCATGGCTAACGAAAACGAGATTACCTCCCCGGAAGAACAGGCCCTGGCCGATGAATGGGCTGCGGCGCTGGAAGAAACCGGTGATGCCGGCCAGGCTGACATCGACGCGCTGCTCGGCGGCGACGGCGGTAGCGCCGGTGCCGGCCGGTTGCCGATGGAGGAGTTCGCCAGCTCCCCCCGGCCCAAGGAAAACGTCAGCCTGGAAGGGCCGAACCTGGACGTGATCCTGGACATCCCGGTGAACATCTCCATGGAAGTGGGCAGCACCGAGATCAACATCCGCAACCTGCTGCAGCTCAACCAAGGCTCGGTGATCGAGCTCGACCGCCTGGCCGGCGAGCCGCTGGATGTGCTGGTCAACGGCACCCTGATCGCCCACGGCGAGGTGGTTGTGGTCAACGAGAAGTTCGGCATCCGCCTGACTGACGTGATCAGCCCCAGCGAACGCATCAAGAAGCTGCGCTGAGTGAAGGGCACGATACGGGCTGTCACGGCCCTTGCCGCGCTGCTCGCCAGTGAAGTGGTGATCGCCGCTGCCGCACCGGCCGTGGTGGCCACGCCGCCAGCCGCAGCGCCCGGCAGCCTGGGTGGGCAGCTGGCGCAAATGGTGCTGGGCCTGCTGCTGGTGGTGGGCCTGATCTTCTTTCTGGCCTGGCTGCTGCGCCGGATGCAGGGCGCAGCACCCAAGGGCGGCCAGGTGATCGAAGTGATCGGCAGCCGCGCCATTGGCCCGCGTGACCGGCTGTTGCTGGTGCAGGTGGGCAAGGAGCAGCTGCTCATCGGCCACACCCCAGGCAGCATCGAAGCACTGCATGTGCTGGCCGAGCCCGTGCAAGTGCCGGCCAGCGCCCGCCAGGCGACGCCGGAGTTTGCCCAGCGCCTCATGGAGCTGATGGGCAAGGATCATAAGGACAAGAAGTGATGAGCGGCGCGCTACGTACCCTGTCGGGCCTGTTGTTGATGCTGGTGCTGCTGTTGGCAGCGCCTTTGGCCCTGGCCGCCGACCCGCTGTCGATCCCGGCCATCACCCTGTCCAACGGCCCGGACGGGCAGCAGGAATACTCGGTCAGCCTGCAGATCCTGCTGATCATGACGGCGCTGAGTTTCATCCCTGCGTTCGTCATCCTGATGACCAGCTTCACCCGAATCATCATCGTGTTCTCGATCCTGCGCCAGGCCCTGGGTTTGCAGCAGACACCGTCGAACCAGGTGCTGACCGGCATGGCGCTGTTCCTGACGATGTTCATCATGGCCCCGGTGTTCGACCGGGTGAACCAGGATGCACTGCAGCCGTACCTCAACGAGCAGATGACCGCCCAGCAGGCGATCGACAAGGCCCAGGGGCCGCTCAAGGACTTCATGCTGGCGCAGACCCGGCAGAGCGACCTGGACCTGTTCATGCGCCTGTCCAAGCGCACCGACATTGCAGGGCCTGATCAGGTCCCGCTGACCATCCTGGTGCCGGCGTTCGTCACCTCGGAGCTCAAGACCGCGTTCCAGATCGGTTTCATGATTTTCATCCCGTTCCTGATCATCGACATGGTGGTCGCCAGTGTGCTGATGGCCATGGGTATGATGATGCTGTCGCCGTTGATCATCTCGTTGCCGTTCAAGATCATGCTGTTCGTTCTGGTCGATGGCTGGGCGCTGATCATGGGCACCCTGGCCGGCAGTTTCGGCGGCGTCTGACGCCGTCAAGGAGAGCCTTGCATGACCCCTGAAGTTGCCGTCGACCTGTTTCGCGACGCCCTGTGGCTTACCACGCTGATGGTGGCCATTCTGGTGGTGCCGAGCCTGCTGGTCGGCCTGGTGGTTGCGATGTTCCAGGCTGCCACGCAGATCAACGAACAGACCCTGAGCTTCCTGCCGCGCCTGCTGGTGATGCTGGTGACACTGATCGTCGCCGGCCCTTGGCTGACCCAGAAGTTCATGGAGTACATCACGGGCCTGTACACCAGCATCCCGCAGCTGATTGGTTGAGGCGGCCATGCTGGAGCTGACCGACGCACAGATCGGCACCTGGGTCGCCACCTTCATCCTGCCGCTGTTCCGGGTGACCGCAGTGCTGATGACCATGCCCATCTTCGGTACCCGCATGCTGCCGGCGCGCATACGCCTGTACGCAGCCGTGGCCATTACCGTGGTGATCGTGCCGGCGTTACCGCCGTTGCCGGAATTCGACCCGCTGAGCTTGCGTGGCATGTTGTTGTGCGGTGAGCAGATCATCGTCGGGGCATTGTTCGGTTTTTCGTTGCAGTTGCTGTTCCAGGCGTTCGTCATCGCCGGGCAGATCATCGCGATACAGATGGGTATGGCGTTCGCATCGATGGTCGACCCGGCCAACGGCGTCAACGTGGCGGTGGTCAGCCAGTTCATGACCATGCTGGTGAGCGTGCTGTTCCTGGTGATGAACGGCCACCTGGTGGTATTCGAAGTGCTGACCGAAAGCTTTACCACCTTGCCGGTCGGTCACGCGCTTGTGGTCAACCACTTCTGGGAAATCGCTGGCCGCCTGAGCTGGGTATTTGGTGCCGGTCTGCTGCTGATCCTGCCGGCAATCGCCGCGCTCCTGGTGGTGAACATCGCCTTTGGCGTGATGACCCGCGCTGCGCCGCAGTTGAACATCTTCTCTATCGGGTTCCCGCTGACCCTGGTGCTGGGTATCGGCATCTTCTGGGTGGGCCTTGCCGATATTCTTCCGCACTACCAGGCATTGGCCAGCGAAGCGCTGCAATGGCTGCGTGAACTGGCGAGGGCGCGCTGAGCATGGCTGAGAGCGAGAGTGGTCAGGACAAGACGGAAGACCCCACCGACAAACGCAAGCGCGATGCGCGCGAAAAAGGTGAGATCGCCCGTTCCAAGGAGTTGAACACCGTGGCGGTGACCCTGGGGGGCGCGGGTGGTCTGCTGGCGTTCGGCGGGCACCTGGCCGAGACGCTGCTGGAGATGATGCGCCTCAACTTCAGCCTGACCCGTGAAGTGATCGTCGACGAGGGTGCCATGGGCGCCTTCTTGCTGGCCTCGGGCAAGATGGCGATCTGGGCAGTGCAACCGGTGCTGATCCTGCTGTTCGTGGTGGCGTTCATTGCGCCCATCGCGCTGGGCGGTTTCCTGTTCTCCGGCAGCCTGCTGCAGCCAAAATTCAGCCGCATGAACCCGCTGTCGGGGATCAAGCGCATGTTCTCGATGAATGCCCTGACCGAGCTGCTCAAGGCCGTTGCCAAGTTCGTCGTCATCCTTGTGGTGGCGTTGGTGGTGCTGGCCAACGACCGCCAGGCGTTGCTGGCGATCGCCAACGAGCCGCTGGACCAGGCGATCATTCATAGCGTTCAGGTGGTGGGGTGGAGTGCATTGTGGATGTCGGCGGGGTTGTTGCTGGTGGCTGCGGCAGACGTGCCGTTCCAGCTTTGGCAGACGCACAAGAAGCTGAAGATGACCAAGCAGGAGGTCAAGGACGAGTACAAGGACAGCGAAGGCAAGCCTGAGGTCAAACAGCGGATTCGCCAGTTGCAGCGCGAGGTATCGCAGCGGCGGATGATGGCTGCCGTGCCCGATGCGGATGTGATCATCACCAACCCGACCCATTATGCCGTGGCGCTGCAGTATGACCCGGAGAAGGGTGGGGTGGCGCCGTTGCTGCTGGCCAAAGGTACGGATTTCATTGCCTTGAAAATCCGCGAGATTGGGGTCGAGCACAAGGTGCAGATTCTCGAGTCGCCTGCGCTGGCGCGTGCGATCTACTACTCCACCGAAATCGAACAGGAGATTCCCGCAGGGTTGTACCTGGCGGTGGCGCAGGTGCTGGCGTATGTGTTCCAGATCCGCCAGTACCGGTCCGGCAAGGGCAAACGGCCGGAGCCATTGAAGGAAGATTTGCCGATACCGCCGGATTTGCGGCGTGATAGCTGATGGCGGAGACGGTGCGCCATTGTGTGTTTGAACGTGTCGAGATCAAACGCCGCCTGCGCGGCGCTTAATCTTAACCGCGTGATTGATAGATGCCCACCGGAAACGATCACCTACAACATCCCGGGCCCTGACCGGGCGACGGTTTCTTAGTCTCACGTCAGCAGTATTGGCTCGGTTCCAGGTTGTTTAGGAGAAGTACTAACTTATCAAATCCGATGCCATGCTGCTGGCATGCCTTGGGAAAAAGGCTGTGGCTTGTCAGTCCGGGGAGCGTGTTAAGTTCAATAAGGTATGGCTCGGTATTATGGATGATGAAGTCCGCCCGAAAGTAATCAAGCTCAAGTGCGTCGGCGATAGCAGAGCAGCAGTTGTTGAGTTGTTGGTGGGTAGCCCTGTCCAGCGTGGTGAGGGTGGCAGTTGTCTTGCTGGATATGAATTTTGCTTCATAAGAAAAGAAGTCACTTTCGAAAGCAAGTGAATATATAGGTAGCGTGGTTTTTTTGAAATAGCACACAGATAGCTCCGGCCCATTTATGAATTCTTCTACTAGAACTCCGCTATGGAATTGTGCTGCTGTAGTGATCGCATCCTGGAGGTCTGTTTCAATGTCGCGGACCAGCGATACGCCGAAGCTACATCCCTCACGGTTCGGTTTGACAATGCAGGGTGTCCCTAGTTGTGCCTTGATTTTCTCAATGCAGAGGTCGTCCCCCCTTCTGGAATAGAGATAGTTTGCGACATTGATTCCTAGCCCCTTTGCAATATGTTTCGTTAGAAGCTTGTCCATACAGATTGCGCTGGTTTGTGGGGAGGGCCCATTATATGGGATGCCTTGCCCTTCTAAATATGCTTGTGCCATTCCATTTTCGCCGAAGCCGCCATGAAGCGCCAAGAAGACTCTAGTAAATTTGCCAAGGTCCAGACGAAGCAATTCTCTATAGTCCGATATGGTGAAGATCTCATGACGGATGTGAGAAATTTCTAACGACTGCGAGACGGCTTGGGAAGTTTGAAGGGAGACTTCCCGCTCTGAGGAGTCTCCGCCCGTTATAATTGCGATATGCTCATCCATTTCATTTTTTCCTATTGTCTAGTTGGGTAAGCTGCAGCACTGTTTGTGAAAGCGACTCTGCGCCATCTCGAACGGTTTTGATGTCCATGTCACTGGTGAAGGAAAAGCGGATCGCGCTGTTGGCCCTTATTGCGTCGTGCCCAATGCCAGTGATGACGTAAGAGGGGGCAAGATTGTGAGAGTTGCAGGCGGAGCCGGAAGAGATGCAAACGTTTCTCAAACAGCTGATCAAGGTTTCTGAGCGGATTCCGGTAATGGAAATATTCAGGATGTGGGGGATCGATACGGTGTCTGGAGAGTTGATTTCGTACGTGATCTCATGCTTGTTTAATGTTTCAAGGATTGCGTTTTTAAGTTGTTTCGCTGCAGTCCATGATGCAGGGTAATCCCTGTTATTTAATCGGCGTGCAGCCGCACCGAATCCGGCGATGAGTTGAGTGGGAAGTGTTCCGCTGCGGAGTGAAGATTGACCGCCGCCAAATGTGAGGGGGCGCAATCGAGACATACAAGATGAAGAAACATAGAGCGCGCCTATGCCCTTGGGGCCCTCAATTTTATGGGCTGAAATCGAAGCGCAATCCACACCGAGTTGTTTTACGTTTATAGGAAGCTTACCGAGGGCTTGGGCGGCATCGATATGAAACAGAGCATTTGATTTTTCTAATGCTTTTTTTATTTCTACAAGGTTTTGAAAGGTGCCTATTTCAGAGTTTACGTAGGAGATGGAAAGCAGTGATGTGTTCGCGTCCAACAGCTTGCGTAGATGAGGTAGATCGACACGGCCGTTTGAATCGACTTTCATTCGTCGAACTTCTACATTGCGTTTTTCTAATTCTTCGGCGGCTAAAAGGCTAGATTTGTGGTCAATGGGGCAGATGATTATATTGCTATTTGAGTCGGGTGGGGCGCTCCCAAGAATCACGATGTTGTTGCTTTCTGTCGCGCCTGATGTAAAAATTATTTCAGCTGGTGTGGAACCTATTAGCTCAGAAATATGCGAAGCGCTTTCAAGGATGGCACTCTGTGCAAGGCGGCCTAAGATGTGGGTCGAAGAAGGATTTCCGTAATTAGATTTACTGAATTTGAGCATTTCATCTATTACAACATCAGCGCACGGAGTAGTGGCTGCTGCATCTAAATAGATTAATGAGTCAGGTAGCATGACTGGCCTCTCAAGTTCTATAAGTGACGATGTGGATGCCTTTGCTATATATGTCATCAACCGTAAGTTCTCCACTACCTCCCAGATCTGCTACCAATACGCTTAGCGGTTCGAAGTCGTAAAGTGAAAGGGCTATTTCGACGCCTTTCCTTATGGGGGCGTGGCATTCATTGGGGGCGAGAAGAATCAAACTTCGAGCGCCTGCTCTGTAGGCTTCGGAAATCATCTCAGTTATTTCGCCTGCGCAACCAGTCATTCCGCAACTGACCAGCGGTAAAGAGGTGCCAGAAGGGTCAGTGAATGAGATTTCGGACATGTCTGGTTGCTCTGGAATATATCGTTTCGCGAGTTTCCCTTGCTTTACCAGCCGTGAAGCCTCATTTTGAAAACGGTTTTTCAACCAGGTCTCAGGGAAGCAGAGTGCATGCCTGCGGCTGCATGTAATATTTTGGATGGTTAGGGTTGAGGATAAGTTAAGATGCGCAAGGTAGCTTCTAGGGAGTTCCTTGAAGCCGTCGTAAAACTCGGTCCTGTAGTCGCAAGCCGAATCGTTGCTTGGGACGTATTGCCAATCGTTAATTAAAAGGAGCAGTTTTGCGTTTTTGTTGTTGTTGATTATGTGGTGTTCTGCGAACTCTATTGCTAATTTCCAAGAATAGGTGGGGAATATGCCCACCCGCTGCTTTACTTGTGATTTCAATGTGGGATCTTGTATGTCCTCGAAGATGCCGGGCGCTAGCCTATCGCTCTGCTTATCATAAAATAGCATGAAGTGACCGGCCATAATATGAACGGAACCTGAGGGGGAGGCGTTCATGAAGCTGCAAATGTTTTTTTTAAGCTCGTGTTCGCTGAATGCAAAGTTTTCATGTGTTGTTATTTTGTGCATGACTTTATCCTTGCAGGCGATGCCGCGGTTGAGATGGCTAGTGTTTGAATGCGTTAGACAGGTCGCGAATTAATTCATCCGGATCTTCAAGGCCAAGGTATATCCTCGCGCATTCACTGTTAATGCCTAGTCGTTTTGCTGATGGCATGTCGTGCGTGTCAACGAGATTAATGAGGCTTATTGCGCCGCCCCATCCGTAGCCAATCTTTATTATATTTAGTCGGTTCAGGCGACATATAAGTTCGTCACGAGAGCATGAAAACTCAGCGGTGAGTAGGCTGTTGAATCCAGAGATCATGGAGTTTTGTAGGTGAAGCTCAGTGTTCTGAAGAATGGGATGGATCACTTGTTTTAAAAGGGGCATTGGCTGAAGGCTTCGAAGCACCTTGCGAGTTGTGCTCATTTGGAACGATAGGCGAGCGCCCAGTGTGCTAATTGATCGAATAGCTGCTGAGCAGGCTTGTGAGCTCACATGATTACCTATTAGTGCGGAGGTGATTTTCAAATTCAAATGCAAATCTTTTCGCTTGGTTGTTAGTGCTCCGAGAGAGATGCCCTCTACCGCCCCGTGGTATTTGCTCAGTGATATCAAGCTAATATCCGCGCCGAGTGACAGAGGGTGGTGAAATACTGATCCCGCCCACGTGTTGTCGGCGACAATTAACGCTGGATGGTCGTGTCGTGATTTGACAATTGCGCGGATATCTATCAACTCATAGGTGAATGCACCAGGGTTTTCAAAGATGATTAACTTTGTCTTAGAGGTTAATTTGCTTTTTAGGGTTGCGGCTTCGTTGGGTGTGAAGTACTCAATTGTTACGCCTATCGTTTTAAAGTAACTCAGCAGCCATTGTGTGGAGTAAACGGTGGTGTCTCCAGCAAGTACGTGATCACCCGGTTTTAAAAATGTTGACAGGAGCAGGTTGAATGCGGATTGCCCGGAAGGTGTTAAAACTGTGAAGTTGCCTTTTTCAAGGTCGGCTACCCGCTGAGAGAGTTGGCGAGTGGTTGGAGTGTCGACGCCGCCATAGTACAGGCCGTTGAAAAGATCGTGGTCTGTATCCGCCAGGCTTTCCTTATTGATGGGCGGCAGCTGATCAAAAGTGTCAACTAAATAGCTGGTGCATTCCATGGCTGGCGTTTGCGTGGATAGAATTTTTCCTACAGGGAAGAGACCAGCCTGTGCCAGTTTGCTAAGCATCATCTCAGGCATCGGTTGCCTCGAACTCATTGAGGAGATGGATTATTTCCTTTACTTCGCTAGTCTGAGGTGGAGAGACATTGGGTAAAGGGTACTCGAGGGAGGCTTCGCCGAATCTGTGGAAACATTCCAGCAGTTCCCCTTCGGGAGTGCCCCAGCGTAGGTAATTTTCATTCTCGCTTTCGCGGCAACTCCGCAGGGGGTGCTGGACTGCCCAGTTTGCGCTTAGGGCAACAGGTTGTCCTGTCTCCCGCTTAAGCGCTATGAGACCATTCAGTAAATTTCGGCGGCTATTATGTGCTTCACCCAAGCCAAAAAGTAGTGCGCACCCACAAGCGATATGGTTTGCTGCCATAAAGTCCAGAGCTTCTAAGAATCGGTCTCTCCACGTTCGTTTTTTGCCGTCAACGTCTTTGCTCATACCTCCAATTTCTTGTGGTTCAAGCGTTTCGAGCCCGATGAAGATATACCTCAGGCCACATTTGGCTAGTCGTTTAATTATGTCTTTTTTCCTAAGAATCTGATCAATGGTGAATTGGCCTCCAAAAACGATTTCTAATGGGTCCTTCTCAAGCAATTGACATAGCTGGGCGATTGCGACTGGGCTACCACTAAGGAGTATAGAATCTTCGACGAATGCGCTTGCTCCCTTGTTGGGATGATCTTGTTTTACCGCGATAATTGTCTCTTTGAGTTGGTTGTACAGTCGTCGCGGGGCGCCTTGAATTTCTTGGATGTTTCCAGCAATGCTCCGGCGTTCACTGCAAAAATTGCAGTCATAGATGCACCCGGGACCAGTATCGCTGAAAACATGTGATGTCATGCGCCCCTGGAAAACATCAAATGAAGCGGTCACCCCAAACGTACCGACTACCGAGGGCAGGTCGTCGTGCTTCAGAGGGTTGCCATCACTTACAAGTGTTTTATCGATATGCGGGAAGTCAGCGATCCACCGCCCTTCAGTTTTCGTATTTAAATTTTCTGCAATGAACATTGTAGGGTTTTGATTGGAGCGACTAAAAAGCTCTCCGATCTCTGCAATCAATTTTTCCGCTTCGCCGGAAATTATGACGTCGAAAAGTGGGGGGATCTCAAGCTCTCTAATAAGGCGTCCGGGCGAGGCTCGATGGTGTTTGACAAGGGAAGGTGACCTTCTTCTTTCGTCAGAAAGGTAGATCGTTTCATTTATATGACGCCCACCCAGTATGATCAGTACTCTGCTGCCGAGCATCTTTCTTGCGAGTTTTGCACATTCAACTGCGCCAGGCATGCAGAGCGTCATGGCGCCAATGAACAGAATATTGGGAAGAGATACGTGTATTAAGTTTTCGAGACGATGCAAGTCGTCCAGTGAGTACATGAGCAAAAAGTGTTCTCTCAACTTTTTGTCAGGTCGCCCCCAATTGCTGTTTGCCCAAGCGCCTTTACTTTCTTGCGCAAGGCTTGCCGCGCAGCGGCATGCGTTGAATAGGCTGACAGGGTCAGTGCTGTTCAACGCCCTGCCTGATTTGCAGCCGCTGATGCACTCCGGTGCTGAGATCGCGATCGCTCGGATCCGGAGATCCGGCGCGGCGTCTAGGGGCACGCTAGAACGCTCGCCCCGGCTCCCCCCTTTGGTGATCTGTAAAGCCATGGTCTTCCTTTCCTGGAGATCGGCAAATGCCGTTGTTATTGTTGTTGGATATTGGATACAGTAGCCAAAATTTCCAGGCTGAGGTCTCTCGAAATGAAACAAAATGTGATTGCACTGGTTTTTGGGGGGAGGAGCTCAGAGCATTCAGTGGCGCTCCGCTCCGCTTCTACGATTCACGCGGCGCTAATGGCCCTCGGTCACCGTGTGCACTGTGTTGGGATAGATCGTGAGGGCAGCTGGAGATATCAGGGGGAGCCTGGCCAGTTTCCAGGCGAGGTTGATCTGTCGGCGCCTTTGATTTCGATACGTCCAGGTAATCCTTCGCTCTCATACACAACTCATGGGAGCGACACGGTGGAGATTGCGATCGATCTGCTCTTTCCGGCACTGCATGGTCGGTGGGGGGAGGATGGAACGATTCAAGGCTTGGCAGCGATGTGCGGTTTGCCTTGTGTGGGCTCCGGGGTGCTGGGTTCAGCAATGTCCATGGATAAGGACGTTACGAAGACGATGGTCCAGTCTTCTGGGCTGGTTGTGGGGCCTTGGAGGGCCATGAATTTCATGCGCCCGTGGGAAGAACTGGTTGAGTGCTTGGGTAGCAGCACGCTCTTCGTCAAGCCCGCCAATTCGGGGTCATCGATTGGTGTTTCTAAGGTATCCAATGCCTTGGAATATGCTGAGGCATTTGCTATTGCAGCGTGTCAGGACACAAAGGTGCTGGTGGAGGCGGAAATCTGTGGAAGAGAGATAGAGTGTGGAGTGCTCGAACTTGAGGGAGGTTTGATGGCCTCGGTAGTGGGTGAAATACTCAAAAAAGAAGGGCACGGATATTACGATTATCAGGCGAAATATGATTGCAACAGCGGAGCAGATCTTCGTGTGCCATGCCTACTGCCGCCGGACATTGTCGAGCGCATTCAGGCATTATCCGTTCAAGCATTCAGATGCCTTGATCTAAAGGGGTACGCCAGGGTGGATTTTTTCTTGACAGAGGGTGGTTCAATTATTCTCAATGAGGTCAACACGTTACCTGGATTTACAAGTTCCAGTATGTACCCGAAAATGTTTGAGTGCTCAGGTTATCCCCCTGTGAAGCTAGTAGGCGCGCTAGTGGAATATGCGCTCTCGTCGGCATCGAAGGACCGTATTACGGCACGTCCTGTCGTCGCCGTGTCTCAAGAAACGTAACGATCGAATCTCGGCCCTCGGCAAGGTGCTCGGCCAAATATTGCTTGGCGGCTTCGCGATCACCCTGAGCGCACGCGTTCACAATGCGTTTGTGGTCTTGTTGCGATTTCTTGTGGTAATCGAGATTTGTCAACAAAAAACGAAGATGGCGATCCACCGAGTCATGAAGGGACTTAATCAACGCAAGTAACCTGGGGCGATTGGCTTTTGAATACAGAAGGTGATGAAACTTTTCGTTAAGTTCGCTAAGCTGGTGCGGGTCTGTTGCATGCTCCATTGTAGACACGAGGTCATACATCTGCGCCAGATCATTCTCTACAATGTTGGCAAAACCAAAGTCCAGGGCTGTGCATTCTGCCATGATCCGCATGTCATAGATCTCGACAATATCTTCAATCGTCATGATCGCGACAGATGCGCCTTTATGGACTTCGTAGGTAACAAGCCCTTCGGCCTCCAATTGCCTTATGGCGTCCCTTACCGGCATTCGGCTCAAGCCAAATTTTGAGGCTAGCTCTTCTTGCCGCAAAGCCGTGCCTTCGGCTATTGCGCCAGAAAGTATGCCTTGGCGTAGCGACTCGACTACATAATCCATCGCGGTTTTATGGCGATGTTTGTCAGGAACGATAAAGCTATCGAGAGAGTTTGCCACCATATGCTCCGGGTCAAGCGATGCAGTCAAAACGCTGGCGAAGGTACCACAGACTCACGAGGGCTACCAATCGAGTCATTGGCTGATGTTCGAGGCTTTATAGCTGGCATTTGCCTCGTGCGTCGGTATAGAAACCACGCTTTTTGCATGAACATATCGGTGTGAGTTTTTCCATTGGGCAGCCTCTCTGTAGATTTTCAAGAGTGAAGCATTGCGTCATTGCCGTTGAAGCGGGTGGGGTAGGAGGTATTGTTGCTCTTGTTGATTGCCCACTGATGAGCCGCCAGCCAACGCAATTGGGCTCGGCTGGTTCACGTTTCGCGTGGGCTAGGTCAAAGTTGGAAAGCTTCTTGCAGAGCCACGCCCAAGCGCCCCTGGGGCGTCAAAGTTTTGCTTGAAGAGGGCTCTCGGTGGATCGCAGTCAGTTAATCAACAACGCACGCCACAACCTGGCCGGCCTGGGCCGGGGCAACCTGGGTGTGCCGCTGTTGCTGCTGGTGATGTTGGCAATGATGATGTTGCCGATACCGCCGTTCCTGCTCGACGTGTTCTTCACCTTCAACATCGCCCTGTCGATCGTGGTCCTGCTGGTCTGCGTGTATGCCTTGCGGCCACTCGACTTTGCCGCGTTCCCCACCATTTTGCTGGTGGCGACGCTGTTGCGGCTGGCCTTGAACGTCGCCTCCACGCGTGTGGTCATGCTCCACGGCCAGGAGGGCCATGGCGCTGCGGGCCAAGTGATCCAGGCTTTCGGTGACGTGGTGATCGGCGGCAACTACGTCGTCGGTGCAGTGGTGTTCGCCATCCTCATGATCATCAACTTCGTGGTGGTCACCAAAGGTGCCGGGCGCATCTCTGAAGTGAGCGCGCGTTTCACGCTGGACGCCATGCCCGGCAAGCAGATGGCGATCGACGCCGACCTCAATGCCGGCCTCATCGATCAGGCCCAGGCCAAGGCGCGACGCGCCGAAGTCGCCCAGGAGGCCGAGTTCTACGGTTCGATGGACGGTGCCAGCAAATTCGTGCGCGGTGACGCCATCGCCGGCCTGCTGATCCTGTTCATCAACCTCATCGGCGGCATGCTCATTGGCATGCTCCAGTACAACATGTCCTTCAGCGAGGCCGGCAAGGTCTATGCGCTGCTGACCATCGGTGACGGTTTGGTGGCGCAATTGCCATCATTGCTGCTGTCCACCGCTGCCGCGATCATGGTGACCCGTGCTTCCGGCTCCGAGGACATGGGCAAGCTGATCAACCGGCAAATGTTCGATTCGCCCAAAGCGCTGGCGGTATCGGCAGGCTTGATGATCGTCATGGGCCTGGTGCCAGGCATGCCGCACTTCGCTTTCCTCAGCCTTGGGCTGGTGGCCGGCGGTGGTGCCTACCTGGTCTGGAAGAAGCAGCAGAAGGCCAAGGTCGCCGCGCAGCAAGAGGCGCAGCGCCAGCAGGACCTGCTGCCGTCGCCGCAACGGGCCATGGAAACCAAAGAGCTTGGCTGGGATGACGTGACGCCGATCGACATGATCGGCCTGGAAGTCGGCTACCGCCTGATCCCGCTGGTCGATCGCAACCAGGGTGGGCAACTGCTGGCTCGGATCAAGGGGGTGCGCAAAAAGCTCTCCCAGGACCTGGGCTTCCTTATGCCCACCGTGCACATCCGCGACAACCTCGACCTGCAGCCCAGCGCCTATCGCCTGACGCTGATGGGCGTGATTCTGGCCGAGGCCGAGATCTACCCGGACCGCGAGCTTGCCATCAACCCTGGGCAGGTCTTCGGTACCCTCAACGGCATCGCCGCGCGTGACCCGGCCTTCGGCCTGGAAGCGGTATGGATCGATATCGGCCAGCGTGCCCAGGCGCAGTCGCTGGGCTACACCGTGGTCGACGCCAGTACCGTGGTTGCCACGCACCTCAACCAGATCCTGCAGAAGCATTGCCACGAACTGATCGGTCACGAGGAAGTGCAGCAATTGCTGCAGGTGCTGGGCAAGGCTTCGCCTAAACTTGCAGAGGAACTGGTGCCGGGTGTCATTTCCTTGTCGGGCCTGCTCAAGGTCCTGCAGGCATTGCTCGCCGAGCAGGTGCCGGTGCGTGACATCCGCAGCATTGCCGAGGCCATCGCCAATAATGCGGGTAAGAGTCAAGATACCGCCGCGCTGGTGGCGGCAGTGCGCGTCGGATTGTGTCGCGCCATCGTGCAAAGCATTGTCGGCGTTGAGTCCGAGCTGCCTGTGATCACGCTTGAGCCAAGGTTGGAACAGATTTTGCTCAATAGTCTGCAAAGGGCCGGGCAAGGTCAGGAAGACGGTGTTCTTCTGGAGCCGAGCATGGCCGAAAAGCTGCAGCGTTCGTTGATTGAAGCGGCCCAGCGTCAGGAGATGCAGGGCCAGCCGGCCATCCTTCTGGTTGCCGGCCCGATCCGTGCCATGCTGTCGCGCTTCGGCCGCCTGGCTGTACCGAATTTGCATGTTCTGGCGTATCAGGAAATACCGGATAACAAGCAAGTCACCATCGTTGCCACCGTGGGCCCCAACGGCTGAGGTAGTGGGTTATGCAAGTTAAGCGTTTTTTCGCCGCCGATATGCGCCAGGCCATGAAGCTGGTCCGTGATGAGCTGGGCTCCGACGCCGCCATCATCGGTAACCGGCGCATCGCTGGCGGTGTCGAACTGACGGCCGCGCTGGACTACAAACTGTCCGCGTTGGCCCCGCGCGTGCCCAATGCCGAGCTCGAGCAAGAGCTGCGCAAGACCCAGACGCGCATCGCCACGGCCCAGGCTGAGCTGGACAACCGCAGTGATGCCAGCGAAGGCAGCCGCCAATTGTTCGCCGGGCAGTCGCTGACCGCCTCGCAGCCATTGATCGAACCGCATGTGGACGTGCCGGCCCCTGCAGCACCTGCTGCGCCGGCAGCGGTCGACCCGCGCTTGTTCGATGCGATGCGCTCTGAGCTGTCGGGCCTGCGCGAGCTGCTGGAAGTGCAGCTCGGCTCGCTGGCCTGGAACCAGCTGCAAGGCAGCAAACCGGCGCAGGCCAACCTCTGGCGCCGGCTACAGCGGATCGGCCTGTCCGGGCCGATCGCCCGCGAGCTGCTGGACCTGACCGCCGAAATCGAGGAGCCACGCCAGGCCTGGCGCATGCTGCTGGCGCACCTGGCACGCATGATCGAAGTGCCGGAGATCGAGCCGATCGAAGAGGGTGGCGTGATCGCCATGGTCGGCCCCGCCGGCATGGGCAAGACCACCACGCTGGCCAAGCTGGCGGCGCGCTATGTCCTCAAGTACGGCCCGCAGAACGTGGCCCTGGTCAGCATGGACAGTTTTCGCATTGGTGCCCAGGAGCAGCTCAAGACCCTGGGGCGCATCCTCAACGTGCCGGTGACTTATGTAGACCCCGGCCAGTCGCTGGCGCAGGCGCTGGAGCCGCTGCTGCTCAAGCGCGTGGTGCTGATCGATACTGCCGGCCTGCAGGCCAGCGACCCGGCCCTGCGCATGCAGCTGGAAAGCCTGGCCAGCCGCGGCATCGCCGCGAAGAATTACCTGGTGCTGGCTACCACCAGCCAGAAGCAGGTGCTGACGGCCGCCTACCACAGCTACAAGCGCTGTGGCCTGGCCGGCTGTATCCTGACCAAACTGGATGAAACGGCGAGCCTCGGCGATGTGCTGAGCCTGGCCATCAGTCATGAACTGCCCGTTGCCTATCTTACCGATGGCCCGCGCATTCCTGACGACCTGCACTTGCCGCGGGCGCACCAACTGGTTAGCCGCGCGGTCAATGTGCAGTTGCAGGATGAGCCCAGCGAAGAGGCCATGGCCGACATGTTCGCTGATCTCTATCACAACCCAAGGAGAGCGGGTTGATGATCAAGCGTATGCAAAATACCTACACCAAGGGGACCGCTGTCATGCCCCACGTGTGGCTTGGGTCCAAGCGAGACAAGGTGAACAACGAACATGGGTAGCATGCATCCCGTACAGGTGATCGCCGTGACCGGTGGCAAAGGTGGCGTCGGCAAGACTAACGTTTCAGTGAACCTGTCCCTGGCACTGGCCGAACTCGGCCGCCGGGTCATGCTGCTTGACGCCGACCTGGGCCTTGCCAACGTCGACGTGTTGCTGGGCCTGACCCCCAAACACACCCTGGCCGATGTCATTGAAGGGCGCTGCGAGCTGCGCGACGTGCTGTTGCAGGGCCCGGGCGGTGTGCGCATCGTGCCGGCGGCCTCCGGCACCCAGAGCATGGTGCACCTGGCGCCGGCCCAGCATGCCGGGCTGATCCAGGCCTTCAGCGAGATCGGCGACAACCTCGACGTGCTGGTGATAGACACCGCTGCGGGGATTGGTGACTCGGTAGTCAGTTTCGTCCGTGCAGCCCAGGAAGTGCTGCTGGTGGTGTGCGACGAACCGACCTCGATCACTGACGCCTACGCGCTGATCAAGCTGCTCAATCGCGATTACGGGATGAACCGTTTCCGCGTGTTGGCCAACATGGCGCAAAGCCCGCAGGAAGGGCGCAACCTGTTCGCCAAGTTGACCAAGGTCACTGATCGCTTCCTTGACGTTGCCCTGCAATACGTCGGCGCCGTGCCGTATGACGAGTGTGTGCGCAAGGCGGTGCAGAAGCAGCGGGCAGTCTACGAAGCCTTCCCTCGTTCCAAGTGTGCGCTGGCCTTCAAGGCCATTGCCCAGAAGGTCGACAGCTGGCCGCTGCCGGCCAACCCGCGCGGGCATCTGGAGTTCTTCGTCGAACGCCTGGTGCAGCCAACCAGTGCAGGGCCGGTCCTATGAGTGCGAGCGGGTTCAAGATGTACAGCAAGGCGTCCAAAGACGCCCAGTACGATCTGGTTGAACGCTACGCGCCGCTGGTCAAGCGCATTGCCTACCACCTGCTGGCGCGCCTGCCTGCCAACGTGCAGGTGGAAGACCTGATCCAGGCCGGCATGATCGGCTTGCTTGAGGTCGCCAACAAATACGACGCCAGCAAGGGCGCCAGCTTTGAAACCTACGCCGGCATCCGCATCCGCGGCGCCATGCTCGACGAGGTACGCAAAGGTGATTGGGCACCGCGTTCGGTGCACCGCAACACGCGTATGGTCAGCGATGCGATGCGCGCTGTGGAAGCAAGAACCGGCCGCGACGCTAAAGATCATGAAGTTGCGGCCGAACTCAAGTTGAGTCTCGATGATTACTACGGGATTTTGAACGATACCCTGGGCAGCCGCCTGTTCAGCTTTGACGACCTGTTGCAGGACGGCGAGCACGAAGGGCTGCACGAGGAGGGCGCCAGTGGCCAGGTCGAGCCGTCGCGCGACCTGGAGGACGAGCGCTTCCAGGCCGCCCTGACCGATGCCATCGCCAACCTGCCGGAGCGCGAGCGGCTGGTACTGGCGCTGTACTATGACGAAGAGCTGAACCTCAAGGAAATCGGTGAGGTACTGGGGGTCAGCGAATCGCGTGTCAGCCAGCTGCACAGCCAGTGCGCCGCGCGTTTGCGCAGCCGTCTTGGGGAATGGCGGGCGCGTTGAGCCCGGGGTCGTTGCAGTCGTTTTCACGTTGTACCGAATTGATTGAATGCGCGCTCGGGGCCGAGCGCGTTTGAGACTGCTTGGAGGTCTAATTGAACAAAGACATGAAAATCCTCATCGTTGACGACTTTTCGACGATGCGGCGGATCATCAAGAACCTGTTGCGTGATCTGGGCTTCACCAATACCGACGAAGCTGACGACGGCACCACGGCGTTGCCGATGCTCGAAAGCGGCCATTACGACTTCCTGGTGACCGACTGGAACATGCCTGGCATGTCCGGTATCGACTTGCTGCGCAAGGTACGTGCCCACGAGCGCCTGAAGGGTATGCCGGTACTGATGGTGACGGCCGAAGCCAAGCGCGACCAGATCATCGAAGCGGCTCAGGCCGGTGTGAATGGGTATGTGGTCAAGCCGTTCACCGCCCAGGTGCTCAAAGAAAAGATCGAGAAGATCTTCGAACGCGTCAACGGCTGAACAAAGTCAGGGGGCGCCATGGAATCAACACAAACGTCTTTGGGGGAGTTTGAGTCAACCCTGAAGAAGCATGCTCAGGAACTGGTCGAAAGCCTGGAACGGGGCCGGTTCGGCGAGGCGGTGCAGCTGATTCATCAGCTCAACCAGACCCGCGACCGCGGCTTGTATCAGGAAGTCGGCAAGCTCACGCGCGAGCTGCACAGTGCGATCGTCAGCTTCCAGATCGACCCGCGCATGCCGCAGGCCGAGGAAGTCTCGCAGATCACCGATGCCACCGAACGTTTGTCCTATGTGGTCAAGCTGACTGAAGGCGCCGCCAACCGCACCATGGACCTGGTGGAGGAGAGCACGCCCGTGCTCAACGACCTGGCTGCAGAGGCGCAGAGCCTCAGTGTCGACTGGCAGCGTTTCATGCGCCGCGAAGTCGCTGCGCCGGAATTCCGCGAGTTGGTCAAGCGTGTCGACAGTTTCCTGACGCACAGCGCTGAAGGTAACCGCAAGGTATCCGGCCACCTCAATGACATTCTGCTGGCTCAGGACTATCAGGACCTGACCGGCCAGGTGATCAAGCGGGTGACTGCGCTTGTGACCGAAGTCGAAAGCAATCTGCTCAAGCTCGTGCTGATGGCCAGTCAGGTCGACCGTTTTGCCGGTATCGAACATGACCACCAACAGCTGCGCGCGGAAAAAGATGAAGAAAAATATCCGGCTCGGGGTGAAGGTCCGCAGATTCATGCCGATAAGCGTGAAGACGTCGTGTCCGGTCAGGACGATGTCGATGATCTGCTGTCCAGCCTGGGTTTTTGAGGAGCACGTTTAATGAGCTTCGGCGCCGATGAAGAAATCCTTCAGGATTTCCTGGTAGAAGCCGGCGAAATTCTTGAGCAACTGTCCGAGCAACTGGTCGAGCTGGAAAGCCGGCCCGATGATGCCGACCTGCTCAATGCGATCTTTCGCGGTTTCCACACTGTAAAAGGGGGCGCCGGCTTCCTCCAGCTCAATGAGCTGGTGGAGTGCTGCCATATCGCCGAGAACGTGTTCGACATCCTGCGCAAAGGTGAGCGCCGGGTCGACGCGGAACTGATGGACGTGGTGCTCGAAGCACTGGACACGGTCAACAGCATGTTTGGCCAGGTGCGCGAGCGCAGTGAAGTCACCCCGGCCACGCCCGAGTTGCTGGCGGCCTTGGCACGTCTGGCCGAGCCGGCTGGCCCTGAAGCGGCTGCGCCGGTGGTCGAGGCTGCGCCTGCGCCGGCCGAACCTGCCGCCGAGGCCGACATCACCGACACCGAATTCGAGCAGCTGCTCGACTCGCTCGATGCGGTCAAAGCCCAGGCAGCCGCTGCCGAACAGCAGCTGCAAGGCGAAACGCTGTCCGGATCGGGTGACGAGATCACCGACGACGAATTCGAATCGTTGCTCGACCAGTTGCACGGCAAGGGCCAGTTCTCGGCCGAAGGCGTTGCCTCAGAGCCTGCGGCCGCTTCTGCCAGCGCGCCAGCCAGCGACGAGATCACTGACGAAGAATTCGAGTCGCTGCTCGATCAGCTGCACGGCAAGGGCACGTTCCAGGCGGATGCGCTGCCTGCTGCCGTGGCTCCGGTGGCCAGTGAAGCGCCAGCTGCCGGTAGCAGCGATGAAATCAGCGAGCACGAGTTCGAGGCACTGCTCGATCAGTTGCATGGCAAAGGCAAGTTCACCGGCGATGCGGTTACCGCTGAAGCGCCCGCCGCCGTTGCCGCCCCTGCGGCCGCCAAGGCGCAAAGCCAGCCGGTGGCCAAGCCGGCACCTGCACCTGCACCTGCACCTGCTGCGGCGGCCAAGCCCGCCGCGCCGGCCCGCGCGCCTGCACCTGCTGCCGAGAAGCACGCGGTGAGCGAAGCGGAAACCACCGTGCGCGTCGATACGGCGCGCCTGGACGAGATCATGAACATGGTCGGCGAACTGGTGCTGGTGCGTAACCGCCTGGTGCGCCTGGGCCTGAACAGCGGTGACGAGGCCATGTCCAAGGCCGTGTCGAACCTGGACGTGGTCACTGCCGACCTGCAGACCGCGGTGATGAAAACGCGTATGCAGCCGATCAAGAAAGTCTTCGGCCGCTTCCCGCGCCTGGTCCGCGACCTGGCCCGCCAGTTGAAGAAAGAGATCAACCTGGAACTGGTCGGGGAAGAAACCGACCTGGACAAGAACCTTGTCGAGGCATTGGCCGACCCCCTGGTGCACTTGGTGCGCAACGCGGTCGACCACGGTGTGGAGATGCCTGACGAGCGTGAAGCCTCGGGCAAGGCGCGTACCGGCCACGTGGTATTGTCGGCCGAGCAGGAGGGTGACCACATCCTGCTGTCGATCTCCGATGACGGCAAAGGCATGGACCCTAACATTCTGCGCGCCAAGGCGGTGGAAAAGGGCCTGATGGACAAGGACGCCGCCGACCGTCTGAGCGAGTCGGACTGCTACAACCTGATCTTCGCCCCAGGCTTCTCGACCAAGACGGAAATCTCCGATGTGTCTGGCCGTGGTGTCGGTATGGACGTGGTCAAGACCAAGATTTCCCAGCTCAACGGCTCGATCAACATCTTCTCGGCCAAAGGCCAGGGTTCGAAGATCGTCATCAAGGTGCCGCTGACCCTGGCGATCATGCCGACCCTGATGGTGATGCTGGGCAACCAGGCGTTCGCCTTCCCGCTGGTCAACGTCAACGAAATCTTCCACCTGGACCTGTCGCGCACCAACGTGGTCGACGGCCAGGAGGTGGTGATCGTGCGCGACAAGGCGCTGCCGCTGTTCTACCTCAAGCGCTGGCTGGTCCAGGGCCAGGTGCACGAGGAGCAGCGCGAGGGCCATGTGGTGATTCTCTCTGTGGGCACCCAGCGCATCGGCTTCGTGGTCGACCAACTGGTGGGCCAGGAAGAGGTGGTGATCAAGCCGCTGGGCAAGATGCTGCAGGGCACCCCGGGCATGTCCGGCGCCACCATCACCGGTGACGGTCGCATTGCGCTGATCCTCGACGTACCGAGCATGCTCAAGCGTTACGCGGCGCGGCGTATTTGATTTCGGTGGCGCGCCCTGCGGGGCTGCGCCACCTAATGGAGTGTTTATGGCAGTCAAGGTCCTGGTGGTGGATGATTCGGGTTTCTTCCGCCGCCGCGTCTCGGAAATCCTCTCGGCGGACCCGACGATCCAGGTCGTCGGTACCGCGACCAACGGTAGGGAAGCGATCGACCAGGCGCTGGCGCTCAAGCCCGATGTCATCACCATGGACTACGAAATGCCCATGATGGATGGCATCACCGCCGTGCGGCACATCATGCAGCGCTGCCCGACACCGGTGTTGATGTTCTCCTCGCTGACCCACGAAGGCGCCCGTGTGACCCTCGATGCGCTGGATGCCGGTGCGGTGGATTACCTGCCGAAGAACTTCGAGGACATCTCGCGCAACCCGGAGAAGGTCAAGCAGATGCTGTGCGAGAAGGTGCACACCCTTTCGCGCAGCAACCGTCGTTTCGGTGGTTACCCAAGCACCGCCGCGGCGCCTGCGCCGGCACCTGCCAGCGTGGCGCACGCCCCCGCCAGCAGCCTGGCCAGCACGGCGCCAACACGCAGCGTGGCGCCTGCCCGGGCGGCGGCTGCACCGGCGTCAAGCCATTCGCCCGCGCCCAAGCGCAAGCCCTACAAACTGGTGGCTATCGGCACATCGACCGGTGGCCCGGTCGCGCTGCAACGGGTACTGACGCAATTGCCTGCCGGGTTCCCGGCTCCGATCGTGCTCATCCAGCACATGCCGGCGGCGTTCACCAAGGCGTTTGCCGAGCGCCTGGACAAGCTGTGCAAGATCAGCGTCAAGGAAGCCGAGGACGGCGACGTGCTGCGCCCAGGCCTGGCCCTGCTTGCCCCCGGTGGCAAGCAGATGATGATCGATGGCCGGGGTACGGTGAAGATCCTGCCCGGTGACGAGCGCTTGAACTACAAACCCTGCGTGGACATCACCTTCGGTTCGGCAGCCAAGTCGTACGGTGACAAGGTGCTGTCGGTGGTGCTGACCGGCATGGGCGCCGACGGCCGTGAAGGCGCGCGCCTGCTCAAGCAGGGCGGCAGCACCGTGTGGGCCCAGGATGAAGCCAGTTGCGTGATCTACGGCATGCCCATGGCCATCGTCAAAGCCAACCTGGCCGATGCGGTGTACAGCCTGGATGAGATCGGCAAGCACCTGGTCGAGGCATGTGTGTAATGGATGTCCTTAGCCTGATCGGACTGATCCTGGCCTTCGTCGCCATCGTCGGTGGCAACTTCCTCGAAGGTGGCCATGTCGGCGCGCTGCTCAATGGCCCGGCGGCCCTGATCGTACTGGGCGGTACCCTGGCGGCGGCGCTTTTGCAGTCACCGTTGTCATCGTTCAAGCGTGCCTTGCAGATCTTGCGCTGGATCATCTTCCCGCCGCGGGTCGATCTGGCTGGCGGTATCGACAAGGTGGTGAACTGGAGCCTGACCGCACGCAAGGAGGGCCTGCTTGGCCTGGAAGGTGTGGCCGATGGCGAGCCCGACCCGTATGCCCGCAAAGGCTTGCAGTTGCTGGTCGACGGCGCCGAGCCCGAGGCCATTCGCAGTATCCTCGAAGTCGATTTCCTGACCCAGGAAGGCCGCGACATCCAGGCTGCCAAGGTGTTTGAAAGCATGGGCGGCTACGCGCCGACCATCGGCATCATCGGTGCGGTGATGGGCCTGATCCACGTGATGGGCAACCTGGCCGACCCGTCTCAGCTGGGCAACGGCATCGCCGTGGCGTTCGTTGCCACCATTTATGGCGTGGCCAGTGCCAACCTGATTCTGTTGCCGGTCGCGAGCAAGCTCAAGGCCATCGTCATGCGCCAGTCGCGCTATCGCGAAATGCTGCTAGAAGGCCTGTTGTCGATTGCCGAGGGTGAGAACCCGCGTTCGATCGAACTGAAGCTGCAAGGCTTCATGGAGTAACCTATGCGTCGCCGTCGCCATACTGAAGAACATGAAAACCACGAGCGATGGCTGGTGTCGTACGCCGACTTCATTACCTTGCTGTTCGCCTTTTTCGTGGTCATGTACTCGATTTCCTCGATCAACGAGGGTAAGTACAAGGTCATTTCGCAAGCGCTGCTCGGGGTGTTCAACGACCCTGAGCGGAGCATGAAGCCAATCCCTATCGGCGATGAGCAACCGCTCAGCGTCAGGCCGGCCGAGCCGTTGATCAAGGACAGCGAGCAGACCGACGCTGGCCTTGCGCAGACCAGCGTCGACCCGCTCAAAGCCATCAGTGAAGACGTGCGCGACGCCTTCGGTGACCTGATCAGCTCCGACCAGATGACCATCCGCGCCAACGAGCTGTGGGTGGAGATCGAGCTGAATTCCTCGCTGCTGTTCGGCAGTGGCGATGCCATGCCCAGCGACCAGGCGTTCGACATCATCGAGAAGGTGGCGTACATCCTCAAACCGTTCGCCAACCCGGTGCACGTCGAGGGCTTTACCGACAACCTGCCGATCCGTACCGCGCAATACCCGACCAACTGGGAGCTGTCTTCGGCGCGGGCGGCGAGCATCGTCCGCCTGCTGGCGATGGAAGGCGTCAACCCGGCGCGCATGGCCTCGGTGGGCTATGGCGAATATCAGCCTGTGGCCAGCAATGACACTGCAGAGGGCCGGGCGCGAAACCGCCGGGTGGTGCTGGTGATCTCGCGCAACCTTGAAGTGCGCCGCAGCCTGACGGGCTCCGGCAGTGCCAACACCACCCCGGACGCCGCCCTGCGCCGCGCTGGCACACAAAGTGCACCGGCAACCCCAGCAGCGACGGCGGGGCAGTGACTCGTCAATTCTCTGTCACCGCGCCCCCTGTGGCGGCTGCAAAGCCGGATCGCACAGGGTTCAGCGGCCTCCATGAATCAAGAGTTGTCCTATGAGAGTCTGGGCAGTAGCCAATCAGAAAGGCGGGGTCGGCAAGACCACCACCACTATCGCCCTGGCCGGTTTGCTGGCCGAGGCGGGCAAGCGCGTGGTCGTCGTCGACCTTGACCCGCATGGTTCGATGACCAGCTATTTCGGGCACAACCCCGATGCGCTGGAGCACAGCTGTTACGACCTGTTCCTGCACAAAGGCCAGGTGCCGGATGGCTTGCCCGGGCAGCTGCTGCTGCCGACCAGCGACCAGCGTATCTCGCTGCTGCCTTCGAGTACCGCATTGGCGGTGCTGGAGCGGCAGTCTCCGGGGCAGAGTGGGCTGGGGCTGGTGATCGCCAAGAGTCTGGCGCAACTGTGGCAGGATTTCGACTTCGCCCTGATCGACAGCCCCCCGCTGCTCGGGGTGCTGATGGTCAACGCACTGGCCGCCAGCCAGCAGCTGGTGATCCCGGTGCAGACCGAGTTTCTCGCGGTCAAGGGCCTGGAGCGCATGATCGGTACGCTGGCCATGATCAACCGTTCGCGCAAGCAGGCCTTGCCTTACCAGATCGTGCCGACCCTGTTCGACCGCCGGACCCAGGCCTCGCTGGGTACGCTGAAAGTATTGCGTGATACCTATGAACATCAGGTGTGGCAGGGCTACATTCCGGTCGATACGCGCCTGCGCGATGCCAGCCGCAACGGCGTCACGCCGTCACAGTTCGATGGCAAGAGCCGCGGCGTGATCGCTTACCGGGCGCTGCTCAAGCACCTGCTCACCTACAAGGCTGCAGTACAGGTGGCGTCATGACGGTGAAGACGGGTACGCGGCCGCAACTGGCCTTGCAATCTTACCTGGACGGCCTGCTGCAGGAAGCCACCGAGGCTGAAGCCATTCTCGAGCTGCCGGCTGCGAGTGACGAATTTGCCGCCGCGGTGCGCGAAGAACAGGCCCGAGACGCGCAGCCACAGGCCCAGAAGCCTGCAGTGAGCGTCCCGGCAAGGCCTTTCGCCGAACCGCAGGCCGGGGTACTTGCGACTGTCTTGCCGGTCGAAGCGCCGGTGGTGGCGGTGGTCGAGGCCAAGGTGGTGGCCGAAGCCGCCATTCCAGTACTGACCCAGGTTCAGGCGCCCGAGCCCGTCGCGCCATTGGTTGAAGTCAACTTGCCCGCGCCGAGCGCGCCTGTGCCACCGGCCACGGTCGATGGTCGCCCGGCCTGGGCAGCCGAGCCCTTCGAGTGCCTGCTGTTCGACGTCGCCGGGCTGACGCTGGCAGTGCCGCTGGTGTGCCTGGGCTCGATCTACAGCCTGGAGGGCCAGGAACTGACGCCGCTGTTCGGCCAGCCGGACTGGTTCCTTGGCATCCTCACTTGCCAGGCGGGCAACCTGAAGGTGCTGGACACGGCGCGCTGGGTCATGCCAGATCGTTACCGGGACGATTTCCGTCAGGGCTTGCACTATGTCATTTCCGTTCAGGGCTACGAATGGGGGCTGGCGGTGCATCAGGTCAGCCGTTCCCTGCGCCTGGACCCGTCGGAGATCAAATGGCGCAGCCAGCGTGGTCAGCGACCGTGGTTGGCCGGCACGGTGATCGAACACATGTGTGCGCTGCTGGACGTGGCCGAACTGGCCGAGCTGATCGCCAGTGGCGCGGTCAAGCAGCTGCATACCAAACACAAATAACTGCGAACACACCGCCATTGGCGGATTTTGAGGGCTAGGGGAATGAAAAAGTCGTCTGCACAAGGTTCGGAAGATCCGATTCTGCAATGGGTAACCTTCCGTCTGGACAACGAGTCCTACGGCATCAATGTCATGCAGGTGCAGGAAGTCCTGCGCTACACCGAGATCGCCCCGGTTCCCGGCGCGCCGAGCTACGTGCTGGGGATCATCAACCTGCGCGGCAATGTCGTGACGGTGATCGACACCCGCCAGCGCTTTGGCCTGATGCCTACCGAGGTGACCGACAACACCCGCGTCGTCATCATCGAAGCTGACAAGCAAGTGGTCGGCATCCTGGTCGATAGCGTGGCCGAGGTGGTCTACCTGCGTCAGTCGGAGATCGAGACCGCGCCGAACGTGGGGAACGAAGAGTCGGCCAAGTTCATCCAGGGCGTGTGCAACAAGAATGGCGAACTGCTGATCCTGGTCGAGCTGGACAAGATGATGACCGAGGAAGAGTGGTCCGAGCTGGAGAACATCTGAGTTGATTTTCGAGGTTGCTGTCATCTTCCTGGCGCTGTTGTGGGCGCTGAGCCTGTGGTTTTTCCTCAACTACAGCAAGCGCCAGCGCGAGCTCGCCGCCCAGCAGGCCCAGGGCGATGCCGTGCGTGACCAGCGCATCAAGGACCTGGCCAAGCGCCTGGATGATTACCAGAACGGTACCGTGCGCATGGGTGAAGCCATCCATGAGCTGCGCGCGGTAGTGGCGACCTTGCCAGACCGGCTGGAGCGTCTGGAGCAACGTGACCCGAGCGATGTAACCTTCAGCCAGGCGGCGAAACTGGTAGGGATGGGGGCAAGTGTGTCGGAGTTGACCGAAAGCTGCGGTTTGACCCAGGCCGAGGCCGAGCTGATGAGCAAGTTGCATCGTGGCGAGTAGCGTGAAAAGGCGACCTGAGGTGAGTGCCAGTCGGTTGGCGTAATCAGGGCTGCTGCGCAGCCCATCGCCGGCAAGCCAGCTCCCACAGGTACGGCGCAGGCCTGAAGGACTGCGGCATTCCACCCTTTGGGAGATACGGCGCAGGCCTCAAGGACTGTCACAGTCCAACCCTGTGGTAGATGCAGCACAGACCTCAAGGATTGTCACAGTTCAACTCTGTGGGATATGCAGCACAGACCTCAAGGACTGTCACCACCCGGTGGGAGCCGGCTTGCCGGCGATGGGCCGCACAGCGGCCCCAAATCGCTTGCCTGGCTGGCATCGGACCTGAGGCAGCAGGTGCTTGCTGAGCCTGCCGCTCAGGGCCTGGCCCAAGAATTGTATCCGCCGATCCTGGCGATGCGGTTGAGTGGAAGCAGCTGCCGCTGCGCTGCCTCAAATTCCACGAGGCTGACGAACTGCCAGGAGTTGGTGCGGGGGAACGCATACAGGTTGATGATCTGACGCATCACGCCCAGCTCAGGCAACAGCCGGTCGACCACGTCGGTGAGCAACCTCGGCCCGGTGAGGCGGCTCAGCGTCTGAGCATAACCATAGAAAGCTTGCGGGTCGGTGTGCAGGGAGGGCCTGCTGTTGTAGAAGCCCGGCGCTTGCTCGAAGCGCGCCTGCATTTCCTCCAGGATTGCCCTGAGCGTCGGGTTATCTGCATGGCTGCCTACCAGGCTGCCGTTGTACAGGCAGTTCATGCCCAATCTTTCATTGGATACCGCCGGGTGCAGCAGCAGCCCATTTTCAGTGGTGGCGAGTACCACGTCATCCAAGTGCTCTCCCGGCGTGCCCCTGGGTACGCCGTCGATTGACACCGGGTATTCGCCAGGCGCCAGCAGGGTGTCGTCGACGTCCATGTACAGGCCACCTTCCTGATCCAGCAGGGCATAGCGCAAAACGTCCGATGCCGACGAAAAATTGCTCGCCACCCCACCATTGCCTTGAATCGCCGCCTGGTATTGGGCGAAGTTGGCACTCTCGCTGAAGCGTTTATAGAACGGCTGGTCCTCAAGCGGCATTACCTCCAACCCGGGCGCATGCGCCGTCAACAGCCGCAGGTTGGCCTGGAAGGCAGCCGGCTCGGCCCTGGAAAGATACAGGCGATGAACATACTGGGTGTTCTGCAGCGTGCGGGCGTTGCGGGCGATAGTGTCGATCAGGCTTTGCTCGATCACCTTGTCGCCCACCCAAAGGTTCATCACCTGTTTAGGGATGGGCCGCAGTGCTTCGGTGCGCAAGGCCGGCAGGGCCACGGGCAGGTGCAGATCGACGCCCAATGCACGCAGGGTCGCCATGCGCATCTGATCGGTAACCTGCCGCGTTCGGGCATCCACCTCGACCAGACTGAGCGAGCCTGGCGCTGCGATGTAGTAGGTGGGCTCAACCTCATTGAGGCCGCTCTCCAGGCCAAAGGCATCGGCCTGCATGTCGTAGAACATATGCTCATGATAACCGCCGATCATCGCCGTAAGCAGGTCGGCCGAACCGTCGTAGCGCGGGATCCTCACCACTGCACCGGCTACAGCGTCGTCGCCACCGGGCAGCGGTGCAATGGGGTCTGTGCTCTGGAGAAAATCCGCCACATCGGCCAGCGCCAGATGCGGTGGGTCGAGGGGGCTCAAGGGGTAGCCGATCTGTTCGTTGACCCTGCTGGGCACCACAAAGCCGTCACGCTTCAAGCGCAGCAGCACCGGTGCCCTGGACAGCCCGACAGTCACCAGCGGTGCTGCATTGAGCACCCCGAACACCGACATGCTGACGCCTTCGGCGCTTTGCTGGGCGGTCTTGGCGTGGATGGCCTGGTCCAACCCCAGGCCAAACTGGGCGATGCCGCCGAGGGCGAACAGCGGGGCGAGCTCGGGCACCACCAGGGCCAAGGGGGCCAGCAGGTTGATTGCCGAATTCAAGTAGCCGCGCCATTTGGCCTTGGTCACTTCGCTGTCGCTGGTGATGATGAAGTGTGCGTCTTGGTAACTGCGCTGCTTCTGGCGCCTGGCAAGGGAAAGGAACAGGTCGCCTTCGATCAGGGGGCTGTATTCCTTGGCCTTGTAGTTGATGTAGTCCTGGGGGGGCCAGATGCCTTGCACCGTGAAACCGGGGCGGTTGCTGTCGAGGTGATAGGGGGCTGGGTAGCTGCCCAGGCCGCATAGGGCGGTGTGAAGGCCGCTGTAACTCAAACCGTCTTCGCGATCGGCCAGGGCGAAGTGGTCCTGCAAGGCATCGCGCGTGCGAGGGTCGCGGCACTGGTGGGCAAACCAGTCCAGCATGGCTTGTTTGTCGCTGAATTCGTGCAGGGGCGAGGCATTACCCGGAATGTAGAGCAAGACCAGGCCGCTGACGGCGTCGTACAGGCACAGCAGGTCAGTGGCGCGGTAGCCATAGACGTTCAGCCACCGGGCGCGCAGCCTCGGTTTGCTGCTGGTTTTGCCGTCACTGGGCGCCGTCGGCGCTGAAGCCTGCACGCCGCACGCCTGCCAGGCCAGCTGTCTGCCGGCATCACTCAGGCTGCCCTCGGTGACTTGCTTGTTGCATGCGGCGATGAAGTTGATCTTGGCGCTGACACGGTAGCGGTCCAGGTTGGCATCCCAGTAGCGGTCGAGCATCGACTTGTACTGCACCTGCAGGTCCAGGCCCCAGACGAACGACTGGAATTGCTCGGCCGCCAGCGCTACATGCGTATCTGCGTTGTATAGCGGCTGGTCGCTGTGCCTGAACAGCCCGTTGTAGATGCTGTAGGGGGCATGGTAGTCGAACAGGCCGCGCTCGCGCAGCGTCTGGACGATGGTCAGTGGCCCTTCGGGCAGTTCGCCAGCCCATGGGGCATGGAGCGCCGCACCCAGCCAGTTGTTGGCCGACTCGCCCTGCCAGTTCGAGAGAACGGCCTGGGTCAGGGTCATCTTTTGCGCGACGATCGCAATCCAGCCGAGTTTGGGGTTGAACTGGTAGTGGAGGGTCACTGCGTCGACGCGGTCCGGGTCCAGGTCCATGGCGCGCTGGTGGGCCCACTGGCGTATGGCGTCGGCTGCCGCGCGGTCCGGGCGTGGAAAGCCGGCAAGGCTGTCACGCACGAATTGCGTGCCCTTGGCATTGATGTACTGGGTTGTCATGGCGGTCACCTTTGAGTCTGTAAGGGCTGGCCAAGGTGACCTGCGTGCAGCTAGGGATGGCGCTATTTATGTAGGTACATCGCAGGGTTCGCCTAACCTGGGCAAACCGGGCCGAGGCGGGCGAACCGCCAGTGGATCGCTCAGGTGTAGGCCCAGCTATGCTCGCGGCCAATGCGCGCAACCCTGTCGAGCGGAACGTGCTGCTGCAGCACTGCGTGGAACCGGCGCAGGTTGAGCGTTGCATGGATGTCGTAGACCGGGGACATCAGCAGATGGCAGATTTCCCGCAGCTGTTTGAGTAGCGGCAGCTGTTGGTCAACTACGTCATTGAGCACTGCTGGGCCGGTCAACTGACTCAGGCGCCGGGCATAGGCCTGGAACAACAGCGGCGCCAGGCGGGGGTGTGGGCGGCTGTTGTAGAAGTCGGGCTCCAGGCCGTAGCGGCGTAGGATTTCTTCAGAAATTGCGTCCAGCGTCGGGTTGCCCGGGTGGCTGCCAATCATGCTGCTGTTGAATTTGACGTACATGCCCAACTGGTCGTTCGACACCGGTGGCGAGAGCAGCAGGCCATCCTCCGTGGTCTGGAGTGTCAGGTTGGCCAGGGGAGGGCTGAACTGGCCGCTGCTGGCGTCCAGCAACCGATCGTCGGCATCCAGGTAAAGCCCGCCATAGTGCTTGAGCAACCGGTACCGCAAGATGTCGCAAGCGGAGGCAAGGTTGCGGCCGGGTCCGCCATTGCCGGCGATGGCGGCCAGGTATTGCGGGTAATAGGCTGAATGGGCGAATTCCCGGAAGAAGCCTTGCGTTTCCAGGGGCAGCAGCTGTGCGCCTACCGCGCGCGCGCGCAGCAGCAGCATGTTGCGCTGAAACACCTGGTGGTCGTTTTGCGAAAGCAGTATCTGGTAGCGGTAACCACTGATGCGGGCCACGCGCGTGTTGTGCACCAGGGCTTCGAGGAATTCGCCTTGCAACACACTGTCGCCCAACCAGACACTGCTGATCAGCCGGGGGATCGGCGTGCGTTGCAGTTGCTCATAAGGCGCGTAGTCGATGGGCACCTCCAGGTCGATGCCCAATGCCCGAAGGGTGGTGGTGCGCTGTCCGTCGGTGGCGATATGCCGCTGGGTGGACAGGGTCAGGGCTGTGTCCTGGCCGTCGGCGAGCCGCCAGCGCAGCGGAGCGATCATGTGCGTGTCTCGGGCGCGGACGAAGCTGTCGCTGGCAAACTCATACTCGACCCATTCACCGACCACGCCCTTGGGCGTCTGCAGCCATGCCATGAAGCGGTGCTCAAGGTTTTCGTCGACGCGCGTCACCACGGCCGCCAGGCTGCTGGAGGACATGATCGCCGGGGCCCGGAATGCCAGCTCCACCGAATCGCTCGCCTGGGCAACAGGCGCCGCGCCGACCGGGGCGCCCAGCAAATCCGCAACGCGGGCGGAGCCGAAGAACCCTGGACGGGAGTACCGAAACACCGCTGCCTCCCTGGCTAAGCCCTGCCCGGCCACGGGCAGGGCGTTGAACAAGCCGAACGTCTGGTCGGCGACACCCGCGTTCTTGCTCTCCAGGCTCTTGCCATTGATGGCCTGGTCGAGGCCCAGGCTGAACTGGCCCAGGCCACCGATCACCAGCAGCGGCGCAAGCTCGGGCAGGACGATGACCAGGGGCGCCAGCAGGGCGGTGACCAGCGTGAGGTAGTTGCCCCATCGGGACTTGTCGACCTCATGGTTGCTGGTGATCTGGCTGTCGGCATCGGCATAGGTGCGCTGCTTGCGCTGCAAGGTCAGGTGCTCGAAGAGGTCGCTGGTGATCGGAGGGGAATAGGTATCTGGGCGGAAATCGATGATTTGTTGCGGGTCCCAGTAGCCGCTGGTGGCAAAGCCAGGGTGATGGGCGCTGAAACGATGTGCGACGGGGTACAGGCCCAGCCCCGTCAACGCCGTGCGCAGGCCGCTGAAATCCAGGCCGTCGGGCCAGTCGGCGCGGGCGAAGTGGCCCAGCATCGCCCTGCGTTTGTCTGCAGCCTGGCACTGGCGGGCAAACCAGTGCTTCATGGCTTGGGCGTCGGGGAACGCATGAAAGGGCGATGAGTTGCCGGGGATGTACAGGACGGTCTCACGGCTGGTGCCCTGCTGGATGTACAGGATGTCGGTCGAGGTGTAACCGTAGACGTTGAGCAACGACACACTGAGGTCGCCGTAAGGCAGCAAGCCGCAGGCTCGCCAGACCAGACGGCGCTGGGCGTCGGACAGGCTTCCCTGCGCCACCTGGCGGTTGCAGGCGGCGATGAAGGCGATGTGAATGGCCCGCCGGTACTGGGCTTGCTGCTGCTCCCAGTAGGTGTCGAGTTGCTGTTTGAACAGGGTGTGGAAATTCAGCTTCCAGGCAGCGGTCTGAAAGTCCTCGGCGCGTATCGGCAAGCGCGTGTCCGGTGCGTATCGGGGAGGCTCGGTGCGCGTGTACAAGCCGTTGAACACTTGGTAAGGCGAGGCGTTGGAGAGCGGGTCGATTGGCTCGAGCCTGTCCACGATGGTCAACGGGTCCTGTGGCGGGAGGCCTGCCCAGTCGCCATAGTGAAAACCTCCGTAGCCTGCCGCGGATTCGCCCTGCCAGTTGGCGAGCAATGCTTCGACCAAGTTCATTTTCTGGGTGATGACCGCTTTGGTATAGGTACTGGCGCGGCCTTCACCCGCCGGTTCGGTCCGGTAATGGAGCGTGACCACGTCGATCAGCAATGGCGATTGCGCCACGCCCCGGGGGGTGAGCCAGTCGGTAAGTACCTGCTGGGCCAGCAGGTCGGGGCGCGGTACACCTTTCAACGCCTGGCGGATCAGGGCCGGGCTGGGGGAGGGGGCGGGCTGCATGGGGTTACCCTTCTGTCGAGGAAGGGGCACAGGGTGGTGGAGCGGGGCGGCAAACGGCGTCAGGTAACGCTACCACCCGTGGGCAGGCCCAGCGGCGTTGGCGTGACGTCACGGGGCGCTGCCGGGTCGTCGGCGAAGCCTGCCGGCACACGGCCGCGCAGTTGCCAGGCGAAGGCAATGATTTCGGCGATGGTCAGGTACAGCGCTTCAGGGATCTGTTCGCCCAGCTCAAGGCGAGCCAGCAGGCGCACAAGCTCGGCATTTTCGTAGATCGGTACCTCGTGCTCGCGGGCCAAAGCCAGGATGGCCTCGGCCAGCGCATCGTCACCCTTGGCGCTGAGGGTCGGGGCCTGCTGCCCGTCGTAGGTCAGGGCAATGGCCTGGCGTGTCGGTTTCTGTGTCATGCGTTTTCGTCTACCCAGCGTTGCTCCACCCGTGTGCGCGGGCCTTGAGGGGGGATGCCCGGGTGGCATTCCAGGTCACCGACGTCCAGGCCGCGTTCCAGCAGGCGACTGCGCAAGGCACCGAGCTGGCTGTCGATGAGCCTGGCTGTTGGTTCGCGCTCTGCCCACAGGTGCCCGCTCAGGCGGCCTTGGCTCAATTGTGCCTGTACTTGCAACGGGCCAAGGGGCGAGAGGTCGAACGCGAGCTCCAGGCGCCACAGGGCTTGCAGCGGGTCTTGCGATTCCTGTTGTTGTTCGGCCTGCTGTTGTGGGGTTTCCTCGCGCTGGATCTTGACCTGCAACGGGATGAACTCCTGGCCATGGCGGATAGGCACTTCTGTTTGCCAGGTGGTCTGCAGGTTGCCGTTTTCCAGCGTGCCGGTTTGTTGCAGGCTGCTCATGGCATGGTTTTGCAAGCGTGAAACGGCAGCTGCAGCCAGGCGCAGCAGTTGTTGCAGGTCACCTTCGTCTTCCAGGGCCTTGAGCAAGCGCGATGGCAACGGAAATGCCCCAGGCTGCGGCTTGGGGCTGACCCGTTCAAGCATGCCCAGGGCACTGCGCGCCAGCGCCGGCATGGTCACGGCCAGGCTGGAGGGTGCCAGGTTGGGGCTGCCCGCCGGCAGGACCGGGGCTTGGGCAACCAGGCGCAGCAGGTGTGCCTTGAGGTCTGTGGCGATGCTGGCGGGGAAGCCGCCGAGCAATTTCGCTTCAAGAAAGGCGCCACTGTTGTTCAGCGCCTGGGCCACGCCTTTGGCGTCGCTCAGTTGCCGGGCGTCCGGCAGGCCCGCCAACAGGCGTTCGGCACTGGCGCGCAGGCCGCCATCGGCGCTCGGATCGCGGGTCAGCTGTTGCAGGGCGTTGAGCAGGCCGGGCAGCGAGGCCTGGCGGTTTTGCTGGGTCAGCAGCTGCTGGGCAATGCTCAGTTGGTCCTGCCTGCCACTGAGCGGCACGAAACGCAGCGACTGGTCACCCTGCACCAGTGCGCTGAGCAGGCTGCCAATGGCCAGTGGGCGCGGGCTGTCGACGCTCAAGGTGGCGCCGGCCTGTGCACTGTTGAGCAGGCTGACCAGCGCCCGGTAGATCGGCGCTTGGCCAGGCGCCTGGGCCAGTGCCTGGTTGGTCAGGACTTTGCCCTGCAGCAGGGTCCCGACGGGTACTTTGCTGGGGTCCAGGCGAGTAAGGGTGGCGATCTGGCTGGCGTTGGCCTGCTGCAGCATGATTGCCAGGCGGTTGCTTTCGGGCTGGGTGACGGTGACCTGGCTGCCGGGGGGCAGGGGCTGGTTGGCATTGGCTTGCAATTGCGTCTGCACGCCGTTGGCCTGTATCAGGCGCAGCACCAACTGGAATTCCTGGCCTGCCTGGCGCATCGACACGACCTCGGCCTGCGCGGTCTCGCCGGGGGCCAGCAGGCCGGGCTGTGCCTGGATCAGACGCAGCAGTTCGCCGGTCATGCCTGCCTTCATGGCTTGGCTGTTGATCGCGGTTTGTGCGCCGAGACTATTGATTTCAGTCATGATTGTATACAACCTGTCGAGCCCGGCCTCTTGGCAGCGCGGCAGCGCGTGTAATAATGCCGCGCGCCGGTGGTTGCCAGTATAACGGCAGCGCGCGGGGCGACTTGAGACACAAGGGCTCTGGAGCGGTGTTGGCTGCCACGCGGGTTCACCCGTGTAGCAGCCAACACCGGCCCGAAGCCCGACAATGATAAGGCGAAACCGTGACCCTTCACCTTCAAGCCGCAGGCTTGGCCTGCGAGCGCGACTGGCGCCTGCTGTTCGAGCAGCTCGATTTCGAGCTGGGCGCTGGCGACATGTTGCAAATCAGCGGCCCCAATGGCAGCGGCAAGACCAGCTTGCTGCGCCTGCTGGCCGGCTTGATGCAGCCTACCGCCGGGCAGATTCTGCTGGGCGGCAAGCCACTGGCCGAACAGCGCCACGCTTTGGCCAGCATCCTGCTGTGGATCGGCCACGCTGCGGGCATCAAGGACCTGCTCAGCGCCGAGGAAAATCTCACCTGGCTGTGCGCGTTGCACCAGCCGGCCAGCGGCGAGGCGATCTGGGCGGCGCTGGAGGCGGTAGGGCTGCGCGGTTTCGAAGACGTACCCTGCCATACCCTGTCCGCTGGCCAGCAGCGCCGCGTGGCCCTGGCCCGGCTGCACCTGGCTTGCCCGCCGCTGTGGATTCTCGACGAACCGTTCACCGCTCTGGACAAGCAAGGCGTGGCTCAGTTGGAAGCGCACCTGGCGGCCCACTGCGAGCAGGGCGGTACGGTGGTGCTGACCACCCACCACACGCTGGAGCGCAAGCCCTACGGTTACCGTGAACTGAACCTGGGGCAATGGGCGGCATGAGCGTATTCATTTCGCTGTTGCGTCGCGAAGCGCGCCTGCTGTTCCGTCGCCCTGCCGAGCTGGCCAACCCCCTGGTGTTCTTTGCCATCGTCGTTGCGCTGTTTCCCTTGGCGGTTGGTCCGGAAAGCCAATTGTTGCAAACCTTGTCGCCTGGGCTGGTCTGGGTAGCGGCACTGTTGGCAGTGCTGCTGTCGCTGGACGGCTTGTTCCGCAGCGACTTCGAGGATGGCTCGCTGGAGCAGTGGGTGCTGTCGCCGCACCCGCTGGCGTTGCTGGTGCTGGCCAAGGTGCTGGCGCACTGGACCTTTTCCGGGCTGGCACTGGTATTGTTGGCGCCGCTGCTGGCGCTGATGCTGGGGCTGCCGAGCCATTGCCTGCCGGTGCTGCTCGGCTCCCTGCTGCTGGGCACGCCGGTATTGAGCCTGCTGGGTGCGGTGGGTGCGGCACTGACGGTCGGTCTGAAGCGCGGTGGTTTGTTACTGGCGTTGCTGATACTGCCGTTGTATATCCCTGTATTGATCCTGGGCAGTGGTGCGTTGCAAGCGGCATTGCAGAATATGCCGGCCACCGGCCACCTGCTCTGGCTCGCCAGCCTGACGGCCCTGGCTGTAACCCTGGCACCCTTTGCGATAGCGGCCGGCCTGAAGATCAGTGTCGGTGAATAACGAGTCTCGGGCTCTCAAGCCCGGCAAATACCCTGGATGTACCCTGATGAAAATAAGCTGGACGTGGTTCCACAAGCTGGGCTCCCCGAAATGGTTCTATGCCATCAGCGGCCGCATGCTGCCATGGCTGGCCGGCGCTGCCGTGCTTCTGCTGCTGGTCGGTATCACCTGGGGCCTGGCGTTCGCCCCGCAGGACTACCAGCAAGGCAACAGCTTCCGCATCATCTACATTCATGTGCCGGCGGCGATGCTGGCGCAGTCCTGCTACGTGCTGCTGGCAGTCGCCGGGGTAGTGGGGTTGGTGTGGAAGATGAAACTGGCCGACGTGGCCCTGCAATGTGCCGCGCCCATCGGCGCCTGGATGACCGCCGTGGCGCTGGTGACCGGCGCCATCTGGGGCAAGCCGACCTGGGGCAGCTGGTGGGTGTGGGACGCCCGCCTCACGTCCATGCTCATTCTGCTTTTCCTGTACTTCGGCATCATTGCGCTGGGCCAGGCGATCAGTAATCGTGACAGCTCGGCCAAGGCGTGCGCCGTGCTGGCAATCGTCGGCGTGGTCAACATCCCGATCATCAAGTACTCGGTGGAGTGGTGGAACACCCTGCACCAGGGCGCCACCTTCACCCTCACCGAAAAGCCGGCGATGCCCGCAGAAATGTGGCTGCCGTTGCTGTGCACGGTGTTGGGTTTCTACTGCTTCTTCGGTGCCGTGCTGTTGCTGCGCATGCGCCTTGAAGTGCTCAAGCGCGAGGCGCGCGCCAGTTGGGTCAAGGACGAAGTGTTGAACAGCCTGGGGCGGAGGGCCGCACAATGAGCTTTGCCACCTTCGGTGATTTTCTCGCCATGGGCCACCATGGCCTGTATGTGTGGTCGGCCTATGGCATCTGCCTGGCGGTGCTGGCGCTGAATGTCGCCGCGCCGCTGCTGGCCCGTCGTCGCTATCTGCAAGAAGAGGCGCGCCGTTTGCGCCGGGAGAACAACCAGTGAATCCGCAGCGCAAGAAACGCCTGTTGCTCATCGTCGGCCTGCTGGTCGGTGTCGGGGTTGCCGTCGGCTTTGCCTTGAGCGCACTGCAGCAGAACATCAACCTGTTCTACACGCCCACCCAGATCGCCAATGGCGAAGCGCCGCTGGACACCCGCATCCGTGCTGGCGGCATGGTCGAAAAAGGCTCGGTGCAGCGCTCGTCCGACTCGCTGGACGTGCGCTTTGTGGTCACCGACTTCAACAAGTCGGTGCCGATCACCTACCGCGGCATCCTGCCCGACCTGTTCCGCGAAGGGCAGGGCATCGTCGCCCTGGGCAAGGTCAACGCCGAAGGCGTGGTGGTGGCCGATGAAGTACTGGCCAAGCACGACGAGAAGTACATGCCGCCCGAGGTCACCAAGGCCCTGAAGGAAAGCGGCCAGGCCGCCACCGGTACGGAGGCCAGACCATGAACGCAGCGCTGGTGATCCCCGAACTTGGCCAATTGGCGATGATCCTGGCCATCTGCTTCGCCGCCGTGCAGGCCAGTGTGCCGCTGCTCGGCGCCTGGCGTGGCGACAGCCTGTGGATGAGCCTGGCGCGGCCGGCGGCCTGGGGGCAATTCGCTTTCCTGGCCTTTGCCTTCGCCTGTTTGACCCATGCCTTCATGACCGACAACTTCTCGGTCGCCTATGTGGCCAGCAACTCCAACAGCGCCTTGCCCTGGTACTACAAGTTCAGCGCCGTGTGGGGCGCGCACGAGGGTTCGCTGCTGCTCTGGGCGCTGATCCTGGGCGGCTGGACCTTTGCCGTGTCGGTGTTTTCGCGGCAGCTGCCGCAGGTGATGCTGGCCCGCGTGCTGGCGGTGATGGGCATGATCAGCGTCGGCTTCCTGAGCTTTTTGATCATCACGTCCAACCCGTTCCAGCGCCTGCTGCCGCAAGTGCCCACTGACGGCCGCGACCTCAACCCGCTGCTGCAGGACTTCGGCCTGATCGTCCACCCGCCCATGCTGTACATGGGCTATGTGGGCTTCTCGGTGGCCTTTGCCTTCGCCATTGCCGCTTTGCTCGGTGGCCGCCTGGACGCTGCCTGGGCGCGCTGGTCGCGGCCGTGGACCATCATCGCCTGGGCCTTCCTGGGTGTGGGTATCACCCTGGGCTCCTGGTGGGCCTACTACGAACTGGGCTGGGGCGGCTGGTGGTTCTGGGACCCGGTGGAAAACGCCTCTTTCATGCCCTGGCTGGTGGGCACGGCACTGATCCACTCGCTGGCAGTGACGGAGAAGCGTGGCGTGTTCAAGAGCTGGACCGTGCTGCTGGCGATCGCCGCGTTCTCGCTGAGCCTGCTGGGGACGTTCCTGGTGCGCTCCGGCGTGCTGACCTCGGTGCATGCCTTCGCCTCCGACCCGTCACGGGGTGTGTTCATCCTGATCTTCCTGCTGTTCGTGGTCGGTGGTTCGCTGACCCTGTTCGCCCTGCGTGCCCCGGTGGTCAAAAGCCAGGTGGGCTTTGCCCTGTGGTCACGCGAGACGCTGCTGCTGGCCAACAACCTGGTGCTGGTAGTGGCCGCTGCGATGATCCTGCTCGGCACCCTTTACCCGTTGGTGCTCGATGCCCTGACCGGGGCCAAGCTGTCGGTGGGCCCGCCCTATTTCGATGCCTTGTTCCTGCCGCTGATGGCACTGCTGATGGTGGTGCTCGGCGTCGGCGTGGTGGTGCGCTGGAAGGACACCCCTGGGAAGTGGCTGGCGAGCATGATGACGCCGGTACTGATCGCCAGCGCAGTGCTGGCGCCAGTGGCCGGTTTCATCGTCGACGACTTCGACTGGCCGACCCTGACCGCCTTTGCCCTGGCTGCCTGGGTGGTGCTCAGCGGGTTGCGCGACATTCTCGACAAGACCCGCCACAAGGGCCTGGCCAAAGGCGTACGTGGCCTGACGCGCAGCTACTGGGGCATGCAACTGGCGCATCTGGGGCTTGCGGTGTGCGCGCTTGGCGTGGTGCTGTCGAGCAACAACAGTGCCGAGCGTGACCTGCGCCTGGCGCCGGGTGAAAGCGTGGAGCTGGCGGGCTATCAGTTCCTGTTCCAGGGCGCCAAGCACTTCGAAGGGCCGAATTTCAGTTCCGACAAGGGCACCGTCGTGGTCAGCCGCGATGGCCGTGAAGTGACCACGCTGCACCCCGAGAAGCGCCTCTACACCGTGCAGCAGTCGATGATGACCGAGGCCGGCATCGATGCTGGTTTCACCCGCGACCTGTACGTCGCCTTGGGCGAGCCGCTGGACAACGGCGCCTGGGCCGTGCGCGTGCATATCAAGCCTTACGTCCGCTGGATCTGGCTGGGCGGTCTGTTGACCGGCCTGGGCGGTTTGCTGGCGGCCCTCGACCGGCGCTATCGCGTCAAGGTCAAGACCCGGGTGCGTGATGTCCTGGGCGTGTCTGGAGCAGCTGCATGAAGCGTTGGATCATGGTGGTGCCACTGGCGGTATTCCTGCTGGTGGCTGTTTTCCTCTACAAAGGCCTGTTCCTCAAGCCCGACGAGCTGCCCTCGGCAATGATCGGCAAACCGTTCCCGGCGTTTTCCCTGGCCTCGACCCAGGGTGATCGCACCCTGACCCAGGCCGATCTGCAAGGCCGCCCGGCGCTGGTCAACGTATGGGCCACCTGGTGCCCGTCGTGCAAGGTCGAGCACCCTTACCTGAACCAGCTTGCCGGGCAGGGCGTGGTGATCTACGGCATCAACTACAAGGACGACAATGCCGCCGCCCAGAAGTGGCTGGCCGACTTCCACAACCCCTACCAGCTGGATATTCGCGATGAACAGGGCAGCCTGGGCCTGGACCTGGGCGTTTATGGCGCGCCGGAGACGTTCCTGATCGACGCCAAGGGCATCATCCGCTACAAGCATGTGGGCGTCGTCGATGCCAGCGTGTGGCGCGAGCAACTGGCGCCGCTGTACCAGGGCCTGGTCGACGAGGCCAAACCATGAAGCGCTGGCTTGCGGCCGCAGTATTGGCTTTGAGCATGGCCGGCGTGGCCAAGGCGGCGATCGATACCTACCAGTTCCGCGACGACGCCGAGCGTGAGCGTTATCAGCAGCTGACCAAAGAGCTGCGCTGCCCCAAATGCCAGAATCAGGACATCGCCGACTCCAACGCACCGATTGCCGCCGACCTGCGTCGTGAGATTTTCCGCATGCTGGGTGAAGGCAAGAGCAACCAGCAGATCGTCGATTTCATGGTCGACCGCTATGGCGATTTTGTGCGCTACAAACCAGCCCTCACTGGGCGTACCTGGCTGCTCTGGTTCGGCCCGGGCATTCTGCTGGTCGGTGGCTTTGCGGTGCTGTTGGTGATTGTCCGCCGGCGCCGTGTGCCAGCTACCTTGGGCTCGCAGGAGCTGTCCGTCGAAGAACGCGAACGTCTCGCCAAACTGCTGGAAAAAGAACAGAACCATGACTGAATTCTGGCTTGGTGCGGGCCTGCTGCTGCTCGCCGCCCTCAGCTTTCTGCTGATCCCGATCCTGCGTGGCCGTCGCCAGCAGCAGGAAGAAGACCGTACTGCGCTGAACGTAGCGCTGTACCAGGAACGTGTCGCCGAACTGGCTGCCCAGCAGGCCGCCGGGGTGCTGGATGACGCGCAACTGGCCAGCGGCCGTGATGAGGCCGCCCGTGAACTGTTGGCCGACACCGAAGGCGCCGAAGCGCCGCGCCAGGGGCACCTGGGCAGGGTGCTGCCGCTGCTGGCCGCTGTGCTGGTGCCGTTGGTGGCGCTTGGTCTGTATCTGCACTTTGGTGCTGCGGACAAAGTGCAGTTGACCCAGGAGTTCGCCGCGGCGCCCAAGACGATGGAAGAAATGACCACGCGCCTGGAGCGCGCCGTCCAGGCTCAGCCGGATTCGGCCGAGGGCCTGTATTTCCTGGGCCGCGCCTACATGGCCGAGCAGCGCCCGGCAGATGCCGCCAAAGCCTACGAGCGCGCCGTGGCCCTGGCCGGCCGCCAGCCAGAATTGCTGGGCCAATGGGCCCAGGCCCTGTATTTCGCGGCCAACAAGCAGTGGAGCGCACAGGTGCAGGCGCTGACCGACGAGGCCCTCAAGGCCGACCCCAACGAAGTGACCAGCCTTGGCCTGCGCGGCATTGCGGCATTCGAAGGCGAGCGCTACCAGGAAGCCATCGACTACTGGAACCGCCTGCTGGCGCAACTGCCTGAAGGCGACGCCTCGCGCGCGGCCTTGCAAGGTGGCATCGACCGTGCGGCAGAGCGCCTGGGCGGCAACGCTGGCAAGCCTGCGACCCCGGTGGCAGCACGCCTGAAGGTCCGGGTCGAGCTGGCCCCGGCGCTCAAGGATGAGGTCCAGCCCGGCGATGCGGTGTTCATCTTCGCCCGGGCTAGCAACGGCCCGCCCATGCCGCTGGCGGCCAAGCGGGTGACCGTGGCCCAATTGCCGCTGGAGGTCGAATTGTCTGACGCCGATGCGATGATGCCGCAGATGAAACTGTCCGACTTTGCCGAAGTCCAACTGGTTGCAAGGGTATCGCGCGCTGGCCAGCCCACCCAGGGTGAGTGGATCGGCCAAGGCGCACCGCTGCCCAGCACCACCCAGGCCACCCAACTGCTGATCATCGACAGCCCCGACCGGTAAGAGAACCCGCCATGCGAAACGTCGTCCGCCTGACCCTGATCACTCTCGCCGTGGGTTTGTCTGCGTGTACGGTGCGCGAGCCGTACGAACAGCCGGCCCCACCGATCGAAACGGTGCCTGCGCAAAAGGGGCCGGTGGTCAAGCCGCTGCCGGGTAGCCAACCCTCCACGCAGCCGAGCAAACCGGCCGCGACACCCAAACCGATGCCGCGGACCTCAGCAAGCTTTGCCCCACCACCGGGGGGCGCCAGCCATTGGGATCCGAAGCTGGGTGTTTATGTGTTGGAGAAGAAACCCAATACGTTCTACCGGCAGCGCACCTATTACCGCTATGACAATGGCTGGAGCTGGTCTCTGAGCCCGGATGGCCCGTGGCAGGAGACCGACAGCAGTGGTGTACCCGGTGGGCTGGGCCGGGCGTTCGCTCAGTAATCGCGTTGTGTTTTCTGGCCGTGTCGTCGGCAAGCCGGCACGGCCAGTAGCAAGCAACCGATACAGTACAGTTTACCCGCGATTTACCGATTGACTGTACCGCCCGCCGACTCCGCATAATGCCCCTTCGAATTAGAGCCGGAGGGGTGCATGAGCAAGACAGTCCTGGTGTTGGTGGAAACCGTCGATGATTACCTGCCCCTGCTCGAACAGGCCGGCTACCGGCTGATTCGCGCACCGTCTGCGCAGCTGCGTGGCGACGCCATCCGCCGCCATGGCGCTGAAATCGATGCGGTGCTTACCCGCGGCCCGCTGGGCCTGACCGCTGCTGAAATCCAAGCGTTGCCCCACTTGCAGATCATCTGCGTGATCGGTGCCGGTTACGAACAGGTCGACCTGGCCGCCGCCGCTGCTCGTGGCATCACCGTCACCAATGGCGCTGGTGCCAATGCCGCCGCCGTGGCCGACCACACCCTGGCGATACTGTTGGCCCTGCTGCGCGACATTCCCCGCGCCGATGCCGGTATCCGCCTCGGTGCGTGGAACCGGGTCATCAGCCCCTCGGTAAGTGGCAAGCGCCTCGGCATCCTCGGCTTGGGCGCAGTTGGCCGGGCCATCGCCAAACGTGCCAGCCTGGGCTTCGACATGAGTATCTGCTATCACAGCCGCACGCCGCGCCAGGACGTGCCTTACACCTGGTACGACAGCCCGTTGCACCTGGCCGATGCCGTAGACATTCTGGTCGTAGCCACCCCGGGCGGTACCAATACCCATCACCTGGTCGATGCTCGGGTGCTTGAGGCATTGGGCCCCGAGGGCTACCTGGTGAACATCGCCCGTGCCAGCGTTGTGGATACCCCGGCGCTGATAAGTGCCCTGCAGCACGGGCAACTCGCAGGCGCAGCACTTGATGTGTTCGATGACGAACCGGCCGTGCCCGACGCCTTGAAGGCCCTCGGCAATACCGTGCTCACCCCGCATGTAGCCGGGCAATCCCCTGAAGCGGCGCGTGACACGGTGGCCTTGGTCCTGCGCAATCTACAGGCCTTCTTTGCCGGCGAACCGGTACTTACACCCGTCCATCTGTAACGTTCGTTTTTAATTCTGCCCGGCGCTGGCTGGGCCACAAGGAGTGTTCGCATGCAACTCGAGATCTTTCAGGTCGATGCCTTTAGCGCAGAACCGTTCGGTGGCAACCCGGCTGCAGTGATTGCGCTTGAAAGCTGGCTGCCTGATGACGTGCTTCAACGCATCGCCGAAGAGAACAACCTCTCCGAAACCGCCTATTTCGTGCGCAATGGGGAGACCTTTGACCTGCGCTGGTTCACCCCGGCGGTGGAGGTCGACCTGTGCGGCCATGCCACCTTGGCATCGGCCTATGTGCTGTTCGAGCAGTTGGGCGAGCAGGCTGAAGTACTGCGCTTCAACACCCGCAGCGGTGAATTGCGGGTAAGCCGAGGCGCCGACGGCTTGCTGGCCATGGACTTCCCGGCCAAGCAGCCGGCCGCCGTCGAGGCGCCCGCCGGTTTGCTCAAGGCACTGGGGCTGAGTGGGGCGAGTGCGGTGTATCGGTCCGACGACTATGTAGTGATGATCGATGACGCCTCGCTTCTGGACCCGCTGCAGCCGGACTTCGTCGCCTTGTCGGCGTTCGATGTGCGGGGTATCGCCGTGACCGCTCCCGGGCGCGGATACGATTTCGTCACGCGCTGGTTCGGCCCGCGAGTGGGTGTCAACGAAGACCCGGTCACAGGTTCTGCGCACACTTCGCTTGCGCCTTTGTGGGCGCAGCGGTTGGGCAAGAGCACCCTGACCTGTGAGCAGGGTGGTGCGCGCAAGGGCCAACTGCACTGTGAAGTGCCGGGCAATGGCCGAGTGATCATCAGCGGGCGGGCGGCGCTCTACCTACGCGGCAACGTGTTCGTCTGACCGGCCTGGTGGGGTTGCGAGCCATTGCGCGGGGGCGATCTATACTTGCCCTCCACCCAACGCAAGGAGCCTCACCATGACCCTGGAAAAGCACGGCAGCTGCCTTTGTGGGGAAACCCGGCTGCACGTCACCGTCGACACTACCCACATCAGCGCTTGCCATTGCAGCATGTGCCGCAAGTGGACCGGTGGGCCATTGCTGGTCGTTCACTGCAGCCAGCCACCGGTCATCGAAGGGCGTTCGCCCAGCGTCTACGATTCTTCCGATTGGGCCCAGCGCGGTTTTTGCGGGCGCTGCGGCACTCACCTGTATTACCGGCTCAAGGCCAACGATTTCTACGCGGTGCCGGTGGGCCTGCTGGACGGCGATGAGGCCTGGGATTTCGACCTGCAGATATTCGTCGAGCAGAAACCTGCCTGGTACTGTTTTGCCAACCAGACTACCGAGCTGACGGGCCAGCAAGCTTTCGAGCAATTGGGGTGAGTGGTGCTTGCCAATGCCGTGCATTCCTGAGAAAAGGGCGGCCTTGAATGTCACCCTTGGAGCATGCCCATGAACAGCGAACTGCAAATCACCGACCTCGTCGAAGGCGACGGTAAAGCTGCCGTCAAAGGCGCCCTGATCACCACCCAGTACACTGGCTGGCTGGCCGATGGCAGCGAGTTCGACTCGTCCCGGTCGCGCGGCAAACCGTTCCAGTGCGTGATTGGCACGGGCCGGGTGATCAAGGGCTGGGACCAAGGCCTGATGGGCATGCGCGTAGGGGGCAAACGCAAGCTGCAGGTGCCTGCGCACCTGGGTTATGGAGAGCGCAGCGTGGGTGCGATCCCACCGAATTCGGACCTGACGTTCGAGATCGAGTTGCTCGAAGTGTTGACGCGGGATGACTGAGCCTCGGGCGCGGCTGGCAGGCTTGGAATAATTTCGCAACATGTGTGGGTTACCGTAGGTCTTGCCCAGGGAGGAACCAAACGCGTTGAGGGCACTCTGACCCCTACTCGTTGGCCAGGGATGGCATTCACTACAAGGATGCCGGGCCTCTTGGGCCTCAGGGCAGTGTGGCGGGTCGACCCAAATTGTCTGCCACAAGAGCCTGCCTTCATGAAGTTGCCCACGTTTGTTCGCCGTCGTCGCCATCTGCTGCTGGGCCTCGCACTCGCTGCTGCGGCGGTGCCCTTGGCCCTGGAAGTGGTCGAAAACCGCGTTCAACCTGTCGACGGTACCCAGACCCTGGTGTTTCTGCGCCATGCCGAAAAACCCGGCGAAGGGTTGGGGCAGTTGAACTGTCAAGGCCTCAACCGCGCGCTGGACCTGGCCAGGCTGCTGCCTGAGCGCTTCGGCAAAGCCGATTTCGTCTTCGCCGCCAACCCGACACGAGAGGTCGAGGAAGGCGTCAATGACCAGCGTTACAGCTACATCCGCCCACTGATGACCATCACCCCGAGCGCGATACGTCTCGGCTTGCCGGTGAATATCGATTACGGTGCGAACGATACCGATGAGCTCGCGGATGAGTTGCTCAGCGGCAAATACCGCAACGCCACTGTCTACACTGCCTGGTCCCATGGTTACCTGCCGGAGCTGATCAATACCGTCGCCGGCAAGGCGCTGGGTGAGGACCGGGTGATCACCGAGGACTGGCAGGGCGACGATTTCGACACCCTGTATGTGCTGACCCTGACCTGGCGCGACGGCAAGGCCAGCCTGCTCAGCCGCAACGTACGCCAGGGCCTGGATGGCGGTGCGCACAGCTGCCCGACCTGATTCGTGGTCACTGTCCTGGCAACCAAGCTGAAGCATCAGGCAAGTGTTGGTGCTGCTGGGTTTGGAGCTGCTGGTCTATCGGCCTTGTGGGTGCTCGGCGTTTGGCCTGGATGACAAGGCGACTGCGCTGGCCCTATCGCCGGCAAGCCGGCACACCGCGACCGCGCAGTTCTTCAGGCCTGCGCTTCACCTGTGGAAGCAACCGTCTTGCTCAACTTCTAAAAGCCGGCGCAATCCGTGTGGGAGCCGGCTTGCCGGCGATTGGGCCGCATGGCGGCCCTGATGCAAAAGCGGATCAGACAGTCCAGATTTCCCCGCCGAGGGCTGCTGTGCAGCCCATCGCCGGCAAGCCGGCTCCCACCGCGACCGCGCAGTGCTTCAGTCCTGCGCTTTACCCGTGGAAGCAACCGACTTGCCCAATTTCTGAAAGCCGGCCCAATTGGACTGCCCCCAGGGGCCGACGGTGCTGCTGGTCTGTGGGGGCGGGAATGCGCCTTGGCGCTTACCGGCCGAATCGCATCGGCCAGCCCACGACTTTCTTCGCCCGCGGGGTGGCATAGGTCCGCACCTTGGAGGTGCTCAGCCCCATCCGCACCAACGACTCGGCAATGGTCACCGCCGCGCTCACGCCATCGACCACCGGCACCCCGGTGCGCTGACGAATCTGCTCATCCAGCCCGGCCATGCCGCCACAGCCCAGGCAGATCACCTCGGCCTTGTCATCGCGCACCGCCCGCTCGGCTTGTTCGACGATCGCCTGCACTGCACGCTGTGGGTCCTCCTCCAGTTCCAGCACGGCAAGGCCACTGGCGCGCACCGAGGCGCAGCGGTCGTACAACCCCGAAAGCCTCAGGCGGTCTTCGATCAGCGGCACGGTACGGTCCAGGGTGGTCACCACCGAGTAGGCGTGGCCCAGATACAGTGCCGTGCTGGCGGCGGCATCGGTGATGTCCACCACCGGCACGTTCAGCAGTTCCTGCAGGCCTTCGCGGCCATGTTCGCCGTAGCCGGCCTGGATCACGGCATCGTACGGCCCCTCATAAGCCAGCACGCGGTCCATGACGGCGATGGCAGCCAGGTAGCTCTCGAAATTGCCCTCCACCGACTCGGCACCGAACCAGGGGGTCAGGCCGATGATCTGCGTGTCGGGGCCCGCCACGCTACGGGCCTGCTCGGCGATGGCCTCTGTGATGGCTTCGGTGGTGTTGACGTTGGCGATCAGAATACGCATGAGCACTGCTCCTTGATCAGTGGCTGCTGTGGTCGACGGCGATGCATTCGCCGCTGACATCAGCGTATTGACGGTTGCGAGGGGCGATCAGCAGGTACAGCGCGGCGGCGATGCCGGCACCGATCAGCCAGGAAAACGGCGCGATGGCATGGAAGTTGGGCACCAGCGCCAGGACGATGGCCAGCAGCGCTGCCGGCAGGAACGCGGCGACGGCACGCAGGTTGATGCCCTTGCTGTAGTGGTAAGCCCCGGCCGGATGTTCGCTGTACAGCTCCGGCACGTTGATGCAGCCTTTGCGCAGCAGCCAGTAGTCGGCCATGATCACCCCGTACAGTGGGCCCAGCAGGGCGCCCAGGCCAGACAGGAAATAGACGATCACCAGCGGGCTGTTGTAGAGGTTCCATGGCAGGATCAACACGGCCACGGTGGCGCTGATCAGCCCTGCGCGGCGGAAGTTCAGGTGCCGCGGCGCCAGGTTGCTCAGCACGAAGGCCGGGGCGACGAAGTTGGCCATGATGTTCACCGCCACGGTGACGATCAGGAAGGCCAGGCAGCCGAGGACCAGGAAGGCCGTATTGGGGATGCTGGCAACGATCTGGGTCGGGCTGTCGATGATCTGGCCGTTGATCTGGAACTGTGCGCCGCACAGCACCACGGTGATCAGCGCGAAGACCACGATGTTCACCGGCAGGCCCCAGAAGTTGCCGACGCGGATGGTCTTGCGGCATGGCGAGGAACGGGCGAAATCGCAGAAGTTGAGCACCAGGGTGCCGTAGATCGCCAGCCACAGCGCGCCGCCGGCGAATATGTTGCGCCACATCTCGTACCCGGTCAGCGGCTCGGCCACCGACCAGGCGATACGCGCGTCGGCCTTGAAGTACATGAACACCGCCAGGCTGGCGACGGTCAGCAGGATCACCGGGCCGGCGAATGCCTCATAGCGGCGCACCATCTCCATGCCGTAGGCGAGGATCACCAACTGCACCAGCCAGATTGCCACGAAGCACACCCAGCCCAGGCTCGACAGGCCGAGGATGCTGTCTTGGTCATAACTGGCGAGTTGCGGCCACACCGCCGTGAGTAGCACGCGTAGCACCACTGAAGCCAGGTAGGTCTGGATGCCGAACCAGGCGATGGCGATCACAGCACGGATCAGCGCGGGAATTTGCGCGCCATGAATGCCGAAGGCAATGCGGCTGATTACCGGGAACGGCACGCCGGTCTTCTGCCCCATGTAGCCGGAAAGGTTCATGAAGAAGTACACCAGCGCGGCGCCGATCGCCAAGGACAGGAGAATCTGCCAGCCGCCGAGGCCAAGCGCGAACAAGCCCATGGCGAAGGAGTAGTTGGCAATGTTGTGCACATCGTTGGTCCACAGCGCGAAGATGCTGTAGCGCCCCCAGCGGCGGCCTTCGATACGCGTCGGCGCCAGGTCGCGGTTATGCAGGCGCGGGCTGAGTTCAAGTTGCGGCGCATGGCCGGCCAGGGAGGACGAGGGGTGGGTGCTGGCGACGGATAGTTCAGGGGCAAGGTCGAGGCTGGTACTCATTCCGGCAGGCTCCTGATGCACGTGGACTGCGATGAGCGGGCATGCGCACGGGCTCGCCATCTCGTCAGTGCAGCGTTGGCATCACTGGGTTCTGGGCGCGGCGGCCGGGTTGGGGCGGCGTCGCGGGTTCTTGTGTATTTATGTTTTGTTCAACTTGTATACAAAACACGAACACACAAAAGCGAGTTCCATGCCAGGCGGAGAACGTACTTCAAGTTGCGTTTACTTCAAAACTATCGCTTTGAAAGCTAAGTAGATGAATTGACGGCACTATAAATTGACCAATTGAACAGGTTTAATTTTATTCATGCATAATTAGTTGATCATTTGGTCAGATTTAGTTGCGCAGCGTATGTAACGTATTGGGGCATTGCTAGCACTTATGCACACAAAAATGGCACTTAAGGTGACGTTTGTGTGTACAGGCGTGGGTCAGGTTTTCCGGCGCTTCAATTCATCGGCGGCAAGCGCCGCTTCACCGGGCTTTTCTTGATGATCGCCGTGTTGGTTTCAGCGAGCACATTGATACGGTCGAGCAGGGTGTCGAGCTGTTCCATCGACCGCACATGCAGCCGGGCAATGAAGCAATCCTCGCCCGTTACCTTGTCGCACTCGGTGAACTCGGGAATCGCGATAATCTGCCGTTCCACTTCCTGCAGCTGCCCGGGCAGCGGGCGAATGCGTACGATGGCCTGCAATTGGTAACCAAAGCAGCGCGGATCGACATCCACGGTGTAACCGCGCAGTACGCCGCGCTCTTCCAGGCGGCGCAGGCGCTCGCTGACGCTGGGTGCAGACAGGCCACTGATGTGCGCCAGCGCTTTGAGTGAGCGGCGGGCGTCTTCCATCAGGGCGTTGATCAGGAGCTGGTCGATGGCATCGGTCATATACGCCTCATAAGGTTCAATTGCTGGTTTGCCTTGATAGTAAAGGCTGAGGAGGCATTTTTCCTTGGTTATCCGCTGGAGGGCCAACTGTGGGCCTCTGCATACTGTCCGTCATCGTCAAGGGAGGTGTGAGATGGACAGTTCGTTGCGCCGTGGCTCGCTGGAAATGGTCGCTGCCATGCTGATTTCCGGGACTATCGGCTGGTTCGTGCTGGTATCGGGGCAGCCGGTCCTGGAAGTGGTGTTCTGGCGGTGTGTGTTTGGCACCGGCACGTTGCTGCTGGTCTGTGCGGCGCTCGGCTTTCTCAAACCTGGTGTGATCAGCCGCACGGCCTTGCTCTTGGCAATCGCCAGCGGCGTGGCCATCGTCGGCAACTGGGTGTTGCTGTTCGCCTCCTATTCGCGGGCGTCGATCGCGATCGGCACCGCGGTGTACAACGTGCAGCCGTTCCTGCTGGTGGGGCTGGCGGCAGTGTTTCTGGGCGAGAAGATCACTGTGGCCAAGGTCACCTGGCTGAGCGTGGCGTTCCTCGGCATGCTGGCCATCGTCAGCGCCCATGGCGCAGGGCAGGGCAGCGGTGAAGAGTACCTGCTGGGCATTGCCCTGGCGCTGGGGGCGGCGTTTCTTTATGCCATTGCCGCGTTGATCATCAAGCGCCTGAACGGCACGCCACCGCATCTTATCGCCCTGATCCAGGTAGCGACCGGGGTGTTGCTGTTGGCGCCGTGGGTCAGGCCGGGCGGTCTGCCTGGCGAGCCCTCGGCCTTGGCCAGCCTGGTGATGCTGGGCGTGGTGCACACCGGGCTGATGTATGTGTTGCTGTACAGCGCCATCCAGCGCCTGCCCACGGCATTGACCGGCGCCCTTTCATTCATCTACCCGATCGCCGCGATCCTGGTCGACTGGGTGGCCTTTGGGCACCGCCTGGTGCCGTTGCAATGGCTTGGTGTGGCGTTGATCTTGCTGGCGGCGGCGGGCATGCAGCAGGGGTGGTGGTTCCGTTCGGCGCCGATCACTGCCAAAGGCCAGTGAGGCGCGGTTGCGCGCCCCACCAGCAGCCTCGCGGGGTAGAATGCTTCCTTTTATTTGCTTGCGACCCGCCATGACTTCGCCGATCCACACCCTCGAACAGCATCTGCTTACCGCCCTCGACCCCGCACCCCAGGAAACCCGTCGCCTGTTTCACGGCCGCGGCCGTTGCTGGCCGGGGCTGGAGCAGGTCACCGTCGACTGGTTGCAGGGCGTGCTGTCGGTAGCGCTGTTCCGTGAGCCAGCCGCAGGCCAGCTGGCCGAACTGCAGGCCATGCTGCGCACCCTCGCCGCGCGCCCGCAGTGGACCGGCCAAGCGATCCTCATCCAGCACCGTTACTTGCCGGACAGCCCGGGTGAGTGGTTGTGGGGCGAGCCGTGCCAGCAGCGCGAAGTGGTCGAAGATGGCCTGACCTATTTGCTCGACCTGGGCGTGCGGCAGAACAACGGTCTGTTCCTCGACATGCGTTACGGCCGCCGATGGGTACGTGAACAGTCGGCGGGCAAGCGTGTGCTCAACCTGTTCGCCTACACCTGCGGCTTTTCGGTCGCGGCGATCGCCGGTGGTGCCGAGCAGGTGGTCAATCTGGACATGGCCAAGTCGGCGCTTTCGCGTGGCCGCGACAACCACCGGCTCAATGGCCACGATGCATCACGGGTGGCGTATCTGGGGCATGAGTTGTTCAAGTCGTGGGGTAAGGTGCGCAAGTACGGCCCCTACGATTTGATCATCATCGACCCGCCCACCTTCCAGAAAGGCAGTTTCGTGCTGACCCAGGATTACGCGAAGATCCTGCGGCGCTTGCCAGAGTTGCTGACCAAGGGTGGCACTGTGCTGGCGTGCGTGAACGATCCGGGCATCGGGCCGCAGTTTCTGATCGACGGGATGGCGGAGCAGGCCCCAGCGTTGGCTTTCGTGGAGCGTTTGGATAACCCGCCGGAGTTTCCGGATGCCGATCCGGCGGGTGGCTTGAAGGCCTTGGTGTTTCGCGATGAATCACCAGCCTGATGTAGTCGGGAAGCTTCACTTGGGCGCAATGATGGCGCTCAGGTGAAGGCAGCACGCGATTACGGGTTGGTATAGATCTGGTCGAACACGCCACCATCGTTGAAGTGGGTCTTTTGCACGGTGCGCCAGTCACCGAAGGTTTTCTCCACCGACAGGAAATCGACCTTGGGGAAGCGGTCGGTGTACTTGGCCAGTACCGTTGCATCACGCGGACGCAGGTAATTCTGTGCGGCGATTTCCTGAGCTGCCGGCGACCACAGGTACTTGAGGTATTCCTCGGCCACGGCCTGGGTGCCCTTCTTGGCTACCACCTTGTCGACCACGCTGACCGGCGGTTCGGCTTCGGCCGATACGCTCGGGTAGACCACTTCGAACTGGTCGCGGCCGAATTCGCGGGCGATCATTTCGGCTTCGTTCTCGAAGGTCACCAGCACATCGCCGATCTGGTTGGTCATGAAGGTCGTGGTAGCAGCGCGACCGCCGGTATCCAGTACCGGCGCCTGCTTGAACAGCTTGCCGACGAAGTCACGGGCCTTGGCCTCGTCACCGCCTTGCTTGAGCACATAGCCCCAGGCCGACAGGTAGGTGTAGCGGCCGTTACCCGAGGTCTTGGGGTTGGGCACGATTACCTGCACGCCGTCCTTGAGCAGGTCGGGCCAGTCTTTCAGGGCTTTGGGGTTACCCTTGCGCACGATGAACACAGTGGCCGAGGTGAACGGCGCGCTGTTGTTGGGCAAACGGGTGACCCAATCGTCCGGCACCAGCTTGCCGATGTCGGCAAGCGCGTTGATGTCGGTGGCCATGTTCATGGTGATGACATCGGCCGGCAGGCCATCGATCACCGCGCGCGCCTGCTTGCTCGAGCCGCCGAACGACATCTGTAAGTTGACCTTCTCGTCATGCTCGGCTTCCCAGTGCTTCTGGAAGGCCGGGTTGTAGTCTTTGTAGAAGTCACGCATCACGTCGTAGGACACATTCAACAGGGTCGGGGCGGCGTGGGCCAAGTTGCCCAGCGCCAGGCCGGCCGCCAGCAGCGAGGCGGTGAATAGCTTTTTCACGAAGCATTCCTTGTTAGGGTTCAGAGGGTTGGCAGTGTGCCAGTGACTATAGCCGTTCGCTTCGCGGCGATTAAAGACCGAATGGCTCTTTGCTTATGCGCGCGCCCAGGCGGGTGTTAGGTATCTAACCACTTTCAGCCCTGGGCCATACCTAAGCTCGCGCCTCCCGAAGGAGGAGCGCGCCATGACTTACCAAACCGACCCGCAGCCCGATGGACTTGCCCTGGAACAGGCCTTCCAGGATCAATTGATTGCCGCACGCCTGCCCCAGTGGCTGCGAGCAGCCCGCGCCGAACATTTGCCGGGCCTGAGTGAGGCGTTGCGCCAGAGCCTGGCCTTGCGTCAGCAACTCAGTGCAGTGCTTGCGCGCCTGGAAGGTATCGACAGTTTCGCGAAAAGCCGTCTGGAGCAGGCCTTGGAAGGGCCCGATGGCGAGCCTTTCAACGTGCATCTCTGGTCCTTCATTGCCGGCCACCGTGAACCGGTGATCAATGCACAGCCTGTGGGCGTGCACCTTACCGAACTGGTGTATGACGACATGCCGCTGCTGGAAGCGGCGCTGCGCAATTTCACTGAAGATCAAGCCGAGGAGGGCGGCCAGCCGCGGGGTAACCGGCTGACCAGTGCACGTAAAGGCGCTGCCAAACCACCGTCGGCCGTGGCGTTTGCCAAGCTGTGTCGCAGCCTCGACCTGGGCGGTCAATATCAGGCTCACCTCAACAGCGTGCTGCTGGCGCCGACAGCCCAGGGCGCAAGCGTCGCGATGCTGTTGGGTAACGCCCAACGCCAGCAGATGCTGGTGGACGCCTACAAGGCCAGGCAGAGGGGGGTACTCGACGACGACGAACTGCAGATGATTGTGGGGTTATGCCGCGACGGCACGCCGCCGCGCCTGCAAGGCGATCCGGTGATGGCCAGGCAACTGAGCCTGGTGGGCTGTACCCTGGAGCAGATAGTGCTGCTGGACGTCATCGATGAGGGTTGGGTTCGCAACACCACCCGGCGTTTGCTGGCGTACGTGCCGGATGATCCCCATGGGTCGTGGTGTGTGTCCAGCAGCCTGCGGCATCTGGCCAATGACCTGGGCCGGCGGCTACGTACGCGTGACTACCAGCGGTTCTTCAGCCGCTTCGTGCGGCGTCGGGACAGTCAGGCATTTTTCTCTGTGATCATCCCGGCTTACGCTGATCTGGCGGATTGGGCCAACTACGACCTCGATGAGCACATGCAGGCCCTGCGCCTGCCATTGTTCGAAACCCTGGGCACGGCGCGTATCGCGCAGATCAAGGATGACGCGGCGATGATCGCCGCCCCAGTCGCCAGCATCGATCGGGCCGTGCAGCAGGCGCACGACCAACGCCTTGCCGCAGAGGGCTGGGCGCTGCTGAACCTGGCTGGCCTGTTCATTCCGGTGATCGGCACAGGTTTGCTGGCATTCACTGCATGGGGCTTGCTCAAGGAAGTGTTCCATGGCGTCGAGGCCTGGCATGAAGGCGACACCAGCGCGGCGCTCGATCACTTGACCCATGTCGCTACCGACCTTGCCGTGATGGGCGCCACTGCTGTCGGTGTGGGGGTGGCACTGCGTACCTGGCGGCGCTCGCTGAGGGTGGACAGCTTGCTGCCTGAGCAACTGGAAGACGGTAGTACCCGGCTGTGCCGTCCGGTATTGGCCGATTACCGCAGCGTGCCACCCCTGCAGGCGCACGTGGATGAAGAGGGCGTGCATCGGCTCGATGGCCGCGCCTGGGTCGAGATGGAGGGCCACTGCTACCCCGTGGTGCAGCATGGCGCACAGGGTGAGTGGCAACTACGCCCGCGTGACGGGTATGGCCCGCAGCTGCGCCACAACGGCGCGGGGGCGTGGCGCCTGTGGTTCGAGCAGCCGGCGCAGTGGGACGACCGCTATGGTTTGTTTCGCCGGCTTGGTGGACGCCTGCACGCGTTGGATGATGAGCGGATCGAGCAGATTCTGCTGATCCACGACCTGCACGCCGATCACCTGCGCGCCCTGCATGTCGAGGGCCAGGCCCCCGACGCTGTGCTGCTCGACAGCGCCGAACGCTTTGTGCTGGACCGGCGTATCAGCGTACTGATCGAGCGCCTGCGCGCCGGGCAGCCGGTGGATGATGCTGCGCTCTTGCAGCAAGCACGCGCATTGCCTGGTGGCCAGGGGCTGGGCGAGCAGGCGTTGGCCGAGCTGGCCGCCGCTCGCCGTCGGTTGCTCTTCCAGCAGGCCTACGCCGCTACCCAGCCTCCATCGAGTGCAGAAACCGCAGTGCTGCGTCGCGTCTTTCCAAGCCTGCATGAATCGGCGGCACGCGCTTTGTGGCGCACTGCTCACTTGGCAGACCGCGAGCGACTGGCCGACAGCGGGCGCGTGGCGTTGAGGCTTGCTGAGGCGGCGCGCGTGCATGTCCGGCGGATTCGTCAGGTCAGGGTGTTCGAAGCGTTCTACCTGGAAGTGGAGCAGCAGCTGGACCTTGCCCGGGTGGCGCTTGCCATGCTCAGGCACTTGCCAGCGGGCGGTGGCGTGCGCTGGGCCTTGTTCGATGGCGATGCCGGTGCCCCCTTGCTGGTCACCGGGGAAGGCGGCCCTGAATGTGCGATCCGCCATGAAGATGGCCAGTTTCGCCGCCTGGATGGCGCAGGCCAGCCGCTGGGCCAGGCTGGCGAGCTGTTCGAGGTCATGGCCTCTGCCTATGACGACCCCCTGCGCGATACGTTGGGGGTCGGCGAGCCATTCGCCCACAACTTGCGCGTACTGCTCAGCCGCCAGGCCGTAGCGCATCGCGCCGAGGTCACTCAGCTGTTGGGTGAACAACCCTCGCGCGGCTGGTTTCGCCTGCCGCAGCGCCAGCCCGATGGTCGTCTGGGCTACCCGCTGAGCGGGCGGCGTGGAAGGCCTGCACAAGGGTTGTTCGCCTCAGTGCGCAATTTGTACCCAGGCTTCTCCGACGAGCAGATACTGGCCTGGATCGAAGGCCTGCGCACCTCAGGCAGCGATGTCCATGGGGAAATCACCCGGCTGGGCAACGAGCTTGCGGCGTTGCGCGAACGGCTGCAGCAGTGGGAGCGTCAGGCAGCATCACGGGGCCTGCGAGAAGAGCGCCGTTATTTCCGGCGTTGCCTGATCGACTGCTGGCAGCGGCGGATCACTGCGGGGGTGAACGATATCCAGGCGCCGCAGAGTTTCCGCTTTGCCATGTTCGCTGCCATGCCCGGCCAGTTGCCAGAGCTGCCCTCCCACGTCAGGTTTTCCCATATTTTTGAACTGGCGTTGTTGGGGATGCAGCTAGAGGACATTCCCGTGGCATTCCTGGGCGCTTTTCCAGAGCTTCGCATCCTTGAGCTCAGTGGCAATCGCTTGAGCCGCGTGCCGGCGGCGATCGCCCAGATGCCCAGCCTGAACGAGCTGGACCTGTTCAACAACCGCATCGTGCTCGACCCGGAACAGGCGGGCATCCTCGCCCATTGCGAGTCCCTGGAGTACCTCAACCTGTCGTTCAACCCTTTGGGCCGCGGCTTTTCTCTGCGCGCGCTGCCTCGGTTACGACGGCTGTATTTGCGCAATACCGGCCAGACGGAGTTGCCGCCCGGGGTGCTGCGTTGCCCCGACCTGCTGCAAGCCGACTTGCGCGACAACCGTATCGCCACATTGCCTGCAAGCTATTATCGGGCACCGGTATGGAGCCGGCGCATGCTCATGCTCTGGGGCAACCCGTTGAACGATCACGACCTTGAGGGCCTGCAGACGTCGATGCCACACCTGGACATGGAAGCGCAACCGGGGACCACTTTCTTGCGTCAGCGCTGGCTGGACAGCGCCAACGTGCTGGCACGTGACGAACTGTCGGCGTGCTGGGAGGCGCTGGAGATGGAGCCCGGTGGCGACGACTTCTTCCGGTTGCTGGGCCGCTTGCTGGACACCGCAGAGTTCCGGCAGAACGGCGAAGCACTGGCGGAGCGGGTGTTCATCATGCTGCAGGCCATGCAGGAGCACGCCAGCCTGCGAGAGATGTTGTTCCATCAGGTCAACCAGCAACTCACTTGCCAGGACAGCGTGGCGTTGTGTTTCAGCAACCTGGAACTGAGCATGCTGGTCTGGCGTGCGCGTATCGAGGCCGGGAGTGGCGATCAGCAGGGCGCCTTGCTGCACCTGGGCCGACAACTCTGGCGGTTGGATGAGGTCGATCGCATCGTTGTGGAGGACATTCAAGCTCGCCGCGCCGCAGGCGCCGATCCGGATGAGATCGAAGTGGGCCTGGCCTATCGCGTGGCCTTGCGTGATGCACTCGATCTGCCCGCCCAACCTGGGAGCATGCTGTTTACCGCAGTGGCCGGCGTGGGGCCTGAACGCGTGGAGGCGGCGCGAGCGCGGGTGCAGGCAAACGAGACAGATGAGCAGATTGCCGTCTCACTGGCTCAGCGCGAATTCTGGCAGGAGCATCTGCAGCGCACGCAGGCAGCACGCCTGGAGGCGGCCGATGCGCCCTTCCACACGCGCATGCAAGCATTGCTGGAAAGCGCCGATTCGGTACCCGAGGCCGAATACCTGGCCAGGGTCGGGGTCGTCCACGCCGAGCGCCAGGCAGCGCGCAGCGACGTGCTGCTGGCGTTGACACGCGAGGCGCTGGCGCAGGATCAGTCGCGCTTGCCGAACAGTGCCTGACCACAGCGCGAGCAGAATGCCGCGTCGTGGCCATGCGTGCTTTTCTGGCAGTTTGGGCAGTCATGGTGCAACTGTTCGCCACGCATGGCATTGGCCAGTTCGGCAGTGAAAATCCCGGTGGGCACGGCGATGATCGAATAACCGGTGATCATCACCAGCGAAGACAGTACCTGCCCCAGCGGCGTCTTGGGCACGATGTCGCCGAAGCCCACGGTGGTGAGGGTGACGATCGCCCAATAGATGCCTTTGGGGATGCTGGTAAAACCGTGCTCCGGCCCCTCGATCACATACATCAAGGTGCCGAACACAGTCACCAGTGTCGATACGCTGAGCAGAAACACGATGATCTTCTGCTTGCTGCCGCGCAGTGCCGCCATCAGGTAATTGGCTTGGTTCAGGTACTGGCCAAGCTTGAGCACCCGGAAAATCCGCAGCATGCGGATTACCCGGATGATCAGCAGGTACTGCGCGTCGCTGTAGTACAGGGCGAGGATCCCGGGCACGATCGCCAGCAGGTCGACCAAGCCATAGAAGCTGAAGGCGTAGCGCATGGGCTTGGGCGAGCAGTAAAGGCGGGTGATGTACTCGGCCAGAAAAATCGCGGTAAAGCCCCATTCGATACCCGCCAACAGGCCTGCGTAGTTCTGGTGCACCTCATCGATACTGTCGAGGATGACGGTGACCAGGCTGGCCAGGATGATCAGCAGCAGCGTCTTGTCGAAGCGCCGGCCGGCGACGGTGTCGGTCTGGAAAACGATGACGTAGAGCCGTTCGCGCAGGCTCATAGGGTTATTCATGGGCTCGTTCCACAAAAGCAATGGGGTGAGCCTAGGGGTTGCGTTTCAGCTGTGCAAGCGGCTGGCATTGCGTTGCCTGGGTTGTGCCAGGTGGCTGCCCAAGTGCATCAGCCAACAGGCGGCGACGAACGGTGCGGTCAGGCCGGGAGCCGGTAGCAGCTTGAACAGCGATTGCAGCACTACCGCCAAGGCAATCGCCAGCACGGTCACCCAGGGCTTTTCACTCTGTCTGCTGAAGGCCAGCGCGGCCAGTGCGGCGTTGAAGCCGTGCAGACCCAGCCAGGCAGATTGCGCTTCGGCGAACAAGCCCACGCTGCCACCGATGGCCGAGCCGATGACAGCCCACATTGCGGCATAGGGATTGGCGACGAACATGCCGACAATGATCAGTACGCCGGCCAATGGCTGGTCGAGCAGAAAAATCTGACCTACTCCCCGCGCCAGGGCATACAGCGGGTCGGCTTCGACGAAGCCGCCGGGCGAGGGGCTGGCGAACAGCAGCATGGCCCAGCCCAGCAGCACGAACGGTGCGGTATAGGCAATCAGCAGCTTGCCGCCGCGCTTGCGCCACTGGTGGGTAATGATGCTGGACAGCCCGCCAGCCGCGATGATCAGTGGCGGCAGAATGGCCGACCAGGGCAGCACGGCGCTGATCAGCAGGCCGATGAGCACGCCGTTGTAGCTGTACAGCCCGGCCTGGCGGTCAGCGCGGTCGTAGCCGCGGGCCTGGGCGGTGAGCAGGCCGGCCAGGGCGCCGAGCAGGGCGCCGCCGACCAGGTTGGGCGCGGTCAGCAGAATGGCCAGCAGGCAGCACAGCCCGCACAGGGGGTTGCGCAGCAGCAGCACCTGGCTGAAGCCGTTGAGCAGCGCCGTGGCCCAGTCGGGGCACGGGTTGACGAAATTTTTGGTGTACATGGGCAGTCGGCAAGGTTGATGGAAGAGCGGTGGGCCTCTTTGGGCCTCGGTTTTCCGCGTGTCTGTCGTTGCAGTGCCAGGGGAGGGCGTTGCTTGAAGCCACTCAGTCAAGCGCTTTGCAGCCGCTTCACGGCCCGCCGCTGGCAAGCCAGCTTCCACCAGGGCCGCGCAGTTCTTGAGGCCTGCGCAGTACCTGTGGAGCTGGCTTGCCAGCGATGGGCTGCGTAGCAGCCCTGCTAGCGAAACTGGCGCAAAGCGCCCCCGACACCCTCAGATCAAGGTCTCGATCCGCAGGCTGTTGGTCGAGCCCGGCTTGCCGAACGGCACACCGGCAGTGATCAGCAAGGTGTCACCACGGCTTGCCATACCTTGCGCCTGGGCGATTTCCAGTGCGGTGGTGACCACTTCATCCACCTGGCGCAAACGGTCATTGACCACCGAGTGCACGCCCCAGGTCACGCTCAGGCGGCGGGCGGTGACCAGGTTCGGCGTCAGGTTGAGGATCGGCGCCCGTGGCCGCTCGCGTGCGGCGCGCAGGGTCGAGGCGCCCGACTCGCTGTAGTTGACCAGCACCGCCACCGGCAGGATGCCGCTGATGCGGCGGATCGCGCAGCTGATGGCGTCCGACACCGTAGCTTCAGCCTTGGGCCGGCCAACGTCGAGCTGGGCCTGGTAGTCCGGGCCGTTCTCCACCTGGCGGATGATCTTGCTCATCATCTGCACCGCTTCCAGTGGGTAATCACCCGAGGCGGTCTCAGCCGACAGCATCACCGCATCGGCGCCCTCGGCCACGGCATTGGCCACGTCGGTGACTTCGGCGCGGGTCGGGGCCGGCGAGAAACGCATGGATTCGAGCATCTGCGTGGCCACCACCACCGGTTTACCCAGCTGACGGCAGGTGCCGATGATGCGTTTCTGGATTTGCGGCACGCTTTCGGCCGGCACTTCCACGCCTAGGTCACCGCGGGCCACCATGATCGCGTCTGCCAGTTCGGCGATGGCTTGCAGCTGTTCGACTGCCGATGGCTTCTCGATCTTGGCCATCAAGTAGGCGCGATCGCCAATCAGCTGGCGTGCTTCGACGATGTCCTCAGGGCGCTGCACGAACGACAGGGCCACCCAGTCCACGCCCAGTTCCAGGCCAAAGGCCAGGTCGCGGCGGTCCTTTTCAGTCAGCGGGGAGAGGTCGAGTACTGCTTGCGGTACGTTGACGCCCTTGCGGTCGGACAGCTCGCCACCGTTGAGCACTTCAGTGTCGATGGCGTCGTCGTGCTTGGCGGTGACGCGCAGGCGCAGCTTGCCGTCGTCCAGCAACAGGTCCATGCCGGGCTCAAGGGCTGCGATGATTTCAGGGTGTGGCAGGTTGACCCGGCGGCTGTCGCCCGGGGTCTTGTCCAGGTCCAGGCGCAGGGCCTGGCCGCGTTGCAATTGCACCTTGCCCTCGGCGAAGCGGCCCACGCGCAGCTTCGGCCCCTGCAGGTCCATGAGGATACCCAGCGGGTAGTTCAGTTGCTGCTCGACTTCACGGATCCACTGGTAACGCAGGGCGTGGTCGGCGTGTTCGCCGTGGCTGAAGTTGAGGCGGAAGATGTTCACCCCGGCTTCCACCAGCTGGCGGATGTCGTCGATGCCGCTGATCGCAGGGCCCAGGGTGGCGAGGATTTTGACTTTCTTATCAGGCGTCATGATTGTGCAGTCTCAAGGATCAGGATGGCGCGGAAGTCGTTGACGTTGGTGCGGGTAGGCTCTGTGACGATCAGCGCATCGAGTGCCGCGAAATAGCCGTAGCCGTTGTTGTTGTCCAGCTCGTCGCTGGCCGACAGGCCCAGTGCCTCGGCGCGGGCGAAGCTGTCTGGCGTCATGAAGGCGCCGGCGTTTTCTTCCGAGCCGTCGATGCCGTCGGTGTCACCGGCCAGGGCATACACGCCCGGCAGGCCCTTGAGGCTTTCGGTGAGGCTGAGCAGGAACTCGGCATTGCGCCCGCCACGGCCATTACCGCGTACGGTGACAGTGGTTTCTCCGCCAGAAAGGATCACACAGGGCGCCTTCAGCGGCTGCCCGTGCTGGACGATCTGCCGGGTGATACCCGCGTGCACCTTGGCCACTTCGCGTGACTCGCCTTCCAGGTCGCCGAGGATCAGCGGGCTGAAGCCGGCCTGGCGGGCTTGTACTGCAGCGGCTTCAAGCGATTGCTGGGGTTTGGCGATCAGCTGGAAGTGGCTGCGGGCCAGGGCCGGGTCATCGGCCTTGACGGTTTCCGAGGCAGGGTCGTTGAGCCAGTCGATGACCGCTTTGGGTGCTTCGATGTTGTAGCGCTTGAGGATCGCCAGGGCATCGGCCGAGGTGCTTGGATCGGCCACGGTAGGGCCGGAAGCGATGACCGTGGCCAGGTCGCCAGGGACATCGGAGATTGCATAGGTGTAGACCGTGGCGGGCCAGCAAGCCTTGGCCAGGCGGCCGCCCTTGATCGCCGAGAGATGCTTGCGCACGCAGTTCATCTCGCCGATGGTGGCGCCGGATTTGAGCAGCGCCTTGTTGATGTGTTGCTTGTCGGCCAGGGTCAGGCCTTCGGCTGGCAGCGCCAGCAGGGCAGAACCACCGCCAGAGAGCAGGAAGATGACACGGTCGTCTTCGTTCAGGTTGCTGACCAGCTCCAGCACGCGTTTGGCCACAGCCAGGCCAGCGGCGTCGGGGACCGGGTGGGCGGCTTCGACCACTTCGATCTTCTGGCAGTTGGCGCCGTGGCCGTAACGTGTGACAACCAGCCCGGACACTTCGCCCTGCCAGCTCTTCTCGACCACTTCGGCCATGGCTGCAGCGGCTTTGCCGGCGCCGATGACGATGACCCGGCCGCTACGGTCGGCGGGCAGGTAGGGTTCGAGGACTTGACGGGGGTGGGCGGCAGCGATGGCTGTGTCGAACAGGTCGCGGAGAAGTTTTTGCGGATCGACCGACATGGCAGGCTCCCAATTATTGTTGTTCTGCAGAATCGAAAACGCCCCTGGAACTGCCTCCGTGCAGGCCGAACCAGGGGCGGTCCCCAGAGCTGCAAGCTTCAAGCTACAAGCCACAAGTAAAAGCAGACCTGCTTTTGCTTGCCGCTCGAGGCTTACAGCTTGAAGCTTATTTCTCGCCGCGGATCGAGAAGTTGGCCATGTGTTCCAGGCCTTTGATCAGCGCCGAGTGGTCCCAGTTGCCGCCGCCCAGTGCCACGCAGGTGCTGAACACTTGCTGGGCATTGGAGGTGTTGGGCAGGTTGATGCCCAGTTCCTTGGCGCCTTGCAGGGCCAGGTTCAGGTCCTTCTGGTGCAGGTTGATGCGGAAGCCTGGGTCGAAGGTGCCTTTGATCATGCGCTCGGCGTGCACTTCGAGGATTTTCGACGAGGCGAAACCGCCCATCAGTGCTTCACGCACCTTGGCTGGGTCCGCGCCGTTCTTGGCGGCGAACAGCAGGGCTTCACTGACGGCCTGGATATTCAGGGCGACGATGATCTGGTTGGCGACCTTGGCCGTCTGGCCGTCGCCATTGCCGCCGACGCGGGTGATGTTCTTGCCCATGGCCTCGAACAGCGGCAGGGCGCGCTCGAAGGCTTTCGGGCAGCCACCGACCATGATGCTCAGGGTCGCGGCCTTGGCACCGACCTCACCACCGGACACCGGGGCGTCCAGGTAGGCGGCACCGGTGGCCTTGATCTTCTCGGCAAAGGCCTTGGTGGCGGTCGGCGAGATCGAGCTCATGTCGATCACGACCTTGTTCGGGCCCACGCCTTCGGCGACGCCGTTCTGGTCGAACAGGACACTTTCGACCTGCGGGGTATCCGGCACCATGACGATGATGAACTCGGCTTCCTGGGCAACCTCTTTCGGGTTGGCCAGCGCCACGGCGCCAGCGGCGATCAGGTCAGCCGGTGCGGGCTCGTGGTGGGTGGAAACGAAAATGCTGTGACCTGCTTTTTGCAGGTTCTGAGCCATGGGCTTGCCCATGATGCCGGTGCCGAGGAATCCGATTTTAGCCATGAGAAATTACCTCTTTCATTGTTATGTGAGCAGGCGACCCGGGCCCGCCAGGAGTGGCCGGGTGTCGCGAAAGGGGCGCGCAGCGGCCCCTCGGTCTCAGTGGCGCAGGAACCTGCCGGGGCTGATCTGCAGCCCACAGGTTCTGCGAGCGTTCTTAGAGTGCGTTATGGGTTTTCAGCCAGCCCAGGCCCGCTTCGGTGGTGGTCAGCGGCTTGTACTCCGCGCCTACCCAGCCTTGGTAACCGATGCGGTCCAGGTGCTCGAACAGGAAGCGATAGTTGATCTCGCCGGTGCCCGGCTCGTTGCGGCCCGGGTTGTCGGCCAGCTGGATGTGGTTGATCAGGTTCAGGTTCGCCTGCATGGTGCGAGCCAGGTCACCTTCCATGATCTGCATGTGGTAGATGTCGTACTGCAGGAACAGGTTGTCGCTGCCCACTTCGGCCTGGATTTCCAGGGCCTGTTGGGTGGTGTTCAGGTAGAAGCCTGGGATGTCGCGGGTGTTGATCATTTCCATGACCAGGCGAATGCCAGCGGCTTTGAGCTTGTCGGCGGCGAATTTCAGGTTGTCGACGAATGTCTTGCGCACGTCGGCGCACTGCAGGCCTTGCGGGCGAATGCCGGCCAGGCAGTTGACCTGGGTGTTGCCCAGTACCTTGGCGTATTCGATGGCCTTGTCGACACCCGCGCGGAATTCTTCCACGCGGTCGGGGTGGCAGGCGATTCCGCGCTCACCTTTGCCCCAATCACCGGCCGGCAGGTTGAACAGCACCTGGGTCAGGCCGTGGGCGTCGAGCTGCTGCTTGATGTCGGCAGCGCTGAAGTCGTAGGGAAAGAGGTATTCGACGCCGCTGAAACCAGCATCGGCGGCAGCCTTGAAGCGGGCCAGGAAGTCCTGTTCGGTGAACAGCATGGACAGGTTGGCAGCGAAGCGAGGCATGATGTGTCTCCTTGCGATGAAGGCCCCCGGCGCCCTCGGTCAGGGCGCAGCGCGGGGGCGTCAGGCGATCAGTCCAGCATCGAGATGGCGGTTGGCGCGTCGTTGCCGACCAGGGCCAGGTCTTCGAACTCGTTGACCGCGTTGATCTCGGTGCCCATGGAAATGTTGGTCACGCGCTCGAGGATCACTTCCACCACGACCGGTACCCGGAACTCTTCGGCCATCTTCTGAGCCTTGAGCAGGGCCGGGGCAATTTCACCTGGCTCGAATACCCGGATGGCCTTGCAACCCAAGCCTTCGACCACGGCGACGTGATCGACACCATAGGTGGCGGCGTCGGTGGAGTTGATGTTCTCGAACGCCAGTTGTACACAGTAATCCATGTCGAAGCCACGCTGCGCCTGACGGATCAGGCCCAGGTAGGCGTTGTTCACCAGCACGTGTACGTACGGCAGGTTGAACTGCGCGCCCACGGCCAGCTCTTCGATCATGAATTGGAAGTCATAGTCGCCCGACAGTGCCACGACCTTGCGTTTCGGGTCGGCTTTGACCACGCCCAGTGCCGCCGGGATGGTCCAGCCGAGCGGGCCGGCCTGGCCACAGTTGATCCAGTGGCGTGGCTTGTACACGTGCAGGAACTGCGCGCCGGCAATCTGCGACAGGCCAATGGTGCTGACGTAGCAGGTGTCCTTGCCGAACACCTGGTTCATCTCTTCGTAAACGCGCTGCGGCTTGACCGGCACGTTGTCGAAGTGGGTCTTGCGCTGCAGGCTCGCCTTACGCTGCTGGCAGTCTTCCAGCCAGGCCTTGCGGCACTGCAGCTTACCGGCGGCTTTCCACTCGCGGGCTACTTCGATGAACACGTCCAGCGCCAGGCCGGCGTCGGAGACGATACCCAGGTCCGGGGTGAACACGCGGCCGATCTGGGTGGGCTCGATGTCGACGTGGACGAACTTGCGGCCTTCGGTATAGACGTCAACGGAACCGGTATGGCGGTTGGCCCAACGGTTGCCGATGCCGAACACCAGGTCGGACTTGAGCAGGGTGGCGTTACCGTAGCGGTGCGAGGTCTGCAGGCCGACCATGCCAACCATCTGGGCGTGGTCGTCCGGGATGGTGCCCCAACCCATGAGGGTAGGGATCACGGGCACGCCGGTCAGTTCGGCGAACTCTACCAGCTTGTCGCTGGCGTCGGCGTTGATGATGCCGCCACCGGCCACCAGCAGTGGGCGCTCGGCGTCGTTGAGCAGCGCCAGGGCTTTTTCAGCCTGCACGCGGGTGGCGCACGGCTTGTTGACGGCCAGCGGCTCGTAGGCGTCGATGTCGAATTCGATTTCGGCCATCTGCACGTCGAACGGCAAATCGATCAGCACCGGGCCTGGGCGGCCAGTGCGCATTTCGTAGAAGGCTTTCTGGAAGGCATAAGGCACTTGGCCTGGCTCCAGCACAGTGGTCGCCCACTTGGTGACGGGCTTGACAATGCTGGTGATGTCGACTGCCTGGAAGTCTTCCTTGTGCAGGCGGGCACGTGGCGCCTGGCCGGTGATGCACAGAATCGGGATGGAGTCGGCCGACGCGCTGTACAGGCCGGTGACCATATCGGTGCCGGCGGGGCCCGAGGTGCCGATGCACACGCCGATGTTGCCTGGGTTGGCGCGGGTGTAGCCCTCGGCCATGTGCGAGGCGCCTTCAACGTGACGAGCGAGGACGTGATCGATGCCACCGACTTTTTTCAGGGCCGAGTACAACGGGTTGATGGCAGCCCCTGGGATGCCGAACGCGGTATCTACACCTTCACGGCGCATGACCAGAACGGCTGCATCGATTGCTCTCATTTTGCTCATGGGTTGTGCCTCATCGATTTTGTAATTGTATACAACTTGCTTTGTGCCAGAGTGTATTCACGGCTGGCGGTTTAGGTCAATGGGTTTTCATCGGGGGAGGTTGCTTTCGTCCGAGCGCCCATGAAAACGGCGATTTGCGTCACCGCATACGATCGTTTCAATTTATTGTATACAAAAACAATCTTACTTGTGTTCTATTTGATGGATCGTTTTCCAAATGCCTACGGGCTTCTCACAACAAGAAGAGGACCTTTCCATGAACGCTTTGAACCTGAAAGTCGCTGTCAGCCTGGTGAACGCGGCGCTGGCGGCGGGCCGCAAGATCAATGCTGCGCCGTTGACGGTGGTGGTGCTGGATGCCGGTGGGCATGTGCTGGCGCTGCAGCGCGAAGATGGCGCCAGCCTGATTCGTCCTGGGGTGGCCACGGGCAAGGCCTGGGGTGCGATTGCCTTGGGCAAGGGTTCGCGCTTGCTGGCGCTGGATGCGCAGCAGCGGCCGGCGTTTTTTGCCGCGTTGAATGGTGTGGGTGAGCGGCCGGTGGTGCCGGCGCCAGGTGGCGTGCTGATCCGTGATCAGGATGGCAAGGTGCTGGGTGCGGTAGGGATCAGCGGCGATACGTCGGATATCGACGAGCAGTGTGCGATCAGTGCGATCGAAGAGGTGGGGTTGACGGCGGATGCCGGGGTAGCTGCCTGAATTTCTGTTGGCTGTACCGGCCTCATCGCCGGCAAGCCGGCTCCCACAGGTACTCCACGATCTGTTAACTGTGGTGTATCTGTGGCAGCAACCGTCTTGCCCAATTTGTTAAAGCCGGCGCAATCCATGTGGGAGCCGGCTTGCCGGCGATAGGGCTGCAGAGCAGCCCCTTGCGCCCTATCAGGCTGCCTCGGGCTCGCAGCCTTTGAGCACCAGCCGGATGATGGTCTCGGCTGCTGCTTCGTAATCACTGTCAGCCAACTTGGCCTTGCCGGTGATCACTGAAATCTGCCAATCGAAATCGGCATAGGTCTGAGTCGCTGCCCAGATGCTGAACATCAGGTGGTGCGCGTCGACCTTGGCAATCTGCCCGCGCTCGATCCAGCGCTCGATGCACTCGATGTTGTGGCGGGCCTGCTCGTTGAGCTGTTCTACCTGGTTGGGCGAGAGGTGCGGTGCACCGTGCATGATCTCGCTGGCGAACACCTTCGAAGCATGGGGCAGGTCGCGCGAAATGCGAATCTTCGAGCGGATGTAGGCACTGAGCACTTCTTTGGGGTCGCCGTCGGCATTGAACGGCGTGGAGGCCTGCATGATCGGCGCGATGATGCTCTCCAGGACCTCGCGGTAGAGGTTGTCCTTGGACTTGAAGTAGTAATACACGTTCGGCTTGGGCAGGCCGGCCTTGGCCGCGATATCGCTGGTCTTGGTGGCAGCGAAGCCCTTGTCGGCGAATTCCTCGCTGGCCGCGCGCAGGATCAGTTCCTTGTTGCGCTCGCGAATGGTGCTCATGGTCAGGGATCTTCCTCGTGTCTGGCCACCTCTAAGAGGGATCGAGCATGGTAGCACCGGGCTCGATGGGGGCTCAAGGCAGCGACTTTGGGCTAGACTGCGGCCCATTCATTTCACGGGAAACAGGCAGACATGGCAGGAAGCAGTTTACTGGTACTGATCGACGACATTGCCACGGTACTCGACGACGTCTCGCTGATGACCAAGGTCGCGGCGAAGAAAACCGCAGGTGTGCTGGGCGACGACCTGGCACTCAACGCGCAGCAGGTCACGGGTGTGCGCGCCGAGCGCGAGATCCCGGTGGTGTGGGCGGTGGCCAAAGGCTCGTTTGTCAATAAGGCGATCCTGGTGCCGGCGGCGCTGCTGATCAGCGCGTTCATTCCATGGGCGGTGACTCCGCTGCTGATGATCGGCGGCGCATACCTGTGTTTCGAAGGCTTCGAAAAGCTGGCGCACAAGTTCTTGCACAGCAAGGAAGAGGATGCTGCCGAGCACAGTGCGCGTAGCGAGGCCGTTGCCGATACCAATGTCGACCTGGTGGCGTTCGAGAAGAGCAAGATCAAAGGGGCGGTGCGCACCGACTTCATTCTCTCGGCAGAAATCATCGCCATCACCTTGGGCACCGTGGCCGATGCGCCGCTGACTCAGCAGATCATCGTGCTGTCGGGTATTGCGATCGTCATGACCGTGGGTGTCTATGGGTTGGTGGGCGGTATCGTCAAGCTCGATGACCTGGGCTTGTGGATGACTCACAAGGCCTCGAAAGCGGCCCAGGTGGTGGGCAACGGCATTCTGCGGGCGGCGCCCTACATGATGAAGAGCCTGTCGGTGATCGGGACTGCGGCAATGTTCCTGGTCGGTGGCGGGATTCTGGTACACGGTGTTGCGCCATTGCATCATGCCATCGAGGCCTTCAGCGAAGGGCGGGGCGGGGCGCTTACTGGCGCGTTGCTCAATGGTGGGGTGGGGATTGTGGCGGGTGCCGTTGTGCTCGCTGTCGTGGCGCTGGCGAGCAAGTTGTGGCGGGCGGTGAAGCCTGCCACCTGATGTGCCGGGCCGGGGCTAAGCCCCGGATCGCCGGCAAGCCGGCCCACCTTGTCCCCGCCTGTCTCAGGCGCGGCGCCATTTCTGTGGGACCGGCTTGCCGGCGCTGGGCTGCAGCGCAGCCCGCGGTCAGAAGTGGACCTTGACCAGGAAGCTTGCCGTGTTCTGGTCGGTGGTGAACCCGTCGGAATCCTTGATCCCGTACTTGTTCTTCCAGTAGTCGTACTCAAAGCCTACGTACAACTGCTTCTCACCCAGGTGCAACGCCTTGCCCAGGTCATATTTGACCTGAGGGTTGAAGTGCAGGTTGGCCTGGTAGGTGCCGCGGCGGTTCTCGTCGTTGTCGACCACCCAGTCCATGAAACCGTCGATGAGGATGTCGGAGGAGCCCACAGGAATGGTGTACGACCAAACCGGCGTGATCTGCCAGACATTGTCACCGGCCCGGCTGCCGTCGGTGGTGCGCTGGTAGAAGTTCAGCTGGAAGTAGTCGAAGCCTGGGATGTCCAGGTCGAAGCCAGGGCCGATCAGGTAGGACTCGGTATCACCCTCGCCGAACTCGTAGGTCATTGCCAGCAGCACGTCCTTGACCGGGCCGAACGCCAGCTTCTGGTCGAAGATCTTGCCGAACGACAGGCGTGGGCTGATCTCACCGTAGTAGGTGTTATCGCCGTTACCCGAGTCCTTCTTGCCGTTGTAGAAGATCTTGTCGACGAAGATGAAGTTGTCGCCGTACTTCCAGCCATCGGCGTGCTCGAACGTGACGGTTTGCTGGATCGCTGGGTTGACCTTGAAGTTCTTGCCCCACAGGTAGGTCAGGCTGTTGTTCTGCCACTGCAGCAGGTCATCGGCGTAGGTGGTGCCGCAGGCCAGCAGGCCGCCCGCGAGAATCAGGCTATTGATGGTACGCATTGCGAGTGTCGCTCCCTTGATTGGTCTGTTGTCAGCGCTCGGTATTGGCGCTTTTTTGTCTTTTGAGTCAGCTTTTTTCGATTGGCCACAGTTGTTTGGCAAGAGCTGCGCCAACTTTCCGGATTGGCTACAACCTGCCTGCTCGACTCGTTCTGAACGGCTGAAAATGGGTATTTCCGGCTGGCAACACGTTGGCCAACCGCCCGAATTCATTGACTGAGCGGTCAGTAAACGCGGGCAGAATCCCTCCTGCCCTGTTCGAGGGGGCGCGCAGATTACTGGCTTGCGCGCCTGGCCTCAAGTGCTCCTTCCTGGAGCAGTGTGTATCAAACTTGGGCGTTTGATCAGGTTTTCAGAAATGGACCTTGATCAGCGCGCTGGCGACACTCTGGTTGCTCTGAAGATTGCCGCGGCTGTCGATGCCGTACTTGTCCTTCCAGTAGCTGTACTCAAAGCCCACATACAGCTGTTTGGCGCCCAGGTTGAGGGCCTTGCCCAGGTCGTATTTGACCTGGGGGTTGAAGTGCAGGTTGGCGTGATAGGTGCCGCGGCGGTTCTGGTCGTTGTCGGGCACCCAGTCCATGTAGCCGTCGATCAGAATGTCCGACCTGCCCACGGGAATGGTGTAGGACCAACCGGGGGTGATTTGCCACACGTCGTCGCCAGGGCGGCCGCCTTCGGTGTTGCGCAGGTAGAAATTGAGGGTGAAATAATTGAAGCCGGGAATGTTCAGGTCAAAGCCCGGGCCGATCAGGTAGGCCTCGTTGTCACCTTCACCACGCTCGTAGGTCATGGCCAACAGCACGTCCTTGATCGGGCCGAAAGCGAGCTTCTGGTCGAAGATCTTGCCGAACGACAGGCGCGGGCTGAACTCACCGTAATAGGTGGTCACGCCTTTGCTGGCATCGGGCTTGCCGTTGTAGAAGATCTTGTCGACAAACAGGAAGGTGTCGCCGTACTTCCATTTGTTGGCGTGCTCGAACGTGATGGTCTGCTGGATGTCTGGGTTGACCTTGAAGTCCTTGCCATACAGATAGGTCAGGCTTTCGCCGTGCCACAGCAGCCATTCGCCTGCATGCGAGGGGAGGGTGGCCAGCAGACTGCTGCCCAGCAACAGGGTTGATGCGATGCGCTTCATGTTGTGATTCCCGGACTTATTGTTTTTGTTGGCGGATTGTTCGGCGCGCAGGCGCCCCGGGCGGCCCATTCCGGCGGGCCGACGGTGTGGCAGTTGCAACGGATAGGCGCGGGGCGACGCAGGCGCCGCCCCGCTTGGCTCAATGCTGGTGACAGGCGTCGTTGTGCGCTGCGCGGTCGGCACCACCGAGGATGTTGAACAGCACGTTCAGCACCAAGGCGCTGACCGTGGCCATGGCGATACCACTGTGGGTGATCGGTTCCATCCACTGCGGCATCTGGGCGAAGAACTCCGGACGCACCACCGGGATCAGGCCGAAGCCGACGCTGACCGCAACCAGCAGTTGATTGCGACGGTCGCCGATGTCTGCCTCCTGAAGGATCTTGATCCCGGTGGCGGTGACCATGCCGAACATGGCAATGGACGCACCACCCAGTACTGCAGGCGGGATCGAGGCGATCAGGTAAGCCGCCTTGGGCAGCAGGCTGAGCAGGATCAGCAACGCGCCGGCGACCACGGTGACATAGCGGCAGCGTACGCCGGTCATCTGCACCAGGCCGATGTTCTGGGCGAACGAGGAGTGGGTGAAGGTGTTGAAGAACCCGGCGATGAACGACGCGCCGGCATCGCACAGCAGGCCGCGGCGCAGCATCCCTGGCGTGACTTCACGATCGGTCACCTTGCCCAGGGCGAGGAACATGCCCGTGGACTCGACGAAGATGATCACCACCACAAGGCACATCGACAGGATCGGCGCCAGGCTGAAGGTCGGCATGCCGAAGTGCAGTGGCGTTACCACTTGCAGCCACGGTGCCTGGCTCAGGCCGGACAGGTCGACCATGCCGATGGAGCCGGCCAGGATGTAACCCAGGCCCATGCCTACCAGCACCGACACGTTGACCCAGAAGCCGCGCATGAAGCGGTTGATCAGCAGGATCACGGCCAGCACCAGGCCCGCGACCATCAGGTAGATCGGCGAGCCGAAGGCTTGTGCCTCATGGCCGCCACCGGCCCAGTTGACTGCGACCGGGAACAGCGAGAGCCCGATCGAGGTGATCACGGTACCTGTGACCAGCGGCGGGAAGAAGCGTACGACCTTGGACATGAACGGGGCAATGAGCATGCCGAAGAACCCGGCGGCGATGGTCGCACCGAATATCCCCTGCAGGCCAACGCCAGGCATGCCGGCCATGGCCACCATGCTACCGACGGCAGCGAAACTGGCCCCCATCATCACTGGCATGCGGATCCCCACCGGGCCGATACCGAACGACTGGATGATGGTGGCGACGCCGGCGACCAGCAGGTCGGCGTTGATCAGGAAAGCGACTTCTTCACGGGACAATCCGGCCGCCTGGCCGATGATCAAAGGCACGGCAATCGCGCCTCCGTACATCAGCAGAACGTGTTGCAGGCCTACCAGGATCAGTTGGAACAGGGGCAGAGGTTCTCGCGGTGGCGCCACAGGAATGTACGCCTTGCGTGACTCGGACATGCAGCACCTCGAGTTTTGTTTTTATTCTCGGATCCAAGCGGCAAGCCCCAGGCGGCAAGCTTCAGGAAGAAGCTTGGTGATCCGCGTGGAGCCTGACGCTCGATGCTTGCTTGTTACCTACGACTTACAGCTTGAGGCTTGAAGCGTGCGGCTTCGATCAGTTGACCTGGGCGCCTTTGGCGATCCAGTCACCGACGAGCTTGCGCTCTTCGACGGTCATCTGGGTGATGTTGCCCAGCGGCATGATCTGGCTGGCGACCGCTTGCGCCTGAATGCGCGCGGCCTGAGCCTGGATCTGCTGCGGGGTGTCGAACATCACGCCACCAGGGGCGGTGCTGAACAGCGGGCTGGTCGGTTTCGACGAGTGGCACACGGTGCAGCGTTCCTGGATGACCGTGTGGATCTTGTCGAAGGCGCCGCCGCCGGCCTGAGCAGTCGCCTGAGCTGGGGCTTGAGCCGGTGCGGCAGGGGCTTCGGCCGCCTTGGCAGCGTCCTCGGCGCGCTGCTCGGCAGCGGTCTTGCCACCCACTGCAGTCGCGGGCAGCGGCTGGTACTCGATCTTCGCCGCGGCCTGCTCTGGGTCAACGGCCATCGGTTTCGGGCCGGTGACGTAAGCCAGGCAGATCATCGCCAGGGCACCGGCTGGCAGGGTCCAGGCGTACTTGTTGCTGTCGTGGCGGGTGTTGAAGTAGTGGCGGATCAGTACCGCAGCTACCGCAATGCCGGCCAGGATCAGCCAGTTGTACTGGCTACCGTAGGTGCTCGGGAAGTGGTTGCTGATCATGATGAACAGCACCGGCAGGGTGAAGTAGTTGTTGTGACGCGAACGCAGCAGGCCTTTGGCCGGCAGGCGCGGGTCGGGGGTGGTGTTGTTCTCGATCGCAGCCACCAGCTGGCGCTGGGCCGGCATGATGATGCGGAACACGTTACCGACCATGATGGTGCCGATGATCGCACCCGTGTGCAGGTACGCGCCACGGCCGCTGAACACCAGGCTGAAGCCCCAGCAGGCGGCGATGATCAGGACGAACAGCACGGCGCCAAGCAGTGCCGGGCGTTTGCCCAGTGGCGAATCGCAGAGCAGGTCGTAGATGAACCAGCCGGCCACCAGCGAACCGATACCGATGGCCACACCCTCGGCACCGCTCAGGGTGCTGCCAGGGGCCAGCAGGTACAGGGTCGGGTTCCAGTAGAACACCACGCACAGCAGGGCGATACCAGACATCCAGGTGAAGTAGGCTTCCCATTTGAACCAGTGCAGGTTCTCGGGCATTTTCGGCGGCGCCAGCTTGTACTTCTCAAGGTGGTAGATACCACCGCCGTGGATGGCCCAAAGGTCACCCGACAGCCCGTCACGCGGATTGCTCCGGTTCAGGTTGTTTTCCAGCCAGACGAAGTAGAACGATGCACCGATCCAGGCCACGCCGGTGATCATGTGAACCCAGCGAATGCTCAGGTTCAGCCATTCGTGAAGGTGTGCTTCCACAGTATGTACCTCTGCCGATCACCGAACGATGATCGACCTTTTCTTATTGGTGGGGATTGAGGATCAGCATCTGTTCCTCGGTGAAGTAATGCTCATCGCAGTTGTTGCCGGAACCACTGCGATCAACCACCAGGAAATCATCCCGCTTTTCGATCGTAAGCACCGGGTGGTGCCAAACGCCGCGATGGTAATTGACGCCCTGCCTGCCATTACTACGGAAGGCACGGACCAAGCCTGATACAGGTGCATCGCCAACGGGCGCGACCACGATCAGAAAGGGGTTGCCGAGCAGCGGGATGAAAGCCTGGCTGCCCAGCGGATGGCGTTCCAGCATGCGCACGGTCAGCGGCATGTCCAGCGCGTCGGCGCGGAAGATGCTGATGATCGCTTTGTCTTCAGGCTCGGCGGTCTCGACCGTGGCGAGCTTGTGGAAGCGCATGGTCGAGCCGTTGTTGATCATGAAGTGGTCACTGCCGTCGGTTTCGATCACGTCACCGAAGGGGGCGAAGGCTTCTTTGGTCAGGGGCTCGATCATCAGGGTGCGCATGCGGTTATCTCTTCTATGTTCGTTGTTCTGGATAAAGCTGTGACGTTGCCGCGCCGGTTACAGCTGCAGCAGACGGAACAGGGCGATCAGGTTGATCTGCGCCAGGGCTTCCTTGAATTCGGCATCGCTGTCGTTGTGGATGCGTTTTTCGAAAGCGGCGAGGATCTGGTGCCGGTTGCTGCCCTTGACGGCCATGATGAACGGGAACTGGAACTTGGCCTTGTAGGCATCGTTCAGCTCGGTGAACCGGGCGAACTCTTCGGCGGTGCACTGGTGGATACCGGCGCCGGCCTGTTCGTTGGTGCTCGATTCGGTCAGCTCGCCCTGGATGGCGGCCTTGCCGGCCAGGTCCGGGTGAGCGTTGATCAGCGCCAACTGGTCGGCGTGGTTGGCACTGAGCAGGATGTCGCTCATGCGCTGGTGCAGCGCTTCGATCTCGTTCAGTTCCTCCAGCTGGCCCAGGTCGTAGGCTTTTTCGGCGACCCACGGCGAATGCTCGTAGATGTCGGCGAAGACCTTGACGAAGGTGTCACGGTCCAGGGTCGATGGCTTGAGGGTCTTGAAGGCGGTCATCAGGCGTTCTCTTTCTTGTACGGGTGGGTGGTGTGCCAGTGGCGGGCGATGTCCGCGCGACGGGCGAACCAGACCTGGTCATGGCTCTTGGCGTAGTCGACGAAACGCTTGAGCGCGGCCAGGCGCGCCGGGCGGCCGACCAGCCGGCAGTGCAGGCCGATGGACAGCATTTTCGGGGCTTCGGCGCCTTCGGCGTACAGCACATCGAAGGCGTCCTTGAGGTACTGGAAGAACTGCTCGCCGCAGTTGAAGCCCTGTACCTGGGTGAAGCGCATGTCATTGGTGTCCAGGGTGTAAGGGATCACCAGGTGCGGCTTGCCGGTCGGGTTGTTGGGTTCCCAGTAGGGCAGGTCGTCATCGTAGGTATCGCTGTCGTAGAGGAAGCCACCTTCCTCCATGACCAGGCGACGGGTATTGGGGCCGGTGCGGCCGGTGTACCAGCCAACCGGGCGCTCGCCGGTCAGTTCGGTGAGGATGCGGATGGCCTCGAGCATGTGCTCGCGCTCCTGGGCTTCATCCATGTTCTGGTAGTCGATCCAGCGGTAGCCGTGGCTGCAGATCTCGTGGCCGGCCTCGACCATGGCGCGGATCACGTCCGGGTGGCGCTGGGCGGCCATGGCCACGGCGAACACGGTCAGCGGTACACCGCTGTCCTTGAACAGCTTGAGCAGGCGCCATACGCCGGCACGGCTGCCGTATTCGTACAGCGACTCCATGCTCATGTTGCGCTGGCCCTGCAGTGGCTGGGCCGCGACCATTTCGGACAGGAAGGCTTCAGACTCTTTGTCGCCGTGCAGGATGTTGCGCTCGCCACCTTCTTCGTAGTTCAGGACGAAAGACAGCGCGATGCGAGCATTGCCCGGCCATTGCGGGTGAGGTGGGTTGTTGCCGTAACCGATCAGGTCGCGAGGGTAGTCAGCGCTCACTGCAGTCTTCCTTCTTGTGCGTTAGTGCGGGGTGTGGGCGGGCCGCGTCGGGATGTCGCACCACCGGATGGGCTGATTGTATACAACTTCTGAAATCATTTGTAAGCCTGTTTTTCCGCATTTCTTCCCATTTGTCGCCTGAGAATCTGTTGCAAGAAACCTGCCTGATTGGTCAGTTAATCAGATTGGCAACGGCACAGCGCTTGATTTTGCGACTATTGACCCGTTTGACCGGGCCTTGGCGGAAGGGCTCAAAAAATTGTGTACAATCTTTCGATGAAATGTCTTAATAACGCTATTCCCGCCCGTCGCAGGTTGTTTGCCGTGCGGATGGCTGTGTATTTTTTGCCCACAGATTGAACAAGAGGCGACAAGCAATGGGACGTTTGACTACACACGTACTGGATGCAGCTCACGGTTGCCCGGGCAGCGCGATCAAGGTCGAGCTGTACCGTGTCGAAGGCCAGCAGCTTGAGCTGGTCAACACCGCCCTGACCAACAGTGACGGCCGCGTGGACGCGCCGCTGCTGCAGGGTGACGATTACCGCACTGGCGTTTACCAGCTGCAGTTCAGTGCTGGCGCCTACTACCGTGCTCGCGGCGTACAACTGCCGGAGCCGGCGTTTCTGGATGTTGTCGTGCTGCGCTTTGGCATCGACGAGAAGCAGGAGCACTACCATGTGCCGCTGCTGATCTCGCCGTATAGCTATTCGACCTATCGTGGGAGCTAGTTGGTCGCTAGAAGAATCTTCGTAGGTCCTTGGCCCGCTCTCACACTGGCGGGCTTTTTTTCGTCTGCTGTTTTGTGTTTTCCCCTGCGCCCTCATCGCCGGCAAGCCGGCTCCCACCTGGATTGCGCCGACTTTTAGAAACGGGTAAGACCGTTGCTACCACAGGTAAAGCGCAGGCCTGAAGAACAGCGCGGTCGGGGTGGGAGCCGGCTTGCCGGCGATGGGCTGCGCAGCAGCCCCCTTAGCGGGCCTGTAATAGCCCGAGCGCGCTCGGCGGGGCCCGCGAGCATCTGGGTCCGCTTTGCGGCCGATCGCCGGCAAGCCGACAGCACAAAAAGGGCGCCGAAGCGCCCTGATCTGGTGCATGTGTCAATTCAGAGGAACACGAACTTGGCAATGAAGATCGCGCACAGCACCCACAGGCTGGCCGAGATCTCTTTGTACTTGCCAGTACCGGCCTTCAGCGCCACGTAGGTGATGAAACCCAGGGCAATACCGTCTGCGACCGAGAAGGTCAGCGGCATCATGATCACCGTGACGATCGCCGGAATGCTGTCGGTGGCTTCATCCCAATGGATGTGCGCCATGCTGCCCATCATCAGCATGGCCACGTAAATCAGCGCACCTGCAGTCGCGTAGGCTGGAATCATCCCGGCCAGCGGTGCGAAGAACATCGCCGCCACGAACAACAGGCCAACCACCACCGCGGTCAGGCCAGTACGGCCGCCTGCGGCAACGCCCGCGGCACTTTCCACATAGCTGGTTACCGGTGGCACGCCAACCACGGCACCGAACACGCTGGACGCGCTGTCCGCCTTCAAAGCCTTCGACAGGCCTTCGATGCGGCCGTCCGGCGCCACCAGGTTGGCCCGCTGGGCGACGCCCATCAAGGTACCGGCGGTGTCGAACATGTGCACGAAGAGGAACGCCAGCACCACGCTGATCATGCTCACGTTGAACACGCCGGCCACGTCCATGGCCATCCAGGTGGGTGCCAGGCTCGGCGGCATCGACATCACCCCGCCAAACTTCACCAGGCCCAGGCCCCAGCCGGCCAGGGTGACGCCGATGATGCTGATCAGGATGGCGCCGAACACGCGCTTGTAGCTGAGGATTGCAATCGACAGGAAGCACAGTGCCGCCAGCAAAGGGCCAGGCTCATGCAGCGAACCCAGCTTGATCAGCGTGGCGGGGCTGTCGACGATGATGCCTGCGGTCTTCAGGCCGATCAGCCCGAGAAACAATCCGACGCCGGCCCCCATGGCATGGCGCAGGCTGACCGGAATACTGTTCAGCAACCATTCGCGCACTTTCGACAAGGTCAGGAACATGAACAGCACGCCCGAGACGAACACCGCGCCCAGAGCCGTTTCCCAGTTGTAGCCCATGGTGCCGACCACGGTGTAGGTGAAGAAGGCGTTGAGCCCCATGCCTGGCGCCAGCCCCACTGGCCAGTTGGCATAAAGGCCCATCAGCAGGCAGCCCAGGGCCGCAGCGATGCAGGTGGCAACGAAGGCTGCGCCGTGATCGATGCCGGCGTCAGCCATGATGTTCGGGTTGACGAAGATGATGTACGCCATGGTGATGAAGGTGGTCACCCCGGCGATCATTTCGGTTTTGACAGTACTGCCGTGTTGCTTGAGTTTGAAAATCCGCTCCAGCCAGCTCGTTTCGAGCGGTGGAGCGAGATCCAGCGTAGGTGCGTCGGATTTGCGGCTTTCCACAGCGATACTCCTCAAGTCTTTCTTGTTGTTCTTGGAGCCAGTGACCTGCGCAATGCACTTGGCGGCTCCGCGAGGGATGGCAGACGTCTGACGCCGCTTTGTTGACTTACGGGTCAAGAAGTTGCCCGATGGATTATGCTTTTGTGTACAAAGAAAGCAAATAATGTTTTATTTTTTGTACGCATCATATGCCGCACATCAGCTATATAGATAAAACCCCACCTGCAGAAACGGCTCAGCTTGTGTACAATGCCGCCATACTTTCCTTCGTGCCTCGAGAGCCCATGAACGAACAGCTGCAACCTCTGAAGAAACCTGCGCGTGCCGGCAAGGCTGGCCGCAGCGGTACCCAGGACGATATCGTCTATGCGCACATCTTCGAGGCGATCCTCGAGCAGCGACTCGCACCGGGCACCAAGTTGAGCGAGGAAGCGCTGGGCGAGATATTCGGCGTCAGCCGCACCATCATCCGCCGTGCCCTGTCGCGCCTTGCCCACGAAAGCGTTGTGCTGCTGCGCCCCAACCGTGGTGCCGTGGTGGCCAGCCCGACGGTCGAAGAAGCCCGTCAGGTGTTCTTCTCGCGGCGCATGGTCGAACGCGCCATCACCGAACTGGCCGTGCAGCACGCCACCGTCGAGCAGCTCAACGAATTGCGGCACATGGTCCGTGAAGAGCGTGACAGCTTCTCGCGTGGTGATCGGGGTGCCGGCATCCGGCTGTCCGGGGAGTTTCACTTGAAGTTGGCCGAGGCGGCCGGCAATGCCCCGCTGGTCAGTTTTCAGCGCAGCCTGGTGTCGCAGACATCGCTGATCATTGCCCAATATGAGAGCGGCAACCGCTCGCACTGCTCTTATGACGAGCACACGCAACTGATCGATGCCATCGAGGCGCGTGATGCCGAGCAGGCGGTCAGCCTGATGATGCATCACATGGACCATATCGACAGCAAGCTCAACCTGGACGAGGAGAGCGCCTCGGACGACCTTCATGCGGTGTTTTCGCACCTGCTGAGAAAGCCCAAGGTCTCGCTGAAGGGTTGATCGTTTGCCTGGCTGAATGAGGGGCCGCTTCGCGGCCTGTCGCCGGCAATCCGGCTCCCGTGAGGTTGTGCGGGGGTCGCCTTGCCGGCGATGGGCGCCATGCGGCCCTCGTTGTTGCTGGTCATTGTTCAAAGGTCTGCTAAATTCTTGTGGGCAAACCTTCATCAAGCAGTTGGGCTTGCGCATCCGTTGCGTTCCACTTCTTGAGGAAAGGTCCATGACCATGTCTCTGGGTAAACGTATGGGTGCCGAGCTGATCGGCACCTTCTGGTTGGTACTCGGCGGCTGCGGCAGTGCGGTAATCGCAGCCAGCTCTCCCCTCGGCATCGGCGTTCTCGGTGTCGCCTTCGCTTTCGGTCTTACCGTCCTGACGATGGCATTCGCCATCGGCCACATCTCCGGTTGCCACCTGAACCCTTCTGTTTCCTTCGGGCTGGTAGTGGGCGGGCGTTTTCCGGCCAAAGAGTTGCTGCCATACGTCATCGCTCAGGTGATCGGTGCGATCATCGCGGCTGCGGTGATCTACTTCATCGCCAGCGGCAAGGCCGGCTTCGAATTGTCGGCGGGCCTGGCGTCCAATGGCTACGCCGACCACTCGCCAGGCGGTTACTCGCTGGGCGCGGGTTTTGTCAGTGAAGTGGTGATGACGGCGATGTTCCTGGTGGTGATCATGGGCGCAACTGACGCCCGGGCACCGGCGGGCTTTGCCCCCATCGCCATCGGCCTGGCCCTGACGCTGATCCACCTGATCTCGATCCCGGTGACCAACACCTCGGTCAACCCCGCGCGCAGCACGGGGCCGGCGCTGTTCGTCGGTGGCTGGGCCTTGCAGCAACTGTGGCTGTTCTGGCTGGCGCCGCTGATCGGGGCAGCGATCGGCGGCGCACTGTACCGGGGGTTGGCCAAAGCGCCTTAGCGCTGGTGCACGCAGCGGCCGGCGGCGTAGGTTTCGCGCACGGTGCGGTCGTCGCCCAGGGTGGCGAGCACGAACAAGGTCTCTTCGATGCTGCCCGACTGCTGGATACGGTAGTCGAGCAGCGGCGTGGCCTTGTAGTCGAGCACCACGAAGTCGGCATCGTTGCCGGGGCGCAGGCTGCCGATCCGGTCATCCAGGCGCAACGCACGGGCGCCGCCGAGGGTGGCCAGGTACAGCGATTTGTAGGGGTGCAGGCGCGCGCCCTGCAGCTGCATGACCTTGTACGCTTCGTTCAGGGTACTGAGCAGCGAGAAGCTGGTGCCGGCGCCGACGTCGGTGCCCAGGCCTACGTTTACCTTGAAGCGTTCGGCCTGGGGCAAGTTGAACAGGCCACTGCCCAGGAACAGGTTCGAGGTCGGGCAGAAGGCGATTGCCGAGCCGGTTTCGGACAGGCGTTGGCATTCGTCGTCGCACAGGTGCACGCCGTGGGCGAAAACGGAGCGCTCGCCGAGCAGTTCGAAGTGGTCGTAGACGTCCAGGTAACCTTTCTGCTCAGGGAACAGTTCCTTGACCCAGTCGATTTCCTTGAGGTTCTCGGACAGGTGCGTGTGCATGTAGACGCCCGGATGCTCCTTGAGCAACTGCCCGGCAAGCTTCAACTGCTGCGGGGTGCTGGTGGGGGCGAAGCGCGGGGTGACTGCGTAGTGCAGGCGGCCCTTGCCGTGCCAGCGCTCGATCAGCGCTTTGCTGTCGGTGTAGCTGGTTTCGGCGGTGTCGGTCAGGTAGTCGGGCGCGTTGCGGTCCATCATCACCTTGCCGGCGATCATCCGCAGGTCCAGGCGCTCGGCCTCCTCGAACAGTGCATTGACCGACTGCGGGTGCACACTGCCGAACACCAGGGCCGTGGTGGTGCCGTTGCGCAGCAGTTCCTTGAGGAAGATTTTCGCGACGTTGTCGGCGTGATCCTTGTCGGCGAACTGCCTTTCACAGGGGAAGGTATAGGTGTTGAGCCAGTCCAGCAGCTGTTCGCCGTAGGAACCGATCATGCCGGTCTGCGGGTAATGGATGTGGGTGTCGATGAAGCCAGGGGTAATCAGGGCGTCCTGGTAATGCACCACTTCGATGTCGGCATCCAGCGTCGGCAGCAGTTCGCTGGCATGGCCCAGTGCACTGATGCGGCCATCGTCGATCACCAGCAGGCCGTCCTCGTAGTACTCATGGGACGCGTCCAGGCCCACCTCGGCCGGGTCAGCGATGCTGTGCAGGATGGCGGCACGGTAGGCTTTGCGGGTAGCGGTCATAACTCACTCGTCAATTGGCTTGGCTGCGCCGGGACGGCGGCAGCAGTTGGGCGATGGGGCCCGCATTGACGCCAGCGTCATGCTGGCCAAAGCAGGCGTTGTAGGTGGCAATGATTTCGCCGGCGATGGACACGGCGATCTCGATCGGCAACTTGCCCTTGACCTCGGCCAGGCCCATCGGGCAGCGCATGCGCGCCATCACGGTCTCGTCGAAGCCGCGCTCGCGCAGGCGGTGCTCGAACTTGACCCGTTTGGTCTTCGAGCCGATCAGGCCGAACCAGGTGAAATCGTTGCGCTTGAGAATGGCGGCGGTCAGCTCCAGGTCGAGCTGATGGTTGTGGGTCATGACGATGCAGTAGCAACCAGGTGGCAGCTCGGCCACTTCGTCGACCGGCTCCTCGCTGACCACCTTGGTCACCCCGTTGGGGATGAGCTCGGGGAATTCCTGTTCTCGCGAATCGATCCAGCGCACCCGGCAGGGCAGGGCGGCGAGCAAGGGTACCAGAGCACGGCCGACATGGCCCGCGCCGAACACGGCGATTTGCGCCTGCACAGCGGTCATGGGCTCGAACAGCAGCACGGTGACGCCGCCACAGCACTGCCCGAGGCTGGCGCCGAGGCTGAAGCGCTCCAGGTGCGGCGTGCTGCGCTGCTCTTCAAGCATCTGCCGAGCGATGTGCAGGGCCTTGTATTCCAGGTGGCCGCCGCCGATGGTGTCGAACAGGCCGCTGGCACTGACGACCATTTTCGAGCCTGCGTTGCGCGGGGTCGAGCCGCGCTCCTCGATGATGGTCACCAGCACGCAGGCTTCGCCACGGGACTGGTGGTCGGCGAGGGCGTTGATCCATTGGTGCATGATGCAGTTCCTCATTCCAGGTGGCCTGTTCGAGCCTTGTCGCTGGCAAGCCTGGTGCCCGCAGGTACAGCGCAGGGCTTGCCGGCGATAGGGCCCGAACAGGCGCCCACCCAACCTCAGTGTGTGACGGTTTCCCGTTGCGGCTCTGCAGGCTCGGTGGCAGCCACCGCCTTGCGCATCTGCTCGCAGCCCCACAGCACCCGCTCCGGTGTCGCTGGTGCGTCGATGTTCGGTTGCAGGCGGTAACCGGCAATACTGGCCACGGCATCCTTGATCGCACACCAGGCGGCGATGCCGAGCATGAACGGTGGCTCGCCAACAGCCTTGGAGTGGAACACGGTGTCTTCCGGGTTCTTGCGGTTTTCCACCAGCTTTACCCGCAGGTCCAGCGGCATGTCGGCCACGGCCGGGATCTTGTAGCTGGCCGGGCCATTGGTCATCAGCTTGCCCTTGCTGTTCCACACCAGCTCTTCGGTGGTCAGCCAACCCATGCCCTGGATGAAGCCGCCTTCCACCTGGCCAATGTCGATGGCCGGGTTCAGCGAATCGCCGACGTCGTGCAGGATGTCGGCGCGCAGCATCTTGTACTCGCCGGTCAGGGTGTCGACGATCACTTCCACGCAGGCGGCGCCGAAGGCGAAGTAGTAGAACGGCCGGCCGCGTGCCTGGCTGCGGTCGTAGAAGATCTTGGGCGTGCGGTAGAAGCCGGTACTCGACAGGGAGACCTGGGCGAAGTACGCCTGCTGCACCAGTTGTTCGAAGCTGACGATCTGGTCACGCACGCGCACATGGCCGTTACGGAACTCGACGTCTTCCTCGGTGACCTGATAATGCCGCGCGGCAAACTCGGTCAGGCGCTTTTTGAGAATCTCGGCCGCATTCTGCGCCGCTTTGCCGTTCAGGTCGGCGCCGCTGGAGGCTGCGGTCGGCGAGGTGTTGGGCACCTTGTCGGTATTGGTGGCGGTAATCTGGATACGGCTGAAGTCAACCTGGAAAATCTGCGCCACGACCTGGGCCACCTTGGTGTTCAGGCCCTGGCCCATCTCGGTGCCGCCGTGGTTCAGGTGGATGCTGCCATCGGTGTAGATGTGAATCAGCGCACCGGCCTGGTTGAGGAAGGTGGCGGTGAACGAGATGCCGAACTTGACCGGGGTCAGCGCCAGGCCCTTCTTGAGGACCGGGCTGTTGGCGTTGAACCGGCGGATCGACTCGCGGCGTTCTGCGTAGTCGCTGCTGGCTTCCAGCTCGGCGGTCATCTCCTCGAGCATGTTGTGCTCGACGGTCTGGTAATAGTGGGTGACGTTGCGCTCGGTCTTGCCGTAGTAGTTGGCCTTGCGCACGGCCAGCGGGTCGCGCCCCAGATGGCGGGCGATATGGTCCATCACCTGCTCGATGGCAACCATGCCCTGTGGGCCGCCGAAGCCGCGGTAGGCGGTGTTGGAGGCAGTGTTGGTCTTGCAGCGGTGGCCGTGCACGGTGGCATCGCCCAGGTAGTAGGCATTGTCGGAATGGAACATGGCACGGTCGACGATCGAACCGGAAAGGTCGGGCGAGTAGCCGCAGTTGCCGGCCAGGTCCATGTTGATGCCTTGCAGGCGCCCTTCGTCATCGAAGCCGACGTCGTACTCGACATAGAAGGGGTGGCGTTTGCCGGTCATCATCATGTCTTCGACGCGCGGCAGGCGCATCTTGGTCGGCTGGCCGGTCAGGCGTGCGACCACGGCGCACAGGCAGGCCGGGCTGGCGGCCTGGGTTTCCTTGCCGCCGAAACCGCCGCCCATGCGGCGCATGTCGAGCACCACCTTGTTCATCGGCACGTCCAGCACTTCGGCGACGAGCTTCTGCACTTCGGTAGGGTTTTGCGTGGAGCAGAAGACGATCATGCCGCCGTCTTCGGTGGGCATCACCGAAGAAATCTGCGTCTCCAGGTAGAAATGCTCCTGGCCACCGATATGCAGGGTGCCCTGCAGGCGGTGCGGGGCGCTGGCCAGGGCAGTGGCCGAATCACCACGCTGGTGAGTGTGGCTGTCGAGTACGAAGTGCTTCTTGCGCAGCGCCTCGACCACGTCCAGTACCGGCTCCAGGTCTTCGTATTCGATGATCGCCGCCATGGCGGCACGGCGCGCGGTGTCCAGGTCGCGCGCGGCCACGGCGAGCACCGGCTGGCCGAAGAACTCGACCTTGTCGATGGCCAGCAGCGGGTCACCGGCCACCACCGGGCCAATGTCCTTGAGGCCTGGAATGTCTTCATGGGTGATGGCGATGCGTACCCCTTCGAAGGCATAGCACGGCGTGGTGTCGATGCGCAGGATGCGGGCGTGGGCACGGTCGGCGGTGCGCGCATAGACGTGCAACTGGTTGGGGAATTCCAGGCGGTCGTCGATGTACACCGCTTCGCCTGCCACATGCTTGTCGGCGCTGTCGTGCTTGACGCTGCGGCCGACTCCGGTGGTCAGGTCCTGGCTGAACAGTTCGGCCATCTCGGCCTGGCTCTTGACGGCGTGATGGTTAGACATAGTCGGTCACCCGGGTTTCGATGTGCGGCGTTTGCTGTTCGATGAAGTACTTGCGCAGCAGGTTCTGCGCGGTCAGCAGGCGGTATTCCTTGCTGGCGCGGAAGTCGCTGAGCGGGGTGAAGTCCTCGGCCAGGGCCTGGCAGGCGCGCTCCAGGCTCGCCTGGTTCCACGGCTTGCCGCGCAGGGCAGCTTCACAGGCGCGGGCACGTTTGGGGATCGCGGCCATGCCACCGAAGGCGATGCGTACCCCGCTGACCACGCCGTCTTCGATGCTCAGGTTGAAGGCGCCACACACAGCCGAGATGTCGTCATCCAGGCGCTTGGAGACTTTATAGGCGCGGAAGGCCCAGTCATTGCTGGCGCGCGGTACGATGATCTTCTCGATGAATTCGCTGTCCTGGCGGGCGGTGATGCGGTAGTCGATGAAGTAGTCCTCCAGCGGCATCGTGCGCTGGCGGTCGCCCTGGCGCAGCACGATCTGCGCATCGAGGGCGATCAGCAAGGGCGGTGAGTCGCCAATCGGTGAGGCGTTGCCGATGTTGCCGCCCAGGGTGCCCTGGTTGCGGATCTGCAGCGATGCAAAGCGGTGCAGCAAGTCGCCGAAATCAGGGTATTCCTCGTTGAGCGCGCCATAGCAATCGGTCAGCGGTGTGGCAGCGCCGATTTCCAGGTGGCTGGCGGTCTTGTCGATGCGTTTGAGTTCGGCCACGTGGCCGACGTAGATCATCACCGGCAAAGTCTTGTGGAACTGGGTGACCTCCAGCGCCAGGTCGGTGCCACCGGCCAGCAACCGCGCTTCGGGGTGCGAGCTGTAGAGGTCGGCCAGATCGGCTACGGTCAGCGGCACCAGGCAGCGTTTGTCGCCGCTGTTAAGCTCGCCGGTCTGGGTCGGCTCGATAGCTTTGAGGCGGCTGATGGTCTGGGCCTTCTGCGCGTCGAACTGATCGCGGCACGGCTGGCGGCAGCTCTGTTCGGCGGCATCGAGAATCGGCCGGTAGCCAGTGCAGCGGCACAGGTTGCCCGCCAGCGCTTCCTGGGCCTGATGCAGGTCGTGGCCCTGGCTGTTCTTCTGCAGGGCGAACAACGACATGACGAAGCCTGGGGTACAGAAGCCGCATTGCGAACCATGGCAGTCGGCCATGGCTTGTTGCACGCTGTGCAGTTCGCCCTGGTGCTTGAGGCCCTCGACGCTGATCAGCTGCTTGCCATGCAGCGACGAAACGAAGGTCAGGCAGGAGTTGAGGCTGCGGTAGCGCAGGCTGTCCTGGCCTTGATCATCCTGGGTCAGCTCGCCGACCACCACGGTGCAGGCGCCACAGTCGCCGCTGGCGCAGCCTTCTTTGGTGCCGGGTTTGCCCAGGTGCTCACGCAGGTACTGCAGCACCGTCATGTTCGGGTCCAGGGCGTGCTCGCTGCGCAGCTCCTGGTTGACGAGAAACTGGATCACGGGGATGGCCTCGCAATGGTTTTATTGTTGTTGAGCGGACAATAAGCAGAGCTGACACGCTGGTCAATAATTTTCTGACTTAAGGGTCAAGAAATTCTCCGCACGAAGGTCTGGCCGCCCAGCCTGCCGATATATAAAGCATAGATCGGGCCGCCTTTACCGTTGCCTGGCAGCACAAATAAAGGCTGTCGCTCCTCTGCGCGACGGCTGGCCAATTGCGCTACAATCGCCCACTTGTGCCCAGTTCAATGATTTCGAAGGAAAACCATGACGTTCAAGGCGCCGGACAGCCTCTCCGAGCAGATCGCCGACTACCTGGCCGAACGCATCATCCGCGGCGAGCTCGCGCCGGGTGAGCGCATCCAGGAGCAGAAGGTCACCCAGGCGCTGAATGTCAGCCGCGGCTCGGTGCGTGAAGCGTTGTTGATCCTCGAACGTCGCCATCTGGTTGCGATCCTGCCGCGCCGCGGCGCTCATGTGACCCGGCTCGACGAACGCAGTGTGCGCAGCCTGTGTGCCCTCATGGGCGAGTTCTACATTCTGCTGGGTAATGCCGTTGCCCAGAAATGGCGCCTCGATGCAGACCTGCGCCCGTTTCTGGACATCCAGCAACGCCTGCAGCAGGCCCGTGAACGGGGTGACATCAAAGCCTTCGTCGCCGACAGTTTTGCTGTAATGCGCGCCGCCTATCCGTTCGCCGACAATCCTTACCTGCAGGAAACCGTCGAAAACCTGCAGCCGGCCATGAGCCGAGCCTATTATCTGGCCCTCGATCAGCGCCAAGCCAACATGCTCGATTACCTTGACCTGTTCGCCCACCTGCTAGACGCCGTGGTGGCCCGTGAACTGCCGCGCATCCGCGAGGTACTCACCGCCTATTGCCAGCGCAGTTGCGAGCTGGTGCTGGCGGCGCTGGCCCGAGGCTGACCGATGCGCCTGAAGTGCATTCGCCTGGCTGGGTTCAAGTCGTTCGTTGACCCGACCACCGTCAATTTCCCCAGCAACATGGCCGCCGTGGTCGGCCCCAATGGTTGCGGCAAGTCCAATATCATCGATGCGGTGCGCTGGGTGATGGGCGAAAGCTCGGCGAAGAACCTGCGCGGTGAGTCGATGACCGATGTCATCTTCAATGGCTCCACCAGCCGCAAGCCGGTCAGCCAGGCCAGCATCGAGCTGGTCTTCGACAACAGCGAGACCACGCTGCTGGGCGAATATGCCGCCTACGCGGAAATCTCCATCCGCCGCAAGGTCACCCGTGACGGGCAGAACACCTATTACCTGAACGGCACCAAATGCCGCCGCCGCGACATCACCGACATCTTCCTCGGCACTGGCCTGGGCCCGCGCAGCTACTCGATCATCGAACAGGGCATGATCTCCAAGCTGATCGAGGCCAAGCCCGAGGAGCTGCGCAACTTCATCGAGGAGGCGGCGGGCATCTCCAAGTACAAGGAGCGCCGCCGCGAAACCGAAAGCCGCATCCGCCGCACCCAGGAGAACCTGGCGCGCCTGACCGACCTGCGCGATGAGCTTGAGCGCCAGCTCGAACGCCTGCACCGCCAGGCGCAGGCCGCTGAGAAATACCGTGAGTACAAGGCGCAGGAGCGTCAGCTCAAAGCGCGTCTGGCGGCGCTGCGCTGGCGTGATCTGGATGAGCGCGTGCGCCAGCGCGAGTCGGTGATCGGCGATCAGGATGTGGCGCATGAGGCGCTGGTGGCCGAACAGCGCAACGCCGATGCGAGCATCGAGCGGCTGCGTGACGGCCATCATGAGCTGTCCGAGCGCTTCAACCAGGTGCAGGGCCGCTTCTATTCGGTGGCCGGCGACATCGCCCGGGTCGAGCAGAGCATTCAGCACGGTCAGCAGCGCCTGCGCCAATTGCAGGATGACCTGAAGGAAGCCGAGCGCACGCGCCAGGAAACCGAGTCGCACCTTGGGCATGACCGCACCCTGCTGGCGACCCTCGGTGAAGAGCTGGCGATGCTCGAACCGGAGCAGGAAATGACCCTGGCCGCAGCCGAAGAGGCTGCCGCCACCCTCGAAGAGGCCGAGCTGGGCATGCACGGCTGGCAGGAGCAGTGGGACAGCTTCAACACCCGCTCTGCCGAGCCGCGGCGCCAGGCCGAAGTGCAGCAGTCGCGCCTGCAGCAACTGGAAGCCAGCCTGGAGCGCTTGGCCGAGCGCCAGCGCAAGTTGGGTGAGGAACGCGACCAGTTGGGCGCTGACCCGCAGGAAAGCGCCATGCTGGAGCTGTCCGAGCAGTTGGCTGCCAGCGAGATGCTGCTTGAAGAGCTGCAATTGTCTGAAGAACAGGTGGTCGAGCGCCTGGAGGGCCTGCGCGCGCAATTGCAGGAGGCGACCCAGGCTCAGCAGCAACAGCAAGGCGACTTGCAGCGCCTGGGCGGCCGCCTGGCATCCCTGGAGGCGTTGCAACAGGCTGCGCTCGAACCCGGTGCAGGAGCTGCGGACTGGTTGCGCGAGCAAGGGCTGGAGCAGCGGCCACGCCTGGCGCAAGGGTTGCGTGTGGAGACGGGTTGGGAGCTGGCGGTGGAAACCGTATTGGGCGCTGACCTGCAAGCGGTGCTGGTGGACGGCTTCAACGGCTTGGATTTTGCCGGGCTGGAGCAAGGCGAGTTGCGTCTGTTGGTGGCGGGGCATGAAGGTGCGCGCCGGCCCGGCAGCTTGCTCGACAAGGTCGAGGGGGCCACCGACCTGGCCCCTTGGCTGGCCCAGGTGCGGCCAGTCGAAGACCTGGCTCAAGCCCTCGCTGAGCGCGCCGGCCTTGGCGAAGGCCAGAGCGTGGTCAGCCGCGACGGCTTTTGGGTTGGTCGGCATTTTCTGCGCGTCAGCCGCGGCAGCGAAGCCCAGGGTGGGGTACTGGCGCGGGCGCAGGAAATCGAGCGCCTCGGCCAGGAACAGCTGGAGCTGGAAGCTACGCTGGAACAGACGGAGCAGCAGCTGCAAGCCTTGCGTGAGCAGCAACTGGGCCTGGAAGAGCAGCGCGAGCAGCTGCGCCGGCGCACCCAGGAAGAAAGCCGCCAGCATGGCGAGTTCAAGGCCAGCCTTTCGGCAGGCCGGGCCCGTGCCGAACAGGTCGAGCTGCGTCGGCGCCGGCTGCAGGAAGAATTGAGCGAACTTCAGGAGCAGCGCGCCCTGGAGCAAGAGCAACTGGGCGAAGCCCGCCTGGTGCTGCAGGAGGCTCTGGATCTGATGGCCCAGGACACCGAGCAACGCGAACAGTTGATGGCCCGCCGCGATACCTTGCGCGAAGGCCTTGACCGGGTCCGCCAGGAAGCTCGCCAGCACAAGGATCATGCCCACCAGTTGGCTGTGCGCCTGGGTTCGCTGCGCGCCCAGCACGACTCGACCCGCCAGGCACTGGAGCGCCTGGAGCTACAGGCGGCCCGCCTGAGTGAGCGGCAGGAGCAGTTGAGCCTGAACCTGGAAGAGGGCGAGGCGCCGCTGGAAGAGCTGCGCCTGAAGCTGGAAGAACTGCTTGAGCGGCGCATGAGCGTCGACGAAGAAATGCGCCAGGCGCGCCTGCACATGGACGACGCCGATCGCGCCCTGCGCGACGCCGAAAAGCGCCGCACCCAGGCCGAGCAGCAGGCGCAGTTGCTGCGCGGCCAGCTCGAGCAGCTGCGCCTGGAGTGCCAGGGGCTGGATGTGCGGCGCAAGACCTTGCAGGAGCAATTGTTGGCCGACGGCTACGACCTGCAGGGTGTGCTTGCCACTGTCGAGGCCGAGGCCAGCGAACAGGGCACCGAGCAGGAACTGGAGCAGATCGACGCCCGTATTCAGCGCCTGGGCGCGATCAACCTGGCTGCGATCGAGGAGTACGAACAGCAATCCGAGCGCAAGCGCTACCTGGATGCCCAGGACGCCGATCTGGTCGAGGCGCTTGAGACGCTGGAAAACGTCATCCGCAAGATCGACAAGGAAACCCGCACCCGCTTCAAGGATACCTTTGATCAGATAAATGCCGGATTACAGGCACTTTTCCCAAAAGTTTTCGGTGGTGGCAGCGCTTATCTGGAACTGACGGGCGAAGATTTACTCGATACAGGGGTGACGATCATGGCGCGCCCGCCGGGCAAGAAGAACAGCACCATCCATCTGCTGTCCGGCGGCGAGAAGGCACTGACCGCATTGGCGCTGGTGTTTGCCATTTTCAAGCTGAACCCCGCACCGTTCTGCATGCTCGACGAGGTCGATGCGCCGCTGGACGATGCCAACGTCGGCCGGTATGCCCGGTTGGTCAAGGAGATGAGTGAAAGCGTGCAGTTCATCTACATCACGCACAACAAGATTGCCATGGAGATGGCGGATCAATTGATGGGGGTGACCATGCACGAGCCTGGGTGTTCACGTCTCGTTGCAGTGGATGTGGAGGAGGCACTGGCCATGGTCGACGCCTGATGAGCCAAGAGAAGGCGGAATGTGCAGGTAAATGCCCCCGCCATGTGCGACAGACGGTGTAAAGTTGTCTTTGGTCGTGCTAGCTTAATGTCACTCGTTTTATGCGTGGGTAAAACGCCTGTCAGAACATAGAGTTGGCGCCACGTGTTAAAGGGCTTTGAAGCCTTTGTTTTCAAGCATATTTTTATAGAGGCACGGGATTACATGGAAATCGGTCTGCGCGAGTGGCTGATCCTCATCGGCATCATTGTCATCGCCGGTATTCTTTTCGACGGCTGGCGCCGCATGCGCGGCGGAAAAGGCAAGTTGAAATTCCGTCTGGATCGCAGTTATTCCAACCTCCCGGACGAGGAAGGCAGCGCTGAGGTGCTGGGCCCGTCGCGTGTGCTCGATACCCAGAAGGAGCCGGAGCTGGATGAAAGCGACCTGCCGTCGCTCAGTGCGCCGGCGCGTGAGCGTGAGCGCGAGCAGAAACCGGCCAAGGCCAGCAAGCGTGGCAAGCGTGCCGCTGAAGTGCAGCCGCAGGGCGACCTGGACCTGGTGGCCGAGCCGCGCGAGCCCGACTTGTTCGCCGATGCCGACGATGATTTCGCTGCCGATAACAACCGCAACGGTGGTTTTGCTGCCGCGGGCAGTGCTGCCAAGGAGCTGCCACCGGTCGAAGAGGTGCTGGTGATCAGCGTCATCTCGCGTGATGAAGGTGGCTTCAAGGGCCCGGCGCTGCTGCAGAACATTCTTGAAAGTGGTTTGCGCTTCGGCGAGATGGACATCTTCCATCGCCATGAAAGCATGGCCGGTCACGGCGAAGTCCTGTTCTCCATGGCCAACGCTGTCAAGCCCGGCATCTTTGACTTGGACGACATCGATCACTTCAGCACGCGCGCGGTCAGCTTCTTCCTCGGGCTGCCAGGCCCGCGCCATCCGAAGCAGGCCTTCGATGTGATGGTCGCCGCAGCGCGCAAGCTGGCCCACGAGCTCAATGGTGAGCTCAAGGATGACCAGCGCAGCGTGCTGACCGCCCAGACCATCGAGCATTACCGCCAGCGCATCGTCGAGTTCGAGCGCCGCGCGCTGACCCAGAAACGCTGATGTCATCGAGCGAGCGGACCATGCCCTGGTCTTGCTCGCTTCGTTTCAAGCGCAAGAGCAGCCTAGGGCTGATGCCAATCAGTGAGTGCGAGCAGGGCTGTTCTGCAGCCCATCGCCGCCAAGCCAGCCCCACAGCCGCAGCGCAGGCCTCTGGCGCTGCGCCATCTCTGTGGGAGCTGGCTTGTCGGCGATGGGCCGCAGAGCGGCCCCAAACCGCTTGCCTGACTGGCGTTGAGCCAAGGGCTGCTCTTGTGCTTCGCAAGAGAACCTGAAGAATGAACGCCGAATCCCGAATCCACGCGCTGCGCGCCGAGCTCGACCAGCACAACTACCGCTACTACGTACTCGACGAGCCCAGCGTACCGGACGCCGAATACGACCGCTTGTTCAACGAACTCAAGGCGCTCGAAGCCGAACACCCGCACCTGGTCACCCCCGACTCGCCCACTCAACGCGTCGGCGGTACCGCCCTGGCCGCGTTCAGCCAGGTGCGCCACGAAGTGCCGATGCTCAGCTTGGGCAACGCCTTCGAGGAAGCCGACCTGCGTGAATTCGGCCGCCGTGTGGTGGAGGGTCTCGACCAGCCGGGCGCGGTCGATTACAGCTGCGAGCCCAAGCTCGACGGCCTGGCGGTCAGCCTGCTCTACCGCGATGGCCAGCTGGTGCAGGGTGCGACCCGGGGGGACGGCACCACCGGCGAAGACATCAGCGCCAATGTGCGTACCGTGCGCAACATCCCGCTCAAGCTGCAGGGCGAAGGCTGGCCGGCGGTGCTCGAAGTGCGTGGTGAAGTGTTCATGAGCAAGGCGGGTTTCGACCGCCTCAACGCGGCCCAGGCTGAGGCCGGTGGCAAGACCTTTGCCAACCCGCGCAACGCCGCTGCCGGCAGCCTGCGCCAGTTGGACTCGAAAATCACCGCCAGCCGCCCGCTGGAGTTCTGCTGCTATGGCGTTGGTCAGGTATCGGCAAGCATTGGCGAGAGCCATATTGGTATCCTCGAACAGCTCAAAGCATGGGGCCTGCCGATCAGTCGTGAGCTCAGGCATGCGGCCGGTATCGAGGAGTGCCTGGCTTACTACCGCGACATCGGCGAACGGCGCAACAGCCTGCCGTACGAAATCGATGGGGTGGTGTTCAAGGTCAACAGCCTGGCCTCCCAGCGCGAGCTGGGTTTTCGCGCCCGCGAGCCGCGTTGGGCCATCGCCCACAAGTTCCCGGCCATGGAAGAGCTCACCGAGGTACTGGATGTCGAATTCCAGGTCGGGCGTACGGGGGCGGTCACGCCGGTCGCACGCCTCAGGCCGGTCAAGGTGGCTGGCGTGACCGTGTCCAACGCCACCTTGCACAACATGGATGAGATTGCCCGCCTGGGCCTGCGCATCGGCGATACGGTGATTATCCGCCGTGCGGGTGACGTGATCCCGCAAGTCATGCAGGTGGTGCTTGACCGCCGTCCTGAAGACGCCCGCCCGGTGCAGGTGCCAAGCGCGTGCCCGGTGTGCGGTTCCCAGGTCGAGCGCACCCAGTTGGTCAAGCGCAGCAAAGGCAAGGAAACCACCAGCGAAGGCGCGGTGTACCGTTGTGTCGGCCGTCTGGCCTGTGGCGCCCAGCTCAAGCAGGCGATCATTCACTATGTTTCGCGGCGCGCCATGGATATCGACGGCCTGGGCGAGAAGAGCGTCGAGCAGTTGGTGGACGAAGGCCTGATCGGTTCGCCGGCGGACCTCTACAAACTGCAGTTCGAGCAGATCGTCGGTCTGGAAGGTTTCGCCGAAGTCTCCAGCAAGAAGCTGCTGGATGCCATCGAGGCCAGCAAGCGCCCGAGCCTGGCGCGCTTCATCTATGCCCTGGGCATTCCGGACGTGGGCGAGGAGACCGCCAAGGTGCTGGCCCGCTCGCTGGGCAGCCTGGCGCGGGTGCAGCAGGCGTTGCCGCAGGTGCTGACGTACCTGCCGGACATTGGTCTGGAAGTGGCCTACGAGATCCACAACTTCTTTGAAGACGAACACAACTGCAAGGTCATCGAGCAGTTGCTCGCTTGCGGTATGCAGTTGCAGGACGAAGGCGAGTTGGCGGCAGAGTTCGCTGCGAGCACCACCCTGGCCGGGATGATCGCCAAGCTCGACATCCCTTCGGTCGGGCCAACCGGCGCGCAGAAGCTGGTAGCCAAGCTGGACAGCCTGGAAAAGATCATCGCCGCCGATGGCATCGACCTGCGCCAGGCACTGGCGGCGAAACAGGCCGAAGCCGTGCGCGAATTCTTCAAGGAGGAGGCCAACCAAAAGCTGGCCAGAGACATCGAAGCTCAGTTGCTGGCGTTCGGCATGCACTGGACCAGCCAGAAGAAGGTCGCCGAGGGCTTGCCCCTGGCTGGCCAGACCTGGGTGCTGACCGGCACGCTGGAGCGTATGAGCCGCGATATCGCCAAGGAGAAGCTGGAAAGTCTGGGTGCCAAGGTGGCCGGTTCGGTGTCGGGCAAGACACACTGCGTGGTCGCTGGCCCAGGCGCGGGCTCCAAATTGGCCAAGGCCAGTGAACTCGGGGTCAAGGTACTGGATGAGGACGCGTTCGTCGTGTTTCTGGGCGAGCAGGGCATTGCCATCTGATCGTCCAGGCCTCATCGCCCCCAGGCTCGGCGCAGCCCCTGTGGAAGCCGGCTTGCCGGCGATGAGGCCAGGCCAGGCCCCTTGATCTGGACAAGTCATTGAGAAATGATGACTTTTTCTCCGGTTAAAGGTTGTAACTTCGCCCCAGACCGGTACAATGGCGCGGCTCGCTACTTGGCGAGCCGCGTAGTGGTGGCCCCATCGGTCCCCCCGCATTGATTACCCGTTAACCTGGTCAGGCCCGGAAGGGAGCAGCCATAGCGGGAACATCGAGTGCCGGGGTGTGGCTGGTGGGGCCGCCTCCATTACGCAAGTCCTTGAATTCTCAGGGATTTCTCGCTCAAAAATCTCAAAGTGTGACAACGTTTAGGTACACCTAGGTGGTGCACTGTGCTTGCCATTTTAGATCCTTTCCGTTTGGGCTACTACCCTCTGTTGTGTACTGTTCTGCCGCTTTATGGCATAGGCGCACAAGATTCTCCTTTGTGATCATCGAAAAAAAAGTACCAGAGCATTGGATTTCCGGTCCAGCAGCGTATAGTTGTGTCCAGTAAAGACAGGTTGCCGGGATGGATTTGTAGCATCGAAAGTCATGCAGGAGTTTCGAGATTACTGATGCGTAACGGAGAAGGTTGAATCCGAGTTGAATAGAATTTGTTAGTAATCAATCCAAAAAGAGTTAACGAAGAGATTCAGGACAAGCCGCATTGGTATAACTATTATGCGGGGTACTCTCATTCGTTCGCTATGAATGTCATCCAGGGGGCTGGGCTCACTGACTCATCCGTGATCCTGGATCCATGGAATGGTGCTGGCACGACTTCACTGATGGCGTCAATAGCGGGTTATGATTCTATCGGTGTTGACTTAAATCCTGTGATGAAAGTCATAGCCAGAGCAAAGCAGTCCACGAGTAGCGACGTTCAGAAGATTGAACAGAAGCTTGCTAAGATTTCGACTGTCCGTATAGGCGGCGTAAGTGAGGCCGATCCTCTCAGGCAGTGGTTTTTACATGCTGGTGTGCGTGCTATACGAAAAGTCGAGCGCCTAATTCTTGATGGTGCGGTGCATAAAAGTGTTGCAGATAAAGTCAATTCGCTATCTGCAAGTGATTGTGTTCTCTATACAGCTCTATTCAATTGCGTGCGTGGATATCTGAAGGACTTTATTCCGTCTAATCCGACTTGGATAAAGAAACCCAAGAGTGAATGCGATAAGGTTGATGTGAATTGGAAGAAATTCAAATCGCGCTTTTTGACTATCGTAAATGAAATGATAAATGGGCTGCACCTCAATGAGCATGACTGGGATGAGAGGCGTGCTTCGCTTCTCATTGCGTCGTCTGAGCAACTGCCTTTGCCGGATATGAGCGTTGACTTAGTGCTCACTTCGCCCCCGTACTGCACGAGAATTGACTATGGCGTAGCTACTATGCCGGAGTTGGCAATTGTGTCCGGATTGATCATTGATGAGTCCGATAAAATCAGGCGGGCTTTGATGGGAACCACTACGGTTCCGAAAATGGCCGATAGTCTATGTCATGAGCAGTTCGGTTGTGTGTGTGCTAAGTTTTTGGATGCCGTGAAATCCCATTCTTCGAAAGCATCTGCCACATATTACTATAAGAATTTTGTACAGTACTTTACAGCGCTTGCCAAGTCTTTGCTCGAAGTGAGTAGGGTGATGAAGCGTGGAGCTTCGTTTGTTTGTGTTGTTCAGGACTCATTTTACAAAGACCTGCACTGCGACTTGCCTGGGATCATTATCGAGTTGGGGCAATTATATGGATTGGAATTGCAGCAGCGGCATGACTTTGAAAGTAAGCAAAATATGGTCAATATAAACGGTCGAAGTAAGAGCTACAGAAAGCAGAGTACCGCTTATGAAAGTGTACTGGTATTGGCTAAGTGAGGAAACAGAATGGCTCAGGATGATTTGATACTCGCGTTGGAGTCCAAGGTCGAAAAGGTTCATACCCAAAGCCTTGACCTGTCCTTCAATGAGTTGTTAGATATGCATGCGGACGGCGAACTAGATATTAACCCAGACTACCAGCGGTTGTTCCGGTGGAGCCAGGGTGCACAGTCCCGCTTCATTGAGTCATTGCTGCTCGAAATGCCCGTTCCACCGATCTATGTTGTCGAAGACGACAATGGTAAGTATCAGTTAATTGATGGGCTTCAGCGTTTCTCTTCCTATCTTCATCTTCGGGGGAAGCTTGATGCTCCCCACCTTCTTGAGCCGATTCGCAAGGGTGACAATCTTAAGCTCCAAGAGTGTGATATTGTTGAGGACCTGAACGGTCTCACGTATGAAGCGTTGCCAACAGCGTTGAAGATACGCCTAAAGCGAGCGTTTGTGCGCGTCGAGGTGGTTCGTAAGGGTAGCGACAACAAATTTCGCTATCATATGTTCAAGCGTTTAAATACTGGTGGTGAAGCATTAACAAGCCAGCAGTTGCGTAATTGTACTATTCGAATGCTTGACTCGACCTTCATTGATTTTATTATAAAGTTGAGCAAGAAGAATGATTTTGTAGTCTGCACCAAGAGGATTTCTGAGCAGCAAAAGCTTGGTGCTTTCGATCAGGAATTGGTTTTGAGGTACTTTGCCCTAAAAAATTATAAGAGCAAATTTGTCCATGATGTTTCTGATTTTCTAACGGAGTACATGGAGAAGGTATCTGATCCAGAGTCGGATGTCGATTTCGATTATGCTGCGGAAGAAGCCGGGTTCGACACGGTATTTTCCCTGCTACAACAGACTCTGGGTGAGAAAAGCTTCGGGCGGTCGGGCAAGACCGGAATTCAATCTAACTTTGCAGTTTACCATTTTGAGGCCATCTGTACCGGCTTGCAGCCCTATCTCCCGAAAATCGATTTGGGTAATGCTCTTCAGCTAGCGGCCATCAATGCTAAGTTGATGGAGATTAAGTGCGATGACGAATTTATTGCTCAAACCACAGGTGGCGGAAAAAACTCACCTGGTCAACTGGCGAGCAGAATTGGCATAGTTGAAAAAAAATTGGCTGAGTTGAAATTATGACTCTGGCAATATTTCAAGAACAAATCGAGATGGAGCGAGACTGGCGTGAGTCAGAAATAAGGTTTCTCCATAACGTTCAAGAGACGATGGGCTTGACGGACCGACAAAGAGTGCGTCGCTCTATCGTTTGTTTGCTCTATGCTCATGTGGAGGGATTTGTAAAGTTTGCCTTCTCGCTTTACGTTGATCAAATAAATAACCAGTTCTTGAAATGCAAGGATGTCAGTTCTGCTATCGCCGCTGCTGCTTTTTCTAAAGAATTTAAAGCTCTTAAGGATGTCAATAAAAAAAGTGCATTCTTTATAAATAGCTTGCCGGAAGACAAGCATCTGCATAGCTTTGCTCGTGAAATGGATTTTGTTTCAAGTATTGAGAATTTTTACGAACACCCGGTTTTTATTGGTGAGGACTACATCAATACAGAAAACAACGTTGGGCGAGAGGTTATTGAAAAAATGCTTTTTCAAGTTGGGCTTGCGTATACTGATCTTCGCGAAGTGTATGCACCGCTCAATAGACTTCTAAATGTACGTAACGATATTGCTCATGGAAAGCGGAAGCAAGGTATTGAAGATGCAGACTATCAAGTGTTTTTAGAGTGCTGTCGATCAGTAATTGAGGGGGTTTCCCGGCGACTGACCACAGCTTTTGGAAATGAGCAATTCCGCAGGTAGGTGTGTCAGAAGCGTGAACTGTAAGAGCTGATTTTTATGGCCGAGTCTATGAAGCGTGTTTTAGTGTGGGGCGTAGAGCACGCACGCAATCTCGCGCTTGCCTGATCTTCTATTGGTAGCCTCGATGCGGGGCTGTGGTTAACGCTTCTGGCTGGCCCATAGCGAGCTGTACAGCACGATTTCAGAATATCTGATGGGACAGGGCAGCACGACACGGAGCGACGACGATCGCCCCGTACGAAAACCCAAGCGCTGTGAACTGCTAGTGGCGAATGACAGCTCAAGACGGGCCATTAGGCGGGATACGGTCATAGGTTGAAATGCACTGCCCCGAGCCGTGGTAACACCCTTTGAGTTGAGGCACTGAGCGATGGCAGCAAGCGAAGTGCAGCCATCGTACAGGCACGCCTTGATGTGGTGAGCGACAGCATCAGCTCGATTGTCAGCATTCACCTTCTTAGCCTCCACTGCGGCTCCATTGCCTACGGCCCAAGCTCTCGCACGGGCAGCATCGCGACGGGCAATCTTTTCCGTAAGCGCTCCATGAACCCCACATTCAAAGCGCTTACCTGATCCCCGATGCTGTGCTCCCTATTTCTTTCTGGGGCTCGCCGACCATGATGCGACCCGACGCCATAGTCGAAATAGTGTACCTCTACCCCAAGCCCGTCGACTTTCGAAAATCCATCGATGGCCTGGCCGCGCTGGTCGAAACTCGATATCAAGGTGGCGGTGTTCGACCCAGTGCTTTTCGTCTTCCTCAACAAGCCGCGCAACCGCGTGAAGATCCTGTATTGGGGTGTGTCACTAACGCAGGCGTAAGGTAAGCGTTCCATAAACCCCACATTCAAAGCGCTCAGCTGATTACCGATGCTGTGCTCCCGATTTCTTTGTAAGTGCTCCATGAACCCCACATTCAAAGCGCTTACCTGATGCCCGATGCTGTGCTCCCGATTTCCTTCTGGAGCCAGCCCTGCATGATG